>NZ_LGIU01000048.1 GCF_001187915.1 Arthrobacter sp. RIT-PI-e | reverse complement strand
AGGGTGTTCCCACCGGTGGTGAGGACCGGTGCCGGCCCCGACACCCCCGTGGGCCCGCACGGAGCCGGGGCCCGGCGCGGACCCTTCCGTGCCGGGGAACGCGTGCAGCTCACCGACGAGAAGGCGCGGATGAGCACCATCACCCTCACACCGGGTGGCGCGTTCCACACCCACAAGGGGTATCTGCAGCACGACGCCCTCATCGGTGCGGACGAGGGGTCCATCCACACCAACACCAGCGGGCAGCTGTACCAGGCGCTGCGGCCGCTGCTCTCCGACTTCGTGCTCTCCATGCCCCGCGGCGCTGCCGTGGTGTACCCGAAGGACGCCGGGCAGATCGTGACGATGGCGGACATCTACCCGGGTGCGCGCGTGGTGGAGGCGGGCGTGGGCTCGGGTGCCCTGTCCATCTCGCTCCTGCGGGCGGTGGGCGACGCCGGGTCGCTGCACTCCTTCGAGCGCCGCGAGGAGTTCGCGGACATCGCCCGCGGCAACGTCGAGACGATCTTCGGTGGCCCGCACCCCGCCTGGCGGATCACGCTCGGCGACTTCCAGGACCAGGTGGTGCAGCACGAGGAACCGGGGTCCGTGGACCGCGTGGTCCTCGACATGCTCGCGCCCTGGGAGTGCCTGGACGCCGTCGCGACCGTCCTGGCGGCCGGAGGTGTGTGGATCAGCTACGTGGCCACCGTCACCCAGCTCTCGCGCACCGCCGAGGCCATCCGCGCCGACGGGCGGTTCACCGAGCCGGAGGGGTGGGAGTCGATGGTGCGCGGGTGGCACCTGGAGGGCCTCGCCGTGCGCCCGGACCATCGGATGGTGGCGCACACCGGGTTCCTGCTCACCACCCGCCGCCTCGCCGACGGGGCCGTCGGGTTCACGCCCAAGCGCAGGCCGTCCAAGACCGGCTTCAGCCAGGAGGACCTGGACGCCTGGACCCCGCAGGCGGTCGGGGAGCGGGAGGTCTCGGACAAGCGGCTCCGCAGGGTGGCCCGGGACGCGGCGTCCACCATCCAGCGCGGCTCCCTGCCGCCCGAGGAGGCCCAGGCCCGGCGTGATGCGCTGGCCGAGGGCGGCTCGATCGAGTGAGGTCCCGGCCGGCGGGCAGGGCGCCGTTCACCCCGTGGATCCGAGTACGTCACGCCGACCGTCTGCGCTAGGGTCGGGAGACAGCTGACTGTCGAATCGAAGGTGGCCCACGACCATGCCAGACCCCGAGGACAAGGCCCCCGCCGCCGATGCGCGGGGCGGGGCCGTCCCGACCACCGACACCGCGGCGACCCAGCGGCAGCTGAACGTCCTGAAGGACAGGGTGCGCTCGATCGACCGGCAACTGGCGACGGCGAGTGCCAACAACGGGAAGCTCGTCGCGGCCCTCGAAGCGGCGCGCTCGGAGATCGTGCGGCTGAAGGCGGCGCTCGAGAAGGAGGGGGCCACCCCGTTCAGCTTCGCCACGGTGCTGCAGGTGAACCCGAAGCAGGGGGTGCAGGCCGGTGTCACCACCGAGGCCACCGTGCAGGACACCGCGGACATCCTGCAGTCCGGTCGGAAACTGCGTGTGACCGTCAGCCCGCTCATCGGTGTGCGGAACCTCGCACCCGGGCAGGAGGTGCTCCTCAACGAGTCGCTCACCGTCGTGGCGGCCCTCGGCTTCGAGCGGGCCGGTGAGATCGTCACCGTCAAGGACCTGATCGGCGAGGACCGCGCCCTGGTGGTGGGACGGACCGACGAGGAGCGGGTGATCAGGCTCAGCGGTCCGCTGCGGGCGGAGAGCATCCGGGTGGGTGACGCCCTGGCGGTGGACCCGAAGTCGGGCTACGGGCTCGAGAAGGTGGCACGGAGCGAGGTGGAGAACCTGGTGCTCGAGGAGGTCCCGGACATCACCTACGGCGACATCGGAGGGCTGGGCCCGCAGATCGAGCAGATCCGCGACGCCGTCGAACTGCCGTTCCTGCACCCCGACCTCTACCGGGAGCACGGGCTCAAACCACCCAAGGGGATCCTCCTCTACGGCCCTCCCGGGTGCGGCAAGACGCTCATCGCGAAGGCGGTGGCGAACTCCCTCGCCGCACGTGCCGCGGAACGCGCCGGCCTGGAGCAGATCCGCAGCTACTTCCTGAACATCAAGGGCCCCGAGCTGCTGGACAAGTACGTGGGGGAGACCGAGCGCCACATCCGGCTGATCTTCGCCCGTGCACGGGAGAAGGCCTCGGACGGCAGCCCCGTGGTCGTGTTCTTCGACGAGATGGAGTCGCTGTTCCGCACGCGCGGCACCGGCGTCTCCTCCGACGTCGAGACCACCATCGTGCCGCAGCTGCTCAGCGAGATCGACGGCGTGGAGAAGCTCGAGAACGTGATCGTGATCGGTGCCTCCAACCGCGAGGACATGATCGACCCGGCGATCCTCCGGCCCGGCCGCCTGGACGTGAAGATCAAGATCCAGCGGCCGGACGCCGAGGGTGCGGCGGAGATCTTCGCGAAGTACGTGACCCCGGACCTCCCGATCCACGCGGACGACCTCGCGGAGAACGGGGGCGACGCCGCTGCCACCGTCGCGGAGATGATCCGACGCACCGTGGAGCGGATGTACTCCACGGAGAGGTCCAACGAGTACCTCGAGGTGACCTACGCCAACGGCGACACCGAGATGCTGTACTTCAAGGACTTCAGCTCCGGCGCGGTGATCCAGAACGTGGTGGACCGGGCCAAGAAGTACGCGATCAAGGAGCTGCTGCTCGGGGGTAGCAGAGGGCTCCGCCTCGAGCACTTCCTGCGCGCCGTGGTGGACGAGTTCCGTGAGCACGAGGACATGCCCAACACCACCAACCCGGACGACTGGGCCCGTATCTCCGGCAAGAAGGGGGAGCGCATCACGTACATCCGGACCATCGTGCAGGGCAAGGCCGGTCAGGAGCCGGGCAAGTCCATCGAGACCGCGGCGAACACCGGACAGTACCTGTGATGCCCACCGGTGGTCGCCGCACCACACCGGCGGAAGGCGTGTCCCTCCCCGCGGTGGGCGAGGGGATCTCGGTGCACCGGGTGATGGGGACCGAGACGGAGTACGGCGTCATGGCGCCCGCCCTCCCCGCGGCGAATCCCGTGCTGCTCTCCTCGCAGGTGGTCAATGCCTACGCGGCCACCCTGCGGGAAGGCCTCGGCAACCTGGCCGGCACCCGCTGGGACTACACGGACGAGTCCCCGCTCAGTGACGCCCGGGGATTCGTGCAGAACCGCTCCGAGGCGCATCCCAGTCAGCTCACCGACGAGCCGGACGCTCCGGACGAGCTCACGGCCGAGCAGATCGCCCTCGAACGGGGCGGCTCCCCGGAGGCGGCGGTGCTGATGAACCTCGTCCTGGACAACGGTGCGCGGCTGTACGTGGACCACGCCCACCCCGAGTACTCCTCCCCGGAGGTCACCAACCCGCTCGACGCCGTGCTCTGGGACCGGGCCGGCGACCACGTCGCCGGGGTGGCCATGGAACGCATCGGTGCCACCCCCGGGTTCTCGCCCGTCATCCTGTACAAGAACAACACCGACAACAAGAGCGTCTCCTACGGGTCGCACGAGAACTACCTCGTGCCGCGGAGCGTCCCGTTCTCGCGCATCGCCGAAGCCCTCCTGCCCTTCTTCGTGTCCCGTCAGGTCATCTGCGGGGCGGGCCGCGTGGGCATCGGGGCCCACCATCAGGAGGCGGGGTTCCAGCTCAGCCAGCGCGCCGACTTCTTCGAGAACGAGGTGGGCCTGGAGACCACGGTGCGCAGACCCATCATCAACACCCGGGACGAGCCGCACGCCGTCGCCGAGAAGTACCGGCGCCTGCACGTGATCATCGGGGACGCGAACCTCAACGAGGTCTCCACCTACCTCAAGATGGGCACCACCTCGCTGGTCCTGTCCCTGATCGAGCACGGGCTCGCCCCGGTGCCGGTCCTCGAGGATCCTGTGGCAGCACTGCAGGTCATCAGCCACGACCCCACCCTGCGTGCCACCGTGCGGTTGAAGGACGGCCGGGAGCTCACCGGCCTGGACCTGCAGGAGCTGTACTGCGAGGCCGCGGCGGCCGCCCTCCCGGACGACGCGGACGCCCAGACCCGCGACGTCGTCGACCGCTGGCAGCGCCTGCTCCTCACCCTCCGCCGCGATCCCCTGGAGGCCGCACGACAGGTGGACTGGGTGGCCAAGCTGAAGGTGCTCGAGGCCTACCGGGCCCGCGACGGTCTCGGGTGGGCCGACCCGCGGCTCGCGCTCGTGGACCTGCAGTACGCGGACCTGCGACCGGACAGGAGCATCTACCAGCGCCTGGCGCGCCGGGGCGAGGTGGACCTGCTCGTGGACGCGGACGACGTCGCCCGGGCCGCCGTGGAGCCCCCGCGGGACACCCGGGCCTACTTCCGGGGCCGGTGCATCTCGCAGTACCCGGCGCAGGTGGTCGGTGCCAGCTGGGACTCCCTCATCTTCGACCTGCCGGGGGAGCGGCGCCTGCAGCGCGTCCAGACGCGTGAGCCGCTCAGGGGCACGGCCGCTCTCACGGAGGAGCTGTTCGACGCGGCGGTGGATGCCGAGGACTTCCTCACCCGGTTGTTCAGCGGGCCCTCCCGTCCGCGTGGCACCATAGGAGCCTGAGCATCGACGGCAGCACGAGCACGGGAAGGTGACCACCATGGCAGCGCAGGATCGTATCACCAGGAGCGGGACCTCGGCGGACACCGAGCAGGAGGTGCCCGAGCCCGCACCGGCCGTCCCCGCGACCCAGGACACCGCCCAGACACAGGGCGTGGTTGATCTCCTCGACGAGATCGACGGCGTCCTCGAGTCCAACGCGGAGGAGTTCGTGCGCGGATTCGTGCAGAAGGGCGGCCAGTAGCGGATGCTGCGGGACGACGCCGCTGTCCCTCGCACCGCCCCGGTCTCCTTCAGCGAGTACCTGGGCGAGCACCACCCCGGCCTGCTGCCCGCCGGCCGCACACCCGGTCCCGGGGGTCCGGTCGACGCGTCCTCCCTCGCCCCGCACGCCACCACCATCGTGTCCCTCACCTATCCCGGGGGCGTGCTGATGGCCGGGGACCGCCGCGCGACCATGGGCAACGTGATCGCGAGCCGGCACATCGAGAAGGTGTTCGCGGCGGACCGCTCCTCGGTGCTCGGGATCGCGGGGTCTGCGGGGATCGGCCTGGACCTCACACGACTGTTCCAGGTGGAGCTGGAGCACTACGAGAAGATCGAGGCCACCATGATGAGCCTCGACGGCAAGGCCAACCGCCTCGCCGCCATGGTGCGGCAGAATCTCCCCCTGGCCCTGCAGGGTCTCGCGGTCGTCCCCCTCTTCGCAGGATTCGACACGGCCCGGCACGTGGGCCGGCTGTTCTCCTTCGACGCCACGGGCGGCAGGTACGAGGAGTACGAGCACCACTCGGTGGGCTCCGGCTCCGTCTTCGCGCGCGGGGCGCTCAAGAAGCTGTGGAACCCGCGCCTGGACGAGCGCACGGCCGTCCGCGTGGCCGTCGAGGCGCTGTACGACGCCGCCGACGACGACTCCGCCACGGGCGGACCGGACACCGTGCGGAATCTGTGGCCGGTGGTGTTCGTGGTGGACTCCGCCGGTGCGCGGCGGATCCCCGACCGGGAGCTCGAAGCCGTGGCGAGGACGATCGTCGGGACCCGCTCCTCGGCCGGACGGGAGGCCTGAGCCATGACCTCCCAGTTCTACGTGTCCCCCGAGCAGCTCATGAAGGACCGCGCGGACTTCGCCCGCAAGGGGATCGCCCGCGGCCGCTCCGTGGTGGTGATGAGCTGCTCCGACGGCATCGCCCTCGTGGCACAGAACCCCTCGCCGTCCCTGCACAAGCTCGGGGAGATCTACGACCGCATCGCGTTCGCGGCGGTGGGCAAGTACAACGAGTTCGATAGCCTCCGGCAGGCCGGTGTGCGCTACGCCGACGTCCGTGGGTACTCCTACGCCCGCGAGGACGTGACCGCCCGTGGGCTCGCCAGCGTCTACGCGCAGAGCCTCGGCGGTGTGTTCACGGCCGAGAGCAAGCCGTTCGAGGTGGAACTCGTGGTCGCGGAGGTGGGCCACACGCAGGACGCGGACCACCTCTACCGCCTGACGTTCGACGGTTCCATCGCCGACGAGCGCGGTTTCGTGGTCATGGGCGGTGCGGCCGACGTCGTCGTGGCGGCCCTGCGGTCGGAGTGGTCCGCCGATCTGGACCTCCCCGGCGCGGTCCGTGCCGCCGCACGCGCCCTGCACACCGGCCGTGGCGTCGACGCCGACGGCCCGCGTCCTCCCGGCACCGCCCTCGACCCTGCGCTGCTCGAGGTGGCGTTCCTCGAACGACATCCGGGAACCTCCCGGGGAAGCCGCCGCGCGTTCCGCAGGGTGGACGCCCCTGAACTGCACCTGGTGCTCACCTCCGGATCGGGAACCTGATGGACCGGCGGATCTTCGGCGTCGAGACGGAATTCGGCATCTCCTACTCCGGGCCGGGCTCACGCCCGCTCTCCCCGGAGGAGGTGGCGCGGTACCTGTTCCGCAAGGTGGTGAGCTGGGGCAGGTCCTCCAACGTGTTCCTCACCAACGGTGCACGGCTCTACCTCGACGTGGGCTCGCACCCCGAGTACGCGACGGCGGAGTGCGACGACCTCGCGCAGCTGATCGTCCACGACCGCGCAGGAGAGCTGATCCTCGAGGACCTCGTGTCCGAGGCGCAGCGCAAACTGGCCCACGAGGGCTACGACGGCAAGATCTACCTGTTCAAGAACAACACCGATTCGGCCGGGAACTCCTACGGCAGCCACGAGAACTACCTCATCCCGCGCAAGCTCGAGTTCTCGCGTCTCGCGGACATCCTCATCCCCTTCCTCGTGACGCGCCAGCTCCTCGTCGGTGCGGGCAAGGTGCTGTCCACCCAGACCGGCTCCATCTACGCCTTCTCGCAGCGGGCGGACCACCTGTGGGAGGGCCTCTCCTCCGCCACCACGCGCTCGCGGCCCATCATCAACACACGGGACGAGCCGCACGCCGACGCCGAGCACTACCGCAGGCTCCACGTGATCGCCGGTGACTCCAGCATGTCCGAGGCCACGATGCTGCTGAAGATCGGCTCCGTGGACCTCCTGCTGCGCATGGTGGAGGCCGGGGAGATCATGCGCGACTTCCGGCTGGAGAACCCCATCCGCAGCATCCGGGAGATCTCCCACGACCTCACCGGCCGCCACCTGCTGCGGCTCGCCAACGGCCGTCAGCTGACGGCCCTGGAGATGCAGCGCGAGTACCTGGCCCGGGTGAGCGCGTTCGTGGAGCAGCACGGGGCGCACAACGCACACGTACCTGCGATCCTCGACCTGTGGGAACGGGTCCTGGACGCCGTGGAGAGCGGGAACACGGCGCGGATCGACACCGAGGTGGACTGGGCGATCAAGAAGAGACTGATCGACCGCTACCTCGCGCGGTCGGGTGACACCCTCGACTCCGCGAAGGCGGCGCAGCTCGATCTCACCTACCACGACATCTCACGGAGCCGCGGGCTGTTCTTCCTCCTCCAGGCACGGGGTGAGGTCAGGCGGGTGGTGGACGACACCGCGATCGAGGACGCCGTGGACGTCCCCCCGCAGACCACGCGCGCACGTCTCCGGGGGGAGTTCGTACGCCGGGCGAAGGAGGCGGACCGCGACTACACCGTGGACTGGGTGCACCTGAAGCTCAACGACCGCGCGCAGCAGACACTGCTCTGCAAGGACCCCTTCGTCTCGGTGGACGCGCGCGTGGACGCGCTCCTCGAGCAGCTCTGACACCGGACCCGCCCCGTGCGCCGCTCCGGTGTCCGGGCGCCTCCCGGGAGAACGGGGGAGCGCTCAGCCGTTAGGCTTGGGAGGGCTCTTCCTCCACGGGCGGCCCGAACCGGATACCGACACTGAAAGTGGTTCTGTGCGAAAAGTACTAGCGATCCTCCTCCCGCTGCTGCTGTTGCTGACGGCGTGCGGAGGAGCTCCCGGCGGAAGCTCCGAACCCACCGTGGGACGCTCCGCGGGGGCCGCCGAGGTGTTCGACTCCTTCAGCGTGAGCGGAGGGTCCGACGACGAGGCGCCCACCGTCGAGTTCGATTCCCCCCTCGACATCACGGCCACCGCGGCGAAGGCGGTCGTGGACGGTGAGGGCGACGAGATCCAGGCGGGGCAGCAGGTCCGCTTCAAGCTCCTGGGCCTCGATGCGAACGACGGCGAGGTCCTCGGCGACACCTACGCGAACGAGGCCCAGGTCCTCGTGGTGGACGATCAGCTCCAGACCGAGCTCCCGGACCTGTACGACGTCCTCGTGGGGACCCACGTCGGCGCGCAGGTCGCCTACACCGAACCGGCGCCGGAGGCCCCCGAGGGCTCGGAGAGCACGGACCCGCTCCCCTCGCAGATCCTGCTGCTGCGGATCGTCTCCGTGGAGGACCAGCCCGAGCCGCTGCCGGAGCCCGAGATCCTCCCGCAGGAGGACGTGCAGCGCCTGGACGACGACGGCCAGCTGCCCACCTTCACCTTCGACGACGACGGCGCGCCCGAGGTCAGCATCCCGGACACCGAGCCGTCCGAGGACCTCGTGGTCAAGGTCCTCGAGGAGGGCGACGGCGACGTCCTCACCGAGGAGGACACCATCAGTGCGAACTACAGCGGCTGGACCTACAGCAGCGGCGAGCAGTTCGACTCGAGCTATGAGCGCGGCGAGCCCTCCAGCTTCCCGCTGACCGGCGTCATCACCGGCTGGACCAACGGCCTGGCCGGGCAGAAGGTGGGCTCCAAGGTCCTCCTGGTGATTCCCGCGCCCTGGGCCTACGGCGACCCCGCCCCGGGCGGCCGCCCGTCCGGGACGCTCGTGTTCTACGTGGACATCGTCAGTAAGGACACCGGGCAGTAGGCCCGCACATCACCCCCGTACCCACACCCAAGGAGAGGAACACCATGTCCTTCGGACAGCGCAGCTTCGACCGGCAGAAGCCGGAGATCGACTTCCCCGAGCACGACGTCCCCACGGAACTGAAGATCGAGGAGATCGTCGAGGGGACGGGGCCCGAGGCGAAACCCGGGAACACCGTGTCCACCCACTACGTGGGTGTGGCGTTCTCCACCGGTGAGGAGTTCGACGCCTCCTGGAACCGGGGGGCACCGCTGGACTTCAAGGTGGGCGTGGGCCAGGTCATCGAGGGCTGGGACCAGGGCCTGCTCGGCATGAAGGTGGGCGGGCGACGCCGTCTCGAGATCCCCGCGCACCTCGCCTACGGTGCCAGTGGCGCCGGGTCCGCCATCGGCCCGAACGAAGCCCTGATCTTCGTGGTGGACCTTCTCGCCGTCCGCTAGGACCTCCCGTCGGGGTTCCGCCCCGCAGCAGTCCCCGGGGGCGCAGGTCAACAGTGTTGGCCGGCGCCCCCGTTGCCGCATCCCCTGAAGATAGGGTTCCCCCGTGTCTGTGAAACGTACCGAACGCCTCCTCACCCTCGTGATCCTGCTGCTCTCCAGCCGGCGCGGGTTCACGAAGGAGCAGCTGTTCGACGAGATCGATCTCTACCGCGAAGCCACCTCGGCGGCGGCGCGCGAGAAGCTCTTCGACCGCGACAAGGCCGCGCTGCGCGAACAGGGGATACCCCTGGAGGCCTTCAGCGAGGACAGTCTCTTCGACCACGACAACACGGTGCAGCGGTACCGGATCAACGCGGAGGACTACCGGCTCGGCGGGGTCACCTTCAGGCCGGAGGAGTACGCAGTCCTGAACCTCGCCGCCGGCGTCTGGGACCAGGGGTCCCTCGATTCCGCGGCGTCCCGCGCGCTGCGCAAACTCAGCTCCCGCAGCACGCCCGGCGCCGTGGAACTCACCCCCCTCATCCAGCCGCGCATCACCACGGACGCGCCCTACTGGGACCTCGTCTGGCAGGCGCTGACCTCCAGGACGCCCCTGCGGTTCCCCTACCGGGCGGCCAGCACGGGCCGGGAGGAGCTGCGGACGGTGCATCCCTGGGGGATGGGCGCGCGCTTCGGGCACTGGTACCTGGTGGGTTTCGACACCACGCGTCAGGCCGAGCGGTTCTTCCGGCTCTCGCGGATGACCGGGGAGCCCGCACTGCAGAAGGGCACCTTCGAGGTCCCGGAGGACTTCGACATGAACGCCACCCTGTCCTCGCTCTCCCGCGGCGAGGCCGACCGGGTGGCCGTCGTCGCCGTCCGCCCCGGATCGTGCCAGGTGCTCCGGGTGAGGAAGGACACCGAGATCCTCCGGACCGGGGAGGAGTGGGACCTCCTGCGCGTCCCGTACGCCGCCTCCAGCCCCATGGCGGCCACCATCGCCGGGCTGGGCACCAACGCACGGCTCGAGGAACCGGCGGAGCTGGCCGCGGAGGTGGGCCGGCTGCTCGACGGCGCGCTCGACGCCGCACGCGCCGCCCCCGAAGGGCTGGAGATCACCGGGGGCGTACGGCCCGCGCCGCGCAGGAAGTCCTCCTCCCAGGACCACCTGCTGCGCCTGCTGGATCTCGTGCCCTACCTCCTGGCGCACCCCGGGGAGGAGGTGGGTGAGACGGCGAGGAGATTCGACGTCTCCGAGTCCCAGCTCACCAAGGACCTCGACCTGCTCTTCGTCAGCGGACCACGCCACTACCCGGACAGCCTCATGGACGTGAACATCGAGGACGGCCGCATCTACCTCACCAACGCCCGGGACCTCGCCGAACCCGTGAAGCTGAGCATGGACGAGGCCTGCTCGCTGATCGTGGGTCTCCAGGCGCTGCGGGAGCTGCCCGGCATGCGGAACAACGAGGCGATCGTGAGCGCGCAGACCAAGCTGACGGCGGCCGCGGGGGACGCCGCCATGATCGGTACGGCGGTGGCCACCAAGCTCACCGAGGACGACATCGATCCGACCCTCGAGGTGCTCCAGGCCGCACTGCAGTCCAAGGTGCGGGTCGCCGTGGACTACTTCGTCCCCACCCGCGACGAGATCACGCACCGGCTGCTGGAACCCATCCGGATCTTCCTGCACCAGGACACCTGGTACCTGGAGGCGTGGTGCGTCGATTCCGGGGGACTGCGGAACTTCCGCCTCGACCGCATCCAGAGTGCGACGCTGACCGAGCAGCCCGCCACGGAGACGGGGGAACCGGACGACGGCGCGCCCCGGCGTGCATCGTCCCCCTACCGCTCCGACGACGCCGATCAGGCGGTCACGCTCCTGTTGGAACCGCGGGCACGGTGGATCGCCGCACAGTACAAGGCGGAGGCCGTCGAGGAGTTCGGCGAGGACCGGCTGGCTGCACGCCTGCGGGTGGCCTCGAGTACCTGGATCCCGGGCCTGGTGGCCGGCCTCGGCGGATCCGCGGCCGTGGTGGCCCCCGATGCCCTGCGCGAGGAGACGCTGCGCTGGCTGGAAGCTGCCCGCGCCCACCATTCGCTGGCCTAGACTGGCAGCATGCTGTGGTGGATGTGGATCGTGTTGTGGGTCGCCGTGGTCGCGGTGAGCGTCATCGTCCTGGCCCTCGTGGGGTTCCGGGTGTTCCGGAAGGGCATGCGCACCCTGCGTGACTTCGGGGAGGCGACGGACCGCCTCCAGGTCCCCGTCCCCTCGGACGACGGCGGTCGGCCCGCGAGTGCGCACGTACCCGGGATCACCGTACCCGCGGTCTTCTCGGACCCGGAGAGTGTTCGTGCGGCCCGCGAGATGGCACGGGACCGGCGTGTGGACGGTCGGCGCAGCCGCCGGGTGCAGAAGCGGGTGGACCGGGGTCAGCCGCAGCTCCTGCGGGACATGCCGCACTTGTGAACTAAACTGGATCAGGGATCAACGAGAGGGACTGGGTATGAGGCTCGAAGGCTGGCACATCGTCATCATCATCGTTCTTGCGATCGTTCTGTTCGGGGCCCCGAAGCTGCCCGGGCTGGCACGGAGCGTGGGGCAGTCCCTGCGGATCTTCAAGTCCGAGGTGAAGCAGATGAAGGACGAGAACAACAGTGATCGCCCGTCCGGTACCGACCCCGTCGAGGGACGCGTGATGGACGGTCAGCAGACCTACACTCCCACCTACCAGAACCCCTCGCCGCACCAGGGCACCGAACCTCCGCGCTACAGCGCAGACCCTCATGTCGAGAATCCGGGTCAGGCAGGGGCTCCTCGACAGAGCGGCACCCCGCACACCAACCCTTAGGCCGGTATCCGCGAGTGTCACCTGCAAAGGGCCGGCCCCGTGGTCGGAAAGCCAACCCCGAGGGCCGAATGGCCCTCAAGGAACATCTCCGCGAAGCGCGTAACCGCCTGTTCAAGGCCGCCCTCGCCGTCATCGTGGGTACGGTGGCAGGATTCTTCCTCTACGATCCGGTGCTGCAGGCGCTGGGCACGCCCATCGAGACGATCAACGCCCAGGAGGGCCGGCAAGCCGCCCTCAACTTCGACACGGCGGCCTCCCCCTTCGATCTGCTGATCCAGATCTCGGTCTTCCTCGGCGTCCTCATCTCGAGCCCGGTCTGGCTGTACCAGCTGTGGGCGTTCATCACCCCCGGCCTCAAGGTCAAGGAACGCAGGACCGCCCTGGCCTTCATCGCCGTGGCCGTACCACTGTTCCTCGCCGGCATCGCGCTGGCCTGGCTGATCCTGCCCAACGCGGTCGTCGTGCTCACCGGCTTCACCCCGGAGGGTTTCGCCAACCTGATCAACGTCTCGGTCTACTTCGCCTTCGTCCTGAGGCTGATGCTGGCCTTCGGCATCGCGTTCCTCCTCCCGGTGTTCCTCTTCGGTCTCAACCTCGTGGGCCTGGTCAAGGGCAGGCAGATCCTGAAGGCCTGGCGCATCACGGTCTTCCTGGTCTGCCTCTTCGCGGCGATGGCCGCGCCGGGAGGGGATGCACTCAGCATGTTCTACCTCGCCGTACCCCTGCTGCTGCTGTTCTTCGTCGCGATCGGCCTGTGCCTCCTGAACGATCGCCGCAGGGACCGGAGGAACGCCGCACGTGAGGCGGAGGTGGAGCAGGGGGCCGACACGGCATCGCGCATCGACGGTCTCTAGTCGTCCGCCCGTACCGCGGCGTGGTCCCGATCGGGTCCTGGAGCCTCTCCACGCTCTGCGCGTACATCGTCCGTACCGGACACCCGTGTCCGGGGGAGCGTCTAGGGTTGGATCCATGAGTACCCCCGCGGAGAGATACGCAGCGGCGAAGGCCCGGACGGAACACTCACGGACCCAGCTGGGCCGCTTCGAGGAGACCCTGGACTTCGAGCTCGACCCGTTCCAGCGCGAATCCTGTACCGCACTCGAGGACGGCAAGGGTGTCCTCGTCGCCGCGCCGACCGGGGCGGGGAAGACCGTGGTGGGGGAGTTCGCCGTCTTCCTGGCCCTCCAGCACGGTCTGAAGGCCTTCTACACCACCCCGATCAAGGCGCTCAGCAACCAGAAGTACTCCGAGCTCGCCGCCGTGCACGGCAGCGACAGGGTGGGACTGCTGACCGGGGACACCAGCATCAACGGCGACGCCGACGTCATCGTGATGACCACCGAGGTGCTCCGGAACATGCTGTACGCCAACTCGTCCTCCCTGGACGACCTCGGGTACGTGGTCATGGACGAGGTCCACTACCTCGCCGACCGCTTCCGCGGAGCCGTGTGGGAGGAAGTGATCATCCACCTGCCCACCGAGGTCAAGCTGGTGTCGCTGAGCGCCACGGTGTCCAATGCCGAGGAGTTCGGCGCGTGGCTGGACACGGTGCGCGGTGACACCGACGTGGTGGTGTCCGAGCACCGGCCCGTACCCCTGTGGCAGCACGTCATGGTGGGATCCAACCTGCTGGACCTGTTCGCCGGTGACATCGCCTTCGACGAGGCCGCGCGGTCCGGCACGGAGACCGGGGCGAGGGACCAGTACGACGTCAACCCGGAGCTGCTGGAGCTCGCCAGCAACGAGGTGCGGCTGAACCAGCGAGCCTCCTGGGGTGGGTCCGGGGGGCGCCGGGGGAAGTCCCGGAACGGGCGCGGGGCGCCGCCGCAGACCACCCTGGTCCGCCGCGCCACCCGGCCGCAGGTGATCACGGCTCTGGACCGCGCCGACCTGCTCCCCGCCATCACCTTCATCTTCTCCCGCGCAGGCTGCGAAGCGGCGGTCACCCAGTGCCTGCACGCCGGGCTGTGGCTGACCACGGAGGATGAACGCGACAGGATCGCCGAGCTGGTGGACGCCGTCACCCTGGACATCCCGCCCGACGACCTCGAGATCCTGGGCTTCTGGACGTGGCGCGAAGGTCTGGTGCGGGGCTTCACCGCCCACCACGCCGGGATGCTGCCCACCTTCAAGGAGGTGGTGGAGCGCCTGTTCGCCGCCGGGCTCGTCAAGGCGGTGTTCGCCACGGAGACGCTCGCCCTCGGCGTCAACATGCCGGCCCGCACGGTGGTGCTGGAGAAGCTGGACAAGTTCAATGGCGAGGCCCACGTCAACGTGACGGCGGGGGAGTACACGCAGCTCACCGGCCGCGCGGGCCGGCGCGGGATCGACGTCGAGGGACATGCCGTGGTGCTCTGGCAGCCGGGCACCGACCCCGGCGCGGTGGCCGGTCTGGCATCGCGTCGCACCTACCCGCTGAACTCCAGCTTCCGGCCCACCTACAACATGAGCATCAACCTCATGGCGCAGTTCGGCCAGGTGCGCTCCCGCGAGATCCTCGAGACCTCCTTCGCGCAGTTCCAGGCCGACCGCTCCGTGGTGGGTCTCGCCAAGCAGGTCCGGAGCCGCGAGGAGTCCCTCAAGGGCTACGAGAAGTCGATGACCTGCCACCTGGGTGACTTCGGCGAGTACTCCGAGCTCCGGCGTCAGCTGTCCGACCTCGAGACGGCGGCATCCCGGGACAGGTCCCGTTCCCTGCGCTCCGCGGCGGAGTCCTCCCTCGAGTCACTGCGGCCCGGGGACGTCATCGACGTTCCCGGGGGACGGAGCCAGGGATACGCCGTGGTCCTGGACACCGACACCGCCCGGGAGCCACGCCCCACGGTGCTCACCCTTGAGACGCAGATCCGCCGCGTCGGGGTCCAGGACCTCGACGGACCGGTGGAGGTGCTCTCCCGCATCCGGATCCCCAAGCACTTCAGTGCCCGCAGCCCCAAGGACCGCCGCGACCTCACCTCCTCGCTGCGCAACGCCCTCGCGGAGAAACGCCCGCCCCGCCGCGGTGCGGACCGCGTGGCGGCCGGGTACTCGGCGTCCGCCGCCGCGGAGGAGCGGGCCATCACCGACCTGCGACGCCGGTTGCGCTCGCATCCCTGCCACGGGTGCAGCGAACGCGAGCAGCACGCCCGGTGGGCGGAGCGCTGGTGGAAGCTGCGCCGGGAGACCGACAAGCTCGGCAGCCAGATCCGCGGCCGGACCAACACCATCGCCAAGACGTTCGACCGCGTGTCCGAGGTGTTGAGCTCCTACGGGTACCTGGAGGACACCGGGAACGGCATGGTGGTGAGCGCCTCGGGGCAGAAGCTGCGCAGGATCTACGGCGAGAAGGATCTGCTGATCGCCCTCTGCATCGAGGAGGGGGCCTTCACGGATCTCGACGCCGCGGAGCTCGCCGCTCTCGCCACGGTCCCCGTGTACCACGCGAAGCGTGAGGAGCGCGGCCTGCGGCCGGTGATGCCCACCGGAGCCCTGGAGAGTTCCGTGGACATCATCATCCGCCAGTGGTCGCGTCTCAACGACGTCGAGGAGCAGCACCGGCTCCCGGTCACCGGTGAACCGGAGCTGTCGCTGGTGTGGCCGATGTTCAAGTGGGCGCAGGGCCGGTCGCTGCAGGCCTCGCTGAGCGGGACGGATCTCGCGGCCGGGGACTTCGTGCGCTGGTCGAAGCAGGTCATCGACCTGCTCGACCAGGTGGCGAAGGTCCCGGATCTTCCCGGGAACCTCCACCAGACCTGTGTCCGCGCCATCCGCCTCGTCCGACGCGGTGTGGTGGCCTACTCGAACATCACCGAGTAGTCCCGCACGGCATCCTCCCCACCAGAAAGTCGCCTCCTCCCCCATGCAGCCTGCTGATCAGTCCCGCCCCGTCCTGTACCGCAACGGTTCCGTCTACAGCCCCGCGGACCCCTTCGCCACGGCGATGCTGGTGGACGGCGACACGGTGGCCTGGGTGGGCTCCGAGCACGCGGCCGCGAACCTGACGGGCCCGGACGTGACCACGGTGGATCTCGACGGCGCACTGATCACGCCCGGGTTCGTCGACGCGCACGTCCACACCACCGAGACGGGGATAGCCCTCGGCTCCCTCGACCTCACCGGGTGCCGGTCACTCGGGGATCTCCTGGAGGCGGTGTCGGGTGCCGGAGCGACCGGGGCCACCACCATCCTGGGATACGGCTGGGACGAATCGTCGTGGCCCGAGGCGCGTGTACCGACCGCCGCGGAGCTGGACTGGGCAGGCCGCGGGGCCCTGGTGTACCTGGTGCGGGCCGACCTCCACTCGGCGGCGGTGTCCGGCAGCCTCGCCGCCGCGCTCGGCCTCGCTTCCGTGGACGGCTGGTCCGACGGCTTCGTGGTCCGTGCCGCGCACGAGGCGGCCCGCCGTGCCACGCGGAACCTGACACCCGCGCAGCGCGGTACCTACCAGCGGGCGGCACTGCTCCATGCCGCCGGCCAGGGATACGTGGCCGTGACCGAGATGGCGGCACCCCACATCGCTCCACGCGAGGATCTCGAGATGCTGCTCTCCCTCGACGGACCCGCGCACGACCTCCCGCTGCCCGAGGTCATCCCGTACTGGGGTCAACCGGCCTCCTCCCGGGAGCAGGTGACCGAGTTGATGCGGGGGTTCGGTGGTCGGCTGGCCGGACTCGCAGGAGACCTCAACGTGGACGGTTCCATCGGCTCCCGCACGGCCGCCCTCCGTCAGCCCTACACCGATGATGCTGTGAGCAGCGGCACGCTCTTCCTCACCGAGGACGACGTCACCGCCCACCTGGTGGCCACCACGGCCCAGACCGTGCAGTCGGGCTTCCACGTGATCGGTGACGCCGGGCTCGACGTCGTCCTCCGCGGTCTCGAACGGACCGCGCGTGAACTCGGCGTGGAGGAGGTGCGCCGTGCGCGCCACCGCCTCGAGCACGTGGAGCTCGCCGATGACGCATCGATCGCCGCCCTCGCCCACTACGGGGTGTCCGTCAGCGGCCAACCGGTCTTCGATGCACTCTGGGGTGGGCCGGGGGGCCTGTACGAGCAGCGGCTGGGGGAACGCCGGGCGGGGATGAACCGCTTCGCCTCCCTCCTGTCGGCGGGGGTCCCGGTGGCGCTGGGCTCCGACAGCCCCGTGACGCCCCTGGACCCGTGGGCCTCGGTGCGCGCATGCCTGCAGCACAGCACACCCGACGAGAACATCTCCGCGCGCGCCGCGTTCCTGGCCCACAGCAGGGCCGGATGGCGGTCGGCGGGCCGCAACCCGATGCTGGGACAGCTGGCGCCCGGCACCCCGGCCTCCTTCGCCGTCTGGCAGGTCGACGAACTGATGGTGCAGACGCCGGACAACCGGGTGCAGTCCTGGAGCACGGACCCGAGGGCGGGCACACCCCTGCTTCCCGCCCTCGACACCGAGAACGCGCCGCGGTGCCTCCAGACCGTGCACGAGGGGCGGCGGCTGTACACGGACGAGGGTTTCGGGGAGGGGTGAGACCCGTGCAACACACGATCGGCGGAGGCCGGGTAACCACCCTCTGACCTGCGGGAAAGGGCATCGTCCCAGGTCAGAGCCGGATTGACACGTCCTCCACAGCACGTAAGCTTTTGCCCTACGGGTTAGCGGAACTCCTTCGGGGGTGAACCTGGCTGGTCTCCACGAACGCAACGCATCGGCCTCTTCTCTGGCGCGTGTTGCTCATCGACGTGGGGTCGGCACTCTGGGCAGGTCCACGGATCAGTAGAGAACGGTGCCGCCGTCCGTGCGGACATCGGTACGAAGGTGTGTGGACCTGTTCGGAGTCCCGGTTCCCGAGGCCGGAACCGGCGGGATCCCGGCTCGGTGCGCGCGTCGCCTATACTTGCTGCTTGGCTCCAGGTATGGAGCCGGTTCCTGCGCGCTGCGCACCTCCCGTCGAAAGGCCCATCCGCGTGCGAGTCGTCACGATCATCCCCACCTACAACGAGATCGAGTCGCTCCCGCTGACCCTCGCCCGGCTCCGGGCGGCGGTGCCCGACTCGGACGTCCTGATCGTGGACGACAACAGCCCGGACGGCACGGGGGAGCTGGCCGACCGCGCCGCTGCCGACGACCAGAGCGTCCACGTCCTCCACCGGACGGGTAAGGAGGGGCTCGGTGCGGCCTACATCGCGGGCTTCCGCTGGGGTCTCGAGCGCGGCTATGACGTCCTCGTGGAGATGGATGCGGACGGTTCCCACCGCCCGGAGCAGCTGCAGTCCCTCCTCGACGCCGTGGACCGCGCCGATCTGGTGATCGGCAGTCGCTGGGTCCGGGGTGGCAGCGTGGTGAACTGGCCGGTTCACCGCAAACTGCTGTCGCGTGCGGGCAGCACCTACTCCCGGCTCATGCTCGGTCTGCCGGTCCGGGACATCACCGCCGGTTTCCGGGCCTTCCGTCGCTCCACGCTCGAGGCGCTCGACCTCTCCGCGGTCGAGTCGGTGGGTTACGGCTTCCAGGTGGACATGACGTTCCGGGTCGCCCGGCACGGCCTGACGATCGTGGAGGTGCCCATCACGTTCGTGGAGCGCGAGCTCGGTGCGTCGAAGATGAGCGGGAACATCGTCCTCGAGGCGATCGCCAACGTCACCCGCTGGGGTCTCGTCGCTCGCTGGGGGCAACTGACCGGCCGTTCCTGAGCCGGGACGATCTCCCATGCGACGAAGGCACCCGCCGTGGCGGGGGCCTTCCTCTCCCTCCGGGGCCGTCCCCCGCGGGCTCGGGCGCGCGGCGTCCTAGGCGGAGCGGCGGTCTCCGCGACGTTCCCGCAGGATGGTGAGGCGGTCCTGGAGGATCTGCTCGAGCTCCTCCACCGATCGGCGTTCCAGGAGCATGTCCCAGTGCGTGCGCACCGGCTTGTCGTTCGAGGTGTCCGGCTTCTCGCCGTCCACCAGGAGCGCTTCCTTACCGGTCTTCGACACCCAGGTGGGGGGGATCTCCGCCTCGGAGGAGAAGGTGACGAACACCCGCTCGCCGTCCTCGCAGCGGTACTCCACCCGCTGACGAGGCGCCGGCTCGACACCGGATTCCGTCTCCATGGACTGCGCTCCGAGGCGCATGCCGCGTAGGCTGCGATCGCTCATGATCATCTCCTTGTCACCAGGGCCCCCGGGTACCGGGGAGCCGTTGCCGCTGTGGTTCGTCGAGGACGTCCGTCGGATGGCGAGGACGACGTCGATCAGTTCGGGATCCACTCCTGCACGTGCACGGAGGGAAGCTTGGGTTTCAACACCGCTCGTGGTGCAGATGTTCCTGCGGCGGGCGGTCAAACACCTAAGTATACAGCCGGGACCGCCTCCGTTCCCCGGCGGGGCGGGCCGATGGGCCGGTGCGCGGTGCGGACCGCTGGGGGAACCCGACGCGGGGTGGACGTGGAACGGCCGCCCACGCAGTGCGTGGGCGGCCGTTCCACCGATGACGCGTCACACCCGCGGCATCACGCCGTCGTCGTCGGTGGGGGAGTCGGGAGTGCTGCTCCCGAGCACGTTACCGATGCCCTTCAACGCTTCGCCGACCTCGCTCGGGATGATCCATAGCTTGTTGGACGTCCCGTCCGCCAGCTTCGGCAGCGTCTGCAGGTACTGGTAGGCCAGCAGCTTCTGCGTGGGGTTGCCCTTGTGGATCGCGTCGAAGACCTTGTGGATGGCCTGCGCCTCGCCGTCGGCCCGCAGGATCGCGGCCTTCGCGTCACCCTCGGCGGCGAGGATGGCAGCCTGGCGCTGTCCCTCGGCGGTGAGGATCTGGGACTGCTTGGTGCCCTCCGCGGTGAGGATGGACGCGCGGCGGTCACGCTCGGCGCGCATCTGCTTCTCCATGGAGTCCTGGATGGACACGGGCGGGTCGATCGCCTTGAGCTCCACACGACCGACACGGATGCCCCAGCGTCCGGTCGCCTCGTCGAGCACCCCGCGGAGCTGACCGTTGATCTGGTCACGGGAGGTCAGTGCCTCCTCGAGGTTCAGCCCACCCACCACGTTGCGCAGCGTGGTGGTGGTGAGCTGCTCCACCGCCTGGATGTAGTTGGCGATCTCGTAGGTCGCCGCACGTGCGTCCGTGACCTGGAAGTAGACCACGGTGTCGATCGACACCACGAGGTTGTCCTCGGTGATCACCGGCTGCGGAGGGAAGGAGACCACCTGCTCGCGGAGGTCCAGCAGGGGCAGCAACCGGTCCACGAACGGGATCAGGATGGTGAGTCCGGGGTTGAGGGTCCGCTGGTACTTCCCGAGCCGCTCCACCACGCCCGCCCGGGCCTGCGGGACGATGCGGACGGACTTCACGAGTACGACCAGCACGAATATGACGAGAGCGATCAGGACTACTGTGAGCCCGATCGTTCCGGCGTTGCCTTCCATGGATCCCCTTTGTCGGAGTGGGTGCGACCCGCGGACCGGGCCGCGAATAATTCACGAGTGGAGCATCGTCGGGGGTTCACACCTCCGCGACGGGCGGCGTGGGCCGCTGGACCTCCCGCTCCACCACGGCGGTGGCGCCGTCGATCCTGGAGACCGAGAGCCGCGTACCCTCGGGGAGCGCGGCTCCGTCGACGGACCGTGCCGTCCAGGTGTCACCGCCGATCTTGACCGTGCCCGAGTGCGCCGTGACCGGCTCCAGCGCGGTGGCGGCGGCTCCCACGAGCCGCTCGATGTTGTTCTGCTGGTCCTCCAGCCCTTTCCGCAGGTGCCGGACCGCGATGGGTCGCACGAGCAGGATCATCAGGAGGGAGACCACCGAGAAGACGACGATCTGCAGCACGAGACCTGCACCGACGAAGGTGGCCACGAGTGCGGCGAGTGCGCCGACCGCCATCATGATGAAGAACAGGTCGAGGGTGAGGGTCTCCACGGCGGCGAGTCCCAGGAGGAGGATCAACCACAGGACCCAGCCGTTGGCGAGCAACCATTCCATCAGGGCGTTCCTCCATCTCCGTGCCGCGGGGAGCAGCGTCGGAACCATTCTCGCAAAGCCCACGGACATTAACCAGGCTCACCCGCCGATGAGCGGCACTCGTTACACTTCTGTGCCATCGCCCGGATTGTCGGCTTTCGTGTCACCGGCCGTGGTCAGCACCTGGATCGTGAACCGTGCCGACACCTCGAGTTCGGGCGGATCGTCGTCCGTCCCACCCGGGTGCCGCCCGCCGGCGACGGCCGAGTGACGGGCCGCCGGCCCCATCACCAGGGCGGAGCGCGCGAGATGCTCGGGGAGGTGCATCACGTGGTCGAGCTCCCTGCGCTCCGCCTCGATCAAGGTGGCCGAGAACGAGGCCGCGACGTCGTCGGCCTTCTGCGCAGGGACCGAGAGCAGCGGGCCGATGGAGGCGAGCTCGGCGAGATGGCCCGGGCGCGGGGTCACCACCACCACGCATCCGTCGGGGGAGAGGACCCGCAGGAACTCGTCCGTGTTGCGTGGCGCGAACACGTTGAGCAGCACGTCCACGGAGCCGGTGGTCAGCGGAAGGGGACGCCAGATGTCCCAGACGAGACCGATGCCCTCCGGTATGCGCCGCGCTGCCCGCCTCAGTGCCGGCTTCGAGACGTCGATGGCCACCGGGAAGGTGTCCGGCGCGGCGTCCACGACTCCCCGGAGGTAGTAGCCCGTGCCGGCGCCGGCGTCGAGGACCACGGAGGCGTCGGGCCTGTGCCGCTGCACGGCGGAGACCACCGCGTCCCTCAGCGGCGCATAGTGCCCGGAGGCCAGGAACTCCTCGCGGGCGTCCACCATGCGGGCGTCGTCCCCCTCGAAGGAGGATCCCCTGCCGGTGAGCAGATTGACGTACCCCTGACGCGCCGCATCGAACCGGTGACCGCGATCGCACACCAGCGCACGGTCCTGCTGCGAGAGTGCTCCCGTGCAGACGGGGCAGCGGAGCAGGGAGGCGGGGATCGCGGGCACCTGCTCATCCTACGGAGCCCCGACCGGGAAAGTTCGGCGGAACCGTTGACGCAGGACACTATTTCCGATCTAGTCGGGAGAATGAAACCGGACCAGATCGAACTCCTCAGCACCACCGGGGCTCCCGCCCTCCACCCCGAAGGGCACCGCCTCGTGGTCGCCGCCACCCGACCGGACCTCCGCGCGGACGCGTACGTGGGTCAGCTCTGGGAGATCACCCTCGACGGCGGACGTCGCCGGTTCACGCGCGGCTTCCGCGACACCTCGCCACGGTTCACGCCGGACGGGGCCGTCCTCGTCTTCCTGCGCGCGTCCGCCGGCGGGAAGCCGCAGCTGTTCGCCGTGCGCGCCACCGGCGGGGCGCCCGTCCGGCTGGCCGACCAACCGCTCGGCGTCGCCCGGTTCGACATCTCCCCGGACTCGACGACCGTCGTCTTCGCCGCCCGCGTCCCCGAGCACGGTCGCTACGGGACCATCGACGGCGTCGGTGCCGGCCTCGAGGACCCCCGGCTCGTCACGCAGTACAAGTACCGCATGAACGGGCTCGGCTACACGACCGACAAGCGGTCACAGCTCTTCTCCCTCGCCCTCCCGGACCTCGACGACGAGCCGTACGTCACCGCCGTCGGACGGCTCGGGCAGAAGCCCGTGGAGGGCCCCGGCGCCCTCGAGGAGCAGGGGACGGTGCCGCCGGCCACGCAGCTGACGGGCGCGGACGCCGACCACCTCGAACCGGTCTTCTCCGCGGACGGACGCCGCATCCTGTTCACGGCGGCGCTGGGCGACGATGCCGATTCGACGCTGGTCTCCGACATCCACTCGATCGCCCTCGACGGCGGCGACCGCCGGCAACTCACCAATCTGGGCGGGGACACGCTGCTCGGCTGCGGGGCACCTCGCCCCAGCACGGACGGGTCCTCCGTCTTCTTCCTGGCCTCGGACCTCTCGCCGTCGGGCCTCGACTTCGTGGCCCGGAACACCGCCCTCTACGTGCTGTGCGTCGACGATCCGGCCAGCGTCCGGAGGCTCAGCGATCCCGAGACGGTCGACTTCGGTGACGTGCAGGACCTCGTGGCCGCCGGACCGGACGCCGTCCTCGCCTTCAACCGGACCCGGGGCACCGGTGAACTGCTGAGGATCTCCTCCACGGGGGAGACCGAGACCCTCGTCACCGGCGCCACCGTCGTCACCGGGGCGGACACGGCGGGCGGCGCCGTCGTCGTGTCCTACACCGACCCCTCCACCTCGGGCGACGTCGCGGTGGTCGAGGGCACCGGTCTCCGGACGCTCTCCGACTTCTCGGCGCGACTCCGTGCGGACACCCGCGTCGGTGAACCGCAGGAGCGGACCTACACCGCTCCGGACGGGACGCCGGTCCACGGTTGGGTGGTGCTGCCCGAGGGGGACGGACCACACCCCGTCCTGCTCGTCATCCACGGCGGGCCGTTCGCGCAGTACGGCTGGGGCTACTTCGACGAGGCCCAGGTGTACGCCGCTGCCGGCTACGCCGTCCTGCTCTGCAACCCCCGCGGAGCCGCGGGGTACGGCCAGGCCCACGGGCGGGTCATCAAGGAGGCGATGGGCACCGTGGACCTGGAGGACGTGCTCGCCTATCTCGACGGGGCGCTCGCCGAGTTCGACGCCATGGACGCCGAGCGGCTGGGTGTCATGGGGGGTTCCTACGGCGGGTACCTCACGGCGTGGACCATCGCCCACGACCACCGTTTCCAGGCGGCGATCGTGGAGCGCGGGTACCTGGACCCGCCGTCGTTCGTGGGCTCCGCCGACATCGGCTGGTTCTTCTCCGAGGCGTACACCGGCACCAATCCGGGACATGTGGAGACGCAGAACCCCTTCGCGAAGATCGGTGACGTGCGGACACCGGCGTTCGTGATCCACTCCGAGGAGGACCTGCGCTGCCCCATCGAGCAGGCCCAGCGGTACTACACGGCCCTCAGGAAGCAGGGCGTCGAGACCGAGATGCTGATCTTCCCGGGCGAGACGCATGAGCTCTCACGCTCCGGATCCCCGTGGCACCGCAGGCAGCGGTTCGAGCACATCCTGCGCTGGTGGGCACGCCACCTCCCGACGGCGTCGAACCCCTCGGACACCGCCGTCCGGTAGCGGCCGCGGTCGGTAGGAGGCGCGCCGTGGTCAGAATCCCAGTCCGCGACGCGCTTCCTCGACGGTCGGCTGCACCCACCGTGCGTGTTCCCTGTCGGCCGAGAGGGAGCGTAGGTGCGCCCGGTCCAGGTAGAGCCGTCCGTCCAGGTGGTCCGTCTCGTGCTGGACGATCCGCGCCGGCCAGCCCTCGAAGACCTCCGTGGTGCGGGTGCCGTCCGGCCTTGTCCAGGTCGCCTCGACGGCGTGGTGGCGTTCGACGACCGCCTGGTAACCGGGGACGGAGAGACACCCCTCGTAGAAGCTGTCCATCGGGTCGCCGATCGCTGTGTAGCGCGGATCGATGATCGCCGTGAAGGGAAGGGGCGTGCGGGAGCGGGCCGCAGCCACGGTCTCGTCCAGGACACCGCGGTCCTCGAGCACGGCGATGCGGAGGGGGATGCCGATCTGCGGCGCGGCGAGGCCCACACCGGGAGCTGCGTGCATCACCCTTCTCATGGTGGCGACCAGTCGGCCGAGGAGTTCGTCGTCGAGCCGGCCACGGACCTCTTCTGCGGGACGGCGCAGCACCGGATGGCCCGCCACGACGATGGGCGGGAGGTCGTACGCGAGGACGGACTCGACCAGCTCGGTGATCGCTGCCGCCGTGAGGGCGTCGCCGGATGCCGAGGGCTCGGGGCCGGGGTCAGGGGTGCTCATCCCTTCAGCCAATCACACTCGCGGACAGGTCCGGGTCACGGGGCCGTTGCCGCTCACGCCCCCACCCAGGACAATCGGACGAGCCGGCCCGCGCAGGGCGGTGGCAGGGGCGGTGCCGACCGCCGAGCAGGAGCTTCGAGGGGACACCATGACCAGGGCGACGGCGGACGAGCAGCAGGCAGCGGACGGGAGCACCGGACATGCGGCGGACACCCATGACCTCATCCGGGTGCAGGGCGCGCGGGAGAACAACCTGAAGGACGTGACGATCGACATCCCCAAACGGAGACTGTCGGTGTTCACCGGCGTCTCGGGCTCGGGCAAGAGCTCGCTGGTGTTCGACACCATCGCCGCGGAGTCCCAGCGCATGATCAACGAGACCTACAGTGCCTTCCTGCAGGGCTTCATGCCCACGCTCGCCCGGCCGGACGTGGACGTCCTGGAGGGCCTGACCACGGCGATCATCGTCGACCAGGAGCGCATGGGCGCCAATCCCCGCTCCACCGTCGGCACCGCGACGGACGTCAACGCCATGCTGCGGATCGTCTTCGCACGCCTCGGGCAACCGCACATCGGATCCCCCCAGGCGTTCTCCTTCAACGTGGCGTCCATCAGCGGTGCGGGCGCGGTGACCATCGAGCGCGGCGGCACCACGGTCAAGGAGCGCCGCAGCTTCAGCGTGACCGGCGGCATGTGCCCGCGCTGCGAGGGCATGGGATCGGTGACCGACATCGACCTGACGCAGCTCTACGATGCGACGAAGTCCCTGAACGGGGGAGCGCTCACCATCCCCGGCTACAGCATGGAGGGCTGGTACGGGCGGATCTTCGGCGGGTGCGGGTTCTTCGACGCGGACACGCCGATCCGGGAGTTCACGGAGCGTGAGCTGCAGGACCTCCTCTACAAGGAGCCGACCAAGATCAAGGTGGACGGCATCAACATCACCTACGAGGGACTGGTCCCCAAGATCCAGAAGTCGATGCTCGCCAAGGACCGCGAGTCCATGCAGCCCCACATCCGCGCCTTCGTGGACCGGGCCGTGACCTTCACGACGTGTCCCGAGTGCGACGGCACCCGCCTCAGCGAAGCGGCGCGCTCCTCGACGATCGACGGCGTCAGCATCGCCGACGCCTGCCGGATGCAGATCAGCGACCTCGCCGTCTGGGTGCGCGGCCTCCGTGAGCCGTCGGTCGCACCCCTTCTCGGGGCGCTGGGGGAGACGCTCGACTCCTTCGTGGAGATCGGCCTCGGCTACCTCAGCCTCGATCGGCCGTCGGGCACCCTCTCCGGCGGCGAATCCCAGCGCACCAAGATGATCCGGCACCTCGGCTCCTCGCTCACCGACATCACCTACGTCTTCGACGAGCCGACCATCGGCCTCCACCCGCACGACATCCAGCGCATGAACGACCTCCTGCTGCGCCTGCGCGACAAGGGCAACACCGTGCTGGTTGTGGAGCACAAACCGGAGCTGATCGCGATCGCCGACCACGTCGTCGATCTCGGTCCCGGTGCCGGGACCGCCGGTGGAACGGTCTGCTTCGAAGGGACGGTCGAGGGCCTACGCAGCAGCAGGACGCTCACGGGCCTGCATCTCGACGACCGCGCCGCCCTCAAGGAGGGCCTCCGCTCGCCGAAGGGCGTCCTCGAGGTGAGGGGCGCGACCGCCCACAACGTCCAGGACGTCGACGTCGACATCCCCCTCGGCGTGCTGTGCGTCGTCACGGGGGTCGCCGGGTCCGGGAAGAGCTCGCTGATCCACGGCTCGGTCTCGCGGCGCGAGGGCGTGGTGGCAGTGGACCAGACGGCGATCAAGGGATCACGGCGCAGCAACCCCGCGACCTACACCGGCATGCTGGAGCCGATCCGCAAGGCCTTCGCGAAGGCCAACGGGGTCAAGCCCGCCCTGTTCAGCCCCAACTCCGAGGGCGCGTGCCCCACCTGCAACGGCGCGGGCGTCATCTTCACGGATCTGGCGATGATGGCCGGCGTCGCCACCGAGTGCGAGGTCTGCGGCGGCAGGCGCTTCATGGCCGAGGTCCTCGAGTACACGCTGGGGGGCAGGAACATCAGCGAGGTGCTCTCCATGCCGGTGGGCGAGGCGGCCGGGTTCTTCGCCGCAGGGGACGCGAAGGTACCGGCGGCCCACGCCGTCCTCGGCCGACTTGCCGACGTCGGACTCGGTTACCTGAGCGTTGGCCAGCCGCTGACCACGCTCTCCGGTGGTGAGCGCCAGCGCCTCAAGCTCGCCACACACATGGGGGAGAAGGGCGGCATCCTGGTCCTCGACGAGCCCACGGCCGGCCTCCACCTCGCCGACGTCGAGAACCTGTTGGGGCTGCTGGACCGACTGGTCGACGCCGGGAAGTCCGTGATCGTCATCGAGCACCATCAGGCGGTCATGGCGCACGCCGATTGGATCATCGACGTCGGACCCGGAGCCGGACACGACGGCGGGAGGATCGTCTTCGAGGGAACGCCCGCCGAGCTGGTCGCGGCGGCCTCGACCCTGACCGGTCGCCACCTCGCCGAGTACGTGGGCGGTTGAAGCCTCTCCAAATCCCTTGGCGCAGTACGGAACCGACCATCGCCTCTGGCGGGATCGTCCTTCTCCACGAGGCCGATGCATGATCCGGGTCGTGTTCCGGCGGCTTCATGATCTTCCTGGCGAATCCTGCCGACAGGTAGCCAGCGACCACATGTGCAATTGCCGGAGGAGGCAGGTCGTCGCTGTCCGGGACACCGTGCCGTACGTCGACGCATCGCCATTTCGGGATGCTACCCGGACACCCACCGGCGCTGGCACGGCATGCGCTCGCCGCCCGTTGCGGAGCGACGGGATGGGCCGGAGCTCGGAACCTCGACACACCCCGGTCACCATTCGTGATCCGACACGGACAGCTCGAACAGGAACGTGCCCAGGTCATCGGTCCCACCGCGTCCGGGGTCCGCACCTCGTCACCGGTGGAGCCGTGGACGGCTCGCGCCCACGACGTCGTTCGGATCAGGTATCCGCTCTCACCACAGGGTTCCACCCGGTCCAGGATTCATCACCGCGCTCGCCGGCTCGACGAACGAGGGTTCGCGCATGGGCGCGCCCCACCGTGGAGTCCCACGAGAATACGGGCGGCGCCCCTCGGGTCAGCTGCTCGGGTTGTAGCGTTGGGGGATGATCACTTTCCCTGACGGTACGGCGGTTCCTGCTCTGGGGCAGGGGACGTGGAACATGGGCGACTCTCCCGCGGATCGCGATACCGAAATCCATGCGCTGCGTACCGGTATCGATCTGGGCTTGACCGTGATCGACACGGCCGAGATGTACGGGAACGGGCGCAGCGAGGACCTCGTCGGCGACGCGATCCTCGGCAGACGCGAGGAGGTGTTCCTGGTGAGCAAGGTCCTGCCCTCGAACGCCTCGATGAAGGGAACCATTCAGGCGTGCCATGCCAGCCTGGAGCGGTTGGGTACCGACTGCCTCGATCTGTACCTGCTGCATTGGCGTGGACGATTCCCCCTCGGGGAGACCGTCGCGGGGTTCGAGTCCCTCGTCGCGGAGGGCTCCATTCGTGGGTGGGGTGTGAGTAACTTCGACACCGACGAACTCCGGGACCTACCCGACGGGTGCCAGACCGATCAGGTCCTCTACAACGTGACCCGCCGTGGGCCGGAGTTCGACCTGATGCCGTTCGCCGCGTCGGCGAGCATGCCCGTCATGGCCTATTCCCCCGTGGAGCAAGGACGGCTGCTCGGCAACGCCGACCTGGCACATCTCGCGCATGAGCTCGGTGCGACACCTGCGCAGCTCGCCCTGGCGTGGACGATGCGTACCGGCAACGTCCTGGCGATCCCCAAGGCCTCGACCGCCGAGCACGTGCGTGAGAACGCAGCCGCTCGCGAGATCCACCTCGACGACACCGACCTCGCCCGTCTGGACCAGGCTTTCCCGCCGCCCACACGCCCGCAACCCCTCGACATGCTCTGACACGCCACCACCGGGAGCCACCCTGATCAGGGTGACTCCCGGTGAGACCCACGAGCACCGGGGACCTCCGTCGTGAGGTCGGTGCCGGGCTGCGGCGGTCCTCATCCCTGCATCCGGTCGCGCACCGCTGGCCGGGTCCCGGCCGGATCGTGGCGCGCTGGCGGACGGGGTTCGGCGTGACGGACCCGGCTCGTCGTCGTGCTCGTCGGCAGGCCGGTTCTGCTGGCGGGTGATGTCGCGGGACGGCTGGTCGATGGCGCTGATGCAAGAATGAAGTGGGAGTACGAGGACAGATGCGAACGGAGTGGCTGTGCGGCCGGTGACGATGAAGCCGAAGCCGAAACCGGTGATGTGGTTGGACGCCACCACCGGCAGGGGTGTGACGTTGGACGGGCGCTCGGTGTCGACGGTGATCAAGTCGCGGCACAGGACACCGCAGCTCGATGACCTGCTGGATACGGCCGCACATGCGGGGGTCGAGTGGATCATGCTCACCGGGGCTGAGCCGCGGACGCCGAAGGACCGTCAGAGCTGGATGGACACCCCGACCCCGGGGTGGGCTCACGGGGAGCACTACCGGCGTGACGACAAGCGCGGACGGTACACGAACACGCTGACAGGGCAGAAGGTGGAGATCAGCATGGCCTCCACCTGGTTCGGTGATGTGATCCTGTCTCCCGTCCAGGCATCGCACGCGTGGGGTGCGCTGCGCTACTATCTCAACCGGGTCGAACCGGAGATGGCGACGCCGCTGATGTCCCCCGGGCTCACGGGAGCAATTCTGTGGGCGTTCAGTGTCACCGAGCGCAAGGGGACGCGTTTCGACCCGGAACCGGTCAGTGACGCCGTCGCGGAACTCCTGCATGCGACCTCGGGTCAGCACCACATGGAGCATCTGGTCGCCGGTCCGAATGCTTCCGAGCACCCCGATACCGTGGCGCTCGTGGACTCCAGGCAGACCCCGATGATCGATACCTTCGCGCACTCGGACGGGAGGTTCATGTACGCGGCGCACTGCGCCGAGCTCGGCGTCGGACCGGCGACCGAGCTGACCTACGAGCAGGCCAATGATCTGTGGTTCTTCCAGGGATCAGCGGGTAGGTACGCCAAGGCCCGCTACCGCGTGAGGTTCCGGGTGCCTGACACCTGGCCGCATGTCGGCATCCTGGGCGTGCAGGATCCCGGTAGCTCGACGGACTGGTACTACCCGAACCGTCCCGGGGCCACCGGGGTGACGTGGGCCGATCACCGGGAGCTGCTGGTCGCGGAGCGCTTCGGGTGGGGCATCGAACCCCTGGAAGGCATCCGGTTCACCGAGAAACTACGGCCACTGGACACGTTCGCCGAACGGATCAAGCGCCTGCGCGCCCAGGTGGCCGACGCCGAAGCGGAGCCGGTGGTGAAGCGGGCGGTGCTGAACGCACTGCGGAACATCCTGATCCACGGGATCGGCCGGTTCGTGATGCGCGGTAAGGAGTCGCCCCTCTCGGTCGATCATGTCGATGACCTGCCGCCGAACGTGGAGTACGAGCAGGTGGGGGATCGATTCGTGTATTCGGCCCGCCCGGAGCTGTCCGCTGCGGACAGGTCCCGGTATCACCCGGAGCTGGCGTCCCAGGTATGGGGGTGGTCCAGAGCCCAGGTGCTCTCCGCGCCCTCCCCGGTCCCGGGGACGCAGGGCCGGTACGCAGGCGCCCTGCACGTCGACCCGAGGACCCTGCTGGGGATCGAGGGGGACGCGATCTACACCAGTACCGTGCCCGGGTGGTCGTTGCCGGCCGGGCACGGTGGGGGCGACGACGGCAGGGAGGGCCGCATCCGCCTCCAGGGTCTGCTCCTTGGTGAGATGAAGATTCCGGTGACCAAGGATCAGCGTGACGCATTGAAGAAGAGAGCTGCAGTGGCAGGACCCTGCGCAGCCTGGGGTGCATAGACCATGACCGAGAACGGTGTACCCGATGGGCCCGAGTCCGTGGCGGACCTCGTGCGCGGCGTCATGGAGGTGCGCAAGCTCAGCCGGGCCGACATCGCCGCGGAGCTGGGCCGGTCCCCGCGCATGGTGGGCAAGCTGCTGAACGGGGAGTCCCGGGGTGAGTCGTTCCGGGCCGCCCTGGTCTCGTTACGGGACAACGGGGTGGTGGATCGTCGTCCACCCCGGCGACGGAGCAAGGACGGCGGGATCGTGCCCGTGCGCGCGAAGCAGGGCGCCGAGCACCCGCCCGTGCCAACCCCGGACGGCAGTAAGGTCAAAGCGCCCACCGTCGTGCCCGAGGACACCGACGGCCGGTATGTCTCCAAGGTGCCCAACAGGTTCAGTCAGAGCTCGTCGTACTCGAAGGACGGCAACCGGGTCCATCAGGTCACCATGAGCAGGACCAACAAGGACAGCCGCGCCCGAGGGCTGAAAGCGATCATGGACAAGCTCGCCGGTGTGGCCCGCAGCCAGGCCCACCGGGACAAGAAGGTCACTTTCACCGCGACCCTGGACAACGGCCGCCAGGTCACCATCGGGGAGAAGGGCGGCACCTATGTCTCCCAGGCGTTGAGGTCCATCAGGACCGCCGGTGGTATCGAGCAGTGGGTCGACGTCGTGATGGCCGCCATGTACGAGGGCAGAACCAGCGCGCCGGGGCCACACAAGATCACCGGGTTCAGGATGAACGTCACCGAGTACCAGACCCAGGACGGACTCGCTCGATACTCGAGGAAGAAGGGCGCGGTGTAGAAGGCCTGACCGGACACCCGGGCGGTCGGTCCTCTCCGACCGTGACCACGCACCCAGTCACCGGGCCGGAGTCACCTGGGTGGCGGCTCTCACCCGTGGTGGGGGGTTGCGGTGTTCCTTCGTCCGTGCGTTGCGGCGGGCGGCCCGCGGGGCCGCCGCGGCGCTGGGGAGTTTGTTCGAGGACATCCGCCCCCAAGCGCCACAGGGTGCGTACATCAGCCTCACCGCTGATCCTCCCGGAGATGGTTGTGCGGATCACGCGGATTCACCGATCTGGGGGCCGCAGCCGACTTGTGCACCTCTACCCGTGGAAGGGCCCCACCACGGCCGGGATGCCACACGATGTGCAGGAGACTACCCGGGCCCGGCCCGGAAGCAGTCCAGAATCAGCGCCGCACCGCACCATGCCCGGGCGCGCTGCACCACGAGGCGGGGCACAACCGGCACGGTCGGTCGGATCGGCGGTCGGGGTGGTGCTCCGAGGCTCGGGTAGGGGTGCATCCATCGAGCGATGCTGCCGACGGCGGGTGACCTGCAGGTGGCTCAGCGCCCACAGCGTGGCCTTTGTTAGTCTGGCGCCATCGCCGAGCAAGGAGCACGCTGCACTGTGGCATTTGAGATCGACCCGCAGGACCTGACGCCGGAGCACATCGAGGTGATCAACGAGGGCCGGAAGCTCGAAGGCATCGACCTCACCTTGTTCGGCTACTTCGGGGGGCCCGAATTGCAGGGTGCGTGTATCGGCCGGATGCAGCTCGACGAGGAGGGCCGGTTACCGGCCTCCAACTACGACTCGCCCGAGGAACGGCTCCGGGACCTCGTGCTCGTGCAGTCGCTGCGCGGGGCGTTGCGCCGGTCCATCCCGATCGTGCTGGCCGGGATCTTCGAGGACATCTTCGCCATTCGGACCCTGGAGGCCACCGGGGGCGACATCGGCAGTCACATCGCCTCGGCCTCGGCCCAGGTCGTGGACATGCTCCCTGCGGCGTACCGGGACCACTACACCTCAGCGTTCGTGCAGCGGTTCGCCGTCGTGCTCGCCGAGGTCGCCGCCGATTTCGAGATGGGCTGGGACGTGGCGCGCACCTTCGCCCACGAACTGGCCGTCTACTGCTTCGCCCGCAAAGGCGTCAGGCACGTCGACGCGGAGTGCGGGACGAGGCTCGGTGCTGTCGGGATCGACCGCATCATGACCGGGTTCCTCGAGGACGCGTCGGTACTGCAGGAGGTGTACCACCAGGGCTCGGACGACACAGGAGGACCGCCGTCCTGGTTCGACCCCTACGACGCGGCGTCGCGGGTCAACCCGTATCTGCATCCGCAGGGTCAGCCCACCACGGAGCAGCTCGACCTCCTCGAGCACCAGCTCACCCGTGAGGTTCCCGAGAGATACCCGGGTACCGCACGCCAGGGAGCACTGAGGTCCGGTGAGCTGATCGACATCAGCCCGTATGCGTCCCGGCACTACTTCCTGTGTCCGGTCGCCGTCGAGCAGACAGTCCTTACCGCCCTAGGGTTCAACGATCTGCCACAGGACGCCCAGTGGCAGGACGTCCTGCTGCACATCCTCTGGCACGGTGCCGCGGAACACCCGGCATGGAAGAGCTACAACTACATCGCGCCCGGCTTCGACGGTGAGAAGGCCTACATCGTCGCGGTCGCCGGCACCGACGAGATGGACGCGCCCGTGTTGACGATCCAGTACCTCGGGGAAGTCGTCGACGACGACGAGGACGACGACGCGGAGGACTCCTAGACCGCCGTGAACGCTCGGCGGACCTGCAAGCCGACGACCAAGTTCCTCTCCTTGCGAGCCGGACACGACAGCGTCAGTTCGTGAAACCGGCACAGGTGATGACCGCTCTCACCCAGAAGCAGGTCCTGCACCGCAGCCCCTGATATCCGGATGAAAAGTGTCCGTGATCATGGGTATGGGTCTCACCCCAAGTGGTAGTCCACCTGCCAACCCGATTGCTCATGAGCGGATCATCGCGGCGTGAAAGCTTCCCCGTCCTGGTACACCCGCACACGTTGCGCGCGTACAGCAGGAACATCACCGCACTGTATGAGCGGCTCGACGCTCCACGGGCTCGACCTGCTCAGCCCGGAGCGGACCCACCACAGGTGTTCGATCCGGTGAGGCGCTGACCACGGACACCACACACTACGCACACGAGACAGGGCATCGAACTCTGACCATCCAGCGCACGAGCGGCCCTACGGCAAAGACGGCGGCGCCGGCACCAGCAACGCACACACCGAACACACACCCCAAAACCATCGGGCAAGAACCCACAAGCGCTCGCAGCACAGGCCCACCTACTCTCACGACAGCCACGAGCAGATACCAAAGCGCATCCGAGACAGTCCGCACTGTGCAGTACCTGGCCCGCGTAGCGGGTACCCAGGGACAGATCAACCCACACAGCCTCCGCCACACCTCCACGACCACCGCACCAAAAACCGGCATCTCCCTTCACGTTTTGCAGGACAACATGAGCCACACCGGCTCCCGCACCACGCACAGATACGACCGGGTACGCAACAACCCCGCTCGCACCCTGGCCTGACCATCGAGCACCCAAGCCTGCCCATTCAGCACCCGACCCCTGCGCGAACCCCAGGGCCTCGTGGCGTGCCCTGGTTCACGTAACCCACCGCGCTCGCTGCTCGACTTACCCGTGTCGGCGGCACACGGTCCTCTGGTGTTCCCCCACCATTGACCCTGTGCCGTTGTCTGGTCTCTCCTGGGGTGTCGTCTCATCCCCGGCCCTTACCTACCTCGCACCTTTGTTCTTGGCTTCGAGCTGGTGGGTGGGTGAGGGGCTACCCTCGCCCCGGGTGTTCCCGCCGCCCCTCTGTCTGCGCACTTAGGGCACCACCCCGGGTGCCGCCCTAGGTGCGGGCCCGCTCGGCGGGCCTCCGGGGGACTGTCTGAATAACGGTGTGTGAGGGTCCGGCCTGATCCGAAAGGAGATGGCCGTGAAAGACTTCACGACCGAAGCAACAGAGACGATGATCGATCCTGTGACAGGAGAAATCATCGACCAGAA
>NZ_LGIU01000060.1 GCF_001187915.1 Arthrobacter sp. RIT-PI-e | reverse complement strand
CAAGGCGCGCAGCCTCCCGCCGATACTCCGGAGTGAATTTACGTCGTGTCGTGCTCACAGGAACACCTTCCCGCAGAATCCCAAAATCCCGCTACTTCAGGTGTCCACCAACAGAGGTTAACCCCACGCCATGAGTGCTTCTGCTAGTACCCGTGTCGGTGTTCGTGGTGGTGCTGAGGAGTGGTGTTTGATGTTCTCGCGCGGTGTCCCCATAGGGGTGATTGCCCGGTGGTGCCGGGTGGGTCGGCCTCGTGTGCGTCGTGCGGTCGAGCAGCGCATCCTCCGAGACCCGGGGTGGTGGGGTCGGTGCTGGGTGGCTCATGACCAGCCGGCCCCAGGGCTTGCACGCTCACGACAATCTGGGCGGGAACAGACGTGGTGGGGCCACTATGCCGCGTACGCCGCTCACATGGCCGAGCAGGGGAGGGCACCGTCCCAACTCGGCGGGGTGGATGAGTGCCGGGTGTACAAGTGGGTGCATGCCCAACGCCGGGCCCATCAGGACGGGCGCCTCCCCCCGGAAAAGGTTGCTGCCCTGGATCGGGTAGGAGACTGGGGTGGTGTGGTTCGCGGGAATCTCACCGTGTTGTGGGAGAAGCGCCTGCACGAGGTCGAGGAGTTCCGGGTAGTCAATGGCCGGTTCCCGACTTATCGTCCTCACGACGGGAACGGTCAGGACAGGTCGGAGAAGGTACTGGTGATCTGGTTGGGTCGCCAGCGCACCTGGTTACGGAAGAACACCGTCGATCCCGCACGCCACCACAGCCTGGATGTGGTCCTTGCAGGGTGGAACACCTGACCTTTTTGCATGTCCCGGTGATTGCAGAGATTCTGGCCCCCTTGATGTCAGGGACTGGCTCTGTGCTTACTTCTAAGCTGCGTTTTCTGGGTTGTGTCTCGCAGGGTGGTGTAGGCGGTGGTGTAGTTGGCGGCGTTACGGGTGAGTTGCCGGGTGAGGTTCTGGGTGTGGGTGTGGGTGGTGTGCCCGTTGGTGATGGTGGCCAGGGCGTTGGTGGTGGTGTGGTGTAGTTGGGTGGCTCCGACCATGGCGGCGCTGGTGTGCAGGCTGAGCAGGGTGATGGTGGCCTGTTCCAGGTCGGAGCGGGTGAGAGCGTTGTGGATGGCGTTGATGCGTTCGGGGAGCAGGGCCACGAATCTGTCGATGAAGTCCAGGGCGTCGGGGTAGGAGTGTAGTTCCTGGGCGAGGATGTCGATGACGTGGGTGTCAATGACCGGCAGTGTCCTGTCCATGAGGTCCATGAGGTCCATGAGGTCCATGAGGTCCGTAGCTTTGTGGTCTGGGTTTTTAGGCGGGGCGGGTGAGGGTGCGGGTGAGTGGGGTGTCACTGGTCCAGGTACCGACCCGGGCGGTGAGGTTCAGGGTGAAGTTCCCGGTCCGGGTGGTGGCCCGGGTGATGGTGGTGGTGGTCTGGGTTGCGGTGAGCTGCTGGGTGGTCGCTGCGGGGTTCGTACCGGGTTCGGCGAGGGTGAGGGTGTAGCCGGTGGCTCTGTCGACGCGGCCGAAACCGGTGATGTTCACGGTCATGGTGCGCCGGTTGTCGCAGCTGTAGGTGCCGGTGAGACTCGTGGACGCAGGGATGTCGTAGGTACCCACGCTGACCGGGGCATTTGCCCCGCCGGTGAACGAGGCCTGGGCGAGGGCCGTTCCGGCCAGGAAGGTACCGGCCACCAGCAGGAGCACAGATAACCAGCGTACGGGTACTGCCCGCAGCTTGCTCCTATAAGTAGCACCGTGAGCAACTTCATGAGCACCACCACGACCATCGTGCCCGGGAGCACCTGTGTCACCATCAGCGCGGGTGTACTTATCGTCACCTGTGCCGTGTGGGGTGGGGGTGTGGGGGCCGAGCATACGTCCAAGTGTGCTCGAGGAACCCGACGTCAACGCTGGGGCGAACACCGCAGATTACCTCAAGAAACTTTCACGAGGCGATCTCTCACGAGGTGAGGTGCCCTTTAGGGGATGGATGTACCCGAACAATGGTCCTCAGAGGTTGGTGGTTTCCGTAGTAGCTCCGGCACCTGCCCCAGTGCCGGTCTCGGTACCCGTCCTCGTGCCGGTCCTAATCCTGGTGCCCGTGTCGGCAGTACCGGTGTCGGCAGTACCAGTGTCCGGTGCGGGGTCGTCCTTGCGGGTGGGTCGTGCCCAGATGGTGGCGAGGGCCCCGGCGACGAGGACCGCCGGCGCACCGTAGACGAGCACACTGCGGACGGCGGGTTCGCGCAGGGCGCGGATGACGTTCCCGACGGCCGGGATGGAGAAGGCCTCCCTGTAGTAGTAGTCACCCTCCAGCGTCGCGGTCCACGGGTCGACGGCCTCGTTCGCGTCCCCTTTGGTGCGGATGGCGGTGGTGCCGTCCTCGTTCGCGATGACCTCGATGATGCGGTGGGTCTCCACCCGGTTGTCCTCGACGGGGATGTGGTAGCTGATGACGTCACCGACCGCGATCTCCGAGACGGGTTGCCTGGTGGTGACCACGACGTCGCCCGGCACGATGCCCGGGGCCATGCTGCCGGTGAGCATCGTCGCCGTCTGGTAGCCCAGGAAGCGGGGCCCGACCGCGAGGAACAGGAACACGAGGACCGCCGCTACCACGACCACGGTACCGATCAGGCTCATCGTCCTCGAGAGGATCCGGGATAGCGGGCGGGGCCGGGCCCCGGTGTGTGATGCGTGCATGTCGTCCTCCGGGGGTCAGCGGTCGGTTGCCGGGCGTTGGGTTGCGGGGAAGGTGAAGTTCACGGTGCTGGTCAGGTCCTGGAAGGCGTTGCCGGCGCCGGCGGGGAGCCCGACCACGAGGCGGAGATGGTCCGTGCCGGAGGGGGTGGTGGAGGACAGACCCGGTAGCGGGATGTCCTCGCCGATGACGGGCCGGTCCCGGAGGACCACGCTGGTGGTCCCGGGGCACGTGTAGGAGTAGGCGGGGGCGGGGCCCGGCTCCGCCCCGGCCTCGCTGCGGGCCCCCCCGGTGGACCTGAGACCGCGGGGCGCGTCAGCGGTCAGGGCCGAGGGGGCGGAGGGGCTGGGGGTCAGGGGGATCCCTCCGAGGTCCTGGTCCCCGGTGTTGCTGAGGGTGGCGGCGCGCTGCACGGTGTCGCCGGGGACGACGCCGTCGAAGGCCACCGGGATGCGGTTGGCGGAGGTCCCGTCCGCGCCGAGCCGCACGACGACGGAGCCCGAGGCGAGGACGTCGTCGACCGAGGTCCCGGAGGTGAACGACCCGTAGGTGCCGAGTCCCGAGACGGCCGATGCGGTGCCGACGACGACGACGGACAGGAGGATCTTGGACAGCAGTGTGGTGGGCTCACCACTGCGCCCCGGCAGCAGGGTCATGCCGTCCACCTGGTCGCCGCCACCCTCGCCCCGTCCTGATCAGCGCGCCGATCCACCACGGCACGCGCCTGCCGGACGGGGCCACGGTGTCCCCGGTACCGGCGCGATCCTCGTCAGCCTAGTGGGGCAGCAGGATGCGGTACGCCCTGTGGGGACAAAGCTGAGCAAGACCTGAGCCGGGTGCCCGGCACCGCGCACCGGCCCCGTCGGTCACCGACGGGTGACCGACGGGTGTGGTGTCATCGGTTGGTGGCGGCGCGCTGGGTGGCGGTGAAGGCGAAGTTCACGTTGCTGTTCAGACCCTGGAAGGTGTTGTCGGCCGCGACGGGCAGGGTCGCGGTGACGCGCAGGTTGTCCGTCTTGCCTGCGGTCACGGAGCTCAGACCGGTCAGGGGGGTGTCGGGGATGATGATCTGGCGGTTCGACAGGACGCTGGTGATGGTTCCGGCGCAGGTGTAGGTGTAGGCGGGGGCGGTGCCGGCCTCGGTCCAGGGGACGGAGCAGGCGTCGACGGCGATCTGGAGGCCGTTGACGGCGTCGGTGGTGAGCTTGTTGCTCGGGGAGCCGGCGGCGTTGGTGGTGGCGAGGGTGACGCCACCGAAGTCCTGGTTACCGGTGTTGGAGAGGGTGGCCACGCGCTGGATGCTGTCACCGGGGACGACGCCGGTGGAGGCGATGCTGAGGCGGTTGGCTGCGGTGCCGGTGGCCCCGAGAGCCACGTTGACGGTACCGGCGGTGACGTTCTCGCTGGCGGAGGTCGTGGAGGTGAAGGAACCATAGGTGCCCAGTCCTGCCACGGACGCGGCGACACCGAGCAGGGCGACGGAGGCCAGGACCTTGCCCGAGGTGGACTTCAGGCTCAGCTTCGACGCCTTGCGGGAGGACGTCGAGGAGGGTGCGGTGTGTGCGGTGCGTGCCATGATGAGACCCGTTTCGTGGAAGAAGTGTCAGGAGACCTAGGGGAAGATACCGAACCCCCTTGAGGTGGGGTTCCTTGCCCTTCTGAGCTCAATCCTCCGACCCGCACATCAACGCACCGGTGCCGGAACCTCGAAGAAAAACCGAAGAAAGCGCAGGAACACCGAAGAACACCCGGGTCGTATCCGGTTACCGTGTCGGGTGGACGGATGAGGATCCTGGATTCTGTTGCGTCGACCGATCAAATCCGCGGAGCACCGGTATAGCGAAGGAGCGCGCAGGGGTGTTGCGCGGAAGTGGGTTCAGGGATCGTGCGTGGTGTTTCACGCCGAGGTTCAGATGAGGTTCTCCGCGCAGATGGTGCGGGCCATGTCGGCGAGGGTGGTGGGGTGATTCGTTGCTGCGACGAGGTTTTGTGCGATGTCGGTGAGCTTACGGTTCGTGCGTTGACTGTGGCGGCTCAAGGCGTGGAAGGCGTGGTCCGGGGTGAGCATCTGCACGGCCATGAGGATTCCTTTGGCTTGCTCAATTACGGCCCGGTGCTGCGCTGATCGGGCCACGGCCTCGTTTGCACGTCGATGGGAGTCCTCATGAATGGAAGCAGTGAGGTCTGTCATGAACCCGCGAATACCGATCACATGTGCGTCGTCAGTGACTGTGTCGGCCACGCTGAGGACCTGGTGTCTACGGCTGCGGGTATCGATGATGGTGTGGTAATTCGCGAGGGGGCCCTTCTCGAGGAGGAGCTGGTCCCAGAGCTCACACACCCGCTCACGATCGGCTGGATCTATATGAGCTATCCCGAGTTCGAGGGTAGGGACAATGTCCCCGCGCTCATACCCGTGGAGAGAGTACATCTGGTCCGACCAGGTAAAGCATTGGGTAGCGAAACTGTACTCGAAGGTACCGGTAGGGCAGCCCAGGGTGGAGGAGGCATCGCAGGCAGCAGGATCGGGTACACCCTTCGCTGAAGGGGAAAGATTCATAGGAAGATACCAACCTCTGAGAATCGGAAAAACACAGCCCAGTACCACGGGCCATGCGCATCGCATCGATAACAGCGTAGACACCGACACCGACACCGACACCGACACCGACACAGTTAGGGGTGGGTGTCTTGTTCGTTGAGCATGGTCCGGAGTTTTCCTAGTCCGTCGCGGATCCGGGTTTTGACGGTCGAGAGCGGGACGCCGAGGTGGTCAGCGACTTCGGCGTAGGTGAGGTGGGAGAAGTATGCCAGGCAGATCGCTTCGCGTTGTACGGGGGAGAGCAGTGCGAGGCTTGCGTGGACGCGGTGGGCGTCATCGCGTCCTAGGACGGTGTCAGCTACTTCGTCGAAGGGGTGGCTGATGTGCTCGTTTGCCCATTTCTGCCCGCGAGTATCACGGGCTACTTCGCTTCTGATCCGGTCGATTGCTCTGCGGTGGGTGAGGACCAGCAGCCAGGTGAGGGGCTGACCGAGGGAGGGTGTGTAGCGGGCGCCTTGTTCCCAGACTTGGAGGAACACTTCCTGGGTGATCTCGGCACTGATCTCAGGATTCCGGGCGATACGGCGGGCCATGCCGAACACCCGTGGTGAACACGCTGAATATAGTGCCCGGAACGCATTCTCGTCCTTGTGCCCTACGGCCAGGAGCAAAGCCACAAGATCCGGGGTGTCGGGTGCACCCTCGGTCGTCGTCGTGGTAGCCGTCGTCGCCGTCGTCGTGGTGGCAGTGGTGGGGTGCTCGTAGGGTGAGGGACCCGGGATGACGAGAGCGGTGATGGGGAAGGGCATGACTGGGTGTCTTTCTGGCTGAGACCAAGACCACGACACATTCCTCCTGGGGGAGGAGTGACTCTTTGATGCCTAATCTAGTGCTCTACACAGAAATCACGGAACCTGTTTGTATCCCGCATTACAGATACCTGCCTTCTGTGCGGAGGAGTAAAGGATTCTTTGGCGGGTGTTTCGCGGATGCGGGATACTGGCCGGACGAGAGGGGACAGTGATGTCGTTCCAGGCCTACCTTGATGCGGTTGAGAAGAAGACGGGGTTCACTCCGCGCCAGTTGATCGACATCGCGCAGCAGCGAGGTCTGGGTCCCGGGACGAAGGCGGGTCCTATCCTGTCCTGGCTTTCTGAGGAGTACGGGCTTGGGCGGGGTCATGGCATGGCCATGGTTCATGTCATCACCCGGGGTGGCAGCATCGACGGTAAACATGTCGGCACGGGAAGTACGCATAGCGACGCGAAGGATCATCTGTGGTTGGACGGTATCGCCACCAAACCACCGGGGTACTGAGCGGGCGGAGTTCGACGCAATCGGAGCTCGACGCGATTAGAGCTCGATGGTCATCGAGGTGAGTCCTTGCCCCGACCCGGGGAGGATTGTCTCCACTTGGTAGTCGTCCCAGTATGTGCAGTATCTCCTCCAGTGGTCTCCAGCGGGATGCCGGTAGGACCAGGAGGGGTTCACCTGGGTTGTTATTCAGTTTGTGATCCCAATCAGTTGGTGTGAAAGAGCGGTGGTTCTGGCTGTCGCCTGGGGTAGCGGTTTGTGCTGGCTGGGGTGATCCGGGCGGGGCTCCAGGGTGGCTCTGTCCTGGTGGTTGGTTATTGGGTGGGGTAGTTGGTGGTTTTCAGGTAGGTGGCGAGGTGGGCGGCGTTGCGGGCGAGGCCGGCGTTGGTGGAGGCGACGGGGTCGGGCACCGTATCGAGGTCTTTGAAGTCGACGGTCTGCATGGCTTCACCGACCCAGTAGGTCCCACCTTGGGCGGGGAGGGTGAAGCCGACGTCGTTGAGTCCTTGCATGAGGTCGGCGATGGTTTTGTGGGCGCCGTCCTCGTTGCCGACGACGGCGACGGCGGCGACTTTCCCGTACATGATGGGCCGGCCTGCTTCGTCGGTTTCGGACAGTTCTGCATCCAGGCGTTCCATGACCTGCTGGGCGACGCTGCAGGGGTGGCCCATCCAGATCGGGGTGGAGAGGACCAGGATGTCAGCGGCGAGGATCTGCTGGCGGATGTCCGGCCATTGATCACCCTCGCCCATGTCGGTTTGTACGCCGCGTTTGACGTCGTAGTCCACCACCCGGAGCGAGGAAGTGCTGACGCCGTGGCCCTTGAGTTCGTCGAGGATGTGGTGGGCCATGAGTTCACTGCTGGACGGGGTGGGGGAGGGGGTGAGAGTGCAGATCAGGGCAAGAGCAGTCAGATCGGACATGAGATGCAGTATTCCTTCTTGAATTGTTGATAACTCGTGGTCTTGCTGGTCGCTTGTCGTTTTACAGGTCCAGCGTCCGGGCCTCCACCTAGCTCTTCCCTCGGGAGGAGATATCACGCAAACCATGCCCTCCTCAGCCGGTCTTCGGCAAAGGATCGCCGGGTCGGGGTGCGCGACATGCCGGCAGCGACTTCACTGCTGGGAGGGCGATCGCTGCCGGTATGTCAGGTCCTGGCTGGAGAAGGGGGGGGTTATTTGCTAAGGAAGGTCAATAGTGCCTGGTTGAAATCATCGGGGTGGCTGACGTTGCAACCGTGAGGTGCCCCGGTGATGATGTGCAGGTCGCTACCGATCAGGGCCGCGTGGGTACGTGCCCCTGATCCTTCGAAGGGAACAACATCGTCCCCATCACCATGAAGGATCAATGTCGGGACCGTGATGTTGGTGAGGTCATCACGGAAGTCGGTGGTACCGAAGGCTTCCATGCACGCCAGTGCTGCTTTCTTATCCGCCTGCTTACACAGGGCGAGAGCTTGTTGGCGCTGCTGCTCGGTGACCTTTAGCTCGCCATTGACGGAGAAGAAATCGCGGGTGAACCCGTCGTAGAAGGAATCCTCGTCCTTGGTCAGATCCTCGGTCATCTGCGCTGCGGCGTCCTTGGTGAGAGGGCCGTCCGGGTTATCGTCGCCTTGCATCATGTAGGGCGGGACAGCGGAAGCGAAGACGATGCTCCGGATGCGCTCGGTACCGTACTTCGTGAAGTAACGAGCGACTTCGCCCCCACCCATGGAAAACCCGACCAGCGTCACATCGGTCAGGTCCAGGGCCTCCAGGAGAGCGTGCAGGTCCTCGGTGAGAGTGTCGTAGGTATAGCCCTTGGAGGGTTTGTCGCTGTGCCCGAACCCGCGCCGGTCATAGGTGATTGGCCGGTATCCGGCTGTCTGTAAAGCCGGGACCTGCGCGCTGAACGCTTCACCGGACAGCGGCCATCCGTGGATCAGGACGACAGGTCGGCCGGTACCACCGGTGTCATCGACGTGCAGGTTCGTGTCCTTGAACAGGCCGTGGTGGGCAGTAACTTCAGTCATGGAAAACCTCCGTGCGTGAGATGACTATCGGACACGTGCTGTGCCGACTCTAACCACTTCGTCAGCACGCTGTCTTTCTGATGGGTCCGATGACACAACACGCAGCGCCTGCACGGGTACCTCAGGGTGAGCGATGTTGTTGAAGGTCATCGTCGCGGTCGTCCGGCAGGAGCGTTCAACGGTTGGTGTTGGTGGCGTTCCAGTCGGTGAGGTTGTAGACGGTGACGAGGATCGCGCCCATGATGAGCCAAAAGGCCCGTTCGCGTGGCGCCCGGGGAATTCCTGCTAGGACGGGAACGAGCAGGTACACAGGTCCGCTGCTTTTCTCGATCGCGCCGTGGAGGCGGAAACTCACGAGACGCTTGATGGACAACGGCTGATCGGTTAGCGCGTTGAGTGCTCCCTGGGTGATGCCGAACAGGGCAAATACGATACGAGCCCTACGGCCAAGGCGTAGGAGCGAGGGTGCTGTGAGCATCGTGGCCAGGAAACCGTAATCGATGGCTCCGTGCATGGCCGGGCTGATGGGCTTGTTCATGCTCTTCAGTATGAAGTCCCGTCTGTTGATTGTTCGAAGGTTCGCGTGTGTGGGCTTTTTCTTGAGTTGTGCAGTGCTTGTAAAGAATCATCCAGTACCGCATTGCAGGCGGGTGGGATGAACCGTCCCAGGGTGATTCAAGAACCGTGGCCGGATACCCATCAAAGACCCAGTCCGGTCATCCCATCGAGAAACTACACCCGAGGTGCTCTACCTGGTGATCGGATCAGCACGTAGTCTGCCCATCAAGTAAGTAAGTAAGTAAGTAAGTAAGCACTAACACCACCGGGGGCGCTGCGTGAGTGATGAAACGATGTTCGCGGAGGATCCCTTTACCGCTGAGATGCGCGGGCATTTGATCTGGGTCACATGGGCTCCCTGCATGAGAGTTACGGAGTATGAAGCGCTGCGCCTCGCGGAGCATACGCATACTCTCTGCCCTGACCTGCGTGCACCGATGCTGGTGATCCTCAACGACATGGTGTCTGTGAGCAGAGGCGCGCTGAAGACGTTTTCCCATGAGCTGAATATCGCAGCCGTGGCATTAACAGGTCCCTCGGCCGTAGACCGGTTCATGTCCCAATACTTCACCGAGGTTCACCATCCTCCCTACCCCGCACGGCACTTCGACCATGTCGATGAAGCCCGCTCCTGGCTCACCACCAACCCTCACGCTGGTCAACTGGTGTGAGGCATCAGGGGTAAGTCATTCGCCCGGGCCTACTGCATCATCGTGTCAGAGGATCGTTCATGGTGTTCGTGGACGAAGTCTGTTGCACCGGCTAGTTCGCTTAGCTGCTGGGTCTTATCGCAGGATGCTCTCTTACCTGGGGGGAGTGTCACCACGGTGGGGGCTGCCGTGGTGTTGGGGTCTGCTGCGCGGGTAGGTTATATGCGGTGAAGTCAGGGGGACTCATGGTGCAGCAGGGAACACGAACCCGTTATCAGCTCGAGGATGCCGGGAACTACGTACGCCTGACCTGGTGTCCAAAGATCACCATTGACGCCCGTGACGTGGTCTCTGCGGCCGAAGCCATCACGGCGCTTTCCCCTGAACGGTCACGGCCCCTGGTAATGAGCATCGGCGTAGCCGAGCACATCACCCCGGAAGCCAGACAGCTACTGATCAGGAACATATGTTCCTCGCGGACTGCGATCATTGGTGCCGATGATGTCGGACGGGTCCTGACTGCCTTCACCCACCGATCAGTGACCCCCACCCGGTACTTCACCACCACAGAGGAAGCCCTCGACTGGGTGCTCGATGACACTGGTGAGCATCCGAGTATTTTCGGGGAAAGCTATGGTGTGCAGAAAGCTTTCACCTCGAAGATGCTCGACGGCGTGCTATGGGTGAGATGGACGCAGCCCTTCCATATCGATGCAGCGGTGGCGGAGAACATCGTTTTACGGGCCGAGTTCATGAACCCCACCTCGTGCCCTCCCATGCTCCTGGAACTGCGGGAGGTCATGTCAGCCACGGATAAGGCGATGAGGATCCTCGCGGACGGGTTGAACATCAAAGCCCTGGCCGTTGTCAGCGCAGATCTCCGCGAAAAGAGACTCATCACGTCCTACAAACAGCGGGCATACCCGCCCTACCCAACCCTCCGCTTCAACACCATCAAGGAAGCAAGACGCTGGCTAGACCTCATACCGGAGCCATGACAACACGGGCGCTTTCATACCCACGGGCGCTTTTCCTGTCCATAAGCCAATCCATCAGGGTACGTTTTTGCTTGGGTTGGCGTGATGGTTGGTGATTTTGAAGCGCACGATGCGTTGGATCATCACTGGGTACCCATGCAGCATCAGTCCTACGAGTAATATTTGGACAGCTCCTTGGTAGTGAGCTGTAGCCACAGTAGTGATGACCAGTAGTACGGTGGCGGCAACGCCGATGAGGTGTGCGGTTTCTGACTGCTCGGTTCCTCGAAGGAAGCGGGAGAGCCCCGATGTTCCACTCTCTGATTGACGCATTTGCCGGATGATCCGATTCCAGCCCGAGGCGTCGAGGACGCGGCGGAGGATCTGGGCCCCTAGCAGTGTGTAGATCTTTGGCTCGAAAGCTCTCACCCGGTAGCGGGAGCGGCCGGCGTCGACCAGGGTGGGGCCTATCAGGAAGGCCATGAACAGGAACGCCCATTGCACGACGACGGCGAAGACGAGGTGGTCAGGCCCAATGGCACTCCACCCCGCTACCGTTAGACCAATACCGATTCCCAGACCTGCAACTACTGATCCCAGCTGCTGACCGCGCTTCGCCCCCATGAGTACAAGTCTGCCGATGACGAGTCTTTCCACCAACCGGTTCACCCCAGGGATAGACCCACCATCTATAAGGGGATGGTTAACCGAACGCTGGCCGACTGAGGCACGTGAGCGTCGAGGCTCTGGGTCGCGCTCAGGGCGTCGGTGCCGCCGATGCGCCGAGTTGCACCGCGAGCTTCATGCAACGCAGATGGGCTGGGGAGAGGTCGTAGGGCATGCTGCGGATGACGTGCGCTGCGTTCCTGGTGCTGGAGCCCTTTGCCGGGTTCGTGCCTGAAGCCGCGGTGGTGTCCTCGGGCGTGTGCAGCTCGTCCCAGGCAGTGAAGATGGCGTCGTCTTCCTGCAACTGACCGGATTCCTCGATGACGCTCATTAGGGCGGTCTCGAAGGCGTGCCGCTCGGCCGCCACTTGCGCGACCTGTGGGTCATCGACGGCGACGGTGTCGTCGAGCGCCTCCTCGGCGGCGTCGACGCGGTCTGACTCGGAGCGCAGCCCGGGATCGGAGGCGAGGGCGAGGAAGCGGCCGGCTTGCACGGCCGCACCGAGTGGACCGAAGATCCGCTCGGTGACCAGCAGGGTATCCAGGTCGTCTTGGCGTAGTGAGCCTTCGGGTGTGCCCTCGAGGCGGCCGGATACGAGATCGTCGAGTAGTCCCAGGCGGTTGCCGAGGGCCCGCATGCGCTGCACCAAGGCCCGCTTGCGTTGTAGTTCGGCGTCCTGCGCGGCGAGGGTGTCCTCCAGCCGTGTTAGGACGCCTGCGATCTCGTCCCCGCCGCCGGTACTGAGGGCGCTATCTGGTGCGGTGCCGTCGAACGCGTCGCGGATGTCGTCGAGGGCGATCCCAGCCTCGGCCATGCGTCGGATCCAGAGCAGCCGGATGATCTCTTCGTAGCCGTACCGGCGGCGGCCGTCGCTGCCCCGTTCCCGCTCGGGAAGCAAGCCGATCTGGTGGTAGTGGCGGATCGTCCGGGTAGTGGTACCGACGAACGCCGCGGCGTCACCAATCAGGACCTGACGGGGCGGGGCCGGGAACGAGTACATGGCGGGGCCTCTCGGAGCGGGTCGGAACGTACTTCGAGCAGATCACATGACGCTACGGCAGCAGCAACCCGATCCTCACGCAGCACACCACTCATGGACCCTTCAGCAGGAACTCTCCAGCGCGGGCGCTAATGGATCCTCCACCGGACGCGTCTGAGAATGATCAAGGGTGTTCGATGAAGGCGGCTAGAAGGGGAGTTGGCCGTGGTTCGGTGGGACGATGAGGACTCCGGTGATGTTTCGATCGGTGTTGTAGGCGACGCGTCCGACCCAGTGTCCTGCTTCGCAGTTGATGGTGGTGTGTCCGATCAGGGTTCCGTGCACTGCTTCGCTGATATCGATGGGTGTGCCATCGGGTAGCTCGAGCCTGGTATCACGGCAGTCGACGAGGTTCCCGGTGTCGGCGACAGCTTGAGCCCAAGTGCCCAGGACGAGTTCTCGGGTCAGGACCGCGGCGGTGTCTTTGGTCATCATGGGTGCCAGGGCGTCGTAGTCGCCGGCATCGATGAGCCGGAAAACCTTCTCGGTGGTGTCGAGCAGGTCGGTGGTGGTCTGTGCCGGGTGCATTGTGTCCCCTGTTCGTGGGTCGCGTGGGGAGCCGAAGCGTTTGAACGCTGCCTGCCGGGTCATGCCCAGTACTGCGCCTATCTCGGCCCATGTGTGTTGCGTGCGGGCTTCGATGACTGCTTCGTGGAGGTCGGTTCGTGCCTGTTCCAGGCGTGTCTGGGCAGCGGCAACTTCCTGGAGACTGGTGTCTTCTGTCACCGAGCAGGTGTTCTTGGTGATGTCGCAGCAGGGAGGACGGCGCCGACGAGGATCAGGGCCGGTGCCCACATTGCGGCGTTCTCGCCGCTGAGCCGAAAGAAGATATAGCCCAAGGGCACAGCGATCGCTGCTGCTGTGAGATAGGCCCGTGCTGGTACGAAGCCTCTGTGAGCAGTGGCGTACGAGCCGAAGAACAGCATCATCCACAGGGAGAGACTGAACACGGCGCCCATGACGAATCCAGGCCACCCGACCGAGGTGAGGAACCCGATCGCAAGGGTCATCAACAGCCAGGTGAGAAACGATGTCGACCATGTACGCATACCCCACCCTTGTACGCCATGCACTCTTGTGTCAACCTTTGGTTTACGTCCGGCGTGGTGTCACTGTCTTTGCGGCAGAGTCCGCAAGCCGGTCCTCCCCGTACTCTCTGAGCAGCCACAGACTTACTGACCGTGTCAGGGCTGGGAGGGGGCGTTTACCCGGGACGATGAGAACGGGCGCAGGGCTACCTCAAGTGGAACGTCGATTCCGGGCGGGGGCCTGTTCGATAGACGGTGTATGGTTTGTGCACTTCTCAGGAGGGTGAGGGGTGTGTGTCCGTGAGCCAGTGCAGGGCGTCTTCGTGGGAGGTGAAGTACTTGGTGCGGGTGGGGGAGCGGAGGAAGAAAGCGGCGATGACTTCGTCCATGAGTGTTGAGCCGATGACCGCGACCGGAGTGGGGTGGGTGTAGTTGCTTAATCGGTTTCGGACGGTCAGGCTGACACCGGTTATGGCTCCCATGTGGATGATGACCGGTTTGCTCTCCCACCCGCTAATTGCTCGTAGGGCGGTGCGGAAGGCCAGTAGGTTTACTTCGTGGACGTCGAGGCCGTCGTGTAGGTGGGCTTCGACCCGGTACTCGTGGTCTACGAGCACGAAGCCGTCGCTCTTACCGTGTGGTGCATGGTCGCATGCTGCGTGGCTTAGCAGGTGCATCGAAGGCCCTTGTGCTTCCGTGGGCGTCATCGGTTGAGCATAACCGCGCTTGAGCCCGTAGCCCCTAACAGGGTGGTTGGGCCGATAATCCCCCGGGAGTGCATTAAGTCATGCTGCGCGGGCAGGGCGGCGTCGTTCGTGTGCCGGTCCGCCTGGGTCGTCGCCTCAATGGTGCGTGGCCCAGAAAGTATGGTGTGGATTTCACCGGTCGTCGCACTTCTTTTACCTCTCGGGTGTTGCGACGACCGGTGGATGCTACTGCGGTAGCAGAGCATCTTTGGGTGAGCGTCGGTCTTTGGGGACTGGGTTATCTGTTCGAGGGGGGTGTGGGGTCGATCCCGTTGCGCCCGTTACCCCCAGTGGCTTTGTTGATGGCTTGGGTGGCTTTGGTTTGCGCCCCGGTGATCTGTCGGGTGTATTTGCCGTGGGTTTTCTTGTTCGCGAAGTCCCCGGCTTTCGTCAGCCCGTTCTTGATCTTGTCGGGGTTCTTCTTCACGTAACCCATTGCTGCAGCCGCGATGGCCGCGCCTTTGGCTCCTCTGCCGAATAAGCCCATCAGTGATTCCGATCTCTTGTGAGTGAGGTGTGCCGAATTACAGGTCTGAGCCTGCCTACCCGTGACTGTCATGCCCTTTCCGCCGTCCCTGGTGGGGGCGGTGGAGGAGTAGCCGGTCCGTGGGTGTGGGAGGCAGGACGCGGTCGTTGCTAGTGGGCTTGGTTGTAGGCGTCGATGATGGACTGGGTGATCCGTCCGCGGGTGCTGGGGTTGTAACCGTTGTCCTGGGCCCACTGACGAATGGCCTGGGTCTCTTCCTTGGACCGGCCCGAGCCGGTGCTGGTGTTCTTCTGCCCGCCCTGGCTCTTCCGCCCGCCACTGTTGGCTTTGCGAGCTTTGTCCACGTACTCGGAGAGGGTGGAGCGCAGCTGGTTGGCATTATCCGTGGTGAGGTCGATCTCGTAGTTCGTCCCGTCGAGCCCGAAACGCACGGTCTCGTCTGCGTCTCCGCCAGTGAGGTCGTCAATGAGGTGTACGTGTACTTTTTGCGCCATAACTTTTTACTCCACATCGTTTTAAGGTGTGATTATTTCTTTCCCCCTGATTGTCGACTGTAGCAAAGGTTTGTGAGGCAGAAGAAACTCCACGTTCTATGACTACTTGTTTTCGCTGGGGCGCAGTACTCGATTAGCTATCGACACCACTTGTTCGTGCACGTATTACGCACATACCGCTGATGGTCGCGTGATAGGCGGGTTTTGGGTAGTCCTCTTCGAGGAATCGTGTTTTAGCTGGTGGGAGGGGGAGTGAGGGTTTCTGCCGACCCTGGTGGTGGGGGTGGTGTGGTGTTGTGGGAGGTGATGGGGTTGCGGGGACGGAGGACGCCGCGCAGGAGTGCTGAGCTGATCAGGCTGGCACGGTTGGTGACGTTCCAGGCGCGCATGGTGCGTCCTAGATGCCATGTGACGGCTTGGGTGCTGTAGTCGGTGTTCTTGGCTATTTCGTTGTTCGACTGGCCTTGTGCGGCCAGGAGCACCATGTCGAGGTCGGGTTGTTCTAGTTGCCCTTTCACGGGGACCAGATCGGTCACCGGGTCAACCACGCCGGCGGTATTAGCGGCATCAGCGGTGTTGGTGGTGTTGGTGGTGGTCCAGGTGGTGATCCAGTAGCCGGAGAGTTCGACGGTGATGATGGATGCGCGGCCCAGGAGCAGGGCCATCCGTTGGGCGGGGATCGTGGTGTGGTGTGTGCGCAGGAACGCTGTGAATACTTTGATGGCCGGTAGTGAACCGTGGAGCGCGGTGTGCAGAGGTATGCGTGCGGTCGTGGTGGCAGCTGAGGAGCGGATTGTTTCGATGATGCTGGGGTTCAGGGATTTGCCGGTGTCGACGCTGTGCAGGACGTTGTGCAGGACCGCCGGAACGATGTCGTGGTAGGTGCCGGCCAGCCATTGCCCGCCCGGTGTTTTCTCGAAGTTCTCTTCCCGGGTGAGTGCTGCGTGGAGTTCTTCGCAGTGATCGCTGAGCCGATCCATTACGGTGCCTGCCTTTGTGTCGTTGTTCCTGCCTCCGTGATCCTAGAGGGGCAAGGGAAGGTTTAGCCGAAGGTCTAACCCTGCTCGTGAGGCGTTGTTTCTGATCCTGGGGTGAAGAAGGCTGGTCATAACAACACACCATTGACGGGTGACTGAGGAGGAACGATGTTGAGGAAAGCGAAAGCAGCACTGATGGCGTTGACCATCGGCGTGGGCTCACTCGGGGCAGTAGCTGTAGCGCCGGCACCGGCCCAGGCCGCAGGAATCGGTCACTGCACGTCGTTGACGCTGGTCGATGAGTCCTGGGGTGCACCGAACAAGTACGTAGCCGGTAGTTGCACACCCCCCAACCCGGGGCCCGGGGCAAAACTGAAGCTCATCGTTGACTGCCACATCGGGGCCACGAGGAACGTGAATGTCACGCTCAACAGTGGGATGTCCTTCAAGGTCGCCCACGGCTGTGTCGGCGGGGCCAGCCACGTGACCTACAGCCCCACCTGAGCCACCACACTGATCACACCCGGACCAGCACAGTCACCGGCGAACCTAGACCAGCACAGTCAAGGGTGAACCCGTGCGTTCGCCCCAGGGGAAGGACACATCATGAACAGTCTGAGAAGAAGAATCGCCGCGGTGGCCGCAGCAACAGCGATCGGGGCGACCGCGCTCATCGGATCAGCCCCCGCAGCCCAAGCCGGCGTCGGTGGGTGCTCATCCCTGGCAGCGGACGGTCAGTACATCGTCGGATCCTGCACCGCGGACAACCCCGCACCCGGGGCGACCATCAAGGTCGGGTACTCCTGCGCCGGGTTGAAGAAAGGCTCACAACTCACCCGCGACATCGTCGTCGGGTACGGATCATCCTTCAAAGTCAAAACCGGGTGCATCACCTGGGTCACCGACGTCCACCGACTCAACGGCTAAACGCTTCAACGGCTGAACGCCTGAATGCCTGAACACAGCCTTTACCAGAACCGCCGAAGCAGCCTCAGCCCGTCAACCACGGGCTGAGGCTGCCTCATGTCATAGGGCGGGCATCAGAGTGCGGCGCACTCACCGGCACCGACGGTCCCGGCTCCGCAACGTCCTCGAGCGGTAGCGGTGTCGGTACAGGGTGGGTGGCCAACCATTCACGGGCCTCCAGGTTGTTAATCCTGCGGTAGAGAGTGGCCCTGGACATACCGAGGTCCCGGGCGACGTGGGAGGCGGGCTGGCCCTGGTCGATGAGCCGGCGGGCGTTGCTGACCTGGCTGTCGGAGAAAGTCTCACGCCGTCCGCCGAGGTCCATGCCTGCAGCGCGGCGCTTGGTGTTGGAGTCGGTCACGCGTTCGCGTTTGATCTCGAGCTCCATCTGCGACAGGGCCGCCATGACCGTGAAGACCATCGACCCCATCGGCGTGCCGGTATCCACATTCCCACCACCGAGGTTCAGCACCCGCAGGTTGATGCTCTGGGTGCGGAGGGTGTCGGCGAGGGCGAGCATGCTCGCCGTCGACCGACCCAACCGGTCCAGCGTGGTCACGACCAGGGTGTCGCCCTCATGCAACGCCTCCAGGGCCCGATCGAACTGTGGCCGGCGTGCCTGGGCACCACTGACCCCCTGATCGACATACAGGTCATCACGGCGCACCCCGGCGGTGAGAAGGTCCTGAACTTGCCGGTCCGTGTCCTGCACCCGGGTCGACACCCGCGCATACCCGATCAACCTCGCCACGCTTCCTCCTTCGATCAACGCCTCGTCGATGCTCCATCGAGACCTCAACAGTTCACTCAGGCAGCCGAACCAGTCATTGAGCTGACCGAGTTCCCAAAATTTGTCTCGCAACTGACTCTAACGTCGCAAAATTCTACCCGAACTTGTGAAGCATGGTAGCGAGACGAGAGGTATCCAGTGATGGTGCGAGAGGGGTTGTGTCTCGACGCGGTGTGTTGCATCCCATCGGTTGTAATACAGTGGACTGAGTAACTCGTAAGCGTGACGCCTCGCGCAGAATCGGTCATCCCCTGGTGAACTTCTCGGCCTCACCCGTTAGCTCCGTGGGGATGAGGTACTTGTCCGTTGCGTGGTATAGGCTGAGATCATAAACACCGACCCCTCTGTTGGCCAACGACTTTTACGTCACCGGTCATTCAAGGGTCGGTTTTCGTTTAACCTGAGGGACGTTGATGCGCAGATACTCCAAGCCCCACCTTCCGTATGACCAGCAGCTGCAGAGGATGGCAGAGCGCGGCATGCAGTACTCAGACCGTGGCATCGCCCTCCGCGCTCTCAAGCGCATCGGCTACTACAGGTTGTCTGCCTACAGCTACCCCTTCCGGGCCCCTCTAGATCCTGCTCGTCCTCGAGGCGGGATCGACGGTCGATCAGACTCGTTCCTTGAGGGAACCAGTTTTAGTGACGTACTAGCCCTCTATGAATTCGACCAGAAGCTGCGGAGGTGCCTTCAGGATGGTCTCGAGTGTCTAGAAGTTGGATTGGCCGTACAGATCGGTTACGTAGCTGGGAAGCGTGATCCTTTCGTTCACCTAATGAAGGAGCATCTGGATGAGAGTGCTTGCTCGGCGGTCGACAAAGACGATCCAGCCGCGACCGTTTATGAGAGCTGGCTCCGGCGTTACGACAAGCACTTGCATGATGCTCGAAACGAAGATTTTGTAAAGCATTTCCTGCTGAACTACGACGGTGATCTCCCCATCTGGGCCGCGACAGAAACCCTTTCGTTTGGTTCACTTGTCCGGCTTTACAGCCTGCTCCATGCTACGGACAGGAAGAAAATCGCAGACCTTCTCGGCATACGAGACGGCAAGCTCCTACATGGCTGGCTTCTATCTCTAAACGTCCTCCGAAACCACTGCGCGCACCACGGTCGGGTTTGGAATCGGGTCATGGCATACCCGCCAGGTCGCATGAAGCCGAATTTGGTTGGCGAGAAGGTGAGGCACCTGACCGAACTCACAGAAGCGAACCGATCCAAGCTTTACTTCATGGCTGCCTTGCTTGCCTACTTCGTTCTTCAAATTGATCCAGACAGTCCCTGGCCGCGTTCCTTCGCAACTTTGATGAAGAAGTTCCCGATAGCACACGGCTTGACCGCCCATAACTCGATGGGCTTCCCAGAGGGATGGGCTGAGGAGCCGCTTTGGAACCCCACCCCGCCGCCAGCACGAGCATAGACCCCTGACAACCCGTACAGCTGTCCGTGGAATTGCCTGATTGAGATCCGATCTGTTTCGCTATGCTCTCCGCATGACCGCGCTGATAGTGCGCCCGGTACGGGGGCGAATACAAGTACGAGGACTACGAGGTCCTCGGGGTGATGAGCCCTCGAACAAGTCGATGTTCAAGACGGCAGTAGGCGCAGCGATACGGCCAACATGGGTCGACGCACCCGAGGGTCGGCCTGGCTGGGAAGGTCACTGGACTATTGCCCGCGAAAACCTCACGGACGTCGCTGAGGCCATCGCCATACGCGATGGAAGCGTTGACATTGAGATGCACTACAGCGAGGCAGAGAAGTGCGATCTACGGTGCAGGAAGGCTGAGGGAGACGACTGCACGTGCTCGTGTGAAGGAAAGCACCACGGCAAAGCGCAGCACGCATCGTGGATAGAGGTAGGTGAGAGCACTCTTGTGCGAGGCGCTGGTACAAAAGTAGTCACGCGCCAGCTCACAAGGGATCAAGCTCGAAAGGACCGGGACCAACGCCTCGTCGCGTGGGTGCGTGCGCAAGGGTGGTCAACTAGCTGAGCCCGTGCACCACCGTGGGGAAGCCCTATGGAAGGATCGCCGGCGTGTGTGGACGCTTCGTAATCGCCGGCAATAAGGCCGCCATCCGGGACTCGTTTAGCGTCGACGAGACATTCCAGGACGAGTTCAAACCGTCACAAGAAGCCCCGCGGATCCGTGGATGGGTCCAGGTTAAGCCGTGACTATGGGGCCATTTCAACCTGTCATAGGCATCATCATCAAAGAAATTGGATCGGTGCGCAAAAACGGGCCCGAGCTAATCGCGCCCGTTTAGGAGGACCAAGCGAGCTGACCTCGCCCTAAAAGCCACCGCGGAAAGTGGTGGGTCACTTCTGCTCATCGCGCTTTTTCAGTATCTCATGCCGCCTCAGTCTCTTGCGGTACTCCCTCATTTCAACCGCGTAATCAGGAGTGCCACTTTCAGGCGGTTCTTCATCGAAAGCGTCCGGATCCAGGGGGATGTCTGTTGCGGGTGCTGCTGCTTCTTTCGAGGGTAGTTGCGCTGGTGCTTGTGTAATCTCCTCAATCAGTTGAGGGCTGGCCAGTTGAAGGTCCTCTGGGTCGGCCGGCCACTTAGTCGTTTCACCGTCGGCGACAACGCCAAAGCGCCATATGGGTAGATGCCTACTGTCTCGTCCGAATGCTTGGTCGACTATCGTGCCCAACACCCGGTCTCGGCGCTTGGGATCACGATGCGTGTATACGACCCGGTCGGTTACTTTGAATCCGCCGCTACGGCGCTCTTCATCCATGGCGAGAGCTTACCGAGCGTTTTGAATCTTTGAGCGGTCCTGCGCTTCGCTCCAACCTGAATAGGCCAGGCTGCTCCTACGTCGCATCCAGTCCTGACATTTTTGTCTGCTGTCCTTCGGATCATGTGCCCCGCGGCACCGCTCCCCAAGTACGAACCAGGGTGAATTCGGTGATTGGCAGGTGCGCCTCGTCGGAACCGATGAACGCGGGGTCGGCGGTGAGCTTTATGGGGTTCTCCTAGGTGTCGTATCCGCGGTAGATCATCTCTGCGTTGATCGCGCTGTCGCGGATTTCGTCGGAGGGGTTGAGACCGCAGCATCCAAGTCCTTGCAGGAGTAGGGCACGCCATGAAGGACACTAAGGGCAGCAAGGGCGCGGAACCGGCCGAGTAGGAGAGTGAGACGGGGGGGCAGGACACGTACGTTGCACAGAGTTCCTGTCGCCCCTCAGCGGCTCCGGCCCCTTACTAGACATAGTGGAGCCGCTATCTCCACTAGACCTGTCCTTGCCTGAGCACGGCGATAGGTAAGATCACACGGCGATGACTGGTGATCAGGGACCGGCTGTGCCTGTAAGGCTTCACCTGCACTTTCGGCGCAGCTACTGTACAGACGAGGCTCCCACTAGGCGGTGCCCCAAAGATTTCTTTATCACGAGGGAAAACCGGAGGCGAGGCCGTGTGGTGCGGTCTCGCCTCCACCTTCTTAAGAAGAGCCGGCGCGGTGCTCGTCTTCTCTCGGTAATGATCCTGGTAGTGGAAACACCTCAGTGACCGGTTTCCACACCCCGGACTCCAGAAGATCACGGTCTAAGCTCTCGGGTAGTGGGGTGTCCTTGGGCGCCAGTAGAGCCATGACATGGCCCGGCTGCATCCACGAGGAAGCGGTGATGGTTACAGCATCTGTGAAGACAGTCTCGGGGAGACCTAGCCAGCCTTTCACCTGTAGCCGTTCGATCAAGTGAAGCGTGCTCACAACGGCGATCATCTCTAGGCACACGGTCTTTGTCGCCGAGATATATGCCTCCTCTAACGCAAGCGGCTCGGTGTACGAGCGCCGTTTCTCATCCTCATGCAGTAGATGCCCGTACAGCCACGCACCGGAAAGCTGCTTGTTGGAAATGGACCCGCCGTCCCAGCGTTTTCCCTGGCTGGTTACGGGATAGTCCGGATCTGCCGCCCGAAACCTGCTGCGAAGGTTCTTCGCTACCGCTCGGTCCTCATCGGCATCAGCTCGACCCTTGAGTGCACTATTGATGGCATTCAGCACATCGTCGTAGTGCACGTTGTCTCTCTTTAGGAAGATCGAGCGTACCCTCGCTGCAGCTGATTCGACCTGCTCTGCTGGAAGCATCTCGACGGCTCCTACCGTCGTCGTCTCCTCACCTGTCCCGGTATCGACGGTCACTACGATCTTCACGGTCGTTCTTGACTGCTCGTGAAGAACGAGGATGTCCCGAGCAAGAGAGTGATCTTGCACAATGCGTGCGCGAAGAACGAAACGGCGAAGAAGGGTCAGCTGATCATGGGATAGGCGAGCCATAGCGGCACACTACTCAGCTTTTTCCACAGATGCTGGCTTAACAGCGCTCAGCCAAACCCAGCCTTCACGCTGAATCTTGATGAGTGGTTTGAGGAACCGGATTTTCACCGCTGTGCGGGTGTACGTAATTGCGTGCGCCTGGACGCAGATGGCTTCGGAAAAGTAGAGGAACCACGCGTACACCCGGCGTGGTTCCGGGATGTCAGTGGGTCGGCAGTTCTCGACGTCGAGCTCGACCGCGGTGAGCATGATCAGTTCCTCGCGCATGACGAACTCCTCGATCCGTTCATCCATCCGCTTCGCGTAGTAGGCAGCGTGTTCTTTGTTCTCACCCACGCCCGGAGAGTACGAGGTAGCGCCGACAATCAGACTCTAACCGTCTCGTCAGGTTCTAGTCCCAGCCCGCGCCCGGGGAGGCTGTGCACGGCCACTGCTCGCTCGAGGTGAGCTACCCGTGTCGGTGACGCAGGTGGGTGTGTGCAGGCGGGCACTCTGGTTCCTGCTGCCATGTGTGTGCGGGCCAAGCAGCGGAGCGTGGGGAGCTTGGGCCGTGCCCAGGTAGGCAGGAGGCAAACCAACTTTCGACCCGAATTCTTGTCCACGAAGATTCCACCACGTCATGATGACAAGCATGAACGGACGCAACGCCGGCACTCACCTCAGGGGATTGAAGACGAACCTGCAGCTTGCAGCACAGCTCAGGACGGCGAGTTAGGCCGTGTTAAACGACGAAGAGGACTACCTCACGCCTGCTTACCTTTTGTGGATCTGCGTGAGCCTTGGAAGCATCATCACGATCCTCGGTGCAGGTGCCCTGATCAACGCGCTCATTACCGCGGACGTAGATCTGCCCGCCTTCGCTGGTCTCGGCCTGCTCATCTTCTTGGGCTTCTTTCTCGTCAGGACAGCAGTCCCGATGATCCGGGACACGCCCAGAGAATCAGGCAAAGACTGAAAAGTTCAGCGCATGGTGCCCTCTGCTTCTAAACCTCGTCCTGCGGTCTACCAGACGTAGGCCAGCTCGAACTCCACAGCACTACCTGATTCCGTTTAAGCAGCACTTCCCTCGTGACCTTGATGAGCAATGCGGCACCTCCGATGAGGGCTACTGCACCAACAAACAACATGATGGTGGGAGCCATCCACGTTCCGGTGGGATGCCAGGCGGTGAATAAGCCGCAGGAGAGCCAGTCAGGCCGACGACGACCCCTATACCTCCCATGGTTGCGTATTCAGTGTGCATCGGTGGGCACATCGCAAACTCCTTCGCCTTACCCGAGACGTTTGAGAGCGTCCCATGATCCGTTGACCTGCTTAATGTCGGAGGAGGACACCAGCACGTAGGACCACTTCTCTTCTCGTGTCTGGACCTCTTCCAAGCCGTTGACATAGTTCACCCATTTGCGGGCCGCTTGACGTTTGGCTTGAACATCTTCCGCCAGCATCTGGTTATCAGCCTTAACTTCAAGCAAGATCCGCACACCCTTGTCCTCGGCGACTAGGAAGTCTGGGTTGTATAGCTGTCCTGATCCCCAGGCGATGGTGAGGTCACCTACAGCGAGTCTCATCCACCACTGCACTTCTTTCGCTTCATCTGCGATGAGGGCCAGTGCCCTTTCTGGTTCTGAGTCGAACCAGTCGGCGGACATACGTGATTTAGCCCATCCCTCATAGGCGGTTGTCTTACTGAAGCTGCCGCGACGATCATCTGACGTGACTCGGGTCCCAAGGTTTCTGCTGGGGGCGAGCTTGGCGAATGCGATCTGCTCTTCGTAGCCGATGCCAGGGGTGACCTTGCGTTGCTCCGTCTGAATCAGACGCGCGAGGCGAACAGCTGCTCGGCCGCCGAAGGCTGATAGCAGGGTTGGTGCTTGATCGCCCAAGCCCTCGATGAGGGCATCAACAAGACGTGCAGCATTTGCTTTCTCAACTGACCTCGACGCAGAAGAACTATCGACCATCGGCAGATCCATGACGTGCGATACCAAAGCACTTCGGGAGAGTTCGAGGGGCAGGTCGAGAGTTGGTTTTGAGCTGATGGCGTCTGCGGCTGTTACCTGTCTCGTTTCTGAGCGCCACACACCATCCAGCCCTTGGACACGAACCGCAGTGAGGCGTATCCGGCGTAGCTCATCGTCCGGGTTGGATCGCAGGGATTTTCCGAGCTCGACGAAAATTGCATCTGTCGTGATGTCCGACAGGCTGAACTTCTTAGCGACTGGTCGTTGCGTAATTTTGGGCAGGATGATCTCTGGATCGGCTAATTGCAGACAGATAGGAGTACGAGATATTTGCTCGGTTTCGGCTGTGCCAGCTGTCTCACGCGCATCTACCTCCGAAATTAGGAAGCTACCGATGTTGGTGTCAGGCGTGGGGACCGGATCATGACCAGCAGCGGCAGGGCCGACGGATTCGGTCTGGTTCTGAGCGTCGGAGGGAGAAGGTGGGAGTTCCCGGCCCGTTTCTTCGGTTACTGTCCGCACCACAACTTCATTGTTCTGGTCAGTTGTTACGACTGTTCGTGTCCGGAAGGAGACAAGTTCTTCATTTAGCACTCCAGCGCGGTCGAGTAGTGCGGCGAACTTTTCATGAGCGAGAACTTCGAGCGTGTCGAGCATCTCAACGCCTGTGTACTTACCGTAGGGAAGTCTGAGTCCGCGGCCCAGCACCTGTTCGGTGAGAACGTTGGACAAAGAGGGTTGTGTGGAGAGCAGTACGTAGACGCTTTTGACATCCCAACCCTCCTTGAGCATGGCGACGCTGACGACGACGCGGATGGGAGATGTGGGGGAATCGACTCGGGATAGTTTGCCCCACATGTCTGGTTCTTTGTCTTCGGTGACGGATGAATCAACCTGCAGTACTGCGTGGGCATAGGCACCACCGCGGAAGTCGTCGGAGCGAAGGTACTCGGCGAGTTCGTCTGCTTCTGCGGTGTCTCTCGCGACAACCAGCATGAACGGATTCACCGCTGATGTTGTTGGGTTCTGCGCGAGGTAAGCGTCCTGTGCGGTCCGCTTCACCTCAAGAAGTGTGATGCCGTCATTGAGAGCCGTGTTGGTGTCTGTACGATCGTCTTTTCGCCCGACGATGACGGGCGTTTTCACGAACTTGTCTGCGATCGCAGCGGACAGTGGGTACTTATAGATGATGTGATCCGCCGGCGTCTTGCTGCTGGGGGTCGCGGTAAGGCCCACGATGGCGCGTGGAATCAGCCCGCGAACGGCGTCGGAGAATTTTTCGCCGTAGTAGAGGTGGTGTTCGTCAGCTAGAACGACGAGATCGTCGGCGTTAACCAGCCACTCGTAAAACTCGGCCCCCAAGCCTTCTGTGAAGGTTCGGGTACGGCGGTTCACTTTGGTTGTGGGCTGGATCAGCGTCTGGACGGTCAGAACGTAGACCTTGACGATTGTTGCGTCGTCCATGATCGACGCCATCTCAGGGGTGTCGAAGTTCTCGCTGGTGACGAGGACCGTCTTGACGCCCAGTAGGTTGGTGAGGTCTCTGGGGGACCCAGGGGTGAAGTTAGCGATCGTCTTGGTGAGGATTGTTCGGCCTGGGACCACGATGACGAAGTTGTTCCATCCGCGGGACTGCGCGAGGTAGTCGATTGTTGCAGCGAGGACGTAGGTCTTACCGACACCGGTAGCTGAATCGACGACGCCTTCGAAAGGTGTTGACCGCCCCAGACGATCGATGTGATCCGATATGGCAGTCGCTATGTCTTCCACGGCTTCGGCGTTGGGTTGCCGCAACTGCATTTGGTGCTTGATGAGCGCCAGCAGGTCGTGGTCGATGTTGAGTTCCCCGGACTCACTCACTCTGATTCCTCACTGTTGTGGTCGCCGAACCAGTTGAGACCGCTAGAACGACGATTGGCACGTCGATACGACGAGATGATGGATGCCGGTATTTTGACCAGGCGTGACCCCCGAAGGGCTTGCTTGATGTAGGTCTGCGCATCAGGATCTACTCCTGTTGCGTAGATTTCGATAAGTTCCCCGGGATCAAGGGAGGAAAGAAGGTAGTCGACGAACTCTTGGTTGACGAATCCGTCGACTACAGCAAGGCGTACATCTCCTCGCCTGCCCGCGAAGGGAGGAGTCACTTCGAAGGTGAAGTCGAACTGTGCTGCGACTGCTTCGCCGAGTTGATCACCGACCGCCCAACGCGAAAGGTAGACGTCGTCGTCGTCGACGGTGAACATGGACGGGCCTACGTCGAGAACGCGGAAACCTCCGCCTCCACCCCATCGATCCTCCGTGACCATCTGGGTTTTGAGGCTGTCCCGAACAACTTTAAGAGTGGCTTTGAAAGGATCACTATCAGTGCCCTCGATAGAACCGCTAGCGACGACAGCGTTGAGAGCCCGAAGAGCGTCGTAGGCGTTTTGTGGGGTTACGGAATCTGGCAATACCCCCACGGCTTCCCTGAAGGAGGCCGTGCTGACGCCGCCTCGATCCGTGCCGTCTACCACTCGTGTAAGTCTGGGCATGGTGAATCGTTCGATGGTTGCGGCTTCCCACTCAACAGTCACCCATCGGCGGTCCATTTTGTGGGCGACAGCTGCAGTGGTGCCGCTGCCGGCAAAGCAGTCTAGAACGATGTCGCCTGCATCGGACCCGATGTAGATGATTCGTTCCATCAGACGTTCGGGCTTAGGCGTGTCGAAGGCGCTTCCGGTGGGGAACAGTTTTTTGATCTCCGCCTTGCCTTCTTGGCTGTGTCCGACGTCGGCAGTCCGCCATAGCGTTTCTGGTGGACGTGTCGTTGATTCGTCTGCGTATTGGCGGAGGTAAGGCTGCAGGCCGTTGCCCTTATCAAGCCAGTCCACTTCGTCTTTGCGTTCGAGGTACGTGGACTCTTGCCACCGCCAGTTACCTTCTGTGCCATTGGGTTTGATGGGCCAGACTGTCTCGCCGTTCGGGGCCTCGATGCCGTACCAGAGGTTTTGTCGGTCTGCCCGCGCTGAGTTTTTCCCCCACTTCCGCAAGGGGTCGCTGCGATACGGCCGGCCTTCCTCGTCGATGTGTCGGAACTGTTCGGGGTTGGGTGCGATGACGAAAGGATTGGGTCGCCATCCCGGGGATTTCGAGTACACCAGGATGGAATCTTGACTGACAGAAAACTGCTTGGCGTCCATGCGAGGGCTGTAAACCTTCTCCCACGAGATGTCACCGACGAAGTTGTCAGGTCCGAAAATCTCGTCCATGACGACACGTGCACGGTGCACCTCAACGTGATCCAAATGGAGCCACACCGACCCCTCTGGCGCGAGTAAATCCTTGATCTGCCGTAGCCGATCGCGCATCATCGTCAACCAGACACTGTGCTCGAGTGCGTCTTCGTAATGAGTGAAGGCTTGGCCTGTGTTGAAGGGCGGATCGAGGTACGCCAGCTTGACCTTGCCGGTGTACTCCTTTGAGAATTCGGGCAGGTTGCCCAGTGCTGTGAGAGCGTGCAGAGCGTCACCTCGAATGAGGAGGTTGTCTTGGGCCCTGTCGTTCTTGCCGTGAACTTTCCCTACCGTTTCTACATCGTGCAGGAGGCGGACCTCACTGGTTCGGTAGTCGCCTGGGGTGGTCCATTCGTAGCCACCCCCCAACTTAGAGAGCAGCCGCATGTGCTTGTTCGTCCAGGTCAGCTCTAGACGTCCTTTAGGGCCCTCGTACTCCACCACGTTGACTATCAACCTCTTCTCAAGGGCAACCGTTGCCCCCGGAAGTCTATAGTCCGCAATGGTGGATCAAGCCGCTGATGCGGTCTCTTTGCGTCCCCGCCTCGAGCTACTTCAAGGGCGGAGGTATCGCGTCCGGATCGATTGTCGGATGTGTTGCCTTAGGGCTGACGGGCATCAAGGTTGCGTCGCTGAGCCAGATCCAGGTGAGAGGCAAAGTGGGGTGCTGTAGCCGCGTTGTGTGAGGGGCAGGTGAGGCCCAGTAGGCTGGACACTGCTTGTTCAGTATGAAGGGTGGCCCACGGCCGAACCTGGATGATGTGTCCCGTCGGATCTACGGCTACATAGCCCCATTCGAACAGGGCATCACATCCAAGATTGCACACAAGCATTGCTACGGCCTCGAAATTTCTTCTTTCGGCTTCACTGCAGAGCGAACGAGGCTTGATATGTGCAGCGATGAGGAGGTTTACGGGCAGATCTCTACTGCACAGCGAGCAGACTGCTGATGTTCTGCCTGCTATCAGATGCCGACGAAGATCTTGTTGCTCTGCCCGTGCCTTTCGGAACCGCACGACGTCTGAGTCGTCGCCATCCCAGAAAGTCGGAGGACGTCCCAGCCAACTGCCATCTGGGTCGGGGATGACTAGCTGGATCCGATCCAATAGTTTGTGCCCGTCCTGGGCTGAGACACGCGACAGAAACTTCCCCTGAGCTGCGCCCCTGCCGTCTGACTTGAGGGGCCCGTGTTGACCAAGAGCAATGATGGAGCCGAGTTCCTTGTAACCCATATTGATGTCCTTCCTCAGTGGGTCAACGAGAACGAGCCACCCGTCATCGCCTTCACCCGGACGAGGAGGATATTCGGGAGGACGTGGATGAGCAATTGCCGGGGCTGTCACCGTGCTCACAGCCCGTAAGGCCCCATCTTGGTAGTGGAGTATGACGTCGCCACGGCGCAGGTCGTGGATGAGTCGACGCGCTTCGTCAAGCTTTCTGTCAGGCCGTGGACAGGTCCACAGTGTCCTGGTGAGGATGACCTGCTCGTAATTCGTTGCTTGGTTGGCAAAGTAGTAATCCACAGTCCAAGCACACCACAGCACCTACACGTGGTCTGATGTCGACCCAAACCTAGAGCGGACTATTTTTTCGACCTTCTGACTGCGATATGACGGTCGACCTGGTAGCGCCGCACAGTCTGAGGATCTATCACAAAGAGGGGCGCTGATGTGCCTCGCTCGTGGCTTCGTTGGAAGCGCTCAAGTCTGCTCACCGATTTTCCGGTTTGCTCGAACCAGCGTCGGTTACCGAAGAACAGCACAACGTTTTTACCCGTCTTGCTTACCAGCGAGGGGTAGATGATGCCGTCAATCTGTGGGTTGGTCCAGTACCTGAAGGCATCAGTAAGTACTTGGGTTGGCGCGTAGTCCACCGGATGATTTCCGTCGAGGATGACAGGCTGTGTGATGCGCTTGACGTAGTAACCGAGTGAAGACAACCGGTAGTCACCTTCTTGCGGTGGTGAGTCGTCAAAGACGCTGCGGAGAGGCAGTGATTGAGTAAGATCGAGGACGCGTAATTCCTGCTGGACGATGAAGGTTCCAGCAACTACCTCGTCGTAGGGGCTGTGTAAAGCGACCTCTGCGCAAGCAGTTTCTACATCAAGCGCGGCGTAGAACATGGCTACGCCCTGCGCGTTCATGCGGCCGGCACTTGCCCTGTCCTCGGGCGCTGGTCCGAGTTGCTCTTGGGGTTCTTTCTTTGCTTCCCGTTCCAATCCGCGGGCATCACGCGCCGTTCGTGCGCGATAGAGCTTTCTCCCGCGCGATAACGTCTGAATGAGACCTGCGTGGTCCGCCGCAAATACAAGCAAGGAGTGTACAAACTCATAGTTACGTTCGGGTGCCGTTGATGCTTTGTGCCCTCGCGGAGCTGAAAGAAGCCGAGACTCGTGTTTCACGCTTTGTTCGAAATCTTGCCACTCGAACTCCACACTCGCCTCGTGGTCCATGTCATAAGGCTCGAACCAGTCCTGTTCTTCCCATATGAGCTCAGCTACAACCTTGCAGACCCCATCGAAGACATCAGAGGTGATGCAACCCTCAAGGAGGGCCTCCACGACCTCTTCGGTTGTTCGTGGTTCTAGAATCTGCTGTTCATCGAAGAACTGTCCTTCGTGGTTGTAGTGCCTCCCAGCAGTTTCGTCTACAACTTCGGCGACTCTCGCCAAATTCACGACCGGACCCGCTACCCATAGTTCGTTCTGGTCGCATAACCAGCAACTACCAGTCGTGGCATGTGGGCTTACCCGACGGAGTAGAAAGGGATCTGTTATGTGAACAAGGCACATCAGATCGTCGGTCGTATCTATCCGGGGGAAGTCCATAAGTCCATCGTGCCTGATGACGTGTGGTCATGCACCCCCGCAATTGCAGCACTCATTCGGTGAGTGCCTCACGTCTCGCCATAGAAGTGTAGGGCCGGTAGCTACTTTGATGGGCTCTCGTGTTGCCATATAATTCGATCTAAGTTCCGAGGTTCAACGGAAAGTTTCGTGGCTGCGAGTTCAAGGAGCTGGCGCGATCGTTCAAAACCCGGCTTATTGCTCTCACCGAGAGCTCGCGCAAGGTAGCGCTGAATCATGACATCTGGCTTAGTTTCAGTGGTAACGCCTGCATTCATGATCAGGTATGACCAAGCAAGGGGGCCAAAGCCTTTCACCGAGAGCCACGCCCTTTCTGCAGCGGTATTCCCTTTAGCCACAGCAGTCCGCAGGTCTTCTGCGGTTTCCACCGGAATGTCAAGCGCCGCAAGAAGGCTCAGGCCGTCATAGACGCCCTCGGGTCGCAAGCGGTTCGAGCGGGCAAGTGGTCGTTCGTTGCGCAAGACATTAACGGTGAAATCTGCCGGACCACCAGCATCGTCCATTGCTTTCATCAAATCGGGACCGCTGTCCGTGTCTGCGGTTGGACGAAATGCGCGGTAGCGGGCGATCACATTCTTTGCGGCTGCTGATGAGCCGTTTAGGGAATATGCAGAATTGAGGGCACAAAGCGCTAGTGAGTTGCGAAACTCAACCGGGGCACCCCATGTCGAAGGATCGCCGAAATCTTGTGTGATGGCCTTCACGAGGAGATCCACATCAGTCATGTATGGATGCTAGCGGGTGCTTGAGACCTTCAAACGATCCGATGTGCAAAAAGGACCACTTGTGCGCCGGAAAGTTTTGAGACGCTTAGGACGGCGTACACGAGCTCTACGGCGGTGGCAGAAGCCATGTGCGTTATGGGGACCGCTGAATGGGGGTCGTCGAACAGATTGTGCAACTCCTGCCAGAGGCTTCGCCGGCGCCCGGATCTGCGGGAGCGATATGGCGAGGTGGAGCTCATCCTGGCTCATGAGCTTGATATGACAGTCGACCCTCGCCTCATTGGCCGGCCCGCGAGCCTACAGGGCATCTTGGCCTTGTCGGACTTCACGGTGCAGGAGAAACTAGCGACCCTCGACGTGAGCACGAGTGCCTAGGACCTCCTGCGGCAGACTCCGCGAATAGTAGTGGGCCCGAGCAGGGGTGCGGGAGGGCTATGCGGGTCGTTGGTTCAGCAGGGTGGGTAGTGTGGTGTTGGGGGCCAGCCATGAGCCAAGATCACGGTCGAGGAGCCGGGCGAGTTTCAGGCAGGCTTGGTGCCCTTGCTCGATGGTGAGCCGTGTCTGCTGACCCGGTAGCGGGAAACCGTTGATGAAGGGCTCATGGTGAGCGGCCCTGTTCCGTACAGCACCGACGATGATCACTGTCTCTAGGGTCCAGGACCTGGTGAATCGGGCGCCTTCCGCCTGTGCGATGGCTTTTCCGCCGGGAAATGCTTTGGCCAGGCCGTTGCGCCATAGGTCGTCGTGGTCGGCCCTGAAGCGTTGCGGGTTCCTGCCGACGTAGCCGCCAGGCTCGAGCAGGCCACGCCAGAACCCGAACATCAGACGGGACACGAGGTGCCCGGGTGTGCGCCGGCTTTGGGGGAGGTCGTCCCAGGCCTGGGCGAGTTTGGAGCGGGTGGGTCCGTCGAAGCCGAGATCCTGCTCGAACCACCGCTCACCGTAGGTGTTCTCCAGTTGGTCGTTCAGGGCGTTCCTGAGGGCTACTTCGACGATCGCGATGTCGGTGAGGAAGGCTGAGGCGATGTCCCGGTCCCAGATGTAGAGGCGACGTGCCAGGACCTGGTCATGACCCGCCGCGGCGAGGTAGGAGCCCATACGTAAGGGTGTGACGGCCTTATCGATGGCCCGGTTGTGGGCTCCGTTGGTCCAGGAGGGTGATGAGTGCACTTGCCCACTATTACAGACCCCCACTACACTCGAATGTGAAGTCCCCGGAACCGCCTCTCTGGCCCTGAGCCATGATCGCGGCCGGGGTTTTTTCTTACCCGCATGCGACCAGATCCTTTGCCGGTGCCGCATCAGTCCGTCGTCTAACCCGGGAGTACAGTGTCACCCCTCTCTATTGGGAGGGTGGGCAGGTTTCGCCATCCTCGACGTACTTTGTTGAGAAGCATGGATACGAGACAATTCAAATGCCGAGGAAAAGTTGGGAGCGAGTGTCTCGACACAACCATGTACGAAAAATGCAGGCGAGGCACTCAGGATCATCCAGCACCCAGAACGCCCTCTTTGCCCTCTCCGTAGGTTGATGCTCATAGGGACAAGCTCCTCTGTGTCAATAGCTTTCGGGCAGAAGGTGACCATTTTTCATAATTCCCAGCTGATACTCAGGGATCACATCATAATGTCTCTTATGATGTGGACATGAAGGTGACCCGGTGAGTGATCTGGTTTTCAGTGCCGCTTATACCAGCGCCCCTGTCCCGAATCGGGAGCGACACGCCAGCAGTATCGCCGCCTGGCAGCTCGCCCAAACCTCACCCCACACCCTGGTTGCTTACACCCGGCACCTTAACCACTACTGCGCCTGGCTCGACACCATGGGCTTTGACCTGCTCACCGTCCGCCGGGTGCACGTCGACGGATACCGCCACACCCTCACCGGCGCCCCCTCGACCACCGCCCGGACCCTCGCGGCCCTCTCGAGCTACTACCGCTACGCCATTAACGACGGCGCCACTCTCCTGAACCCCGTTGCCACCGTCACCCGGCCGGTCGTCGACGCCGACCACAGCTCCACCCAAGGCCTCACCCGAGACCAGGCACGAGCCCTCCTCGCCACCGCCCGGGTCGACAACCCCCGCTCCCACGCCCTCGTCGCCCTCCTCCTGCTCACCGGGATCCGGATCGGCGAAGCCCTCGGGGCCAGCACCACCGACTACGGCCACGACGCCGGCCACCGCACCCTCACCATCCGCCGCAAAGGCGGCAAACACGCCAAAGTCGCCGTCCCCGGTCCCGCCGTCGTCGCCCTCAACGACTACCTGGACACCAACGGCGCCGAACTCATCCACGTTATGGGGGAGGACACCCATCACCTCATCGGCCAGCCGCTGTTCACCACCAGCACCGGGAAACCCTGGCACCGCAGCGAAGCCTTCCGCACCATAGGGCGCCTCGCACGCAAAGCCGGCATCCAGGGGCGGATCAGCCCGCACAGCCTCCGGCACACCTTCGCCACCATCGCCCTCGACACCGGCACCAGCCTCCACGCACTTCAGGACAGCATGGGCCACGCAGACCCCCGCACCACCCGACGCTACGACCGAGCACGCAACAACCTCACCAAATCAGCCAGCTACGACGTCGCCCGCGCCCTCACCTGACCCCTACGGGCAGAGGAGGCTGGCATGGGCGTAGGCGCAAATGTCAGGGGGAGCGTATTGGGATCCGGTAGTGACGGTTCAGGGAGTAATACGGGGTGGTTCCGTGGTGAGGAGGGTGCGCAGTCGGGCGAGGGCGCCGCGGATGCGGCTCTTGGCGGTCGATACGGGGATCTGAAGGTGGTGTGCGACGTCGGTGTAGGTCATGGGCGTGGAGTAGGCCAGGTGCAGTGCTTCGCGTTGCCGGGGTGTGAGCTGGTGCAGGATGCCACCCAGTTCAGCGTGCTCATCGGTGATGATGATGGTTTCCAGGACGTGGTCATACGCGGTGTCCCGCTGACGGTGATGCCAAAGTTCATCACGGGTGGTACGGCTTTGCTCGGAACGGACCCGATCAATGGCACGGCGATGGGCAATGGTCATAAGCCATACCAGGGCTGATCCTTTGGACGGCGTATAGGTTTCGGCTCCCCCCTCCCAGAGTCTGAGGTAAATCTCCTGCGTGATTTCCTCACTCATCGAGGCGTTGACCAGAATTCTCCGAACGAGACCGAAGACCCGTGGGGAGGTGAGCCGGTAAAAACGTTCGAAAGCGGCCTCATCGCCGGCGGCAATAAGAATCAAAAGCTCTGCAAGATCATGTGAATCATCAGCGGTCCCAGAGGCAGACGTCAAGCGGTTCACAGCGTGTGCGTCCAGGACATGCCCGGCAGAACAGGCGCGCTAACGCCGAGACCGGAAACCGACAGCAGTGCTGGTGCTGGTGTTGGTGCAGCCGGTGCCGTAACTGCTCGCATGACTGATCGCATGGCTGATCGCATGGACGGTAACAGTACAGGTTGGCAGGTAGATGGGTGCGGAGAATTCACATGCTGCATGGTGGACCTGGGGCGACCCTTCGGGTGAGACCGTCATCAAAGATGACCAGAACAAACGCTCACACCTGATGCGCACACCCCCTGCGGGGCCTGGTCTATGCGCATTATCTACCGGTGTCATGAGCAACGCCGAATGATGAGTGCTGGCCCCAGACTATCGGCTGGTAACCTCCGATCCGGGTAGGGGTAAGTGTCAGCGGGTGTGGGTGTGGGTGTGGGTGTGGCGAAGTTTTGCGCCTTTTTTCTGGGAGTTTTTCGTGGCCGTGGTTCCGCATCAGGACGGGCTCAGATCAAGGATCGGACGAGGACTCGGTGGTGGTGTGCAGGGGTGGGTTGATGCTGGTAGACCCATCCAGCACCCGGGGGCGGCCCGAAGCCCTGGTGTCCTTCCAACCACGACAGAAACACGGAGGCAAGATCATGCAGAACATCTTCAAGAAGTCCCTGGCAGTCAGCGCCGTGAGCGGTCTCATGCTCGTCGGAGGCGCTGGTATCGCCAACGCCGACACCGGCACCACCCAGGACACACAGGTCAACGACGTGGCCCAGGTCAACGACAACACCATCACCGACAGCGGGAACCTGTCACTGGAGAACCTCCTCAACGGTGGCGTGAACGTCAGCGACGTGGCCAGCGGCAACAACGTTCTCTCCGGTGTGGACGCCGATCTCACCGAGATCGTCGGTGACATCCTCAGCGGCAATGACGGCACCGTGAACATCGACCCCGAGACGGACACCACCATCGACGGAACGCTCGAGAACGACATTGACAGCACGATCGACGGTGCCGCCAACGGTTCGGTAGACGCCGACGGATCCACCCAGTCCACCGAGCGAAACCAGGGCAGCAACGGCCTGCTGGGCGTACTACTCTAACCCCTACCCCAACACACCCAACCCCTACAGCACGACACCAAAGCAACACCAGAGCAACACCACTGTGGCGCCCACCCCGCTCAAAAGGGGTGGGCGCCACACCCGTCCAACCACCCGCCCAGCTCAGCGCCCGGCCATCAGAACTACCGAACCTCCTACCCTCCCGGACCGCGTAAGGGCGATAAGACAGCGATCTACCCTCTCGGTTGGTCGGCGCGGGGACTGTCAGATGAACGGTATGTGGGTATAGCCTGAACCGGAAGGAGACGGCCTTAACCACCGTTCATGAGACACCGCTGACGCGTCTGGAGACTAACTTCTACGGCTGTCTACTTCACCTGTGAGGTGTTCTGCCTGCGGGCGAGGAGCCCTATTGACCTCAAGCAGCCCGATCTCATCACCGCATTAAGGGTCAGGGGGTCTGTCCGATAAACGGTGTGTGGGGTCCGGCGTTTTCATTAGTAGTTGGTCTTCTCGAAGCGTCCTGCGAAGGTGATCGCGAACGCGTTCAGGGCGGGCTTCCACCTCATGACCCAGCGTGCTC
>NZ_LGIU01000074.1 GCF_001187915.1 Arthrobacter sp. RIT-PI-e | reverse complement strand
TGCCGCCGCCGGTCGGGCGACGTCATCACCGCGGATTTCGCCGTCACCTCGCCGCGGTCCTTCGCGCACGTGCTCGTCCGAGGTGCGGATGGGAGGGTCGAGCACGAGGAGACCGGGCATCCTGTTCCCGGCGAGGTGTGGCGGGTCACCGGGACCCTCCCGTGGTCCCCCGGAGTCGTGATCGAACTCCAGGGCGCCGACGGCGAGGTGCTCGTGGCGTGGGAGGCGAAGTCGGGTGACGAGGCCGAACCGTGGACGGCCACGGAACCGCCGGCCCCGGCGGAGATCGCCGGCAACGACGAACTCTTCCTCACCGGACTGCATCTTCAGCAGTACCGGCACCCGACGCGGTCCCCGCTGAGCTACTGGAACGAGGCCATCCGGCGGGACCCGCTCGATTCCCGGGTCCGCATCGCCCTTGCCGATCTCTCCTACCGCTCGGGCGCCTATGGGATCGCTCTCGATCACCTCGAGAAGGCCCGGGCACGGGTGCCCCGCCGCAATGCGAATCCCCATGATGCGGAGGTGTACTACCTGCGCGGGCTGGTGGAGTTCCGGCTCGGCAATCCTGCCGCGGCCGAGGAGGCGTGGGCGAAAGCCTCCTGGGATGCCGTTCAGCAGGCTGCCGCGGGACTCGAACTCGCGCGGCTGTACGCGCGGAGCGGCCGGACCGGACGCGCACTCGAGGACCTCGGGGCGCTGGACAGGGTCGCGGCACCGGACCGCCGCCGTACGATCCTGCGGGTGGTGCTGCTCCGTTCCGCGGGGCGGCTCGCCGAGAGCCGAACCGCGCTGGACGAGGCGCTCGCCGAGGATCCGCTCAGCGCGACGCTGCGCTTCCTCTCCGACGGCACACTGCCGTCGGACGGCCGCGCGATCAAGGACCTCGGTGTCGAACTCGCACAGGCGGGGGAGGTCGATGCGGCCCTCGAGGTGCTGGAACGAGCCGCCGGTGCCCCACCGACGGGGGCCGGCAACGCTGCACCGTTGGCGCACTACCTCCGAGCCCAGCTCCTCGACCGGGCAGGGCGGGGGAAGGAGGCGGAAGCCGCGCGGGAGAGCGCGGGGGCCTGCGACCAGCGCTGGGCCTTCCCCGCAGGGCTCGACGACCATGACGCCCTGGTCTCGGCGCTCGCGGCGCGGCAGGACGACACCGGGGCTGCGGGACTGCTCGGCATGCTCCTCTACGACGTCGGCCGCCGCACGGAGGCCCTTGCACTCTGGGAGCGTGCCGTCGAGCTGGGGAACCAGGACCCGATTCTCCATCGCAACGCCGGCCTCGCCTCCTACAACGTCGCGCATGACGACGATGCTGCGGTGCGCCACTACGAGGAGGCACTCCGACTCGACCCGAAGGACTCCCGCCTGCTCTTCGAGCGGGATCAGCTGGCGCAACGGCTCGGTGAGCCGGCCGAGAACCGGTTGGAGCGCTTCGAGTCGCGCCTGTCCGACGTGGTGGAGCGTGATGACCTGGTCGTGGAGTACGCGGAGCTCCTGGTCTCCGCAGGACGGGCCGGTGAAGCACTCGAGCTGCTCGAGGCGAGGGTCTTCCAGCCCTGGGAGGGCGGCGAGGGCCGGGTACTCGGGGCCTGGGACCGGGCACGTGATGCTCTCGGCCTACCGGTCCAGGACCCTCCTGCCTCGCTGGGTGAGGCCCGGACCGCCTTCGTCCCCCCGGTGGCCCGCCACGGCAGCGGTGAGACGGACTACTTCGCGACCAGCCTTCCCGAGCTGCTGCTGTTCTCGCGCGAGTGAGCGCTGCGGCATCCCCTGCTCACTCGCGGGTGTCCTCGCGTGACCGTGTGCGGAAAGCCGTGGGGCTCATCCCGTTCACGGCCCGGAACTGGCGGGAGAAGTAGAAGGCGTCCGCGTATCCCACCGCCTGCCCGATCTTCGCGACAGGGGCGTCGGTCGTGATCAGCAGTTCGCGTGCACGCGCGCTCCGGAGCCGCTTGAGGTACTCCACCACGGACAGCCCGACACTCTGCCTGAAGACGGCGGAGAAATGGGAGGTACTCAAGCCCGCCCGTCGCGCGAGGTCGTCCACGGAGAGGGTCGTGGCGAGGTGGGTCCTGAGATAGTGCTGCACGGTCTGCATCCGGTCATCGGAGGGGGCTTCCCCCCGGAGTCGTTCGGAGGCGAGCTGCGTGAACAGCCGCCAGGCCGCCCCGGTGGCCAGGTACAGCATCGGTACCGTCTCGTCCTGCTCGAGGGCGGCGACGACGTCCTCCGCTGCCGCTATCGCTGAGTAGGCGTCACGCAGCCGGACCACGGGGTTCTCACCGGGCACGATCTCCTCCACGAGATCCTCCATGCCCGATCCCCGTGCATGGACCCACCAGATCGACCACGGGTCCTCCTCGTCCGCCCGGTAGCGGTGTGGGGAACCTGCCGGGATGACCGCGGCCGATCCCGGATCCAACCGATGCGGCCGTCCGTCGCCGAGGGTGAGCCACCCCGTCCCGCTCGCGCAGAGGATCACGATCGTCTCGTCGGCACCGTGGCGCCGCAGCCGGCCGTGAGCGGCTGCGTGCGGGAAGTAACCGGCATCCGTCACGAGCAAGGTCGAGGTGATCGGGCGCTGCAACGCGGCATCGACCAGTGGTGCGGGAAGCACCCGCAAGCGCTGGCCCGGGAATCCGTCCCGTAAGTACATCCTCTCACCCTAACCGGCGTCGGATCATCCAGGTCCATCCGTCCGAACGTGCTACGCGCAGGACGGAGCCCGTGCCTAGGATCGAGGCGTGCCACATCACCCGACCACTGCTTCCGCCGGTCCTTATATCCCCGTAGCCATCCCCCCGCACCTGCCGCACCGGTTGACGATCACGCTGTGGGACTTCTCCTGGTACGTGCGGACGGGCGAGAACGAGCGGTTCGCTGATCTGTCACGGGCCGCGGAAGAAGCCACTGAGCGTGGTTACAACACCGTGCGGATCTGCGCGATGCCGTTCCTGTTGTTCGGCTCGGGCCTCGACACCACGTCGCTCACGCTCGACCGCCTCGGCGGGGAGTACGCCCAACGCGTCCGCTGGTACGACGTCGTGTCCCCGACGGTCATCGATGCCCGCGCGCACCTCCTGAACCTGTTCGAGGTGCTGAGGAGTCGTGACATGTACGTCATCCTCTCCTCGTGGGAGTACCAGCAATCGTCGGCCTTCTCCGCGGACAGCGCCTGGTGGGATGCGCTGCGGGTAGTACCCCGGAGGACAGGGCGTTCGTGCTGGCGCGGGCACAGGCCGATCTCGTCGACTTCCTCACCGAGCACGGACTCGAGGACCGCATCGCGTTCACGGAGCTCCACAACGAGGTGCAGTACGGGTATCTCACCGAGGATCTTCCCTGCGACCCGTCCGACGACTTGGTGCTCCTCGATGCCCTGCGCCCCCGTCTGGATCGGGGCCTCGCTGAGTTCCACCGACGGCACCCGCAGCGTCCCGTGACCGTCAACTACGCGCATGTGCCCGTCGCCGCCATGCGTACCCTCCCGGCCCAGCTCGATGTTCTCGTCACACACCCCTACGTCTACGGTGTGCTCGACGAGGCGACGGCGGCTTTCGATCTTCGCGGGGAGCTGGCGGATTTCCCGGTCGACGCCGTCGACGCCGCCGACCTCCTGCGGCCCGGCGCGCCGGAACCGACCAGTTGGGTGCTCCCGGAGACGGTGGGGTGGAAGATGGACGCCACGATCGTGGGGAAACCCGAGATCTACTTCATGGACTGGGTCGATGGCGAAGCGTTCGACCTCTTCCTCTACGAGCGGTATCAACTCCACCACCTCGAGATGATCGGGAAGCTGCGGACCTGGCTCGACGTCGCTGCGGACCATGCTGCGCACCGCGGTGTCCCCACCGTGTTCGGGGAGGGCTGGATCGGCTACACACCACTGTCCAGCCACTTCGAGGACGGGCCGATCGGAGCAGCCTTCTGCCGGCGTGCGGTCGAGGAATCCGTGCGGATCGGTGCCTGGGGAACGATCGTCTGTTCCAACGCTGCGCCGCAGCACCCCATGTGGGACGAGATCACCCTGCAGCAGCAGTGCAATCGTCTGTTCCTCGATCAGGATCACGACGCACCGCCGCGACGATCGTGAGTGCGACCAGGCCGGAGACCGCGGACTCCTCCGCGGGGGACCCGTAGGTCCCCTGCCGGGTGTGCTTGATCATCCACCGGATCCGGCGCATGATGCCGTCATGAGGAGCCGGCACGTGAGTCGAGTCATCCGCGCGTCGCCGGAGGTCGTCTACGAGTACGCGGCGGACGTCGGGAACCTGCCCGCCTGGGCCGCCGGTCTCGCGCAGGCCGAGGTGGTCCGGGACGGCGACGCACTGCTGGTGGAATCGCCAATGGGCCGAGTGGAGGTCCGTTTCGTCGAGCGCAACCGCTTCGGCGTCCTGGACCACGACGTGAGGCTGCCGTCCGGGACAGTGGTGACGAACCCCGTCCGCGTCCTGTCCCACCCGGAGGGTGCCGAGGTGGTCTTCACGGTGCGCCAGATCGAGCTCGACGACGACGAGTTCGCCCGTGATGTCCGCCTGGTCGAGGCCGACCTCGAGCGGCTCGGTCACCGGATCGATCAACGGGACTGATCACGGGTACACGACGCCACCTCGCGCCGTCGTCGTCCGGGTTCACCCGACGGCGGGCAAAGCAAGCTGCTCGGCCTGCTGCGCACTCCTGCGGTGGGTGCCGAGGAAGACGCCGATCCGGCGGACAGCCTCCTCGATGTCCGCCGTGGTGGGTAGGATCACGAAGCGGAAGTGGTCGGGCTTCTCCCAGTTGAACGCGGTGCCGTGCGATACGAGGATCTTCTGCTCCTCCAGCAGGTCCAGGACGAAGCGCTCGTCGCTGGGGAAGGAGTACATCGCGGGATCGAGCCGGACGAAGAGGTACAGGGCGCCCGCGGCCTGTACGCAGCTCACCCCGGGGATGTCGGTGAGCAGCCGGTGGGCGAGGTCGCGCTGCTCACGCAGCCGACCGCCGGGCCGCACGAGGTCGTCGATGCTCTGGTACCCGCCGAGGCAGGTCTGGATGGCGTACTGGGCCGGGACGTTGGGGCAGAGGCGGAGTGAGGCGAGCAGCTCCAGGGTGGCCCGGTAGGCCTGGGTCGCGGCGCGCGGACCGGTGATCGCCACCCATCCCGCCCGGTACCCGGGCATCCGGTACGCCTTCGAGAGTCCGCTGAAGGTGAGCACGCAGACGTCGTCGGCGATGGACGCGGTGTGGATGTGGGGGACGTCGTCGTAGATGATCTTCTCGTAGATCTCGTCCGAGAACAGCACCAGGTCGTGCTCCCGGGCCAGCTCCACGAACTCCTCGATGATCCGCCGCGGGTACACGGCGCCGGTGGGGTTGTTCGGGTTGATGATCACCAGCCCCCGGGTGCGCTCGGTGATCCTCGCCCGGACGTCGTCCATGTCCGGCCACCAGTTCGCCGACTCGTCGCACAGGTAGTGCACGGGCGTGCCGCCGGCCAGCGTGACGGACGCCGTCCACAGCGGGTAGTCGGGGGAGGGGATGAGGATCTCGTCCCCGTTCTCGAGGAAGGCCTGCAGCGTCATTGAGATCAGCTCGCTGACGCCGTTGCCCACGAAGACGTCCTCCACGCCGATCTGCATCAGCCCGCGCGTCTGGTAGTACTGCGAGATCGCGGTGCGGGCGGAGAAGATGCCCTTGCTGTCGCTGTACCCCTGGGCGCCGCGAAGGTGGCGGATCATGTCCACCACCACCGATTCCGGCGCCTCGAGCCCGAACGGCGCGGTGTCACCGAGGTTCATCTTGAGGATCCGGTGCCCCTCGGCCTCCATCTTCCTCGCGGCGTGGGCGATGGGCCCGCGGAGCTCGTAGCGGACGTCGTTGATCTTGCTCGAATGCTGCATGGGCCGCATCGGTTCCGTCTTTCCTCTTGAGGTCTCACCCGTACCGGATCGCATCCTCCGCGCCCCGTGACCCCTCGGCGCAGGACCCGGGCCGGGAGTACGTGCTGCAATTCGATCCCGTCAGGTTACTCCATCCCGCAGGAAGGCAGCCGGGCCTGCGAGACCCACCGACCCTCTACGCTTCGAGGATGGATCCTCTGCGTCGGCGTTCCCTCCTGACCCTCGCGGTGGCGGCCGGCACCGCGATCCTCACCGCCTGCGGCATCAGGCGGGAGACCGCCGTCCCGTCGGGTGCCCTGCGCTACACCTACGGGGAGGATCCCAGTCAGTTCGCGGACCTCTACCTCCCCGGGGAGGGTCAGCAGGTGCAGGGTGCGGTGGTGATCATCCACGGCGGCTACTGGCGCTCCACCTACGGCGCCGAGCTCGGGGTGCCGCTCGCCGAGGATCTCGTCTCGCGCGGCTACGCCTGCTGGAACCTGGAGTACCGCCGGGTGGGCAATGGGGGCGGGTGGCCGGCGACGTTCGACGACGTCGCCGCGGGCATCGACCACCTCGCCGTGGCGGCGGAGGAGCACGGGCTGGACCTCGGGTCGACGACGGCGCTCGGCCACTCCGCCGGGGGTCACCTCGCCGTGTGGGCGGCGGGGCGAGAGGGTCTTCCGGCCGGTGCTCCCGGCGCGGGGACACCGGCGGTACCGCTGACCGCCGTCGTGAGCCAGGCCGGCGTGCTGAATCTGCGGCAGGCACGCGAGCTCGGTCTGAGCAACGGTGCCGTGGAGGACCTGCTGGGCGACCCGGAGGACGCCGCACGGTACGCGCTGGCCGACCCGATGACCGCCGTGCCCCTGGCCGCGCCGGTGTATGCCGTGCACGGCATGGAGGACACGACCGTCCCGTTCAGCCAGTCGGAGAGCTATGTGACAGCTGCCACGGACGCAGGTGCTCCCGCCGAGCTGATACCGGTGCCCGGCGACCACTTCGCGGTGATCACCCCGGGCTCGGAGGCCTGGCAGCGGATCGTGGAGCTCCTCGACGCCGCTCGGCGGACCAAGGGCCCCGGCCCTTCCCGGGATGGATGACCGGGGCCTGCCGGCTCCCTAGTTCAGGGGAAGCGTTTCCTCGGGGAGGGTGCCGCCCGCGAGAAGCTCCCGGGCCGAGTTCGCGAGCGCCGTCAGGGCCACGCGCTGGGTCCAGGGCCCGTAGGAGATCCGTGCCACGCCGAGCTCCTGCAGGCGGGCCGGTGCGAGGCTGCCCGGCACGTTGATGACGCTGAGGCGCCGGGGTCCGAAGGCGTCCACGAGGGTGCTGACCGCGTGCTCGTCGAGCAGGCCGGGGACGAACACGTTCGTGGCACCGATGTCGAGGAACGCCTTGCCACGCTCCACGGCGTCGGCGAGTACCTCGGCGGGGTCCCGGTCACCGGCGAGTACGAAGGCGTCCGTCCGGGCGTTGAGCACGAAGTCGAGGCCCTCGGACTGCCCGGCCCGCAGGGCGGCCTCCATCTGGGCCACGGCGTCGGCGAGCGGCCGCATCCGGTCCTCGATGTTGGCGCCCACGATCCCGACGCCGATCGCGCGGCGCACGGTGTCCTCGGGATCGCCGTACCCGGCCTCGAGGTCGGCGGAGACGGGGAGGGAGGTGGCGGCGGCGATCCGGCCCACCGCCGTGATCATCTCCTCCACGGGGATGTTCTCGCCGTCCTCGTAGCCGAGCGAGGCGGCGATGGAGTGGCTGGCGGTGGCCAGGGCCCGGGTACCGGGGGGGTCCGCGATGGTCTTCGCGGTGATGACGTCCCAGACGTTGACCACCTGCAGGATCTCCGGGGCCGCATGGAGTTCGGCGAGGGCGGTGGCCTTCGCGGCGATGTCGCTGCGTTCGGTGGATACCTCGGTCATGGCTGTTCCTTCCGGGTGGTGGAGGTGATCCAGGCGGCTGCGCCGGTCACGTCGGTGGGGTGGATCCCGTGACCGCCCTCGCGGGCGGTCAGGGTTACTTCGGCGCCGCGGCTCTGAAGGACGGAGTGCAGGCGGGCCACGCGCTCGAACGGGGCCAGGGGGGCCTGCCTCCCGTTGAACAATGCCACCGACGAGCCCTGCAGGTCCGCGTCCACGGTGCGTCCCTCGAGCGGGTACATGCCCGAGAAGGCGACGACGGCGGGGACCGTGGCGGGCTGCAGGAGCGCTGAGGCGAGGGCGATGTTCGCCCCGTTGGAGAGCCCCACCGCGATGAGCGGGCGGTCGGCGAGCCCGTAGATGTGGTGGGAGTGCTGGATGAACTCGGCGAGTTCTCCTGCGCGGCGCACCACGTCGTCGACGTCGAACACGCCCTCACCGAACCGGCGGAACCAGCGGTTCATGCCGTTCTCCTGGACGGGCCCACGCGGTGCCAGGTACCCGGCGCCCGGAGCGATCCGCTCCACGAGCGGCAGGAGACCGTGCTCCGCCCCGCCGGTGCCGTGCAGCAGGAGCAGGATCGGAGTGCCTGCAGCTCCCTCGCGGAACAGGTGCGGCCACGCGGCGGGCTGGGTCATGCTCGCTCCTCGATGATCGAGGAGCGGGCGGCGGGGGCTTCACCGGGGTTGTTCTCCCCGGGGACGTCGATCCTCGCCACCGCTGCGGAGATGGCGTCGCGGCTCGGCTCGAGCCACGGCGGCAGCTTCAGGGAGCGCCCGAGTTCCAGGAGCGGCTCGTCGATGTCGAAGCCCGGGGTGTCCGTGGCGATCTCCAGGAGGGTGCCCCCGGGTTCGCGGAAGTAGATGGACGTGAAGTACTGGCGGTCGAGGATGGCGGTGACGGCGTACCCGAGCTCGGCCAGCTCCTGGCGCCACAGTTCCTGCGTCCGCTGGTCCGGTACGCGGAACGCGATGTGGTGCACCGTGCCGCCGGCCACCAGCCCGCGTTCACCGCGGGGGTCGGCGACCACGTCCACCACCGTGCCCGGTTCGCCGTCGTGGGTGCTGAGGCGGTACCGGCCGCCCTTCTCGTGGAGGACCCGCAGGCCCAGGTGGCGAGTGAGGGTCTCGAGGGTCTCCTCGGGGCGCTGCACCGTGAGCACGGAGGAGTGCTGACCGCGCACGGCGTACTCGGCAGGCACCGAGGCGGAGTCCCAGGGATCGCGGGGGTCGGTCAGGGAGGAGGCCACGAGGTCCAGCTGCAGTCCGTCGGGATCGCGCAGGGAGAGACGTTCCTCCTCGGAGGAGGTGCCGGAGACCGTGGAGTCCACGCCGAGGCCCTTGAAGTGCTCCTGCCACCAGCCGAGCGAGCCCTGCGGTACGGAGAGCGCCGTGGTGGTGGACTGCCCGGTGCCCACGTGGCCGCTGCGGATGCCCTTCCAGGGGAAGAAGGTCAGCAGCGAGCCGGGCCGGCCGGATTCGTCGCCGTAGTAGAGGTGGTAGGTGCCGGGATCGTCGAAGTTCACGGTCTTCTTGACCAGGCGGAGCCCCAACCCCCTGATGTAGAAGTCGATGTTCTGCTGCGGGTCACCGGCGATCGCGGTGACGTGGTGGAGACCCTGGGTGGCTGCGGTCACGATGTGCTCCTTCGACGGTACTGACTACTCTGGCCGGTATGTCGATGCAAACGCATGTATCGAACGGTTTGTTCCCTGCTGCTCCGGAGGATGCGGAAGGGGCCCGCCGGGGGCAGGACTGGTAGGTTCGAAGCGTGCTTACGGTAATCGGGGAGACCCTCATCGACGAAGTGGTCAGTGATACCGCGCCCATGCGGGCACACGTGGGCGGGAGCCCCATGAACGTGGCGGTGGGGCTCGCGCGCCTCGGTTTCCCCACGCAGTTCGTGGGCAGGTTCGGGGACGACGCGTACGGTGAGCTGATCCAGGACCACCTCCGGCAGAACTCGGTGCTCTTCCCCGGGGAACCGGACGGACTGCCCACGAGCGTGGCCACCGCACGCCTGGACCCGGCCGGTGGTGCGGCGTACGACTTCCGGCTGGTCTGGGAGCTCCCCGTCCTGGCCGCGCGCAAGGAGCAGCTGCTGGACGGCACCACGCTCCTGCACACCGGATCGATCGCGACGATGCTCGAGCCGGGTGCGGAGGACGTCCTGGCCCTGGTCCGCGATGCCCATCCGCGCGTCACGGTGACCTACGACCCCAACTGCCGGCCCAGCATCATCCGCGACGTGGCGCTCGCCCGGGCGCAGGTGGAGAAGTTCGCCGTCTACGCCGACGTGGTGAAGGCCTCGGACGAGGATCTCGACTGGCTGTACCCCGACCGCACACCGGAGGAGTCGGCGCGCGCGTTCCTGGACGCGGGCGCCGCCGTAGTGGTCGTGACACGCGGCTCCAGGGGGCCCTGGGCAGTGTGCCGGGCCGGGGACGTCGCGGTGCCGGCACCACCGATCAGCGTGGTGGACACCGTGGGTGCCGGTGACGCGTTCATGTCCGCCCTCATCGGCGCACTCCTCGACCTCGAGCTCGACGGCGCCCAGCGACGCGACGACCTCCGCCGGATCACCCTCGCGCAGGTGACGGACCTGCTGCACTATGCTGCACGTGCAGCCACCATCACGGTGTCCAGGGCGGGGGCCAACCCGCCCACGCGTGAGGACATGCTCACCTCCGACTGACCCTGCAGCACCCGTCACAGCCCCCAAAACAAGGAGAAGTGCGATGACCCGAGACCCGTACGCAGACCTTCCGCAGGTGGCCCAGTTCGAGCTCACCAGTGAGGACATCACACCCGGGGAACCGCTCGACACCGCCCAGGCCTCCGGCGCCATGGGGATCGACGGAGGCAAGGACGAGTCTCCGCAGCTGAGCTGGACCGGGGCGCCCGAGGGGACCAGGAGCTTCGCGGTCACCGTCTACGACCCCGATGCCCCCACCGCCAGCGGGTTCTGGCACTGGGCGGTGTTCAACCTGCCCGCCACCACCACGGACCTGCCCGCCAACGCCGGCATGCAGGCTTCCACCCTGCTGCCCGAGGGCGCCGTGCAACTGCGGAACGACGCCGGTTTCGCAGGCTTCGTGGGCGCCTCACCCCCTCCGGGGCACGGCCCGCACCACTACCACGTGGTGGTCCATGCCGTGGACGTCGAGACCCTCGACATCCCCGAGGAGGCCACCCCGGCGTACCTCGGGTTCACCCTCTTCTCGCACAGCATCGGCCGGGCCCGGTTGATCGGGACCTTCGAGCAGTAGCCCGCGGTCCGATCCGGCCCGGGGCGTAGGTGGCCGCCGGTAGGCTGGAGGCTCAGGGATCCGAAGGAGTCAAGCGATGCGCCTCGTGGCGAGCGACATGGACGGGACCGTCGTGGGACACGACGGCAGGATGAGCGAGCGCACCGTCGAGGCGTTCCGCGCGTGCGTGGAAGCGGGGGTCGACGTCGTCTTCGTCACCGGCCGCCCGCCGCGGTGGCTCCAGCCCCTGCAGGACCAGCTGGGTCACCGGGGCACGGTGATCTGCTCGAACGGTGCACTGACCTACGATCTCGCCGAGGAGCGCGTGATCGAAACCCGGCTGCTGCAGCCCGAGACCGTGTATGCCGCACGGGACATCATCCGTGGCCTCTTCCCCGCGGCCACCTTCGCCGCCGAGACGGTCACCGGCTTCACGATCGAGTCGGGGTTCGCGGACACCGCCACCTCGGAACTCCTCGGGGACCTCACGGCCGTCCCGTTCGAGGAGTCCCTGCCGGGGGAGGAGATCGTGAAGCTGCTGGCTCGGGAGCAGCACATCTCCCCGGACGATTTCCTCACCGCCGTACGGCCGGCCGTGGCGCACCTGGTGTCCACCACGCACTCCGCCCCCTCCACCGCGCTCCTCGAGATGGCGGACCCGGCGATCGACAAGTCCGTGACCCTGGCCCGCTACGCCGCGCAGCGCGGGATCGACGCCGCCGACGTCGTCGCCTTCGGTGACATGCCCAACGACGTCCAGATGCTCGGCTGGGCCGGATCCGGGTACGCGATGGCCTCCGGGCACGCGGACGCCCTGGCCGCCGCGAACCTCGTGGCACCGCCGTTCGACGAGGACGGCGTGGCACAGGTGCTGGAGGAACGGCTTGCGGCGCTCCGCGCGGTCTGACCCGGGCCGCTTCCCCTACCTCGACAACCAGGGCGGCTCACCGTCCCGGGCCCTGCCGCTGGGCCTCGCCCACCGCGGCTTCGCGCCGGACGGCGACGAGAACACGACGGCGGCATTCGACCGCGCCGCGGATCTCGGTTTCCGCTACCTCGAGATCGACGTCCGGGCATCCTCGGACGGCGTGGTGATGGTGTTCCACGACGAGACCCTGGACCGTGTCACCGCTGCCACCGGACCGGTCGCGGAGCGCACCGCCGAGGAGCTCGGTGCCCTCTCCGTGCGTGGTGGCGGAGGTGTGCCCACGCTCGAGTCCGTGCTGCTGCGCCGGCCGGGGCTGCGCCTGAACATCGACGTCAAGAGCGATGACTGCGTACATCCCTTCGCCGACCTGGTCAACCGGCTGGGAGTCCACGACCGCGTGCTCGTGGCCTCCTTCTCCGACCGGCGGCGCCGGGACGTGCTGCGTCTCCTGGAGCACCCGACGGCGTCCTCCGCCGGCATGGTGGTCAACGCGCTGCTGAAGCTGCTCGCACCGCTGGGTCTGGCCCGCGCGGTGGCCCGCGGCGCCGGTGTCCAGGCGCTGCAGGTGCCGGAGACGTACCGCGGTTTCCGCGTGGTGACGCGGCGCTTCCTCACGTGGTGCCACGCGGCCGGTCTCCAGGTGCACGTGTGGACCGTCGACGACCCCGCCGACATGGACCGGCTCCTGGACCTCGGGGTGGACGGCCTGGTCTCGAACGCCGCCGACGTGCTCGCGGACCGTCTCCGTGCGCGGGACGCCTGGCCGCAGGGACCGGCGCCCACGGACTGATCCGCTGCAGGGTCCGCGCCGAGATGAAGGAGCCCGGTCGCAGCCACTCCCGCGACCGGGCTCCTCCGGAGTCGGTGGACCAGCGGGGTATCGCGCCCACCGCCGACCCACCGGGCCTGGTGCCCGCGGCGCCCGTGAACCAGGGCGCCGCGGGAGTCTACTTGCCCGGCTTACCCGGTTTGCCCGGCTTGCCCGGTTTCGTCCAGACGCTCAGCTCCACCGGATCGGTGGTCACGGCACCGTGCGCGTTGGAGAACGTGGCCCGGTACAGGCGTCCGTCGGAACTTGCCGGGGCCTTGCCGACCTGCGCGATCGAGATGTAGGTGCCCCGGTGGTCCCGCTTGGCGCGCTGGGTGACGTCGGCCGGCTGCCAGGTGGCGCCGTCGTCGTCCGAGCTCTCCCACACCGCCACGGGCTCGGGCGTCCCGGTGGCACTGGCGAGGAAGGTGGCCTTGTGCCCCTCGCGCGCCTTCACGTCACGCGGGGTGGTCACGAGTTCCGGGAGGTCCACGGTCTGGTCCACCGTGGGCCAGCCGTCCTCCCAGCCCAGCTTCTGCAGCCCCAGGGTGGGGAGATACGGGGCGGCTGCGTTCCCGGCGTCGTAGTAGTGGAAGGCCAGGTGGTCGCCGGAGACGGACTGGCCGCCCAGCCCGTTCATGGCGCCGTGGGACTCCATGAGGATCGACCCCCCGCCGCGAGCCATGTCGCGGCCCTCCTTGTCCAGGTAGGGGCCGGTCACGGACGTCGAGCGTGCCACGGCGATCTTGTAGGTCGAATCGGCGCCGCGGCAGCAGAAGTCGAAGGACGTGAAGAGGTAGTAGTAGCCGTCGCGGTGCAGGATGTACGGGGCCTCGATGGGATTGCCGGGAAGGAAGCGGTCCGCGATGTTCACGGTCTGCGACTGCCAGTTCTCCACCGGCTTGCCGCTGGGCCACTCGAGCGGCACCAGGAAGATCCCGTACCAGAAGGAGCCGATGGACATGTACGGGTTGCCGTCCGCGTCCTCGACGATCCCGGCGTCGATGGCGTTGAAGGTCTTGCCCGGGTTCGCGGGGTCCAGGCCGGTCGCCGGGGAATCCACCACGAGGCCCTGGTCCACCCATGCGTAGTCCGGGTCCTCCGGGTCCAGCGTGGTGTTGGTCGCGAGTGCGGTGAGGGAGTTGTTCCCGCCGAAGCGCGAGGCCGAGTAGTAGAGGTAGTAGGTGCCGTCGTGCTCGTAGATCTCCGGTGCCCAGAGGTTCTCGGGGAGCACGCCGTCGGAGTACCGCTCGTCGATCCAGGCCGGGATCTCGTCCCACACCGTCCCGCGGTACTCCCAGGTGGTGCCCTCGTCCGAGGAGGACCACGTCTGGATGGTGCCGCCGTTCTCCCGGTTCACCAGGCCGGTGGAGTACACGTACCAGGTGCCGTCGTCGTCGATGACCAGCGCCGGGTCGTGGATGGGGCTGGTCTCCCCGACCACGGACTTCCCGCCCACGAGGTCCTTCAGGCTGCCGGCGGCCGACTGCTGCGTGAGTGTGGGGGGATCGGTGGGCGACGGCGGTGCGGCCGACGCCGGGAGGGCGGACCCCGAGAGCGCGAGGGCCAGGGCGGCGATGATGGTCGCGGGGCGCAACCGGTGACTGTTACGTGACGTCATTATCACGCGGTCCTTTCGGGAGGGACGATTCGGGCCGAGTACCCGTGTACATCGTTGTAGAAGAGTGGCACGGGTCACCTTGCTGGTCAAGGGGGCTCGAAATACCAGCCGATCACCTTCCCTGTGGTGACCGGAGACCCGGGGTGGTACGACTCGCGCGTGCCCGAAGACCACGAGCCACCATGTGAGACGTACGGTTCCGCTCGATGGATCATCCGTGGGCGGAGCCGAAGCACACGGTTCCCCGGAGATCACCCCGTGGCGACGGAGCGGGAAACTCCCGGCCCCCGGGGGATCGCCGCGCGACCACCGGGAGGTCGTGAGGTGACGGGTCGCGCGGACCGGATTCGTCAGGGATGCCTCCCCGACGCACCGAGCACCGGGTCCATGAGGGTGAGCAGGTGGTGCAGGGCCTGCGGCGCGTGGGTGCGCAGGGCGTCGTCGTCCGCGTGCACGAGCAGGCGCACCCAGGACCCGTACCGGTGGACACCGGCCAGCTGCAGGCCGGGCTCCACGGCGGGAAGGAGTTCCGGCAGCGGCGCGTGGTCCGTCCACCGCTCGAGGTACGCGGAGATCACGGAGCTGATCCGCGGGTCGGACGGCGGAACCCCCCACTGCTCGCACAGGCGCGTGACAGGGACCAGGAGGGTGCTGAAGGGGTGCGCCCAGTAGGCGTCCGCGAAGTCTGAGAACCGCACCGGGGCTCCCTTGGTTCCGGGGAGGAAGCAGTTGCGGGTATGGAGGTCGTTGTGGTCCAGGGACAGCGGGACCCCCACCCCCCGGAGGACCTCCACCGCCGCGTCGACGGCGGGGAGCCTGCGAAGGACCTCTCGCGCCTGATCCATCGTGAGGTGCAGCGGGTGCGCGACGGGCAGCCCGGTGTGCAGGTGCAGCTGGCTCTCCACGAACTGTGCGGCGACCTCGGGGTTCATGATGCTCAGGCCGGCCCCGGACAACCTCTCCCCGTGCGGCGCCACGCGTTTCTGCAGGTCGGCGAAGTCCGAGACCACCCGTGACCAGGTCGCCGCCGTGTTCTCCGTGAGGGTGTCGAGCGTGGCACCGTGGTCAGCGGTCAGCATCCAGCCGCGGGAGGGTTCGGTGGCCAGCGGCGCACTCACGTGGTCCGGGGCCAGGTCCCCGAGGACGGTCATGACCGCGGCCTCTGCAAGCTGCCCCGGATTGTTCTCCTTGAACCAGAGCAGCCCGTGGTCCGTGGGCACGGTCAGGTGCGTGGACCAGGAACGGATGCGCGGCTGCTCGACGGCGCCGGTCCGCACCACCCCGAGCCCTCCGAGCACCAGATCGATCCACCCCTGTGCCTGCTGCCGCCACCCGGGCGAGGCCCACATCTCACGGAGGGTGCTCATGGGACGGCGGAGGGGGCGACGGCGTCGGTCATGCGGCCATTCTCCCCCCGCCCTCCCGGCGTCCACCCTCCGGTGACGGGAGGAGCGTCGGGAGAGCAGGTGCGCAGGGCCCGTGGGGACGTTACTGTGGCGGGACGGGTCTCAACCGTGCTCTCACCGGCCCCCCGGCCGTTCCCCGCTGAAGGAGTAGTTGTGTCAGACCAGTTCACCGCGCATCGGACCGACCACGTGCTGTACCTGCACTGGGCCCGGGGGGCGGAGATCACCCTCCCCCTCGCCGTCGAGGCCGCACGGATCCTGGAGGGCCTGGCCGGGGGTGAGATCCTGCCCCTGATCGTGGTGATGGGCGGCATCGATGGCGTGGCCATCAGGGCGCGCATGGGCATGAACGCGTACCGCGGGTTCGCCCGCGTGGCGCTCGTGGGTGACGGTCCCGTGGACGAGGTCCTCGCCGGGTTCGCCCACGCCTCGGCCACCAGCACCCACTACTTCACCTCCGAGTCGCAGGCGCTCGCCTGGATCCGGGACTCCGGGGACGACAGCGAGGAATCCGCGGCCTGACGCCTCCGGCCCGACGCACCTGGGCGCCGTCAGCCGAGCTTCGAGGGCCTGCTGCCGTGGTCCCGTGCCTCGAGTTCCTCCGGCCCCGCCACGTGCTCGCTCCCGCGTAGCCGCGCGATCGCGGTCATGCCGTGGAAGATCAGCAGGGCCGCGGCCGTCCCGAGGGCGATCCCCGCGAAGGTGAGGTCACCGATCACCCAGGTGAAGTCCGCGATGCCGATCACCAGGGCCACGCCCGCGGTGGAGAGGTTGATCGGGTTGGAGAAGTTCACCTGGTTCTGCACCCAGATCCGCACCCCGAGGATGCCGATCATGCCGTAGAGCACCACGCCCGCCCCACCGAGCACCCCGGCAGGGACGGTGGCGATCAGTGCCCCGAACTTGGGGAAGAGGCTGAGGAGGATCGCCACGATCCCGGCCACCCAGTACGCCGCGGTGGAGTACACCCGGGACGCGGCCATGACACCGATGTTCTCCGCGTAGGTGGTGGTCCCCGAGCCGCCGCCGGCACCGGCCACCATGGTGGCGAGGCCGTCGGCCATCAGCGCCCGCCCGGTGAGCGGATCGAGATCTGTGTCGGTCATCGCGGCCACGGACTTCACGTGGCCGATGTTCTCCGCCACCAGGACGAGCACCACGGGCACGAAGAGTCCCACCACGGAGAGGTGGAACTCCGGGGCGCTGAACGCGGGGAGACCGATCCAGGCGGCATCGTTGATCGCCGCGAGATCGACCTCCCCGCGCACCAGGGCGACGACGTACCCGGCGAGGACGCCCACCAGGATGGAGAGCCGGCCGAGGATGCCCCTGAAGAGGACGGTGACGAGCAGGATCGCGAGCACCGTGACGAGCGCCGTGACGGGCGCCTGCTCGAAGCTCGCCTTCGCCGTGGGGGCGAGGTTGAGACCGATCAGGGCGACGATGGAGCCCGTGACGATCGGCGGCATGGCCACCTGGATCCAGCGCGCACCCGCGGTGTGCACGACGAACCCGATGACGGCGAGCGCCGCCCCCGCCATGATGATGCCGCCCAGGGCGCCCGCGGGGCCGTGCTGGGACTGTGCGGCGGCGATCGGTGCGATGAACGCGAAGCTGGACCCGAGGTAGCTCGGGATGCGGTTCGCGGTGATGACCAGGAACAGGAGGGTGCCGATCCCGGAGAAGAGGAGCGTGGTGGACGGTGGGAAGCCGGTGATGAGCGGCACCAGGAACGTGGCGCCGAACATCGCGACCACGTGCTGCGCGCCGATGCCGATGGTGCGGGGCCAGGTCAGCCGTTCGCCGGGAGCCACGAAGCCGCCGGGGGTCACGTTCCGGCCGTCACCGTGCAGGGTCCAGCCGGTACCTCGAGCGCTCATGGGTGTGCCTTCCGAAGGATCTTCGCGGGGTTCCGGGAAATCCTATCCGCCCCACGTCACCGGGATGTTACGTTGCTCCTGAGGGAAGGGACACCATGACTTTCACCGTCCGGGGCCTCGTCGTGCCGATCGCCGGCGCGGGCAGGGGGATGGGCAGGCTCCACGCCGGGCGTGCCGTGCGCGAGGGGGTCCGCGAGCCTGCGCTGACACCCCTGCCGGAGCCCGGTTACGCGGTGGACCGCTCCCGGAAGGCTACGCTGACCGGTGGGGCACGTGTGCAGCGGGCCGGGACGGCGCAGTTCGCAGGGCTGCTCCGCGATGTCCTGCCGCACCCTGCCCGGGACGTGGTCGCCGACCGCGTCCTCGCCGGCCACAGCCCCATGGAACACTTCACCGGGCGCGCGGCCAGCGCCTCCCGGCACACCGGGGACGGGTCAGGACCGCCGCAACACTCCTGACCGACAAGCGCAGATACTTCGAGAGCGGTGCCACCCGGGGCGGTGGGTGGAGGCGGGCCCAGCTGAACGCCCTGCTGCGGATGCTCACCGAGGGTGAGGACGAGCTCACCCGGGCCCTGGAGGAGGATCTCGGCAAGGGCCGCACGGAGGCCTTCCTCTCCGAGATCGCCGTGGTCCGCGCGGAGACCGAGTACGCCCTCAAGCACCTGAACTACTGGATGGCGCCCGAGAAGATCGCGGTTCCGGCGGGGTTCCGCCCGGCCCGCGCCTGGACACAACCCCGCCCGCTCGGCGTGGTGCTCGTGATCGGCCCCTGGAACTATCCGGTGCAGCTGGTCCTCGCCCCGCTCGTGGGGGCGCTCGCGGCGGGCAACGCCGCGGTGCTGAAACCCAGCGAACTCGCGCCGCGCAGCTCGCGTGCGCTCGCACGCCTGGTGCCGCAGTACCTCGACCCGTCCGCGGTGTCCGTGATGGAGGGCGGCGTGGAGACCAGCACGGCGCTCCTCGCGGAGCCGTTCGACCACGTCTTCTACACCGGCGGCGAGCGGGTGGGGAAGATCGTCATGAAGTCGGCGGCGGAACACCTGACACCGGTGACCCTGGAGCTCGGCGGGAAGCCACCCGCCGGGGGGGGGGGTGGCGACCCCGGGGCCGGGGCCCGGCGCATCGCCTACGGCAAGTTCATGAACGCGGCCCAGACGTGCGGGGCCCCGGCCTACGCCCTGACCACGCCGGATCGTGCGCCGGCCCTCGCCGCGGCCCTCCCCGCCGCGATCACGGAGTTCTACGGCACTGATCCGAAGGAGTCCGAGGACTACGGGCGGATCGTGAACGAGCAGCACTTCGACCGGCTGGTGGGTCTGCTCGACGGCGGCAGGATCTTCTCGGGCGGCCGCCACGACCGCGCCGCCCGCTACCTCGAGCCCACGATCCTGCGCGACGTCGATCCCTCCTCCCCGCTGATGCAGGAGGAGATCTTCGGCCCGCTCCTGCCCATCCTCGAGGTGGAGGACCTCGAGGAGGCCATCGGGTTCGTCAACGCCCGCCCCCACCCGCTGGCGGCGTACCTGTTCAGTGACCGCGAGGAGCACCTGCGGGCCTTCACCTGGCACGTGCAGGCCGGGGGCATAGCCCACAACGTCTGCACCGTCCAGCTCGCGGTCCCGGGTCTGCCGTTCGGCGGGGTGGGCGCGAGCGGCATGGGCACGTACCACGGCAAGCGCTCCTTCGAGACGTTCAGCCACCTGCAGCCGGTGTTCTCCAAGCCCACGGGGGTGGATACGCTCCGGGTCGCGTACCCACCCTTCGGTGCGGTGAAGCGGAAGCTCCTGCGCAAGCTCCTCTAGCGGGAGGGGCTCAGCTGATCACGCCGTCCACCAGGGCCTTGGCCTCCGCCTGGACCTGGGCCAGGTGCTCCGCGCCCTTGAAGGACTCCGCGTAGATCTTGTACACGTCCTCGGTGCCCGAGGGGCGTGCCGCGAACCAGGCGTTCTCGGTGGTGACCTTCAGCCCGCCCACCGGTGCGCCGTTGCCCGGCGCCTCCGTGAGCCGCGCCGTGATCTCCTCGCCCGCCAGCGTGGTGGCGGTGACGTCCGACGGCGCCAGCTTCCCCAGCGCCGCCTTCTGCTCACGCGTCGCAGCGGCGTCGATCCGCGCGTACACGGGTGCACCGAAGCGATCGGTCAGCCCGGCGTAGTGCTGGGACGGCGTGCTGCCCGTCACCGCGGTGATCTCCGAGGCGAGCAGGGCCAGCAGGATGCCGTCCTTGTCGGTGCTCCACGCAGAGGCGTCCCGGCGGAGGAACGAGGCACCGGCGGACTCCTCGCCACCGAAGGCCAGCCCGCCGCTCAGCAGACCGGGGACGAACCACTTGAAGCCCACCGGGACCTCCTGCAGGGTGCGCCCGAGGTCCGCGGCCACGCGGTCGATGATCGAGGAGGAGACGAGGGTCTTGCCCACCACGGCGTCCGCGGGCCAGTCCGGGCGGTGCGCGTAGAGGTACTGGATGGCCACGGCCAGGTAGTGGTTGGGGTTCATGAGCCCGGCGTCCGGGGTCACGATCCCGTGGCGGTCGGCGTCGGCGTCGTTGCCCGTGGCGATGTCGAACTCGGAGGCACGGCCGATCAGCGAGGCCATGGCGGACGGCGAGGAGCAGTCCATGCGGATCTTCTCGTCCCAGTCCAGGGTCATGAAGGCCCACTGCGGGTCCACGGTGGGGTTCACCACGGTGAGGTTCAGGTGGTGCCGCTCGCCGATCGCCCCCCAGTAGTCCACGGAGGCCCCGCCCATGGGGTCCGCACCGATGTGCAGGCCCGAGGAGCGGATGGCGTCGAGGTCCAGCACGGAGGGCAGGTCCTCCACGTAGTGCTGCAGGAAGTCGTAGCTGCCGATGCCCTCGGCGGTCCGGGCCCGGGCGATCGGCATGCGCCTCACACCCCGAAGCCCGTCCCCGCGCCGCCCGTTGGCCCGGGCCGCGACCCAGCTCGTGGCGTCCGAGTCCGCGGGGCCGCCGTGCGGGGGGTTGTACTTGAAGCCGCCGTCGCCCGGGGGGGTGTGGGACGGCGTGATCACGATGCCGTCCGCCGGCTCGGTGTTGCGCGCGTTGTGGGTGAGGATGGCGTGGGAGACGGCGGGGGTGGGGGTGTAGGCACCACGGGCGTCGATCAGGACGGTGACGCCGTTGGCGGCCAGCACCTCGAGGGCGGTGTTCTGCGCCGGCTCGGAGAGGGCGTGGGTGTCCTTGCCCATGAACAGCGGGCCGGTGATCCCCTGCCCGGCCCGGTACTCCACGATCGCCTGGGTGATCGCCAGGATGTGACCCTCGTTGAAGGAGGACTTCAGGGAGGATCCGCGGTGACCGGAGGTGCCGAAGGCCACGCGCTGCGCGGGGTCGGTGAGGTCGGGTGTCACGTCGAAGTACGCGTCGAGGAGCGTGGTCACGTCGACGAGGTCGCTGGGGAGGGCTACAGTGCCCGCTCGGTTAGCCATGGGCACAGCATGTCAAAGAACGTGCCGGATTACACCCATGGACCCCGTCGTGGCAGGAGATCCGGTGCGCGGCCGGGCTTGCCCGCACGGTGATGATCAGTAAGCTGAGTATCACCGCTCCCGTCCCGGGGGCACAGGCAGCACGGAAGGCGGCACCATGAGCGAGACCCCGATCGACGAGCCCACCGGCACCTCCGAGGAGGCCGGCTCGGAAGAGGCAGGCAAGCTCGAGGACCAGTCCAAGGGCGGCTACGGCGGCCCGGACCCCGAGGACGAGGTGGCCCCCGGCTTCGAGGCCGAGAACGACGGCGGCTCGCAGGCCTAATCCCTCTTCCCGGGCGCCACCCGCGGCTAGGGTGAACGGGTGACCCCGCTCTCCCGCCCGCTCAAGATCGTCCTGGCCCCCGATTCACTGAAGGGCAGCCTCCCGGCAGCGGAGGCTGCCCTCGCCATGTCCGCCGGCGTCCGAGCAGCCGCCGCCCGGCTCGGCCACCCCGCCCCCGTGACGGTGCTGGCACCGCTGGCCGACGGCGGTGAGGGGACGCTCGACGCCCTGCTCGCCGCCTGGGGCGCAGAGCCGCGGTCCGCTCCCTGCCACGACGCCCTGGGCCGGGAGCGCCGGGGCCGCTACGGGATCTCCGTGGCCGGCGCCGCCGATCCGGTCGTGGGAACCACCGTGGTCCGCGGGGTCCTCGAGGCGGCGGAGGCGAACGGACTGCCGTTCGTCGCCGATCTGCCGCTGCAGCCGCTCACGGCCACGAGCCACGGCGTGGGCGAACTGGCCGTGGCGCTGCTGGACGACGGCGCGGAGGAGATCCTGCTGTGCATCGGCGGGGCCGCCCCCCCCGACGGCGGTACAGGGCTGCTCTCCGCACTGGGCGCCCGCTTCCCGGACGCCGGGGGCCGGGGCCTCCCGCCCGGAGGCGGGGCACCGGGCTCCCCCGCCTCGATCGACGTCCCCCGCCTGCCCCCGCGGGCCACCGGGGGGCGCTGGCGGATCGCCGCCGACGTCGACAACCCGCTCCGCGGCACCCGCGGCGCCGCAGCGGGGTTCGGACCGCAGAAGGGCGCCACGCCGGCGGACGGCGCCGTGCGCGCCGCCGCACTGGCGTACCTCGCGGGCGGGGTCCGGGCGAGCCCCGGCGTCGACAGGGTGCAGGTCCCCGGGGCCGGTGCCGCCGGCGGCACCCCCGCCGTGCTCGTCCCGTTCCTCGGCGCGGAGATCGTCCCCGGCTCCACCCTGGTGGCCGACGCCGTCGGTCTGGCCGCAGCGCTCGCCGACGCCGACCTCGTGCTCACCGGCGAGGGCTCCTTCGACTCCCAGTCGCTCGGGGGGAAGGTGGTGCAGGCCGTGGTCGAGAACGCACCCGGGAGCTGCGCCGTGGTGGCGATCGCCGGGCGCGTGCAGCTCACCGCCGCCGAGGTGCAGGACGCCGGACTGGCGGCGGCCTTCTCCATCGCGCCCGGGCCGGTGACGCTAGACGAGCTGATCCTCGACGCGGCGGCGCTCGTGGAGGACGCCGCCGCGCAGGTCTACGGCGTGTTCGGTGCGGGGCGCACCGTCCGGGGCTAGACCGTGATCTCCCGCTTGAGGATCTTGCCCGTGGGTCCCTTGGGCAGCGCCTCCACCAGGACCACCCGGCGCGGGTACTTGTAGGCGGCCACGCGCTCCTTCGCGAACTCCACGAGTTCCGCGGCAAGAGCCTCGCGGGCGGCGTCGTCGGCGGGGACGGGCCCGCCCTCAGGCCGATCACCGCCACGATCTCCTCCCCGTGCAGCTCGTCCGGTACACCGATCACGGCGGCCTCCGCCACGGCCGGGTGCTCGTAGAGCACCTCCTCCACCTCGCGCGGGTAGACGTTGTAGCCCCCGCGGAGGATCACGTCCTTCTTGCGGTCCACGATGTACAGCAGGCCGTCCTCGTCGTACCGGGCCAGGTCACCGGAGCGGAACCAGCCGTCCGGGATCGCCGCCTCGGTGGCCTCCGGGTTCTCCCAGTAGCCCTTCATGACGCAGTGGCCGCGGACCGCGAGCTCGCCCACGTCGCCCGTGGGGACCTCCTGGCCCTCCGGGTCCAGGATCCGCACCTCCACACCCTCCACGGGAGTGCCGATGGAGCCGGGCTTCCGCAGCGCACCCACCCGGTTGAAGCTGACGATCGGGGAGGTCTCGGACAGGCCGTACCCCTCCAGCAGATCCGCGCCGAACACGCGCTCGAACTCGTGCAGCACCTCCACGGGCAGGGCGGACCCGCCGGAGACGGCCACGCGGACCGAGGAGAGATCGGTGGTGGACACGGCCGGGTGCCGCAGCATCGCCACGTACATGGTGGGGACGCCCTCGAAGATGGTCACGCGGTCCCGGGCGATGATCTCGAGGGCCTTGCCCGGTTCGAACCGGGGCAGCAGGGTGACGGTGGCACCGGTCAGCACGGCGGCGTTCAGGGCGCAGGTCTGCCCGAAGATGTGGAAGAACGGCAGGCCGCCGAACAGCACCTGACCCTCGCGGGTGTCCATCAGGTCCCGGGAGATCTCCGTGTTCCGGGAGAGGTTCGCGTGGGAGAGCGTGGCGCCCTTGGGGCGGCCGGTGGTCCCGGAGGTGTAGAGGACGACGGCGGTGTCCTCGCCGTCGCGGTCCACGACGCCGGGGGTGGGCGCGGCGCCCGAGACGCGCTGCATGAACGCGCCGCTGTCCACGGTGAGCACCACCACCTCGGCGCCGGTCTCAGCCCCGGAGGCCTCGGCCCCCGCCTGCGCCTCCGCCAGGATGCCCTCCCAGGCGAAGACGAGTCTCGCGCCCGAGTTCGTCAGGTGGTAGGCCACCTCGCGGCCCTTCAGCAGCGGGTTCAGGGGCACCACCACGGCACCCGCGCGCAGTACCCCGTAGTAGACGAATGCCATCTGCGGAATGTTCGGCATGATCAGTGCGACGCGGTCACCAGGTTGTACTCCCTCTTCCGAGAGGATCGTCGCGACCTGCTGGCTGAGGGCCTCCAGCGCCGCGAAGGTGACTTCGACGTCGTCGAGCTTGATGGCCACGGCTGACGGACTCCGGGTGGCCGTGGCCACGAGGTTGTCGGCGAGGTTCGGCACAGGATCTCCTTCGATCTTCCCCAGACTGTGGTGTCCCCGGGCTGGAGTTACCGGTGGGTAGAAGTCTGGGGTACCGCAGGAACGGACGCAACAGCTCTCTCGCCTGTACCTCGTTCAGTCGACGCCGCTCATGGCCTTCCGGATGGCCGGGGAACCGGCGACGAGCGCTCCCCCGAGGACGATCGCGGTGATACCGCTGAACGCGAAGTACGGCACCTCGTTGTCCGCCGAGTAGAAACCCGCGAGGATCCCCGACACCGTGGTACCGAGCGAGACGGAGAGGAAGAACAGGGCCAGCATCTGCGTGCGGAACGCCTCGGGCGCCAGCTTGGTGGTCACGGAGAGACCGATGGGGGAGATGAACAGCTCGGCCCAGGTGAACAGGAGCAGGATGCCCGCGATCGCGATCAGCGGGGTGCTGTTCGGTCCGCCGCCGGCGAAGGGGATGAACGCGAGGAACGCGACACCCATCACGATCAGCCCGAGGGAGAACTTCACGGGGGAGGAGGGCTGGCGGGTGCCCAGACGCGCCCAGACGGCGGCGAACACCCCGGCGAAGAGCACGATGAACACCGGGTTGATGGACTGCACCATCCCGGGCGGCATCTCCCAGCCGAAGAGGTTCCGGTCCAGCCGGCTCTCGGAGTAGAGGGCCACCACTGTGAACTGCTGCTGGAACAGCGACCAGAACGCCGCGCTCGCGATGAACAGCGGGATGAAGGAGAGAACGCGCCGGCGCTCGACGGCCGAGACCTTCCGGCTGGAGAGGATCACCGCGAAGTAGGCGATGGTCGCGGCGATCGCGGTCCAGGCCATGACGGTGCCGAGGTTCTCCGCACGGAGCAGGCCCGTGGGAGCACCACCGCGAGGAGCACCACCGCACCGACGGCGATGCCCGCCCAGCGCAGGTGGGCGCCGCGCGGCAACGGGTTCTCCACCACGTGGGCCTCGGCGGGCAGGTTCTTCCGCGAGACCGCGTACTGGATCAGGCCCACCGCCATGCCCACGGCGGCGAGACCGAAGCCCACGTGGAACCCGAAGGCGTCCCACGCCAGATTGGTGAGCAGGGGTCCCACCAGGGCGCCGATGTTGATGCCCATGTAGAAGATGGAGAAACCCGCGTCGCGCCGGGTGTCCCCCGGCGCGTAGAGCGTACCCACCAGTGAGGAGGCGTTCGCCTTCAGCCCGCCCGAGCCGAGACCCACGAGCACCAGCCCCGCGGTGAGCCCTGCGACGCCGGGGAGGGCGGCGAGGGCGATGTGCCCGAGCATGATGACGATCGCCGAGAGGAACAGCACGCGCTCGGAGCCGAGGAGCCGGTCCGCCAGCCAGGCACCGAGGATGGTGGACAGGTAGACGCCACCACCGTAGGCACCCACCAGTCCCGCGGCCGTGGTGGTCCCGATCCCGAGACCGCCGTCCGCCAGCGAGTAGGTCATGTAGTACAGGAGGAGGGCCTGCATCCCGTAGAAGGAGAAGCGTTCCCACAGCTCCACGCCGAAGAGGTTCGCGAGCGTGCGCGGGTGGCCGAAGAACGTCCGTCCGTCGGTGGGACGGATGCGTGGGGTTGTGCTCATTCAGACCATGGTCCGCCTCTTCCGCCGACCGGGCAAAATTCCGCGCTCCCGGCGGATCACCGCGGTGGGCGCTCCCTGGCGTCCGCCGCTCCTGGTCCGCTGCTCTTCCGGGCGATGATCGTGTAGGTGCAGGGCACCAGGGGGCGCTCGGCCTCGGGCCACGCGTAACCGTCCGGGACCTCGACCATCCGCGGTGAGAACTTCCAGGGCAGGATGGTGCCCTCGTCCATGCGGAGGAGCTCCAGGCCGGCGCCGAGCAGGGCGTTGACGATCGCGGACAGCGGGTGGGCCCACTCGTAGGTCCGAGTATGGGTCACGGTGCCGTCGCCGGCGTAGGTGGAGTCGTCGTCCCACTGCTGCGCCCCGCCGTCGCCGAAGTACGGGTGACGCAGTTCCAGGGTCGGGGCGTCCTCGTCCACCGAGTAGAGGGACGGGTGCCCGTCCCGGATGTAGAACGTGCCGCCGTCGCGGAGGAGATCGGACACCTGGCGTGCCCAGCGCTCCAGGTCCGGCAACCAGGTGATCGTCCCGATGCTCGTGTACACGAGATCGAAGTCCCCGGTCACGGCGGTGCGTGCCTCCAGGACGTCCGTCTCCACCCAGGTGGCCTCGAGCCCCAGCCGCTCGGCCAGGGCGGCGGCGGAGGCGAGGGCGGCGGGGGAGAAGTCGACGCCGGTGACGCGTGCTCCCGCCCGGGCCAGGGAGAGCGTGTCCGTGCCGATGTGGCACTGCAGGTGGCAGACGTCCAGCCCCGAGACCGTCCCGTCCGGCAGGAACGGGGCGAGCGCCGCCAGGTCCGTCCGGATCCCCGAGGTCAGGTAGGCGGGATCCTCGAGGGCACCGGTCCCGTAGGCCACCTCGTGGAGCGGTACGCGGTCCTCCCAGTTGGCCCGGTTGGCGGCACGCGCGGAGGCCCAGTCGGGTGGGGTCGGGGACTCCGTCACGCGGACCGCCCGGAGCCGGAGGTCCCCGCGCCTCGGCGCAGGGCCTCGAGCTGCGCGGAGACGGAGAGCAGCTGTGCCTCCTCGCCGGGGCGGCCGATGAGCTGCACGCCCATGGAGATGCCGTCCGGCAGGCGCAGCGTGGGTACGGTGATCGCCGGCAGGCCGCTCACGTTCACCATGGAGGTGAAGGGGGAGTACTGGCACTGGCGCAGGTAGTCCGTGTCACCGTCCGCGTCCGTGTACCAGCCGATCGGGCGCGGTGCCATGCCGAGGGCCGGGGTCAGGATCATGTCGTAGGGCGAGTACTGCTCGATGGTGTCCCGCTCGAACTGCCGCAGGACGTCGATCGCGCCTGCGAGCTCGGCGGCGCTCCGCCCCAGGGCGCGCCGGCGCAGCACCCGGGTGATGTCCGTGAGGCGGTGCTCGGACTCCGCGGAGACGTGGGCCGTGGCGAGGCCGGCCGTCCAGACCAGCTGGAAGGCCTCGGAGTAGCGGGGGTCGTAGCGCAGCTCGGTGTCCACCACCTCGTGACCCGCCGCCTGCAGCAGGTCGATCCCCGTGTGGAAGGAGTCGATCGCCGCGTTGTCGAGCGTGATGTCCATGGCGGCGGAGAACGGCGAGGCCGTGCTGATGCCGATCCTGAAGCGCCCCTCGGCCCGCAGCGCCGCCTCGGTGAAGGAACCGGGGTAGCGGGAGGCGGCACTCGTGGGCCGGTAGCTCGGTTCGTGCACCAGGACGTCGAGGAGCAGGGCCGCGTCCACGGAGGTGCGGGCGAGCGGCCCGGCCACCACGAGCTGGCCGAGGTCCGCCTGCCCGGACCCGGACGGCACCCGCCCGCGGTTCGGTTTCAGGCCCACCAGCCCGGTGGCCGCGGCGGGGATCCGGACGGACCCCCCGCCGTCGGTGCCCGGGGCGAAGGGGACCATCCCCGCCGCCACCGCGGCTGCGCTGCCGCCGGAGGAGCCGCCGGGGCTCAGCCGAGGATCCAGCGGGTTCCGGGCGGGTGGGGCTATGCGGTTCTCGCTGTAGGAGCTCAGACCCAGCTCGGGGACCTGGGTCTTGCCGAGACTGATCGCCCCCGCGCGCCGCAGCACCGCGGCCAGCGGGGCGTCCTGCTCCGCGACGGCGTGCTCGAGGGCCGCCGTGCCGAGGGTGGTCCGCACCCCGGCCATGTCGGTGAGATCCTTGTGCGCCAGGGGCACCCCGTGCAGCGGGCCGATCCGCGCACCGGACAGGCGCACGCGGTCGGCGTGGTCGGCGGCGTGCAGGGCGTCGTCGTGCGTGACGGTGACGAAGGCGCCGAGTTCCGGGTTCAGGGCATCGATGCGGCGCAGGAAGTGCTCCGTGACCTCCCGCGCGCTCACGTCCCCGCGCGCCAGGAGGTCGCGGAGGTCGATCGCGGAGAGATGGTGGAGTTCGCTCATGGGGTTCCGATCGGACGCGGGTGATCTTCAGGACCCACCACGGCGCAGGTTCCCGGGACGACAGGGTCAATCATAGGAGCCGGGACTCCCCGGACGGGATCGGTGACGTCGTAGCAATGGCGGTGCCGCCGCGGGCCGTGAAAAGGTAGGCGCATGAGCGAAATCCAGAACGTACCGGTGACGGCCGTGCCCGAGAACGCGCGGATCCTCGACGTCCGCGAGGACTACGAGTGGGAGGCCGGTCATGTGGACGGCGCGGTGCACATTCCCCTCGACGAACTCCCCGCACGGCTCGAGGAACTCGACCCGGAACAGGACCTCCACGTGATCTGCCGCAGCGGCGGGCGGTCCCTGCGTGCCGCCCAGTGGCTGGAGGGCAACGGGTACTCGGCCGTCAACGTGGCCGGGGGCACGGGCGCGTGGCTGGAGGCCGGCCGGCCCCTGGTGTCGGAGACGGGCAGCGAGCCCACCGTCCTGTGACCGTCGACCCCCGGACCTCGTACACCTACCTCGGCCCCGAGGGCACCTTCACGGAGGCGGCCCTGCTGCAGGTACCCGGCGCCGAGGGCGCACGCCGCGTCCCGGCGTCGAGCGTGCGGACAGCGCTCGACGCCGTCCGGCGCGGTGACGTGGACGCCGCGATGGTGCCGATCGAGAACTCGGTGGAGGGCGGGGTGAGTGCCACGCTGGACGCCATCGCGGTGGGCGAGCCGCTGCGGATCCAGCGCGAGGAACTCGTGCCCATCACGTTCGTGCTCGCCGCACGGGACGGCATGACCCTGGGTGCGGTCCGCCGGATCTCCACGCACGGCCACGCCTGGGCGCAGTGCAGGAACTGGGTGGACGGCGCGGTCCGGGACGTGGAGTACGTGCCGGCGTCCTCCACCGCCGCCGCCGCCGTCGGCCTCCTCGAGGACGACGCCGCGTTCGACGCCGCGATCTGCTCACCCCTGGTGGCAGGGCGTCTCGGCCTCACGGTCCTCGCCGCGGACATCGGCGACGTCACCGACGCCGTCACGCGCTTCGTCCTGGTGGGCAGGCCCACCGCCGTGCCGCCGCGCACGGGTGCGGACAAGACCACCCTGGTGATCCCGCTCCCGGAGGACCACCCCGGTGCCCTGATGCAGATCCTGGACCAGTTCGCCGCCCGCGGGGTGAATCTCAGCCGTATCGAGTCCAGGCCCACGGGTGCCTTCCTCGGGGACTACTTCTTCAGCGTGGACGCGGACGGGCACATCGAGGACGCCCGCGTGGCCGACGCCCTGAAGGGCCTGCACCGCATCAGCCCGGGCCTGCGCTTCCTCGGGTCCTACCCGCGGGCCGATCGGCGGGCGCCGGCGATCGAACGGCACACCTCGGACGAGGCGTTCGGTGCGGCCGACACCTGGCTGCAGGGCCTGATCCCGGGGCACTAGGGGGAACCGGGCCGCGCGGGGGCGAAGCGCAGTAGGCTTACCACCGATGCTCCGCCCCCGACGAAGGCTGGTTCCCACGATGGCTCGATTGCGCCGCAGCAACACGCGCAGGCCCGGTATCACCCGCAGGCGCCACGGGAAGGGTTTCAGCTACCGGGCGCCGGGCGGCGAGCTCCTGGAGGCGGAGGTCGTGGAGCGCATCAAGGAGCTCGTGATCCCGCCCGCCTGGAAGGACGTGTGGATCGCGCCCTACGCGAACGGCCACGTCCAGGCCCTCGGCACGGACGACGCCGGCCGCCGGCAGTACCTCTACCACCCCGCCTGGCGGGAGCAGAAGGACCGCGAGAAGTTCGACCGCGCGCTCGACTTCGGGGCGAAGCTCCCGAGCGCGCGCCGCGCGATCACCCAGCACCTGCGCGGCGACGGCTTCACCAAGGAGCGTGCCTTCGCCGCGGCCCTGCGCATCGTGGACTCCGGGGCGCTGAGGATCGGCTCCGCCCAGTACGCGGAGACCAACGGCTCCTTCGGGGTCACCACACTGCTGGTGGAGCACTGCACCATCGAGGGCAGCATGATCACGTTCGACTTCCCCGGCAAGAGCGGCCAGCACTGGGACACCCGGCTCGAGGACCAGGACCTCGCCGCCGCCCTCCAGCCCATGCTGGAGCGCGAGGGGGCGGACACCGTGCTCGCCTACCGGGCCAGTGACGGCAGGTGGCACCACGTGGACGGGTCCTCGCTCAACGAGTTCCTGCGCCAGGTCACCGGCGGGCCGTTCACCGCCAAGGACTTCCGTACCTGGCAGGCCACCGTGGTCGCCGCGATGGCGCTCGCCAAGGAGGACCTGAAGGCCACGAGCCGCACCGCCCGGCAGAAGGCCGTCACCGCGACCATGAAGGCCGTGTCCGACCACCTCGGCAACACCCCCACCGTGGCGCGGGCGTCCTACGTGGACCCCCGGCTCGTGGACCGCTTCATGAGCGGGGAGGTCATCCCCATCACCACCTACTCGGCGTCGGAGAAGGCCGTGCAGGAACTGCTGCGGGACTGAACCCCACGTTTCCAACCACCCGATCCATCAGTAGGCTTACGGTGGGCGCCCACCGAGGAGCGCATTCTTCGACGAAAGGCTGAGCATCATGACCGAGAACGCGCACGGAGGGCACATCGTCAACCCCAACGAGGGGGACGGCTCCACCTCGGACCCGAACTGGCACGGCGACCTCGGGGACCAGGGCAACGATCTCCGCTTCGCCGAGGAGCAGGCCCTGATCAAGGAGCAGGCAGAACGCGCCGAGCGTGACCCCGCCGAGGCCGTGGCAGCCTCCCAGCAGGAGGGCCACTACACGGCCAACGACGCCGACGGCTCCGGTGTGAGCTCCTCGACGGACCCCGCCGACGAGGGCGAGTACACCGACACCGACCGCTAGGTGCGCCGCCGGAACCGTCCCCACGCGGGAGCCGGCCGCACCACGCTGGACCCTGATGGTCCGGGAGCCGCAGCAGGCACCCGGACCATCAGTGCGCCCGGGTCCACGCGGGCCGTCAACGAGGACATCGAGCCGGAGGGATCGCCGTCCACCTGGGTGTCGATCGGGTCCCCCGACCACACGGTGACCTCCCGGGCCCGGTAGTAGCTGATCACGGGTGTCCCCCCGGGGTGGCGCAGGAGGATCTTCGCGGCCATCCAGGTCCATCCCAGGAGGCTGCGGGGGCTGAGCACCACCACGTCGAGGTGGCCGTCGTCGATCACCGCGTCGGGGACGAAGTCCACGCCCGCCGGGAGCTTGCCGCAGTTGGCCAGCAGCACGCTGCGCACCTTCCTGCTCTGCGGGGGTCCGCCGTCGAGGCTGATGGTGATGCGCCGTCGGCGTCCGGGCAGGTGGCGCACCCCGGCCTCGCTGTAGGCGAGCCACCCGTACTTCTCCTTGAGGTCCGGCCGCGCGTCCGCCATGACACTGGCGTCGAACCCCAGACCGCCCATGACCAGGAACGGCTGCTCGTTCGTGACCTGCGTGCGCTCGTCCCGCAGGCTGATCCGGGCCATGTCGATCCGGCGCTCGTGGCCGTGGAGGGCCACCCGGAGGCACCCGGCGACGTCGTGGTACGGCAGCCCGAGGTTCCGCACCAGCAGGTTCCCGGTACCGAGCGGCAGCAGGCCGAGCGCGGCGGGCCGGTGGGCGAGGGCCTGCGCCACCGCCCGGACCGTGCCATCGCCCCCGGCCGCGAGCACGAGGTCCGCCCCGGCGTCGAGCGCCCGGACGGCCTGTCCGGTCCCGGGGTCCTCGGCCGTGGTCTCCAGCACCAGGGGGAGTTCCCACCCGGCGTCCGAGCACGCCCGCTCCACGAGAGCCCGGGTGGTGTGCGCCTGCAGCTTCGTGGGGTTCACCACCAGGGCCACCCGCTGGGGACCCTCCGGCACACGGGCGGGCCGGTGGACGGCGGCGGTGGGGGTGCGGGTCTGGTGCAGTCTCCGCACGGACCAGTAGGTCTGGATCGAGGCCACGGCGGCGGATGCCGCGGCCGTTCCGGCGAACAGTTTGCGGCGCATGATCACCCACACTAGCGGCACGGACGCGGCTCGCTGCCGGAAGTACCGGGTTGGGTAGTCTTGACGGGTGATCGACGTCAACGAGCTCCGCCTCGCTCCCGAGAAGTTCCGTGCATCGCAGCGTGCCCGCAGGGCGGACGAGTCCCTCGTGGACGCCGTCCTCGCCGCCGACACCCGGCGCCGGGAGTCGGTGACCGCCTACGAGACGCTCCGTGCCGAGCAGAACGCCTTCGGCAAGCGGGTGGCGCAGGCCAGGGGCGAGGGGAAGCAGGCGCTGCTGGCGGAGGTCAAGGAGCTCGCCGCGTCCGTCAAGGCGGCGTCGGGTGCGGCCGAGGAGGCGCGGACCGAGCAGGAGGGGCTGCTGCGGAAGCTGCCGAACCTGGTGCAGGACGGCGTCCCCGAGGGCGGGGAGGACGACTACGTGGTCCTCAAGGAGGTGGGCACCCCCCGCGACTTCGCCGCCGAGGGCTTCGAGCCCCGCGACCACCTGGAGATCGGCGAGCTGATCGGCGCGATCGACATGGAGCGCGGCGCGAAGGTGTCCGGCTCACGCTTCTACTTCCTGAAGGGTGTGGGCGCCCGGCTCGAGATCGGTCTGCTGCGCATGGCGCTGGACCAGGCCGTGGATGCCGGCTTCACCCCCATGATCACCCCCACCCTCGTGCGTCCCGAGACCATGCAGGGCACCGGGTTCGACATCGCCCACGACGCCGAGATCTACCGGCTGGCGGAGGACGACCTCTACCTGGTGGGTACCTCCGAGGTGGCCCTCGCCGGGTACCACTCGGACGAGATCCTGGATCTGACCGCAGGGCCCTCGCGGTATGCCGGGTGGTCCTCCTGCTACCGGCGCGAGGCCGGTTCGCACGGCAAGGACACCCGCGGCATCATCCGCGTCCACCAGTTCAACAAGGTGGAGATGTTCACCTACACCACCGTGGAGGACGCCGCCGCGGAGCACGAGCGCATGCTCGCCTGGGAGGAGCAGATGCTCGCCAAGGTGGAGCTGCCCTACCGCGTGATCGACACCGCCGCCGGCGACCTCGGGATGTCCGCGGCGCGGAAGTTCGACTGCGAGGCCTGGGTGCCCACGCAGGGCGACTACCGGGAGCTGACCTCGACGTCGAACTGCACCACCTTCCAGGCGCGGCGGCTGAACATCCGGGAACGCCAGGGCGGCGAGGGCGTCAAGGGTACGCGCGCCGTCGCCACGCTCAACGGCACCCTCGCCACCACGCGCTGGATCGTGGCGATCCTCGAGCACCACCAGAACCCGGACGGGTCGGTGACCGTGCCCGAGGCACTCCGGCCGTACATGAACGGTCTGGAAATCCTTCCCGTCCTGTGAGTGCCGCGACGCCGAGGTGTCGGTGGGGTCTGCTTCACTGAGGTATGACCACTCTCACCGACACCGGCACCGATGACCGGCAGCAGGACCGCAGACACAACCTGATCGCGCTCGACGTGGACGGCACCCTCGTGGACCATGAGGGCACCATGACCGAGGAGGTGCGCGATGCCGCCCGTGCCGCCGTCGGGGCCGGGCACGAGGTGATCATCGCCACCGGGCGCTCCCTCGGCGCCACGCTGCCCGTGATCCGGCTCCTCGGCATCACGCGCGGGTACGCCGTGTGCTCCAACGGCGGCGTGACCCTGCGCATCGACGCCTCGCTGCCCGAGGGGTTCGAGGTGATCGAGCGCGTCACCTTCGATCCGCGCCCCGCACTCACCGCGCTGCGGGAACGCCTGCCGGCCGCGAAGTACGCACTGGAGGACGACCGCGGGCGGTTCCTGTCCACCGAGAGCTTCCAGGACGCCAGCTTCGGCTCCGAGGCGGAGAACGTGGACTTCGAGGAGATGCTCGCGGCCCGCGCGGTGCGCGTGGTGGTGTTCAGCACGGACAGCTCCGCGGAGGAGTTCGGCGACGCCGTCACCTCGATCGGCCTCCACGGCGTCACCTACTCGGTGGGCTGGACGGCCTGGCTGGACATCGCCGCCGCGGGCGTCACCAAGGCCACTGCCCTGGAAGTGCTGCGGCAGCGCCTGGGTACGGTGCCGGAGCTCACCGTCGCGGTGGGCGACGGCCGGAACGACGTCGAGATGCTCCGTTGGGCGGCACGCGGGGTGGCCATGGGGCAGGCCCCGGACGAGGTCCGCTCGGCGGCCTCCGAGGTGACCGGTTCGGTGTACGACGACGGCGCCGCGAAGGTGCTGCGCTCCCTGGTCTGAGGTTCCGCCGGAGTCACCGTGGGCGAGGTCTGCGTCAGGACCCCGGTCCTGCCGGGGGCAGGGACTCCGGGCCGTGGGCGAGGTCCAGGAGGCGGGCCGCTGCCGGGCGGGTGGCCCACTCCTCCGTCCAGGAGGAGCGCACCACGGCGCGGCTCACGGCCTGCGCGGTGATCCCCAGTTCCTGCGCCACGTGCTTCTGCTGCCCGCGTGCCCCCGGTGTCATGAGATCGAGCACGGCCCACTCGGCCGCGGTGCGGGTGGAGACGATCTGCCCGAGCAACCGCAGCACGGCCTCGGCGTCCGCGGCGATCGCGCCGTCCGGGCCCTCGACGGCCAGGGGGGTCCGCTCGCCGGTCCTCCGGGCGCGGTCCACGGCCCGCCGCGCGTACACCAGCCCGGGGCCGGAGGCGTCCAGGAGGTCCTCCGGCACGGGGGGAGTGACGCCGCCGACGCCGATCCCCACGTGCCAGCGGCGTGGGCGCAGGGCCTGCAGGGCGGCGTCCACCGCCGTCGTCGCCGAGTCCACCACACCGACCACCTCGTCACCCACCGAACGCTGGAAGGGCACGGTGGTGGGGAACCGGCGCAGGGATCTCAGCAGGTCGTCCACGAGGTCGCCGACCTCGCGTGAATCGCGCTGGTTGATGGTCAGGACGTAGCGCATGTCCATCAGTATCGCCGGAAGCGTCGGGCGCACCCCGGGACGACCCGCGGACGACGGCGCCCCCGCACCGCCCCGGAGGACGGTGCGGGGGCGCCGGGTCGGTCAGCGGCCCTCAGGGGTCTCGCCGGTGTTCTCCGCCTCGACGTCCACGGACCGGCCCTGCGGCTCGTCCTCCTCGCTGTGCTCGCCCTGCGCCTGGAAGCGCTTCAGGGAGGCCTCGACCTCCGCCTCGGCGTCCTCACGACCGGCCCAGTCCGCGGCCTCCACCCACTTGCCCGGCTCCAGGTCCTTGTACTTCGTGAAGAAGTGCTTGATCTCGTCGAGCAGGAAGTCCGAGACGTCGGAGAGGTCCTGGATGTGGTCGAACCGGGGGTCCACGGGCACGCACAGGACCTTGGCGTCGCCGCCGCCGTCGTCGGTCATGTTGAACACGCCGATGGGGCGGGACTCCACGAGGACGCCCGGTACCAGGTCGAAGTCCTGCAGCATCACGAGGGCGTCCAGCGGGTCGCCGTCCTCGCCGAGCGTGTTCTCGAAGTAGCCGTAGTGCGTCGGGTACTGCATGGCCGTGAACAGGACGCGGTCGAGGCGCAGCCGGTGGGTCTCGTGGTCGATCTCGTACTTGACGCGCGAGCCCTTCGGGATCTCGATGGTGACGTCGAGCTTCATGGTCATGGCAACTCCTGGATGTTCATGGGTGATGGGTGGGTTCGATGGTGCGGCACGCCGGTCTAGTGTTGGTCGTCAGCCCTAACATATCTGCCGGCCGCCGCTACCGAGGTATTTGCCGGACCGCCGGCGCCGTGAGCAGCACCGCGTGCGAGAGGACACCGTGACGTCACCATCGCGCCTGTGGGCCGGTTCCCTGCTGGTCCTCGTGCTGCTGGCCGTCGCCGTCCTGCTGGTGGTGCAGCTCACGCCGAGGCTCCTGGCCGCCGTCGTCCTGCTTCCGCGGAGGTGGAGCACGTCCGGGA
>NZ_LGIU01000067.1 GCF_001187915.1 Arthrobacter sp. RIT-PI-e | reverse complement strand
GGTACACGTTGGCCACCCACCACCCCGCCGCTCCCACGCCCAGCAGCGTGGCCACGGCGGCACCCGCCCCCGCCGGGTTGAACACGTGGCGGCCGCGCACCGCGCGCACGCACTTCGAGGCGCCGGCCGCGGGCCCCGCCACGAGGATGCCGCCCAGACCGGCCGCGGTGTCCGAGGGGAACATGACGAAGAAGAGGATCAGACCCGTGAGCAGGGAGGAATCGGCGTGCGGACGCAGGCGCAGGATCAGTGCCAGGAGCCGGGTGCCGATGAAGGTGCCGCCCACGGCCGCCGCCAGGGTGCCGCCGAGCTCGCGCGGCGTGAAGGCGAGCAGTCCCGCGAAGGAGAGCGTCAGGGCCAGGGCCGTGAGGACCAGGAGGAGGACCAGCGTGAGCCGGTACATGGTGATCCTGCCCAGCAGGCGGTCGAGTGCGGTGGTCATGTGAACAGGGCTCCTGCGAGTGGGGTGGAGTACCGGGCGCGGCCGTCCGAGTGGATGAGCACGTAGTCGAAGGCGAAGGTCCCCGCGAGCACCGCGGGATCGGCGAGGAAGAGTGCCGTGCAGAGCCCGTCCGCCGTCATGGCGTCCTCGGCGAGGACCCAGGTGGCCACCACGGTGTCCACGGTGCGGCCCGTCCGCGCGTCGAGCACGTGGTGGAGGCCGTCGCCCCAGGCCCTCCGGTTCGAGGCCGAGGCGCAGAGCGCACCGGAGCCGAGCTGAACCGTCCCCACGGCGGAGGTGGGGTCGTAGGGGTGTTCCAGCGCGACGGTGATGCTGCCGCCGCCCGCGCGCCGCATGTCCCCGCCGGCGTCCACCAGCACCTCCTGGTGTCCCCGGGCCATCAGGAACTCCAGCACGAGGTCCACGAGCTGGCCCTTCCCCGCGGCGCCGACGTCCAGGACCGCCGGCTCGGAGAGGTGCACGCCGTCGTCGGTCCAGGTGAGCATCCGGTCCCAGCGCCGCGCGGGGGACGGTGGGGCGCTCCGGGTGAAGGAGTAGCCGGCGTCGTACCCGGCATCGGCGAGACGGTCACCGATCAGCGGTGAGACACCGCCGTCGGTCTGCTCGTACAGGGTCCGCAGCAACCGGCCGAGTTCCGCGCCGTGCGGTGGGAGGGCGAGGGACCCGCCGTCGGAGGCCAGGCGGGTGACACCGGAATCGGGGCGGAACCGGGAGTACAGCGCGTCGTACTCCTCCACGAGGCGCAGCCCCCCGCCCCGCAGGGCGGGGGCCCGGGGCGCCCCGCTGCCCCCCCGCCCGCGCGTGCCGGTCGCCACGAAATCGAAGGGGTCCGTCATCGCGCTCCAGCGGGGCCTGGCTCTTGATCTTGTCCACGGCGTCGTTGAGGCCGCCGCTGGTCAGCGACGATCCCGCCACCTTGTCCACGGACAGCTCGTCGAGCTTCTTGCCCACCACGGCATCGGCGATGCCGCTCGCGAAACGTCCCTGGTACTCGGTGGTGGTGGGATTGTCCGGCATGGGCTCCACCTCGACGCCGGAGACGACGTCGGCCTCGAGGGTGAGGGTCACGCCCACCTCCTCCGGGCCCGCCGGGGACTGGTAGGAGCCGGTCTCGGTGTAGGTGCCGTCCCCGTAGACCTGGTCGGAGGCCGCCGCGCCACCGCCGGCCGCGTCCGTCCCCGCAGCGGCGGGGTCGGAGGAGGCGCCCGGGGCCGGTGCGGCAGGGGTCTGCGCGTCCGGGGTGGTGGCCGTCCCCGGGGTGTCCGCCCCGGCGCATCCTGCGGCGCCGAGGAGTGAGACGACCGCCAGGCCGGTGAGCAGGGGCCTGGCGAACAGGACCCCGCGCGGGGTGGAGGGGGAGGGTGCCCGGAGGGGGCCTGGGACGGTCACGGTGAACTCCTACGTCAGAGGGGAAGAGCCGGGAAGAAGCGGTGGGACTGATCCGGCGGACGGTTCCACGGACGCTGCCGTGTCATCAGTTCAACGCTCTCCTCCATTATTCGTTGCACGGCGCGCCCAGGACGGCTCGTCCCGGTCCCGGGGTCGGCGGCACGGGCACCGGGTGCCGGGAGCCGCGCCGTTATGCTTGAGCGGTGACTCCCGAAGAACTCTCCACCGCCATCTCCGCCTGCCTCCGGAACGCCGTCGAGGCCGGCGAGTTCGCCGTCGACCTCCCCGCCGAGGTGCGGGTGGAGCGACCGAAGAACCGGGAGCACGGGGACTGGGCCACGAACATCGCCCTCCAGCTCGGCAAGAAGGCGGGGATGAACCCCCGTGAGCTCGCCTCCCGGCTCAGCGAGCGTCTCGGCGGGATCGAGGGCGTGAAGAGCGTGGACATCGCCGGACCCGGGTTCCTCAACATCACGCTCGACGCCGGTGCCGCCGGGGGGCTCGCCCGCACCATCGTGGAGGCCGGGCCGGCCTACGGCACCAACGACGCGCTCGCGGGCCGGACGATCAACATGGAGTTCGTGTCCGCGAACCCCACGGGCCCGCTGCACCTCGCGCACACCCGCTGGGCCGCCCTCGGCGACTCCATCACGCGCGTGCTGCGGGCCAGCGGCGCGGAGGTCACGGCCGAGTACTACATCAACGACGCCGGCACGCAGATGAACAACTTCGCCGCCTCCGTGCTCGCCTCGATCAAGGGACGTCCCACACCGGAGGGCGGGTACCCCGGCGAGTACGTCGCCGATCTCGGCCGGACCGTCCTCTCCGCGCGTCCCGACGTCGCGGACCTGCCCGACGACGATGCTCTCCCGGTGGTCCGGGACCTCGCCTACGAGGCGCAGATGGCGGACATCAAGGAGACCCTGGCGGACTTCGGCGTGCACTTCGACGTCTTCTTCTCGGAGTCCGCGCTGCACGACGGCGGCGCGGTGGACCAGGCGGTGGAGCGCCTGCGCGCGCAGGGTCACGTGTTCGACCTCGACGGCGCCATCTGGCTGCGCACCACGGACTTTGGGGACGACAAGGACCGCGTGCTCATCCGCAGCAACGGCGAGCCCACCTACTTCGCCTCGGACGCCGCGTACTACCTGTCCAAGAAGGACCGCGGGTTCCCCGAGAAGATCTACCTACTCGGCGCCGACCACCACGGGTACATCGGCCGCCTCCGGGCCATCGCCGCCTGCGCCGGGGACGACATGGACGAGAACATCCAGGTGCTCATCGGCCAGATGGTGTCGGTCAACGGTGCCCGGCTCTCCAAGCGCGCAGGCAACATCATCGAACTGCGTGACCTGCTGGACTGGCTCGGCAAGGACGCACTGCGGTACTCGCTGGGACGTTCCCCGGCGGACTCCGCCATGGCGATCGACCCGGAGCTGCTGAAGAAGAACACCAACGAGAACCCCGTGTTCTACGTGCAGTACGCCCACGCCCGCACGCACGCCGTCGCCCGGAACGCGGTGTCGGCGGGGGTGGACACCTCGGGCTTCGACGCCGCCTCGCTGAGCCACCCCACCGAGGGCGCCCTGCTGGCCGCGCTCGGGCAGTTCCCCGGCGTCGTCGCCCAGTCCGCCACCTTCCGCGAACCGCACCGGGTGGCCCGCCATCTCGAGGTGATCGCCGGGACCTACCACCGCTGGTACGACGCCTGCCGGGTGGCACCCCTCGGCGAGGCTCCCGTGGAGGACGTGCACCGCTCGCGCCTCTGGCTGAACAACGCCACGCAGCAGGTGCTGGCCAACGGCCTCGACCTCCTCGGCGTCTCCGCGCCGGAAAGGATGTGAGCATGACCGGTACGGCAGTGACCCCCCACGCCTCACCCCTGGCCCCGGACTGGCTGTCCGTCCCCGAGGACCAGGCCCGACTCGATGCCAAGCTGTGGGCCGAGGACGTGGAGCGCGGGCCGGACGGCGTCCTGCGGATCGACGGCGTGTCCGTCACCGAGCTGGCCGAGCAGTACGGGACGCCGCTGTTCGTGATGTCGGAGCGGGACTTCCGCGCCCGGGCCGCCATGTTCCGCGACGCGTTCGACGACGCCTTCGCGGAGCTGTGCGGGGGAGTGGATGTCTTCTACGCGGGGAAGTCCTTCCTCTGCACCGAGGTGGCGCACTGGGTCCGGGAGGAGGGGCTGGGCCTGGACACCTGCTCCGGCGGGGAGCTCGCCGTCGCCCTGCGCGCCGGCATGCCCGGCTCCCGGCTCGGGCTCCACGGCAACAACAAGTCGGCAGCGGAGATCGTGCGGGCCATCGACGCGGGCCTCGGGCGGATCGTCGTGGACAGCCTGCAGGAGGTGGCACTGGTGGGCGATCTCGCCGTGGAGCGCGGCCGGCAGGCCAACGTGATGCTGCGGCTCACCCCCGGCGTGCACGCGCACACCCATGAGTTCATCGCCACCGCGCACGAGGACCAGAAGTTCGGCCTGTCCCTGACGACCGAGCAGGGTCCCGGGCAGGACGGCACGCAGGACGACGACGCCGGCTCCTCCCCGGCCGCTCGCGCGGTCGCCGACGCGCTGGTCCACCCGGGCATCAACCTGCTCGGGGTGCACTGCCACATCGGTTCCCAGATCTTCGAACCCGAGGGCTTCGAGCTCGCCGCGCAGCGGCTCCTCGCCTTCTTGGCCGAGGTCCGCGACCGCCACGGCGTCGAGCTCCCCGAGCTGGACCTCGGCGGCGGGTACGGCATCGCCTACACGGAGGCGGATGAGCCCCGCCCCGCCGCGGAGATCGCGCGCGCCATGGCCGGCGTCGTCGGCTCCACCTGCCGCGAGCTCGGGCTGACGGTGCCCCGCATCTCGATCGAGCCCGGGCGTGCCATCGCCGGGCCCACCACCTTCACCCTGTACACCGCGGGCACCACGAAGACGGTGCGCGTGGATGCGTCCGCGAACGGCTCCGAGGTGGTGCAGGACACATCCGTTACGCACCCGCGGCGGTATGTGTCGGTGGACGGCGGGATGAGCGACAACGCGCGCCCGGTGCTCTACGGCGCGGATTATTCGGCCGTCCTGGCCTCCCGGGCCCCCGGGGCGGACCCCGTGCTCTCCCGGGTGGTTGGGAAACACTGCGAGAGCGGTGACATCGTGGTGCGGGACGTTTACCTCCCCGAGGACACCGGGGCCGGTGACCTCCTCGCCGTGCCGGCCACCGGTGCGTACTGCTGGGTGTTGTCGAGCAACTACAACTACCTGACGCGACCGCCCGTCGTGGCGGTGGCCGACGGCGCCGCCCGGCTGATCCTCCGCGGCGAGACGGAGGAGGACCTCTTCCGCAGGGACGTCCAGCGAGCACCCGCAGCATCCAGCACGGACACAGGAGACACCCGGACAGCATGAACTCATCAGCGACGCCCCCCGTCACCACTCTGCGCGTGGCCCTCCTCGGCTGCGGGAACGTGGGCTCCCAGGTGGCCCGCATCCTCCTCGACGACGCCGAGAACCTCGGCCGCCGCGCCGGTGCACCCCTCGAGCTCGTCGGGGTCGCGGTGCGGTCCCTCGACGCGGAGCGCGACGTCGAGCTCCCGGCGGGCCTGCTGACCCTCGACGCCGAGTCGCTCGTGGAGGACGCCGACATCGTGATCGAGCTGATGGGCGGGATCGAACCGGCGAAGTCGCTGATCACGCGCGCCGTCTCGCCCGGCGCCACCGTGGTGAGCGGGAACAAGGCCCTCCTCGCCCAAGCCGGCCCCGAGCTCTACGCCCAGGCCGACGCCGCGGGTGTGCAGCTCTCCTACGAGGCCGCCGTCGCCGGGGCCATCCCGATCCTGCGGCCCATCCGCGACAGCCTCTCCGGGGACCGCATCACGCGCGTGCTCGGGATCGTCAACGGGACCACGAACTACATCCTGGACCAGATGGACTCCACGGGTGCGCAGTTCACCGACGCGCTGAAGGCCGCCCAGGACCTCGGGTACGCCGAGGCGGACCCCACGGCCGACGTCGAGGGGCACGACGCCGCCGCGAAGGCCGCGATCCTCGCCTCGCTCTCCTTCCACACCCGGTTCGCGCTCGAGAACGTGTACTGCGAGGGCATCACCCGGGTCACCGCCGACGACATCGCCGCCGCCGCGGAGGACGGCTACGTGATCAAGCTCCTCGCGATCGCCGAGAAGCTCCAGGACGACGCCGGCGAAGCCGGCGTGGGCGTCCGCGTGCACCCCACCCTCCTGCCGCGCTCGCACCCGCTCGCCTCCGTCCGCGGGGCCTTCAACGCGGTGTTCATCGAGGCGGAGAACGCCGGGGAACTCATGTTCTACGGTCAGGGTGCGGGAGGCACGCCCACGGCGTCGGCCGTGCTCGGCGACGTCGTCAGCGCCGCCCGCCGCATGGTGCTCGGCGGCCCCGGCCGCACGGAGACCACCACGGGCCACGTCCCCGCGCTGAGCATGGACACCGTGCGGACCAGCTACTGCATCTCCCTCCAGGTGACCGACCAGCCCGGCGTGCTCGCCCGGATCGCGCAGATCTTCGCCGAGAACGGCGTGTCCATCGAGACCATGCGGCAGCGCATCCACCAGCGCGGGCCCGACGGCGCCACCACCGCCGAGCTGCGCATCGTGACGCACCGTGCACCCGAGGCCTCGCTCGCCGCCACCGTGCAGCAGGTCGCCGCGCTCGCCGTCATCACCGCAGTCTCATCCGTGCTCCGAGTAGAGGGAATCTAAGTGGCCCACCAGTGGCGCGGAGTCATCCGCGAATACGCCGAACGTCTGCCCGTGACCGAGGACACCCAGGTGGTCACCCTCGGCGAGGGCGGGACGCCCCTCGTGCACGCCCGTCACCTGTCCGAGCTGACCGGCTCCCAGGTGTACCTCAAGGTCGAGGGCATGAACCCCACCGGGTCCTTCAAGGACCGCGGGATGACCATGGCCATGACCGCCGCCGTCGCCGCCGGGGCCAAGGCCGTGGTGTGCGCCTCGACCGGCAACACCTCCGCCTCCGCCGCGGCCTACGCCACCCAGGCCGGGATCACCTGCGCCGTGCTCGTGCCGGACGGCAAGATCTCCATGGGCAAGCTCAGCCAGGCGATCGCCCACGGCGCCCAGCTGCTGCAGGTGGACGGCAACTTCGACAACTGCCTCGACGTGGCCCGCAAGCTCGCGGAGTCCTACCCGGTGTTCCTCGTGAACTCCGTGAACCCGGCCCGGCTCGAGGGCCAGAAGACGGCCGCCTTCGAGGTGGTGGACGTCCTCGGCGACGCCCCGGACTACCACCTGATGCCCGTGGGCAACGCGGGCAACATCAGCGCGTACTGGAAGGGGTACAAGGAGTACGCCGCGCCGTACGAGTCCATGCACGCGGGTGAGCTGCCCGCCGTCGCCACCCGCACCCCGATCATGTGGGGCTTCCAGGCCGAGGGCGCGTCCCCGCTCGTCAAGGGCCACCCCATCACCGAACCGGACACCATCGCCACCGCCATCCGCATCGGCAACCCCGCGTCCTGGGACTACGCCGTGGCCGCACGGGACGAGTCCGGCGGACTCATCGAGTCCGTGACGGACGAGGAGATCCTCGAGGCCCACCGGTGGCTGTCCGCCCGCGAGGGCGTGTTCGTGGAACCCGCCTCCGCGGCCGGGGTGGCCGGGCTGATCAAGAAGCACGCCGAGGGCGCCGTGCCGACGGGCAAGACGATCGTCATCACCGTCACCGGGCACGGCCTGAAGGACCCGCAGTGGGCCCTCCGCGCCGCCGACGGCTCCGACGTCGAACCCACCAAGGTGGACTTCGACGTGGTGAGCGTCGCCGCCGCCCTCGGGCTCGACGACTGACGTGGCCGAGGTGGAGCAGGTCGTCGTGACCTCCGGTACCGCACTGGACCTGCCGGTGATCGCCCCGGGGCAGCAGGTGGAGGTCTCCGTGCCGGCCACGAGCGCCAACCTGGGCCCGGGGTTCGACACCCTCGGGCTCTCGCTCTCGCTGTACGACACGGTCCGCGCGCGGACCACCACCTCCGGGCGCACCGTGGTGCGGGCCACCGGCGAGGGGGTGGAGGCTCTGCCCACGGACGAGCGTCACCTCGTGGCCCACGCCCTGATCAGCACCCTCCACCGTGCGGGACACCGTGCCCCCGGCCTCGAGCTGGACACCACGAACGTGATCCCCCACGGGCGCGGTCTCGGGTCCTCCGCCGCGGCGATCGTCGCGGGAGTGCTCGCAGCCGATGCTCTCCTCCCCGCCGAGGACCGGTTCGACGCCGCCGGGCTCCTGCAGTGGGCCGCGACCCTCGAGGGGCACCCCGACAACGTGGCGCCGGCGCTGCTCGGTTCACTGGCCGTCTCCTGGTCGAGCGGCCGGGTCTTCCGCAGCACGCGGGTGCCGGTCCACCCCGACGTCGTCCCGGTGCTGGCGGTCCCCGGGCGCGCACTGTCCACGGAGACCGCGCGGGCCCTCCTGCCGCCGTCGGTGGCCCACGGCAGCGCGGCCGCCAACGCCGGGCGCGCCGCGCTCCTGGTCCACGCCCTCGGCGCCGACCCGTCCCTGCTGTTCCCCGCCACCCAGGACTCGCTGCACCAGGACTACCGGGCGCAGGCCATGCTGCCCAGCGCCACCCTGATGCGGACGCTGCGGGCGGCGGGCTTCGCCAGCACCATCTCCGGTGCCGGGCCCAGCGTCCTGACGCTGGCGGTGGGCGAGGCGGGAGCGCAGGCGGCCGAGGAGGCTGTGCGCGCCGCGGTCCGGACGGCGGACACGCCGCAGGACTGGCGGATCCTCCGTCTCCCGGTGGATCGGGAAGGTGCTAAGGTGAGAATGCACCGAGGGTGATACACGTCGACGCGATATCACCGAGTGCTTCTGTTGAGCAGGCCGTCTTCTTCTCCAGACCGCCGCGGAACTGCAGGTTTTATCAGCAGTAGCACGACCTCCGGTGTAGCCTCCGATCTTATCCTCGTGTGTGGACCAGATCCTCCGCACGTGGACATCCTCAGGCTTCCAGCACGCTCGGCGCGAACCGGATCGACCCGGTTCGGTCGGAACCCGCCCGTATTGATCTGCGGCTCGGGGCAAACCACCGCGGACCACCGATGAGGTGGCCGCCCGACGAGGGGGAAGGATCCTTCGTGACTGACACCACTGACCTGTTACCAGGTGTGGCCACCCAAGACGCCGAAGCACCCGGCGCAACGACTTCCAAGAGCAGCGGCCTTGCCGGCCTGAAGCTCGCACAGCTCCAGGCGCTCGCCGGCCAGCTCGGCATCACCGGTGGTTCGAGGATGCGCAAGAGCGATCTCGTCTCCGCGATCTCCGACCACCAGCGCGGCGGAGCCGGGGCCGACCGGCAGAAGACCCCGAGCGCGCGCACGGAGCGGGCCGCCGAGGCCGCACGCCCCGCCGCGGGCGGCCCGACGGCCCGGGCCCCGGCGGCGCAGGCCGAGCCGGCGGCGCCCGCCGGCGCAGCCCAGCACCCGCACCCGCAACCGCCGCGCCGCCAGCGACGGCATCGTGTCCGCCCCCGCCACCGCCGCCCCGGCAGCAGCTCCTGCGGCCGCCGAGCAGTCCGCCGCCGGCTCGCCCGCGAACGCGGACGACGCCGCCGCGGGGGAGCGGCAGGACCGCGGCGACCGTGAGAACGGCGGCAGCAACCCCCGCCCCCGCCGCAACCGCCGCGGCGAGGACCGCACCGACGCCCAGGGCGCCCCGAGCGAGACGCAGGCGGGGGGGGCCGAATCCCCGGGCCCCGCCCCCGGGGCCCGGGGCGCGGCCCGCCCCGAGGCCGCACCGGCGCGGCGGCCCCCGCAGGCACAGCAGGGCGAGGGGCGCAACGAGCGCCGCAACCGCTCCCGCAACGGGCGCGACGACGAGCGCTCCAACGACACCTCGAACGACAACGGCCGCAACGGCAACGAGCGCAGCGACAACCGGGGCAACTCCGGGTCGGGCGCGAACTCCACCGAGGACGAGGGCCGCGGTCGCAACCGGCGCAACCGTGCGAACCGCAACGAGCGGAACGGCTCCGGCGGCGACGACCGCAGCAGCCGCTTCCGTGATCGCAACGACCGGAACGACCGCAACGATCGCCGCCGTGGCCGCAACCAGCCCGACGTCGACGACGTCGAGGTTACCGACGACGACGTCCTGCTGCCCGTGGCGGGCATCCTCGACGTCCTCGAGAACTACGCCTTCGTGCGGACCTCCGGCTACCTGCCCGGGCCCAACGACGTCTACGTCTCCCTGGCCCAGGTCAAGAAGCACAACCTCCGCAAGGGCGACGCCGTCGTGGGCGCCATCCGCGCTCCCCGTGAGGGCGAGACCCAGGCCAGCGCACGCCAGAAGTTCAACGCCCTGGTGCGCGTCACCTCCGTGAACGGCAAGCCCGCCGAGGACCTCAAGGACCGCGTCGAGTTCGCCAAGCTGGTGCCGCTGTACCCCTCGGACCGCCTGCGCCTCGAGACGGACCCGAAGAAGATCGGCCCCCGCGTGATCGACCTCGTGGCCCCGATCGGCAAGGGCCAGCGCGGCCTGATCGTCTCGCCCCCGAAGGCCGGCAAGACGCTCATCCTGCAGGCGATCGCCAACGCCATCACGATCAACAACCCCGAGGTGCACCTCATGATGGTGCTCGTGGACGAGCGTCCCGAGGAAGTCACCGACATGCAGCGGACGGTCAAGGGCGAGGTCATCGCCTCGACGTTCGACCGCCCCGCGGACGACCACACCACGGTGGCCGAACTCTCCATCGAGCGCGCCAAGCGCCTCGTGGAGATGGGCATGGACGTCGTCGTGCTCCTGGACTCGATGACCCGTCTGGGCCGTGCGTACAACCTGGCCGCGCCCGCCTCGGGCCGCATCCTCTCCGGTGGTGTGGACTCCGCGGCGCTGTACCCGCCGAAGCGCTTCTTCGGTGCCGCGCGCAACATCGAGAACGGTGGCTCGCTCACCATCCTCGCCACCGCCCTCGTGGAGACCGGGTCCAAGATGGACGAGGTCATCTTCGAGGAGTTCAAGGGCACCGGCAACATGGAGCTGCGCCTCTCGCGCAACCTCGCCGACAAGCGGATCTTCCCCGCGGTGGACGTCAACGCGTCCGGTACGCGCCGCGAGGAGAACCTGCTCTCGCCCGACGAGGTCAAGATCATGTGGAAGCTGCGCCGCGTGCTGTCGGGTCTGGAGACCCAGCAGGCACTCGAGCTGCTCACCAACAAGATCCGGGACACGCAGTCCAACGTCGAGTTCCTCATGCAGATCCAGAAGACCACGCTGGGTTCCAAGGACTCCGACTAGCGCGAGCGTCCGACGCCGTTCGTCCTGACCACCCCTCCGGAGGGTCAGGGCGGGCGGCGTCGTCCGTTGAGCCGTGTGCCGTGCTGCGGCCCGTTCCGCCGGGAGGACACGTACGACCGCGTGTCCTGCGGATCGCCGGTCATACCTGTCCTCCCGATCTTCGTAGACTGGCGGTAGACGCCGAAAGAGGTACATCCGATGTTCGAATCCATCCAGGGACTGCTCGACGAGCACTCCGAGCTGCAGGACCAGCTCGCCGATCCCGCCGTGCACACCGACCAGGCGCTGGCGCGCAGGCTCGGCCGGCGGTACGCGGAGCTCGGCCGGATCGTCGACGCGCACAACCGGTGGTCGGCGCTCGACGACGACCTCCAGGCCGCACGGGAAATGGCCTCCGAGGACCCCGAGTTCGCCGCCGAGGTGCCGGTGCTCGAGGAGCAGCTGGCCACGGCGCAGGAGCGTCTGCGCCGTCTGCTGATCCCGCGTGACCCGAACGACGGCCGCAACGTGATCATCGAGGTCAAGGGTGGTGAGGGCGGCGACGAGGCAGCCCTGTTCGCCGGCGACCTGCTGCGCATGTACGCCCGTTACGCGGAGTCGCGTGGCTGGAAGACCGAGCTCATCTCCGCCAACGAGTCCGACCTCGGCGGGTACAAGGACGTGCAGATGGCCATCAAGGGGTCCTCGAACGACCCCGCCGAGGGCGTGTACGCGCGGCTCAAGTTCGAGGGCGGCGTGCACCGCGTGCAGCGCGTGCCCGTCACGGAGTCGCAGGGACGGATCCACACCTCCGCCGCCGGTGTACTGGTGCTGCCGGAGGTGGACGAGCCCGAGGAGGTGGAGATCAGCCAGAACGATCTCAAGATCGACGTCTACCGCTCCTCCGGACCCGGCGGGCAGTCCGTGAACACCACCGACTCCGCCGTGCGCATCACCCACCTGCCCACGGGGATCGTGGTTGCCATGCAGAACGAGAAGTCGCAGCTGCAGAACCGCGAGGCCGCCATGCGGGTGCTCCGCTCCCGCATCCTGGCGCACGAGCAGGAGAAGATCGACGCCGCGAACTCGGACATCCGGAAGTCGCAGATCCGCACCATGGACCGCTCCGAGCGCATCCGCACCTACAACTACCCGGAGAACCGCGTGGCCGATCACCGTACCGGCTACAAGGCCTACAACCTCGACACCGTGATGAACGGCGACCTGGAGCCCGTGGTGCAGTCCGCCATCGAGATGGACGAGCAGGCCCGCCTGGACGCCATCGGCACGGACGAGTAGGCATGGAGCGAGCGCTGCGGGACGCGGAGCGGCGGCTGCGTGCGGCCGGTGTGCCGAGTCCGCGCGTGGACGCCGAACTGCTCGCCGCCCACCTGCTCGGGGTGGGTCCGGGGCGGCTCCGGGCACTCGCGCTCACGGGGGCGGAGGTGCCCGAGGGCTTCGAGGCACTGGTCGACGAGCGTGCGCGGCGCATCCCGCTGCAGCACCTCACCGGGACCGCGCCCTTCCGCCGGATCTCCCTCGCCGTGGGGCCCGGGGTGTTCGTCCCCCGGCCGGAGACGGAGTGCCTGGTCCAGCTGGTGGTGGACCGCGTTGCGTCGCTCGCGGCGCCGAGGATCGTGGACCTCGGGACGGGGTCCGGTGCGATCGCCGCCGCGCTGGCGGACGAGGTGCCGGGGGCGGAGGTGCACGCCGTCGAACTGAGCGGGCTGGCCCTGGCGTGGGCCGCGCGGAACCTCGCCCCGTTCGGTGTCCACCTGACCCAGGGGGACCTCGCGACGGCGCTCCCGGAGCACGACGCCACGTTCGACGTCGTGGTCTCCAACCCGCCCTACATCCCGCCCGATGCCGTCCCCACCGAACCCGAGGTGGCCGAGCACGATCCCGAGCTCGCGCTCTACGGCGGGGGAGCGGACGGGCTGGGCCTCCCGCGGGCGGCCGCGGCCTCCGCGGCCCGCCTGCTCGTGCCGGGCGGTTTCTTCGCGATGGAGCACGCCGAGGCGCGGCCCCCCCCGCGGCGGCCCCCCTCGAGCGGTCCGGTGCCTGGACCGCGATCACCACCCACCAGGACCTCACCGGTCGCGACCGCGCCACGAGCGCCGTCCTCCGGGACAAGGCACCCGGCACGTCCCGGAAGGACCTCCCATGACCTCCGCCGGACCGGGCACCGTGGCGGTCGCCGCCGTCACCTACGACCGCCCCGAGGAACTCGCGCAGCTCCTGCGCTCCCTCGGGACCCAGACCGCCCCGATCACCACCATCGCCCTCGTGGACTCCGGCACGCGGCCCGCGGACGCCGTGGTGGACGCCGCGGGAGGAACCATCCACTACCTGCGCTCCGAGGCGAACCTGGGCGGGGCCGGCGGGGTCCCCTTCGCGATCCTCGCCGCGATCGCCAGCGGCGCCGAGTGGATCTGGCTCATGGACGACGACGGGCACCCGGAGGACGAGAGGGTCCTCGCCGAACTGCTCCGCGCCGCGGACGAGCACGACCTCGACGTGGTGAGCCCGCTGGTGGCGGCGACGTCGGACCCACCCCGGCTCTCCTTCAACTTCCGGATCAACGGACGGCTGACCAACGACCGCGCCGCCCTGGAGCCGATGGGGTACCTGCCGGACATGGTGCACTTCTTCAACGGCGCACTGGTGCGGGCCGAGGTGTTCGCCACGATCGGGCTCCCGGACATGAAGTTCTTCATCCGCGGCGACGAGGTGGACTTCCTGGCCCGGGTACGCAGGGCCGGGCTCAGGTACGGGACGCTCGCCACGGTGGCCGTGCGGCACCCGGCCACCTGGGACGAGATGAAGCCGATCTTCGGGGGCTTCATCACCCCGGTGATCCCGGACGGCGAGTTCAAACGCTTCTCCTACTTCCGCAACCGGGCCCACCTCGCGCGGAAGTACCGGAGCCTGCGCTGGTTCGGGGCGGACGTGATCGGCTTCCCGTACTACTTCCTGATGAACCGTGACCTGTCAGGGCTACGGGGCTGGTTCGCCGCGTACTCGGCGGGCCTGCGGGGCAGGGGCTTCGGCCCGCCGCCCGCGCCCTGAGCCCCCCGAACGACGACGGCGCCGCGTGAGGTGCGCCGCCATGACGACCAGTGGAAGGACGATCCCGTGACCACCAGCTACGACTGCTCGGACCCCGCCCAGCGGAGCGAGGGCCTCACCGCGGCCCAGCGCGCCGTCTCGCTCAAGCAGTGCATCGTGCTCCCCACGGACACGGTCTACGGGATCGGCGCCGACGCATTCTCCCCCCAGGCCGTGGCCACCCTGCTGGCCTCCAAGGGCAGGGGCCGCAACATGCCGCCGCCCGTCCTGGTGCCGCGCCTGCAGACCCTCGACGGCCTCGCCACCGACGTGCACCCCGACGCCCGCAGGCTCGCCGAGGCGTTTTGGCCCGGCGGGCTCACCCTCATCTGCCACGCGCAGCCCTCCCTGACCTGGGACCTCGGCGACGCCCTCGGCACCGTGGCGCTCCGCATGCCGGACGACGACCTCGCCCTCGAACTGCTCAGGCTCACCGGCCCGCTCGCGGTGTCCTCCGCCAACCGCACCGGACGCCCGGCAGCCACCACGGCGGCCGGGGCCGCGGAGCAGCTCGCCGAGTCCGTGGCCGTGTACCTCGACGCCGGAGCGCGCACCGCCGCGGCCGGTGTGGGATCCACCATCGTGGACGCGACGGGCGAGACCCTGCGGATCGTGCGGCAGGGCACCCTGTCCGAGGAACGGTTGCGGGAGGTGGTGCCGGGGATCCTCGGAGTCGACGCACCCGACGGATCTGCGGCGCCGTCCTCGGCGGGCGGATCGGACCCGGACCCGGCAGCACCTGCTGCGGGCGGGAACGCGGCGGGCGGTCCGAGCGAGGAACGTGCGAGCACCGCCGGTCCGGGTACGAGTGGTTCGAGCGTTACCGGCCCGACCCCTGCCGGCCCGCCCGGGGACGACGCGGCCGGGAGCCCCCGCGCCGTGGGGAACACCCCGGAGGAACCGACCGCCTGAACGAGCACCGCTCCGGTGACGGGTGGCCCTCCCCGGGAGGTACCGGACGAGCTCCCGGATGCACCGGCGCGGACCCTCGGGCCGTCATCCGGCCGGGGTGGACCGCGTCCCCTCCGCTCCGGCCCCGGCCAGGACCGCGCGGACGCGCGGTGCCGGCACCGCATCGTGCGCCACCGCCCACCCGGGGACCTGCTCCTGCCCGAACCACGTCAGCCCCACCCGCCGGCCGTGGCGGCCCGGCCGGCCGCGCAGCACCTGCGCCGCGGCGGAGCCGGCCCGCGGGGCGAGCCGGCACAGGCTCGACGGCAGGACCCGGGGGCGCCCGCCTGCCGCCTCGAGGACCGAGCGGACGCTCAGGCCCTCCCACGGCTGGAGCACGATCCGTGGCAGCTCGCCGTCGTGCCGTCCCACCGAGAGCACCAGCTCGGCCAGCGCCGTCACGGAGGTGACGGGTGAGGCCGCATCGCCGGGCGCGGCCACCGAGGCGAGCGGGGAGCGGGCGAGGCGCGCCAGAGCCGCCGTCGTCGGTCTGCCGGCGCCCTGCACGGAGGTGGCGCGCACCGTGACCACGGAGACGTCCGACGCGGCACCGGCGGCCCGGGCGAGCGCCTGCTCGCCGAGCGCCTTGCTGCGCGAGTAGGCGGAGAACGGGGAGACGGCGGAGGACTCGTCCAGCAGGGCCGTGCGTCCCTGCACCGCCGCGCTGCTCACGTGGACCAGGCGGTGTACGCCTACCGCGGCGGCGGCCCGGAGCACGACGGCGGGCAGGAGGGCGGTGGCGCCCGCGAGCTCGGGGCCGTCACCGGCGGACGGTGTGGCGAGCCCGGCGGCGTTGACCACCACGTCCGCGCCCTCCAGGAGCCCCGAGAGCTCCGTGATGTCCACGCGCGAGGCCTCCTCGACGAGGTCCGCGGGTGTTCCCGCGGAGGTCCCCAGGCGCGAAGCCGGGACGGCACGCCCGCCGATCCCGGCCTCGCGCAGGGCCGTGAGCACGGCGGAGCCGACGAAGCCCGACCCGCCGAGCACCACCCAGGTCACCGGGAATCCCCCGCGACGGGCAGCGCGGAGGTACCGGGCGCGGGAACCGTGAACGGGGGTTCCGGCTGCCAGGTGTCGTCACGCAGAATCCGGCGGGCGGCGCGCCACCCGTGCCAGATGTGCGGGGCCCCGTGAATCGATCGCTCCACGGCGACGAGCCGCAGCAGCTCCTTCGCCGCGCTGAGCCACGTGCCCACACCGAACGCCACACGGTGGTGGCGGCCGTGCAGCTGCAGGTAGCGGGCCAGGTGCCCCCGGTTCCGCATGCCGCAGAACCGGGAGAGATCGCTGGAGTCGTTGAGGTGCCGTACCCCGAGGTCCAGCTGCCGCTGGGCGCGGGTCTTCCGCAGGACGAAGGCGTCCACGTACGCCACGGGGTACCGCTGCGACACCAGCCAGCCGTAGGTGAGGTCGTCGCCGTTGAGGAAGTACCTCGCATCGGGGAGCCCGATCTCGCGCACCACCTGCGCGGCGATCAGCATCCCCTCGAAGCAGGCCACGTTGGTGTGGAACACCCGGGAGCGTGCGAAGACGTCCCCCCGCACCGGCAGATGGACGCCGAGGGACTCGTCGAGGAGGTGCTGCCAGAAGAAGGGGCGCCCCTCGGCGTCGTAGCGCCGGCCGTGGAGGCAGGAGTAGCGGTGCATCCAGGTACCGAACGAGGCGAGGGCGTCAGGGAGCACCACGACGTCGTCGTCCATCAGCCACAGCCAGTCGGCGCCCTCCCGGAGGGCACGGGCCATACCGGCCGCGAAACCACCCGCACCGCCCAGGTTCTCCCGGAGCGTCTCCACGACGAGTGGAACGGGCAGCTCCGTGGTCCGCAGCAGGTCCGCCGTCGCGTCCGTGCTGGCGTTGTCCACCACCACCACGGCCTCCGGAGCCGGGTCCAGGAGTGCGATCGAGGCGAGGAGGTCACGGAGGTGCCCGGAACGGTTGAACGTGGTCACCACGATGAACAGGCGTGCGGTACCGGCGTCAGGGACGTGCAACGGGGGTCCTTCCGAGCCGCGCCAGCGCGGTGGAGGACGGTTCCGGCACAGTCGGGGCAGTTAGTATTCTCGGGTACCAGCAGTCTATTACACCGTGTTCCGGCCCCTGCGGCCCAGCGACCGGGCGGGCTCCACGCAGGTGCGCCGCGCCGGTTCAGTGCGGTGGCGGTCTGCGCAACACCGTTAGGAATCATGGGACTTCTCGAAGGCCGGGCCTCCGCCCGGACACCCGACGGCGACGCCGCGGCCCCCTCCGGCGACAAGCCGGCGCTCTGGCTGTGGGCGCAGTACCTGCTCGACGCCGGTGCGTGGATCGTGGCGATCGTCCTCGCGCTGATCCTGCGCTACGAGCTGCTGGTCTCCGACATCAACGTGGACGGCATCGCGGTGTTCTGCGCGGTGGCCGTGATCGCCCAGCTCGCCGTGGGCCTCAGCTTCGCCCTGTACCGCGGGAGGTACAGCTTCGGGAGCTTCCACGAGGCGAAGCTCCTGGTGATCGTGGCGGTGATCGTGGCCGTGATCCTGGTCCTCGTGAGCATCGCGTTCTTCACCGTGATCGAGGTGCCGCGGAGCATCGGCATCATCGCGTTCCCCTTCGCCTGCATGTTCCTCGCCGCCACGCGCTACCTCAAACGCATGTACGTGGAGAGCAAGGCCAAACCGGGGGAGGACGCCCAGCGGACCCTGATCTACGGGGCGGGGTTCCTCGGGAACTCCCTGGTGAGCCGCATGATGCAGGACCCCGAATCGCCGTACTTCCCGGTGGGCCTGATCGACGACGACCAGGGGAAGAAGCACCTCCGCCTCTCCACCGTCCCCGTGCTCGGCCGCATCGAGGACCTGCCCGAGATCGCCGTGAGGACGCGGGCCTCGGTGCTCGTCGTCGCCTTCGCCGAGGTGGAGGCGGCACAAGTGCGGCGGGTCTCGGACCTGGTGGCGGGTCTCGGCATCAAGGTGCTGGTGCTTCCCCCGCTGCGCGACATGCTGGGCGCCGCCGGCGCGGCGATCGCCGACTTCCGCGAGGTCGCGGTGGAGGACCTCATCGGCCGCCGCCCGGTGGACATCCACCCGGACGAGGTGGCCGGGTACGTGGCCGGCAAGCGGGTGCTGGTCACGGGTGCGGGTGGCTCGATCGGGTCCGAGCTCTGCCGTCAGCTCGCCGGGTTCGAGCCCGCCGAACTCATCATGCTGGACCGTGACGAGACCGGTCTGCAGTCCACCCAGATCTCGCTCACCGGGCGCGGTCTGCTGACCGGACGGGACACCGTGCTCGCGGACATCCGGGACAAGGACGCCCTGCTGGACATCTTCGAGGACCGCAGGCCCGAGGTGGTCTTCCACGCCGCGGCACTCAAGCACGTCTCCCTCCTCGAGCAGTACCCCGAGGAGGCCTGGAAGACTAACGTCCAGGGCACCCTCAACGTGCTGCGGGCCGCCTCCGCGGTGGGCGTCACCAGGTTCGTGAACATCTCGACGGACAAGGCGGCGGACCCCACGAGCGTGCTCGGGCACTCCAAGCGGGTGGCCGAGAAGCTGACCTCCTGGCACGCGGAACGCACCGGCCTGCAGTACGTCTCCGTCCGCTTCGGCAACGTGATCGGGAGCCGCGGCTCCATGCTGCCCCTGTTCACGGAGCAGATCCGCAGCGGGGGACCGATCACCGTGACGGACCCCGAGGTGACGCGGTTCTTCATGACCATCCCCGAGGCCTGCCAGCTGGTGGTCCAGGCCGGGGCGATCGGCGCCGGCGGCGAGGAGCTGATCCTCGACATGGGCGAGCCGGTGAAGATCCTCGACGTGGCCCAGCGCATGATCGCGATGTCGGGCAAGGACATCGACATCGTCTTCACCGGGCTGCGGCCGGGGGAGAAGATGCACGAGGACCTCATGGGGGTGGGCGAGGCCGATTCCCGTCCGCTGCACCCGAAGATCTCGCACACCTCCGTGGCGCCCCTGGACCCGGGACTGCTCAGCCTCCAGGAGTGGACGGCGGAGGGCGGCTTCGCCCGGGGGAGTCGGCGGAGCATCGAGGCAGGGGACCCCGGGAGCCCGCCCGGGGATCCGCTGCCCCACCGACCGCAGCAGGAACGGGTCGGGGCACCCCCGAGCGCCGCCGGCTCCTCCGGTGCCCACCCCGCAGCGCCGGACGAGGAGCGGGCATGAACCCGCTGCTGCCGATCGTCGGCTCCATCGCCCTCGGGCTCTCACTCGCCCTCCCCGCCGTCGTGAAGCCGCTCCTGCGACGCTGGGGTGTGCTGGATATCCCCAACGACCGCTCGTCGCACTCCGTCACCGTGGTCCGGGGCATGGGCGTCGCCGTGGCCCTCGCCATCGTGATCGCGCTGGTGCTCTCCCTCGTCACCGGACTGGTGGCCGTGGACCGGTCCCTGGTCGTGATCATCGGCTGCATGGTCGGGGCCGCCGCGGTACTCGGGTGGATCGAGGACTTCCGCGGCGTCTCCATCAAGGTACGGGCGGGTGTCCAGCTCCTGATCGGCGCCCTCGGGACCGCGACGCTCGCCACCACGATCGAGGACAGCAGCTACTGGTGGATCCCCATCGGCGCCGTCGCCGTCGCCACGTACGTCAACGCGGCCAACTTCCTGGACGGCATCAACGGGATCTCCGGGATGCACGGCGTGGTGGTGGGCCTCTTCTACTCCTGGGCCGGCCTGCTCAGCGATCAACTGTGGCTCACCGTGTCCGGGGTGATCCTCGCCGCGGCCTTCGCCGGCTTTCTGCCCTGGAATCTCGGCCGCGGATTCGTCTTCCTCGGCGACGTGGGAAGCTACCTGCTCGGCGCGTCCATCGCGGCTATCGCCGTGACGGGTCTGCTCGCGGGGGTGTACCTCGAGTACCTCTTCGCGCCGGTGATCATCTACCTGGCCGACACCTTCGCCACCTTCCTGCAGCGGGTGCGGCGCGGGGAACGGCTCTACGCGGCGCACCGCCAGCACGTGTACCAGCGCCTCACGGACACCGGCCTGAGCCACGTGCAGGTCTCCGTGCTCGTCACCGTGTTCTCGATCCTCACGGGCGCCGCCGGCTTTGTCCTGGCGACGGCGCGGGCCCCGCAGGCGATCGCGGTCTCCCTGTTCGCCGCCGTCGTCGTCGGGCTGTACCTGAACTCGCCCCGGATCTTCGCCGCCGTGCGGCGGCGGCAGAACGCACGGGACGTCCTCCCGGCGGACCCGTCGCAGCGCTGATCCTGCCGCGGCACCGCCGCGGACCGGGGTGCAGCGGGGCACCTCCCTGCCGCGGGGAGCGCGCCGTGGGTTAGAGTGAGGAAGCGTGCGCACGGCAGATCACCACCCCCGGGAGGTGATCGTGAGCCGTTCCCGCCTGGCCTTCCCCCGACCGGACGGAACCTTCCTTGCCTCCATCCGACACCGATCCCGGTGCCGCCACCCCGACCGGTGGGAACCGTTCGCCGTGGCTCTCGATGCTGCGTCGCTGCCTGGCCTTCTCCGCCGTCGGCGTCACGGTGCTCGGCGTGGTCGCGGCCCTCCTCGACGGCTGGGCCGGAGCAGGCAGCGCACTCTTCGGCGCAGTGATCGTGGTGGCGTTCTCCGGGATCACCCTCCTGATCGGCCACTTCAGTGGTCCTGAGAACCCCGTGCTGGCCATGGGCCTGTTCATCGTGGCCTACGGCGCCAAGGTGATCGGCTTCGGGGCCGTGCTGCTCCTGCTGGGCAGGCCCGACTGGCTGGCGGCGGGCTGGTTCCTGGGATCGGCGCTCCTCACCGTGCTGGTGTGGCAGATCGCCGAACTCCGCGCCTTCGCGCTCACCCGGCTGACCCTCTTCCCGGACCACGACCACCAGGCATCCACCGAGCAGGAAAGGACGTGAGATGAGCCGCGAGAACGACGACCGACGGGCGAAGCCCCATGTCACCGACCCCGCGGGCACCGGTGATTACAACGCCGGGATCAGCCTCCTCAGCTACCTCCTTGGCGGGATCCTGGTCTGGAGTTTGGTAGGGTGGTGGCTGGACAATCTGCTCGGTACGGGGTGGATCGCGCTCGTCGGAGCCCTTGTCGGGGCAGCGGGCGGATTATTCCTGGCCCATGTCCATCACCTCACCCGTCCCAAGCCCCAGGACCCTTCGCGGGGACCCCGGGGAAGCGATGAGTGATCCGGTGGCAGGTACTACCGCCCGAGCAAGACCCCGAAGACTTCACGCGTGTTCTTCGCGCACAGACTTCATGCCCAACGATGGACACTGCAGAGAGGAAACGCGTTGATCGCGCTTGCGCTCCCCGCCGCAACAACTGGAGAGGGTTTCGTCCCTCCCACGACGGATGAACTCCACCTCCCTGACGTGCTTCCCTGGGCCGCCGATTACGGTACCGGCGTGGGCAAGCAGATGATCCTGGTCCTGCTCTCGGTGGTCATCATCGCGTGGTTCTTCTCCAAGGCCGCCAAGAAGCAGGCCCTGGTTCCCTCCAAGCTCCAGCTGGTGGGCGAGATGGGATACGGCCTCGTCCGCGACTCGATCGGCAAGGACATCATCGGTCAGCGGGACTTCCTGAAGTTCGTCCCCCTGCTGTTCACGGTCTTCTTCTTCGTGCTCGTGAACAACATCTACGGCGCCATCCCGCTCATCCAGCTCCCCAGCTTCTCGCACCCCGGCAGCGCCTACGTGCTCGCGGGCATCATCTACGTCCTGTGGATCACCATCGGGATCCGCAAGCACGGCATCGGGTACTTCAAGATGGTCGTGGTGCCCTCGGGTGTCCCGTGGCCGCTGCTGATCATCCTGATCCCCATCGAGATCATCTCGAACTTCCTGGTCCGGCCCATCACGCACAGTCTCCGTCTGTTCGCCACCATGATGGCCGGCCACCTGATCGTGCTGCTGGCAGGCTCCGGCATCGAGTACCTCCTGGTCCTCCAGGACAACATCTTCCTCCAGGCGACCTCCGTGCTCGTCCTGGTGGGGGGCGTGGCCATGTACATGCTGGAGGCACTCATCATGGTCATCCAGGCCTACGTCTTCACGCTGCTCACTGCGATCTACATCCAGGGCGCACTGGCGGACGAACACTAAGCTTTCCCACCGGGGAAAACCTTAAACAACCTGCCCGTCCCGGGCATCTTGAAAGGAAAACAATGGAAATCTCAGGTAGCCTCAACGCAATCGGGTACGGCCTCTCCGCGATCGGTGGCGCCATCGGCGTCGGTCTCGTGTTCTACGCGTACATCACCGGTGTGGCCCGTCAGCCCGAAGCACAGCGTGTCCTGCAGCCCATCGCCTTCCTGGGTCTGGCCTTCACCGAAGCGCTCGCGATCCTCGGTCTGGTTCTCGCCTTCATCCTCGGATAGACGCACCATCGAGTATCGACCAGTTAGGACGGGTGAGACATGGACCAGATCGTGATTCTGGCCGCTGAAGGTAATCCGCTGCTTCCCAACCCCTGGGAAATCTTGGTGACGGGCGCCGGCTTCGCCGTCCTGCTGTACATCGTCATCAAGTACGTGGCACCGGCCTTCGAGAAGATCTATACGCAGCGTGTCGAGGCCATCGAGGGTGGCCTCGCGAAGGCGGAGACCGCCCAGGCCGAGGCGAACGCCGCACTCGAGGAGTACAAGCAGCAGCTCGTGGACTCGCGTGCGGAGGCGAACCGCATCCGCGAGGAAGCCCGGGCCGAGGGTGCGCAGATCCTTGCGGACCTGAAGGAGCAGGCGGCGGCCGAGTCGGCGCGCATCACGGCCCAGGCCCACGTGCAGATCGAGGCCGAGCGCCAGGCCGCCACCGTGGCACTGCGCGCGGAGGTGGGCACGCTCGCCGCCGATCTCGCCAGCCGGATCGTCGGGGAGTCCCTCGCGGACAACGCGCTCTCCTCACGCGTGGTGGATCGCTTCCTGGCCGACCTCGAGGCGTCCGACAGCGCAGGTGCAACCACGTAATGGCAGGTGTATCAAGCCTCTCGTTGGCCACCGCACGCGAGCAGCTCGAGCCACGGCTCGCCGGGGCGTCGCTTGCACTCGCGCGGGATCTCTTCGGAGTGCTCGAGATCCTTGACAGCAATGCCGGTCTGCGCCGTGCCCTGACGGATCCGTCCCGTACGGGCAAGGACAAGGCCGTACTGGTGGACCAGCTGATCTCGGGCCGGGTGTCCACCGAAGCACTCGGCGTGGTGCGGGACCTGGCGTCGGGGCGGTGGGCCTCACCGCGCGACATCGGGGACGCACTGGAGACCCTGGCCGCCACGGTGGTCATCGCCGTCGCGGAGCAGGGCGGAGCCGGAGCGGAGGGTCTCGAGCGACTCGAGGACCAGCTCCACGCGTTCATCACCACGGTGGCCTCCGACCACGGACTCCAGCGTGCGCTGTCCGAAGCACAGGCGAGCCCGGAATCCCGTGTCGCCCTCGCACTGAAGCTGGTGCCGGGAGCCGGGGACGCCGCACAGCTCCTCATCACCCAGGCGGTGGCATCGCCGCGCGGCCTCAAGCCGGCGGCACTCGTGGGGAGCTTCCTCGAGCTGGTCGCCGCGCGTCAGCAGCGGTGGATCGCCGAGGTCAGCGTCTCGCGACCGCTGACCCAGGTCCAGCACGACAAGCTGGTGTCCGGTCTGAACTCGATGTACGGACGGGACCTGAAGGTCAACGTGTCCATCGATCCATCCTTGGTCGGAGGTGTGCGCGTGAGCATCGGCGATGAAGTGGTCGACTCGACGGTAGCGACACGCCTGTCCGAGCTCCGCCGGAAGCTGGCGGGATAGGCCGTCGCGGCCTGATCAGCACAACCACACCGAACAACATCCAGGTCCCCGGGGAACCGGGGATCGCAACACAGGAGAGCAGGGATTGCAGATGGCCGAATTGACCATCAACGCCGAAGACGTCCGTAATGCGTTGAACGACTTTGCGGCATCCTACGAGCCCGGGAACGCCGAGCGCGTTGAAGTCGGCCGCGTGACCACGGCGAGTGACGGCATCGCCCGGGTCGAGGGACTTCCCTCCGCCATGGCGAACGAGCTCCTCCGTTTCGAGGACGGCACGCTGGGCCTCGCCCAGAACCTCGACACCCGTGAGATCGGCGTCGTCGTACTGGGTGACTACAACGGCATCGAAGAGGGCCAGGAGGTCCACCGCACCGGTGAGATCCTCTCCGTCCCCGTCGGTGACGCGTTCCTCGGCCGCGTCGTGGACCCGCTGGGCCAGCCCATCGACGACCTCGGCGAGATCGTCGCCGAGGGACGCCGTGCCCTGGAGACCCAGGCGCCCGGAGTGACCCAGCGCAAGTCGGTGCACGAGCCGATGCAGACCGGCCTCAAGGCGATCGACGCGATGATCCCGATCGGCCGCGGACAGCGCCAGCTGATCATCGGTGACCGCCAGACCGGCAAGACGGCCATCGCGGTGGACACGATCATCAACCAGAAGGCCAACTGGGCCTCGGGGGACGTGAACAAGCAGGTGCGCTGCATCTACGTCGCCATCGGCCAGAAGGCGTCGACCATCGCCGCCGTCCGGCAGACGCTCGAGGACAAGGGCGCGCTGGAGTACACCACCATCGTCGCCTCGCCGGCCTCCGACCCCGCCGGGTTCAAGTACCTGGCGCCCTACGCCGGCTCCGCCATCGGGCAGCACTGGATGTACGGCGGCAAGCACGTGCTGATCGTGTTCGACGACCTCTCCAAGCAGGCCGAGGCCTACCGTGCGGTGTCGCTGCTGCTGCGCCGCCCGCCGGGACGCGAGGCGTACCCGGGTGACGTGTTCTACCTGCACTCCCGCCTCCTGGAGCGCTGTGCCAAGCTCTCCGACGAGCTCGGTGCCGGTTCCATGACGGGTCTGCCGCTGATCGAGACGAAGGCCAACGACGTCTCGGCCTACATCCCGACCAACGTCATCTCCATCACCGACGGCCAGATCTTCCTGCAGTCGGACCTCTTCAACGCCAACCAGCGGCCGGCCGTCGACGTGGGCGTGTCCGTCTCCCGCGTGGGTGGTGCCGCACAGGTGAAGTCCATGAAGAAGGTCTCCGGTACCTTGAAGCTCGACCTGGCGCAGTACCGCGACATGCAGGCGTTCGCGATGTTCGCGTCCGACCTCGATGCCGCCTCCCGCCAGCAGCTGACCCGGGGTGCCCGCCTCATGGAGCTGCTGAAGCAGGGGCAGTACTCGCCGATGCCGGTGGAGCAACAGGTGGTCTCCATCTGGGCCGGTACCAACGGCTACCTCGACGACGTCCCGGTGGAGGACATCAACCGGTTCGAGACCCAGTTCCTGGAGCACCTCGGACACCGGTCGCAGATCCTCACCACCCTCGCCCAGACGGGCAAGCTCGAGGACTCGACGGCCGATGAGCTGAAGAGCCAGATCGTGAGCTTCAAGGAGGGCTTCTTCGGTGAGGGTGCCGACGGGTTCGGCGCCGGCACCGAGAGCCACGATGCGATCGAGGGCGAATCGGTCGAGCAGGAACAGATCGTTCGACAGAAGCGCTAGCGGACAGCGTACGGGAGGGGCGTGGAGCGCCCCTCCCGTACCGCAGTACCCTGGCCCTGATCGCCTCCCGCAGCGGAGGCGAAGGAAAGGACAAGAATGGGAGCCCAGATCCGGGTCTACCGCCAGAAGATCGCCTCGACCACGTCGACGCGGAAGATCTTCAAGGCGATGGAACTGATCGCGACTTCTCGTATCGGCAAGGCACGCACGCGTGTAGCAGCGGCGTTGCCCTACGCCAATGCGATCACCCGTGCGGTCTCGGCCGTGTCGTCGCAGTCGGAGATCGACCACCCGCTGACCACCGAGCACGGTGAGGTGCGGCGCGCGGCAGTGCTGGTCCTGACCTCCGACCGCGGTCTCGCCGGGTCCTACTCCGCCAGTGCGCTCAAGCAGGCCGAGGGTCTGTTCGAGAAGCTCCGCGGCGAGGGCAAGGAGATCCAGGCCTATCTCGTGGGCCGCAAGGCGCAGGCGTACTTCGACTTCCGCGGACGCGACTACGAGAAGGTGTGGACCGGAGGCACGGACGCGCCCGAGTTCGCCACGGCCCGGGAGATCGGCGAGACCCTGCTCGAGACGTTCCTCCGGGACTACGAGGACGGCGGTGCCGAGGAGATCCACGTGGTCTACACGAAGTTCCGCTCCATGGTGGTCCAGGAACCCTCGGTCATGCGGCTGCTGCCCCTCGAGGTCGTCGAGGAGGAAGTGACCCAGACGGGCGACCTCCTCCCGCTGTACGAGTACGAACCCGATCCCGAACAGGTGCTGGACGCCCTCCTGCCGCGCTACATCGAATCCCGGATCTTCGCGGCACTGCTGCAGGCGGCAGCGAGCGAACTCGCCGCGCGTCAGCGCGCCATGAAGTCCGCGGGCGACAACGCGACCGAGCTCATCAAGAAGTACACCCGGCTGCGCAACACCGCCCGCCAGGCGGAGATCACCCAGGAGCTCTCGGAGATCGTGGCCGGCGCGGACGCGCTCAACGCCTCCTGACGCCTCCCGCACCGGGAGCCCCGAGCCCTCAGGTGCACAGCTAGACTTGTTCCCACGCCAGCTACGTAAATGAAGTGAGAGACATGACTGCCCAGACTGTTGAACGCGGTACGGACTCAGTTGCCCCCGGCGCCACCGGCCGTATTGCACGTGTCATCGGCCCCGTCGTGGACGTCGAGTTCCCGGCCGACGCGATCCCCGCAATGTACAACGCCCTCACCACCGAGATCACCCTCGGCGGGGAGACCCGGCTGATCACCTTCGAGACCTCGCAGCACCTCGGTGACAACCTGGTCCGCGCGATCTCGCTGCAGGCCACCGACGGCCTGGTGCGCGGCACCGTGGTCCAGGACACCGGTGCCCCGATCTCTGTCCCCGTGGGCGACGGCGTCAAGGGGCACATCTTCAACGTCCTCGGCAAGCCGCTCGACGTCGAGGAGTCCGCGCTGGAGATCTCCGAGCGCTGGCCGATCCACCGCTCCGCGCCGAGCTTCGCCTCGCTCGAGGGCTCCACCGAGATGCTGGAGACCGGCATCAAGGTGATCGACCTCCTCACCCCCTACATCAAGGGTGGCAAGATCGGCCTGTTCGGCGGCGCCGGCGTCGGCAAGACCGTGCTCATCCAGGAGATGATCACGCGTGTGGCACGCAACTTCGGTGGTACCTCGGTGTTCGCCGGTGTCGGTGAGCGTACCCGTGAGGGCAACGACCTCTGGGTCGAGATGGAGGAGGCGGGAGTCCTGAAGGACACCGCCCTCGTGTTCGGCCAGATGGACGAGCCGCCCGGAACGCGCCTGCGTGTGGCCCTGTCCGCGCTGACCATGGCGGAGTACTTCCGCGATGTGCAGAACCAGGACGTGCTGCTGTTCATCGACAACATCTTCCGCTTCACCCAGGCCGGTTCAGAGGTGTCGACCCTGCTGGGCCGTATGCCCTCCGCCGTGGGCTACCAGCCGAACCTCGCCGATGAGATGGGTCTCCTGCAGGAGCGCATCACCTCGACGAAGGGCCACTCGATCACGTCCATGCAGGCGATCTATGTGCCTGCCGACGACTACACCGACCCGGCCCCGGCGACCACGTTCGCGCACCTCGACGCGACCACCGAGCTCTCCCGCGAGATCGCGTCCCGTGGCCTGTACCCGGCCGTGGACCCGCTCGCCTCGACCTCGCGCATCCTGGACCCGCAGTACATCGGTCACGACCACTACAACACCGCGGTGCGCGTGAAGCAGATCCTGCAGAAGAACAAGGAACTGCAGGACATCATCGCGATCCTCGGTATCGACGAACTCGGCGAGGAGGACAAGGTGATCGTGGCCCGTGCGCGCCGCATCCAGCAGTTCCTCTCGCAGAACACCTACACCGCCAAGCAGTTCACCGGTGTGGAGGGTTCCACGGTCTCCATCAAGGACACCATCGAGGGCTTCTCGGCGATCTGCAACGGCGATCTCGACCACATCGCGGAGCAGGCGTTCTTCAACGTCGGTGGCCTCGACGACGTCGAGCGCCAGTGGGCCAAGATCCAAGAGCAGACCGGTAAGTAGCGCCGATGGCAACCCACGGCGAACTAGAGGTCGAGATCGTCGCGGCCGACCACTTCGTGTGGTCGGGCCCGGCGCGCTCGGTGAACGCACGCACCACGAACGGGCAGATCGGGATCCTCCCCGGTCACACGCCCATCCTGGCGATCCTCGAAGCAGGTGAACTGTCGGTGGAGCCGGTGAACGGCGACCGCCTGGAGGTGGGCGTCGACGGCGGTTTCTTCTCCGTCGACTCCAACCGCGTGGTGATCGTGGCGGACAACGCGCGGGTCGGCGGTTCGGTGTCCCCGGAAGCCGACTAGCCACGCATGGAGCCGTTGGGTGTGACGGTCGTCTGTCTCGGAGCGGTCTTCGGGCTGTTCGTGCTCGTGATCGTCGCGTTCCTGCTCCGCCGCTTCCAGCTCAACCGCACCCTCGGTACCTTCGACTCCTCCATCCGCCTCCCTCCCCAGGGCTGGCGGGTGGGGGTTTGTCGTTACACGGACAAGAACCTGGAGTGGCTGAGCCTGCTCTCGCTGAGCCCACGGCCACGGTTCCGCTTCCTGCGCAGTTCACTCCAGGTGGAGGGCTGGCGGGAGCCCACGGAGGCGGAGCGGGTGCGCATCCAGCCCGGTGCGATCGTCGTCCGGCTGACCCACGAGGGTCAGCCGATGGAGCTCGCGATGAAGTACGACGTCTACGCCGGCCTGTCCTCCTGGATCGAGGCCGGGCCCGTGATCGGAATCGGCACCTGGCGCTAGGCCCACCGGTTGTCCGCGCAGGACCTCACCGGTCACCCGGCGAGATCCTCGTCGAGCGGCAGGATCCAGGTCCCCTGGCGCAGCACACCCCGTACCTCGAAGTCCGGTGACACCACCACCGCGTCCGCGCGCAGACCCGCGCGCAGACCTCCCACCTCGTCCGCCAGCCCGAGGACGGCCGCCGGGACGGAGGATGCCGCCCGCACCGCGTCCTCGACGGCGACGCCGGCCCGCACCGTGCTGCGCACCACGTCGACAAGCGTCCCCGCACCTCCGGCGAGTGCTCCGGTGTCGGCGAGCACGGCGGTGCCGCCCACGACGGTCACCTCGCGCCCGCCGAGCCGGTAGGACCCGGACGCGCAGCCCGCCGCCGCCGTCGCGTCGCTGACCAGGCAGATGTTCTCCGCCCCCGCGATCGTGAACGCCATCCGCACGGTCTCCGGGTGGAGGTGGACGCCGTCCGCGACCAGCTCGACGGCGATCTCGCCGAGCCGCGCCCGCTGGAGCAGGAGCGGCACCGGTCCCGGGACCCGATGGTGCAGCGGCGGCATCGCGTTGAACAGGTGCGTGGCGGTGGGCCGGCCGCTGAAGCCCACGAACCCGGTGGAGGCAAGCTCCTCACAGATGAGGTCCAGGGCGGCCGTGGTCTGCTCCGTGGAGGCGTCGGTGTGACCGATCGAGGGGATGACCCCGTGCATCACGAGGTCGTAGACCAGGGCGTCGCTGCCGGGCAGCTCCGGTGCGTACGTCATGGAGGTGAGCTGCCCGCGAGCGGCGGCCAGCAGGCGGATCGTGTCCTCGTGGTCCGGCAGCAGCAGGTGCGCCGGATCGTGGGCCCCGCTGCGCTCCGGTGACAGGTACGGGCCCTCGGCGTGGATGCCGGCGAGCAGGCCGTCGTCCACCTCGTCGGCGAGCCTGCCGAAGGCGGCCTCGAGCTCGTGGACGGGTGCGGCGCAGGTGCTGGCGAGCACCGTCGTCGAGCCCCTGCCGTGCAGGAACCGCGCCGCCCGCCGGATCTCCTCGGGTGAGCCGGAGGTGAAGTCGCCCCCGCCGCCGCCGTGGCAGTGCAGGTCCACGAGTCCGGGGAGGATCAGGAAGTCCTCGGGGAGCCGCACCGCGGAGGCCTCCACCGCACCGTCCGCGGGTCCCGCCGCCGTGATGCGGCCGTCCTGCCAGCTCAGGACGCCGTGGTCGAAGGTGACGGACTCGCTGACCAGTCGTCCGTACAGGGCAGTGGGCGTTGTGCGCTCGTGGGCCATCCCCCGAGTCTAGGGCGTCGGTGGTCCGGACCCTATGGGTCTAGAAGAGCCGGGACGCGCTGTCGTCCACGCCGCGCATGGCGTCGTAGTCGAGGGTCAGGCAGTCGATCCCGCGGTCGGTGGCGAGGGTCCGGGCCTGCGGCTTGATCTGCTGCGCGGCGAACACCCCGCGCACCGGGGACATCAGGGGGTCACGGTTGAGGAGCTCGAGGTAGCGCGTGAGCTGTTCCACGCCGTCGATGTCGCCGCGGCGCTTGAGCTCGATCGCCACGGTGCGCCCCTGCGGGTCCCGGGCCAGGATGTCCACGGGACCGATCGCCGTCATGTACTCCCGGCGGATGAGGGAGGAACCGGTGCCCAGCAGCTCGATCTGTTCGGCCAGCAGTCGTTGGAGGTCGGCCTCCACGCCGTCCTTCACCAGACCCGGGTCCACGCCGAGGTCGTGCGAGGAGTCGTGGAGCTGCTCCCGGATGCTGATCACCAGCCTGTCGTCGCTCTTGGCGTGCTGCACGGTCCACACCTCGGTGATGCCCTCGGCGCGGTCGGCGTCGTCGGGTCCGCTCACCCGGAGCGTGGCCGGAGGGCTCATCCAGTTCAGGGGTTTGTAGGAGCCGCCGTCCGAGTGCACCAGGACGGAGCCGTCCGATTTCACCATCAGGAGGCGGGTGGCCAGGGGCAGATGCGCGCGGAGGCGGCCGACGTAGTCGACGGAGCAGCGGGCAATGACGAGACGCACGCCGACGACTCTACCGGCACCGGGTCCTCGCAGCTGCACGCACGTGCCCGCTCGGGGGTCCGATCGGGCACACTGGGGAGATGCCCCGCTCCAACCGACCGAACCGTCCGCGCAGTTCCGCGCGTCCCAAGTGGGACGCTCCGCCGGAGCCGGATCTCGAGCGGGCCCGGGTGGGTCTGCCCCTGCGCCAGTCGGCCCCCGACGGCGAGTGGACCGTGCGCCGGATCACGGAGCGCAATGCGGCGAAGACGTACACCTGCCCCGGCTGCCACGCGTCCATCCTGCCGGGGATCGCCCACCTGGTGGTGTGGCGCGAGGACTCGCTCTTCGGGCCGGAGACGGCCCTGGCGGACCGCCGGCACTGGCACGTGCGGTGCTGGCAAACGCGCAGCTTCCGCTACCAGTAGCCGGAGCACGCCACCGTCATGGCAGGCGGGCGCACACGCCCACCTAGACTGGGGGCCATGACGCGCGATGCCCCCGAGTACACCTACACCACCGGCGAGGCGCCGATCGAGATCCGTGCCTCGACGGTGCTGCCCGCTGAACGCCGGAACATCGAGCTCGTGACCGAGGACGGTCTGACGCTCGTGGGGGAGTTCGCGGCACCGGTGGGAGGCGTTCCCGAGGCCACCCTCGTGACCTTCCACCCCCTGCCCACGCACGGCGGCTTCATGGACTCCCACGTGTACAAGAAGGCGTCCTACCGCCTGCCCGCCCTGGCGGACGTCGCCGTCCTCCGCTTCAACACCCGGGGCACCTGCTCCCCGCGCGGCTGCAGTGAGGGGACCTTCGACGGCGGCGGGGCCGAGCGCCTGGACGTGCAGGCCGCCGTGGACTGGGCCGTGGCCCAGGGGCTGCACGACATCTGGCTGGTGGGCTGGTCCTTCGGCACCGAGTTGTGCCTGAAGTACGGCGCGAGCGACCCGGTGGCCGAGCTGATCGAGGGCGCGATCCTGCTCTCCCCGCCGCTGCACCGCGCCGGCGACGACGACCTCGACACCTGGGCCGCCAGCGGGTTGCCCCTGAAGGTGCTCGTCCCGGAGTTCGACGACTACCTCGTGCCCGACGAGGCGGTGAAGCGCTTCGCGCGCGTCCCGCACGCCGAGGTCACCGGCGTGGACGGTGCCAAGCACCTCTGGGTGGGGGAGAAGTACGCCGCCCGGGTGCTCGACGAGATCGTCGGCGTGGTGCGACCCGGCGTCGGGCTCCCCCTGCCCTCGGAGTGGAGCGGACCGTCCGCCGTCGCACCCCCGGCCACCGCGGGCCGGTGAGGCACACCCGCTACTGGCTGTCCTGGTGCGCGATGAACACTTCCTTGAGCAGCAGCATCACGGCCGCCGCGGGGGGGATGGCGATCAGGCACCGGGCACGCCGAGGGGCGGGCCGCCGGCGATCACGGCGATCCCCGCGACCGCCCCTGGGACGGCCACGGCCCGCTGCATGATGCGCGGTGAGATGAAGTACGCCTCGAACTGCAGGTAGGCCACGTACGGGACTGCGAACAGCAGCGCGGTGTGCCACCCCACCGTGAGCGCGATCAGGCTGACGACGACGGCGGCGATGGTACCGCCCACCAGCGGGATGAAGGCCAGGAGCGCGACGACGAAGGCCAGGAGCACCGAGAACGGGACGTCCGCGACGGACATCACGATGAACGCGAAGCTGCCGTTGAGGATCCCCACGCAGGCCTGGCCGATCACGTACATGCCCACGCTGCGGGTGATCTCCTCGGACAGGACCTCCACGCGGGCGCGCGGGGTGGGGGGCGCGAGCCGGTAGGCCCACCTCTTCATGGAGGGCAGGGACGCCAGGAAGTACAGGGTGAGCACCAGGACCACGAGGGTGCCGAACAGCCCGTTGAGGATCACCGAGCCCACCCCGAGCACCCCGCCGAAGATGCCGCCCACGGCCTCGTTGTTGGCGAAGAACCGGTCGATCTCGGTACTCACGCGATCCCGTACCTGGAACTGCTCGTCGACCGTGGTGAAGAACTCCGAGTTGAGGAAATCGTCGGCGTACCCCGGGCCACGGTCCACGATCTGCGAGGTCTGGTTGACGATCGTGGGGATGAGCAGCGAGAAGAAGCCTGCCACGATCCCGAGGAGCACCAGCAGGGACAGTGCTATCCCGGCCGGCCGTGGCACCCGCTTGGTCTCGAGCCACCGCACGATCGGATCGAGCCCGAGCGCGATGAACAGCGCGGCCCCGATCCACACCATGAGCTCGCCCACGTTGGTGATGATGAAGAACGCCAGCAGGGCGAGACCCACGCCCACCGTGGTCATGAACCCGAAGTGGATGGGGTGGTTCCGCATGCTCCGCGGGTAGGCGCCCCCGAACTTCAGCCGTTCGTCGGAGAGGGAGACATCGGGATCCACCGGTACCGGCCCGGGATCACGCTCGGGGGGGAACTCAAAGCGCTGCCGGGACGGGGCGGTGGTGAGGGATCTCCGTGCGAGGGTCAGGAATCCGCGCACACCGGTGGGAGCGGGAGGGGGTGGGCCGCTTCCCCCGTCCCGTCCTGCATCCTCGCGGTCCGTACCGGTGTGCGCGGATCCCGGCCCGGGGAGCGGCTGGTCCAGCGGGACGTCGTGGTGTGTCACGTAGAGCTCTGCTTTCGCGTCATCGGTGCCTCTACCGCGGATGGTACGACAAGCGAAACCCTAACAGCCGGGTGCCACCGTCCGTAGTCCGGCGTGGGCCCCTCGAGGGACCATTCCCGCGGGGGACACGGGGCGGGGGCGACCCGACGACGGCGTACTCCACAGGCACGGCCGGCGGGGCGGAATGTCGTTACGATGAGGACATCGTCCCCGCCCGCGTGCTGCTGCGGTCCGCATGTCGGTCGGGGAGGCAGGGCGTGAGCGGGCGGAAGGCCCACCGTCGCGGACGACGATAGGCAGCCAGTGCGGATGAAGACAGCGATACCGATCATCGTGGCCGGTCTCCTGCTGATGCTGCTCGGCGTCGGGCAGCAGACACTGTGGGCGCCCGACGAGACGGTGACCGCGAGCGTGCGCGAGGACCCGGCGGCAGCCCCGGTCACGGTGGTGGATCCGCGGGTGGTCGGTGACTCGAGCGAGTTCCTCGAGCTGACCGTGGAGGCGGACGGTCCGTTCGTCCTGGCCGCCGGCCGGTCCGCGGACGTGGCGGCGTGGGTCGGCGACGCGGCGCGCGTGAGCGTGACCGGGCGGTCCGAGGACGTGCTGACGGTGGAGCGCACGGACGGCGAGGACGCCGTCCCCGATCCCCGGGGCAGTGATCTCTGGGTGGTCGAGGAGCCCGGCGACGGCACGCTGACCTACCGGTGGAACGCGCCCGCGGAGGGCGAGTGGTCCATACTGCTCGCAGCCGACGGTACGGACCCTGCCCCCGTGCAGCTCTCCGTGGTGGTCCCCGCCGATTCCTCCACACCCTTCGCCCTCCCGCTGATCATCGGCGGCGCGCTCGTCGTCGTCCTGGGGATCGTCATGCTCCTCCTGCCACCGCGCGGACGCGGTGGCAGGCGTGCAGGAGCCGGGACACGCGCCCACGCGCGGCAGCGACCTGGGGCGCGCACCCGGCGCGGGCGGCGCGCCCGGCCGCGCCCGGCCCGGTGGTGACCGCCCTGGTGGCCATGTGCGCGATCGGTGCGGGTCCACTGGTCCTCGCGGCCCCCGGGCTGGCCACCACCACGCCCGCCCCGGGCAGCAGCGGCGGTACTCCGTCACCGGCCGTCGCCACGGGCGCACCGTCGGCGGGGAGCGTGGCGAGCGGCCCGCCCGTGGTCCTCGACACCCAGCTCACGCGGATCCTCCGAGCGGTCGCGACCACCGCCGAGGAAGCCGATGCCGCCGCCGACGCAGGGTTGCTGACAGGCCGGATCGGGGGAGCCGCGGGTGAATTGAGAGCGGGGGCCTATGCATTGCAGGCAGCCGACGACGCCGCGGCCGCGCTGCCCCCGGTGACCGCCGCCCCGGTGCTCCTGGACCTGATCCCCACGAGCGAGGGGTGGCCACGCAGCATCGTGGCGCTCACCCAGGGGGAGGAGGACCCGGTGCCCCAGGCCCTCCTGCTCACGCAGGGATCGCCGCGCGAGAACTACCTGCTGGTGTCGGCGATCCAGATGCTGCCCGGCAGCACCTTCCCCTCACCACCCACCGCGGGGGCCACCGGGCCCGTGGCCCTCGACGACGCCGGAGCGCTGAACGCCGCCCCGCAGGACGCGGTGACGGCGATCGCCGATCACCTGACGGACCCCGACGACGCCGCGGTGCAGACCTTCGAGGACAACTCCTTCACCGACGCCATCATCGACTTCCAGGCCGAGGTGGTGGCCGATCCCGGCAACGACGCTGCGACGATCACCTTCACCCACACCGCCGTCCCCGACCGCACCGAGGCCCTCCTGACGGGGGACGGAGGGGCGATGGTGTTCGGGTACCTCGAGCACACCTACTCCAGCGTCCCGAGATCCTCGGGCGACACCATCGATCTCACGGGTACCGTCTACCAGGAGCTCACCGGACAGGACACCAGCGAGAGCGGCATCGATGTGAACTACGGTGAAGCCGTGATGATGTACGTCCCACCGGCCGGGAGCGATGCCACCATCAGGGTCGTCGGAGCCGCGCAGCAACTGCTGTCGGCCACCCTCCGCTGAGGCGGGTGCACCGAGGCCGGCGCACCGGGCCGTACCGGGAGCAATGAGCAGCAGTCAACGAAAGGTAAGAGCATTGTCCACACCAGCACAGCGCGGCGGGATACCGCCGTCGAGCATGAACCTGCGGGGAGCCGTGGACCTGTCCGCGCTCAAGGCGCGGGCAGACGCCGCCGCACGCCCGGCTGCACCACGCCAGGCGGAGGCCACCGCGAGCCCCTACGTCGTCGAGGTGACGGAGCAGACCTTCCCGCAGCTGGTGCAGCTCTCCTCCGAGGTGCCGGTGGTGGTCAACCTCCGCGCCACCTGGAGCGAGCAGTCGCAGCAGGTGACGGCCGTCCTCGAGGCCGCCGCCGTGGAGCTCGACGGCCGGGTGCTGCTCGCCAACGTGGACCTGGAGGCGCATCCCCAGATCGCCCAGGCCTTCCAGGCACAGGGGGCGCCCACGGTCGTCGCGGTGGTCAAGGGCCAGCCCGTACCGCTGTTCGAGGGGGCCCTGGCGGACCAGCAGATCCGTGCCTACCTCGACGAACTCCTGAAGGTGGCCGAGGCCAACGGGGTCACCGGGACGCTCAACGACGGATCCCAGCCGGAGTCCGACATGCCGGCGGACCCGGAGCTCCCCCCACTGCACCAGGAGGCCTTCGATGCCATCGAGCGGAGTGACTACCCGGCCGCCGCCGCCGCGTACCGCCGGGCGCTCGCCGAGCAACCCGCCGACGCCGAGGCGAAGGCGGGCCTGGCCCAGGTCGAGCTGATGCAGCGTGTCCAGGATCTGGACGCCGCCGCGATCCGGGAGCAGGGGGCCCAGCAGCCGGACGCGGTGGACGCCCAGCTCGCCGTCGCCGATCTCGATCTCACGGGGGGCCATGTGGAGGACGCGTTCAACCGCGTCATCTCCTTCATCGGGCGTGCGGCGGGCGAGGACCGGGAGACGGCGCGCAAGCGCCTGCTGGACCTGTTCGACGTCGTCGGCGTCTCCGATCCGCGCGTGACCAAGGCCCGGAGCGCTCTCGCCAGGGCACTGTTCTAGGTCCCGGCCCGTTCCTTCCCCTCCCGCACGAGCAGTTCCGGGGGGGGGGGGGGGGGGGGGGGAAGGCCCCCCCGCGGCCCCCCTCGGGGGGCGGGGGGGGGCCCCCGGGGGGGCCCCGGGGTCTTCTTTCCCGGGGGTGGCCCCCTGGGGGGGGTTCCGGCCCGTGGCCCTCGATGCGAGAGGGCCCCCCGCGGGGCGGTGGCCGTCGATGCCGCCCCCCACGACCCCCGCTCCCGCCACACCGGAGATGTAGGAGACGTGGCGGAACTCTTCCCGCCGGTGCACGTTGCTGATGTGCACCTCC
>NZ_LGIU01000065.1 GCF_001187915.1 Arthrobacter sp. RIT-PI-e | reverse complement strand
AGCGAAGGCACCATGACCCCCGACATGGGCGGCACCGCCAGCACCTCCGGCTTCGCCGACGCCGTCGCTACCGCCACCACCCGCATCTAACACCCACACCGCAACACAGCACACCAGCACCTGCCGGGGTGGGAAGAACTTCCATCCCGCCCCGACAGGTCCGTTGTTTCACTACTCACCGCACCGCGCCGCTTCACTGTCGACACTGACGCAGCTGCGTTCCTTCGATCAATCGAGGATCTCGACCATGCAATCTCACGAGCCCCAGCCCCTCATCGCGCTCATCAATGCAACGCCCGCCGCTATCGGCCCGGCTACCGCCGCGTTCGCGGAGCACTTCCCGGAAGCGCAGCTGTGGAATCTACTCGATGATCGGTTGCAGGAAGATGCAGAACCCGCAGGCGTCACCAGCGCCCTTGCCGACAGGATGCGCCGCCTGATCAACCATGCCGTGACCGAAGGCGCACAAGGCATCTTGCTCACCTGCTCCCTGTATGGCGCCGTCGCACAGGACTTCGCGCCGAACGCCTCCGTTCCCGTGCTCGCCCCCGATGAGGTCGCCTTCGCCCGGCTTATCGAGCAGGCCCCCGAACGAGTCCTCGTCCTCGCCAATGCAGATGGACCCCTACAGGACACTGTTGCCCGTTTCTCACAGCAGGCAGCCACGACGAACACCACCATCGACGTCCACGGCGTCGTTGCAGTCGGCGCCGCAGCAGCAGCCCGCCGAGGGGACCTCGAGGCCCTCACGGCAAGCCTGGTCTCCGCCGTTCACAGCAGCGGGGTAACACCGACGGCGATTCTGCTCGGTCAATACTCGCTGTCCCCTGCGAGCAAGGCTCTCGAGCAGCAGACCGGCATTCTCGTTCACACGGGCCCGGCAAGTGCAGCCGCATCCCTGCGCACCAGCATCCTTGGAGGACAGCCATGATCGGGGTAATCGCCGATGACTTCACCGGTGGCACCGACGTCGCCGTCGCCTTCCGTCGGGCAGGTCTGCGGGTCCTGATCCAGTTCGGCCCCGCCACAGAACCTCCCGTCGACCCTGACGTCGACGTCATCGTCATCGCCTTGAAAAGCCGCACCATCCCCGTCGCCGAGGCGGTCAAAGCCTCTTTGGAAGCAGCTGACACGCTCCTGGATGCCGGGTCCCGGCAGCTGTTCTTCAAATTCTGCTCGACCTTCGACTCCACCCGCGAAGGAAACATCGGCCCCGTCCTGGACGCGTTGGCCCAGCGGGTCGGCAGCACCATCGCGGTCGTGGTCCCCAGCTCACCAGAACACGGACGAACCCAGTACCAGGGACACCTGTTCGTTAACGGGACGCTGCTCTCGGATTCACCGATGCGCCACCACCCCCTCACCCCGATGACCGATTCCCGGATCACGCGCCTGCTCCACCCCCAGACCAAGAGGACCGTGGTACTGGTTGATCTGACGACCGTGGACCAGGGCACTACAGCCATCGCGGCGACCCTCGAAAGCCTGGAAACCCGAGGTGTCGCCTACGCCGTCGTGGACGCCGTCGACGAGACCGACCTCCTCAAGATTGGTTCAGCCGTCATCGACGCTCCCCTCGTCTCTGGGGCAGCAGGGCTGGCCGGCGGGCTCGCGAAGGCAGTCGTCCGCCGCGACGCGATACCGCACCACGTCACGGACATCAGTGAACCGTGGAATATGAACCCCGCTGTCGCCCTGGCAGGATCCTGCTCGGCACGCACGCTCGAGCAAATCGCTGCCCTGCAGGAGAAGAACCACCCGTCCTTCTGGTTGGACGCTGTTTCCGTTCCCGACCCACAGAACCTGGCCGCCGCAGCCCTGCAGTGGTACGACGCGCAGAACTCCTCCCTACCCCCACTCATCTACTCCTCACTTCCCCCGGAAATGCTCCAGCGTTCCCAGGAGGCACTGGGCATCGAACGATCAGCTGAGATCCTCGAAACGGCAATGGGGCTCATCGCTCAAGGCCTCGTGCAGCGTGGCATCCAACGTCTGGTCGTCGCCGGGGGAGAGACCTCAGGTGCCGTCGTCACGGCCCTGCAAGTCAACGGTGGGCTGATCGGGGATGAGGCAGCACCCGGAGTCCCATGGATCATCACCCAAGGCACAGCAGCGCCTCTTGCACTCCTGCTCAAATCCGGGAACTTCGGCACCCCGAGCTTCCTCCTCGACACCACCGCAAGCCTGCACGGCACAGCCGCTCAGGCATGACCGCCTGAAAGTGAGTGAACTCCAGGGCGCAGACGGCCGGCAGCCATCGTGAGAAGGCCATCCCGGATGACCTGGTCAATCGTCGTGGCACACGCCGTGCTGGTACAGGTCTTCACCTACGCTGTCAGGCCAGGACTGTCCTATGCCGTGATCGAGGCCGGAGGATCCGCGGCCATACTCGGTCTGATCGGTACGGCGTTCGCGCTGCCCGCACTGGCGCTGGCTCTACCTGCAGGACGATTCACCGACCGACTCGGAGAGCGCACGATAGCGCTGCTCGGCGCCCTGCTCATGGTTCTCTCAGGAGTGGTCGCACTGGTCTTCATCGATCAGGTGACGGGCCTGCTCGCAGCAGCGTTTCTCCTTGGCCTAGGACACCTCCTCAGCGTCGTCAGCGAACAAACGGTCGTCGCCAACCTGTCCACGGAAGGCAAAAGGGAGAGCGCCTTCGGTCTTTATACCTTCGCCGCCTCGACCGGGCAGGCTGCAGGACCGCTCCTTCTAGCGCTACCTCACGAAGCATCCCTCGGGCCGAACCTTTCCCTGGTCTTCCTCATCTCCCTCAGTGTCGGAGTGCTCCTCGCCCTCACCAGTGCCTTCATGAAGTCCTCCCCATCGGCAGGAACGACCACAGCACAGGCGGGCATCCTTTCCACAAGCCACGCCCTGCTCCGGAAGCGGGGGGTTCTCCGAGCCCTGATCGCCGGCAGCCTCGCCCTGGCATCCATCGACGTCACCCTTGCCTTCTGGCCCGCACTCGGTACCGAACGCGCCCTTCCCGCGGTGATCATCAGCACCATGCTCACCGTGCGGGCGGTCATGACCATGGCCTCACGCGCCGCACTTCCGCTGCTCATCCGCACCATGTCGCGCAAGGCTCTCCTCTCGACAGCGCTACTGGTCTCCGCGCTCGGACTCGGCCTCACCGGACTGCCCGTCAACAGCGTTCTTCTCATCACCGGAGCGGCGATCTTCGGACTCGCGATAGGAGTCTGCCAACCGATCACGATGGCCTGGCTGACCGATGTCGCAGAAGCAAGACACCGGGGAATGGCGATGTCACTGCGGCTTGCAGGCAACCGGGTCGGTCAATCCACCGTCCCTGCCCTCGTAGGAGTACTGGCGCCGGCAACGGGTGTCCTCGGTATCCTCATCGCGACCGCCGCAAGCCTCACCCTGGCGGCCGGCATCACCCTTCGAAGCCCCAAAGCAGCCTCTGAGGACACCACCTGACCACCCGCCCCACCCACGCGACGTGACCGGGTGACCTCACCGCGCCTCTTCGCCGGGCGACATTGCTGCATCACGTCGTCCTCCTGCCCATCGGCAACAACGATCGCAAGCCGCCCTGCTTCTGGCCTCTCCAACACAGGGCGCAACCTATCGGCAGCGCTGATCCTCGCACCACGATGAACAAGGAACCGGCGATTAACGGATCAGAGAGGTGCCGGCCGGTGGTCCACGACCGTCTTCATCACCAGCGTCGAACTCAGTTTCAACACCCCGGGCAGGGCTGCGATCTGCTCGTCGTACAGGCGCTGGAACGCCGGCAGATCCGCAGCTACCACCCGAAGAAGGTAGTCCGGGTTACCGAAGAGCCGTTGAGCCTGCAGAATGTTCGGCACCGCCTCAACAGCCGCCTCGAAGGCGTCCAAGGTGGAGCGCTGAGCGTCCTGCATGGTCACGAAGACCAAGGACTCGAACGTCAAACCCAGTGCGTTCAGATTCACCTGGGCCCGATACCCGTCGATCGCTCCGGACTGCTCCAATGCGCGCACCCGACGGTGGCACGGAGACAAGCTCAACTGGACCCGATCCGCGAGGTCCGTCAATGACATCCGACCGTCCCGTTGAAGCTCAGCAAGTATCTTCCGGTCCATGGCATCCATGAAGAATATTCTTGCTCATAAGGAGTCTGAGTGGCTTGAATTTGAGAGCACCTTTGGGCTGATCTTCCCTAAGCTTCCTAGTGCCCTCGAAACCGGGGGAGAGGTGGTTCTTGGAAAGAGGTAATTGTGGCGGTCGGATCCATCGTGGCGTTCTGGGCCGTCTCCGTACTCTTCGTCATCACCCCGGGTGCTGACTGGGCGTACGCCATCAACGCCGGACTGCGGAACAGGTCGATCTTTCCCGCCGTCGCAGGACTTCTCTGTGGCCATCTTGCCGCGACGATCATTGTCGCTGCAGGCGTCGGAGCCCTCGTCGCGGCGAATCCGATGGTCCTGACAGTCCTGACGATCATTGGTGCGGCCTACCTGGTGTGGCTTGGAATCACGATGATGATCAGCTCCGCGGGCCCAACCGCCTCGAGTGACCGTGTTTCCAGCTCCGCATTCCGACAGCTCGCGCGGGGATTCGGAGTCAGCGGCCTGAATCCGAAGGTCTTCCTGCTCTTCCTGGCGCTGCTTCCTCAGTTCACGAACCCATCAGGCCACTGGCCGGTCGCCATGCAGATCATCGCGCTGGGTCTCGTGCACACCCTCAGCTGCGCAGTGGTCTACATGGCGGTGGGCCTGGCCTCACGCAGGGTTCTCGCGAGTAAGCCGAGCGCCGCCCGCATCGTCACACGCCTGTCCGGTACGGCAATGGTCTGCATCGGTGTTTTCCTGCTCGTCGAACAGCTCGTGCACTGACGGACCACCGGATGAGACGAGTAAGACGATGACGATGCCCAGCCCACAAACACGACACCACCGAGGAGCCTGAGATGGACGCCGAAACACTGCAACGCACCTACCTGGACCTGAGCACACCGCACGTCGCAGATGCCTGCATGCGCTTAGGAATACCCGTCAGATGTGCCCCGACCCAAGTGAGGCCGCTCTGGCCAGGAACGCACGTCGTGGGAACAGTCCGTCCGGCCCGCCACTATGGCAGCGTCGACGTCTTCCTCGAAGCCATCGATCAGGCAGCACCAGGAGATGTACTGGTGGTCGACAACGGGGGACGAACCGATGAGGCCTGCGTCGGCGACCTGATCACCCTCGAGGCCCAGCGTGCTGGCCTGGCGGGAATCATCATATGGGGCCTCCACCGAGACACCCTCCAACTACTGACGATTCGCCTACCAGTGCTCAGCCTCGGCACCCTGCCAGTCGGGCCGCAACGCCTCGATGCCCGCGACCCGGGGGCCCTGACGAACGCAGCCTGTGGCGAGCACACCGTTGACAGCACCGATTTCGCCCTCGCAGACGACGACGGCGCCCTTTTCATCCCCCTGGAGAAAGCCCTCGATGTCGCGACCGTTGCAGCCGGCATCCGGGACACCGAGCGCCGTCAGGCTGCCGCGATGCTCCTCGGCACCAGCTTCCGAACGCAATCACGACTTCCGGACTACATCGCTGCAAGGCACGCGAACCCCAATCTCACCTTCCGGCAACACCTCAGGACGTTCGGCGGCGAAATTGAAGAGTAACGTCGAGTGTCGGCTCCAGCTTTGAACTGAGCAAAGCAAGCGCACGCTTGCACTGCTGGCAACCAACCGGTGAAGCCACACCGCTGCCGGTCGGAGTTGTAGCTCACCCAGGTGGACGGCATTGAGCTCTATCCTTCGGGCTCCACCCGCCCACAGGCGAATGACCCGTACATGATCAGGCCGCGCTCGTGCGCTCCTCACACCCGGTGATCGGGTATACCGATTAGTTGTCCCGTGCAATGCTAGGTGGATGGTATCGGGGGACACCGCCCGGTTCGTCCTCACCGTCGGACCTGATTTCAACCGGCTTAGGTGGGCTCCCGGCGTCACGATGTTCGGCAGGGATGTCCGGGCCACGATCAGCGCTGTCGATGCCGTGTCTACCGCCGCCAAGCGACCGCTACTGGTCGACATCGGCTCCATTGAACGGATCACGCCTTCAGCCAGACAACTGCTGATCGATGACACGTGTTCGACGCGGACCGCTGTCCTGAGCACGGATGTCGTCACCAAGGTCATTACCGCCTTCGCCTATACCTCGGCGACTCCTACCCGGTTCTTCACTGACGAGTCAGAGGCTATCCGCTGGCTCCTCAAACCATCTGCCGCTAGCGGAAACCGACACCAGTCGGACGACTTGCTTGAAGCGGATGCGCCTGTGCATACCGGAACCAATCTGACCGGCGAAAGCCTTGGACATCAGGGGATGGACGCGTAGTGTGCGCGGCGGGTAACCAGGGCTGATCAAGGGGGAGCAGGATCATGACTGATGCAGCAATGATCGCGGAGGATTCATTCACCGCGGAGATGCGCGGTGAAGTGCTCTGGGTTGAGTGGGTAATCCACGTAACCGTCACTGACCACGGGGCGTTGTCATTGGTGGAAAGGGCTAACGCCCTCAGCCCGAACACGTGTCCACCAATGCTGGTGATGCTCAACGAGATGGTGTCACTCAGCAGGGGCGCACTGACTACCTTCTCCCACGGACTAAATATCGCTGCCATGGCTCTGGTTGGCCCGTCACCGGTTGATCAGCTACTCGTCAGTTACTTCACCGAAGTCCACGAACCGCCTTACCCGACACGCCACTTCACCACAGTCGATGGCGCCTACACCTGGCTCACCGAGCACCCCCACGCTTAATGAGTGAGCAATTGTCTCTCGGGTCCCGGACGTCTCCAGCCCCTTTCCCGAGTCTTCATCAAGTCGCCGATAACGAAGCTTATGTCAACCTAAGTTGACGCTCTCCCTACACAGGCGGAGGGCGGGATGTCGGGCTGGTGGGTTGATCACTTCGACAGTCACGCCGCGGTACTTTTCGCCAAGCGTGGTCCCTTTGGAGAGTGCGGCACCACGCACCAGCCGAAACCAGCCGGAGGGTGCTCGCGTGTGAAGCGCCCCCTACCGACACTGGTCCTGGGACTAACCAAGTCCCCCTGAACAGCGGCTGGTCACAGTGACCGGCCGCTGTTTTTCGTCTGCTCAGCTCGACGCTTCGCGGCAGCCGAATCGTTCTTGCCTGATGCCGCCTCCCGAGCCTGACGCTCGGCGGCAGTAGCCTTCCTGCTCTGAATCAGCTGGGCTTGCCGCTGACTCCTTTCCTTCTTCCGCGCTGCATCCTGTGCGGCGCCACCCTTTTCCTGACTCACGGTGCTCTCCTTCTTCTGGGAACTCGTTGATTGCCCGGTTGCCTTACTGCCGGACCCGGAGGTGTCGGAGAACGATGTCCCTGCGACCTTCTCCGCAACTGCCCGATGCCGTGCGATCGCACGTTCGATCGCGGCCTCTTCCGTCGCGGAGCGTTGCGACTGCACCTCAGGCGTCCCCGCGGCCTGCACAACGGCAGAGGACGTATCAGTGGACTGTATGGCGTCGACGATCCGTGCTTCGCGCTGCTGCGGTGCCGGCAGCGGGTCGCTGGCAGCGGCACGCTCGGCCTGGAGCCGCTCGATAGCCCTACGCGCCGCGGTCTGATTCGCGGTCATGCGGTCAGTGATCGTTGCTTCGTCGGCGCTCTGCTGCACCTGGGCGGCGCTGCGCGGCGGGACCTGTGTAAGGGTACTGTGCTTGTGCAGGGCCGTGGCGCGCTCGACCAACCGCTGCGCGACAGGGTCGTCCTGGTACTGCTTCGGGATCATCGCCGTCTCATGAGAACCGATGTTGTACCGGTTCCGATACGCCTCGGTCTCGGCCGCGATGCTGTGCCATTCGGCGGCCTTGGACTCCTTCGCCGGCAGCGGCCCGAGCGCGGCCGCCCACGCCGGTTGTTCTTCCGCGAGCTGTGCGCCGCGGACGCCGACCCGCTGTCCGAGGTGTGCCCGGAGTCGGTCGAGTTCATCCCGGTACTCGACCGGTACGCGTGCGTCCTGCAGGAGCGCGGACGGTGCGAGGTCCTCGCTGATGGTGGACCGGTCGAACCCTGCGCCGCCGGCACTGGTGACCGTTCGACTGCTGGTGCTGGTGCTGACGAGTTCGGTGGACGCCGGCGTGCTGGTGGTGGGGATGCCGGCCTCGCGTAGCTGGCGTTCCTGGCGGATTGCCTCGGCGATCGTGACCTGGTGGGCGCTGCGGGGATCCTCGCCACGGGCGGTGCGTTCGATCGCGGTCTGTGTCGGGGAGAGATCCTGGCGGCGCTCGAGCTCAAGGGTCATGGTTTTCACCATCCACTGCTCTTTCCTCGTCGCGGCACTGGGTGATGCGGTCGGGTCGAGGGACTGCAACCGTTCCACAGCGTTGTCGCGGGTCTCGGTCAGTTTGCTGGTGTGTAGGAGCGCGAACGGCCGGGCAGCCCATTCGGTGTCCGTGGGAGCCTCACCGGGTGTCCGGCGGAGCTGACAGGCGGTAGCGCCCTCGGCGTGCTTCTCGGCCTGGCGTGCGAGGCGGTCGAGGTGATCGTCGGTGAGGGCACCGAGCGGTCGCTGTCCGGTGTTCGCCCGGATCTGCTGCGCGGTGTCGATCCGATTCTCCACCCGGAAAGCGAGGACGGCGGCCGCGTCGTCGGCGCCTGCGAACCCTCGTTCCCGGTACGCCTGAGCGAGGACCGTGGACGCGTCCAGGCCCTCGTTCTCAGCCCGCCGCAGGTGCGTGGCCACGGCGCCCCATGACTCGTGCGAGGTGAACGCAGCGGCGGCTTCCTGCCCCATGACGTCCTGAGCGATGCCGCGGGTCTTTGCGGTCCATGCTGCTGCTTCGACCTCGTTGTAGACGCTGGCGAGGGTGGTGACGTCCCCGGTGCGGACGGCTTCGGCGCGGACTGTTTCGTGCGCGGACAGGGTCCGGTCGTGGTTCGCCGTGATCGATGCGAGGATGTTGTCACGGGTGACGGTCTGGTCGTTGTCGTCGCCAAGAGCGACGTAGAGCTTGTTCGTCTCGCGTCCGCGGGTGGCGGCGACGTAGGCGCCGGCGCGGTCGGTCCGCTCGTCGAGGATCGCGTGCGCGGTGTCCACGGTGGCGCCCTGGGCGCGGTGCACGGTCGCGGCATAGCCGAGCTGTCCGTGCTCGTTCAGGTAGTCGGCGTCCACGGTAATACGTCCCCGGTGGCCGGAGTGCCGGAGGGTTACACGCTGCCGGTCCTGTGTCTCCGGCTGTGCTGCTGCGTGGTCGGTGGAGGGATTGGCGGTGACCTGTTCCACGGTCCAGACATCGTTGTTCTTGACGAAGTCCTTGCCCTGGTTAAGTTGCAACGTCCGGTCGTTCCTGCGGGTGACGACGGTGTCGCCCGGGTAGGCGCGGAGCCCGTCCCGGAGGACCACGGACGGCGTCGCCTCCATGATCGGGCCTGCGCCGTCAGTGAGGTCACCGGTGGCGATGCGGGCGGCTTGGGCGCGGGCGTTGAGGTCCGTGACGGTGGCGTTGTCAGTGGCGATCATCAGCGACGTCTTACCTGCTGCGGTGTCGGTCATCCACGCGGTGAAAGCGTCCTGCGTCATGGCTTCGGTGGTGCCAGCGGTGACCCGCTTGTTGTCCACGTACCACTGGAAGGGGGTGTCAGCTCCGACGGTTGCCGGTTCCCGGAGGGCCAGGGAAGCGTCCGCTTCTCCTTCGGTGTGGAAGCGGTGGACCTCCTCGAGGCGGACTGCTCCGACCTCGTTGTTGAGCAGGCGCAGCGCGCCGCCGGAGCCGATGGCTCCGAGCTGCCGGTCATCCCCGATCGCACGCACCACGGCACCGTTGCGCGCAGCGACCGCGACGACCTCGGCGAGTTTCGGCGTGGTGACCATCCCTGCCTCATCGATGATGATCACGTCTCCGGCACCGAGAGCGAAGGTGGACCCGCCGTTGTCGTGGCCGTCCTTGGCTGTGGTGTTCTGCTGGCCCTGCTGGTTCCGGTGGGAGATGAGGAACGCGTCGATGGTGGTGGCGTCGGCTCCGATGTCCTTGGACATCACCGCTGCGGCGGCTGCTGTTGGTGCGAGTCCGATGACCTTCCCGCCGCTGTCACGGACCGCGTCAGCGGCCAGGGACAGGCTCGTGGTCTTGCCTGCGCCGGCGGGTCCGATGCCGAGGGTCAGCAGCTTCTCGTCGGTGGCAAAGGCGCGTGCGAGGTCGATCTGACCCTGCGATAACGCCGGTCCCCCACTGGCAGCGTTGGCTTCGACGTGCTGTGACAACAGGGTGTCGAAGCGTTCAGCTGACACGGCCGGGATGACGATCTTCTGTCCTGCGGCCAGGACCCGGTGCTCGGCGTTCAGCACCTCCTGCGAGGTGAACAAGGTGAGGTCGGCCTGCTGGAACTGACTGGTGCCGTCGGCGCGTAGGAACTCGGCCAGCTTCGGTGTGATCGTGTCCGGGGTGACCTGGAGGCTGTGCGTCCCGGTGGCTTCCCGGGTGATGTTCTCCATGGTTTCGTCGGTGATGGTCTGTCCCGGGAAGGCTTCTTTGAGGTGCCTGCGGGTCTGGGCGATGACGTGGTTCCGTCCCCATACGGCGCGCTTTGCGGCCAGCTCGTGGATGACCAGGCGTGCGTGTTCGTGGACGTCGAGGTCGTTGACCAGTGCACCTACGGGCGTTCCTGTGCTCGCGTTGCGGACGTGTTCGAGCAGGTCAGGTCCGACCGGCATGTTCGTGCTCGAGCTGTAGTCCTGCTGCCATTCCTGAACCAGCTCCGACAGCCGGCGGGCACTTTTCTTGTGCGGCCTTGTCTCCAGGGTGGCTTGCTGCGCGAGGGCGATCTTCTGCTTGTCGCTGGGCGCGTACCCGTGCTTGTCGGCGAACTCGGCTTCGAGTCTGCCGATGGTTCCGGCGATGTTTGACCGTCGTGAGGATGCCCGGTGGATGGTGTCCAGGTCGATCCCGGCGACCTCGTAGATGGGCTCTCCCCCACCGGCTGTGCGGGCTACGGTGCTGACGTCGAGGGCCGCGCAGACCTTTTCGATGACCTTCGCGTTGTACGTCTCGGACGCGGCGACGTTCATCTTATAGAGGGCCCTACCGTCGAGGGAGGACCACTTCCCGTCGACGCCCTTGACCTTGTTGGCGATGACTACGTGGTCGTGCAGTTGGGGGTCCCCGGCGCGGGAGTCGTAGTGCCGGAACTGGGTAGCGACTAGCCCGCCGTCGACGTCGATCTGCCGGACCCCGTTCTTCCCCCGCCGCGTGTAGGTGGCGTTTTTCTCGAGGAAGGTGATCGTCTCGGCAATCGCTTCGTTGTGTGCGGTTTCAATGGCTTTTCGAGCTTCGTCGCCGCCGAGTGCCCACAGCAGGGACACCGATTTTGCGGGTGAAAACACCAGGTCATACCCGGCAACGGTCTGCTTCGAGGGTGTGGTTTGCGCGGTCACATACCGGGCAAGCTCCTCGTTGCTGCGGGCGTTCCTGCCGTGGGATTCACGGAACAGCTCGCCTCCCACCCGTGACCGGATCTCGTGCATGACCTCCGTGGGCAGCACCTTGTCCGCGTTCTCGGGACTAGCCCGTCTTGGACCGCCGAGGCGCCGGAACCGGGCTACTTCCTCGTCGATCCTGCGGGTCATCTCCGTGTTGGCAGCGCCGTACTGGTGGTACTTCTGACCCAGTTTGATCTGCGCTGTCGTACCTCCAGCCGCAAGAATGCTGGCGGCCTCGGGGTGCAGTCCCTCGCCGAACAGCGCTTTCATCTGCGCTTCGCTGACCTCGCCCGACACTCCCAGCAGCTGTTCGGAGTGTCCAACCCACTGACCCGGAGGCATGCCCTCGACGGTGTAGTAGTCCCCCAGCTCACGGTCGCCCGCGCGGAGCTCATCGGCGCTAGCGACCTCGGAGGTGTAGTAGGCGTAGCCGTCCCCAGCACTGAGCTTATGGACGGTCATCATAGGCCCATTCTCGCGCACTATCGGCGCTGGGTCGACCTCAGTTATCAAGATGCATGAGGTGTGACAGATTGTGGTGGTTGGAAGGGTGTGGAATCGTGAGGTGACGACGCAGGAGGAAACGCGATGGAACGCCGTGGAAACCACTACGACTGGTCCATCACGACTGTGATGCGGTTGTGCACATGAGAATGGGCGGTGGGTAACACGCTTCACCGTTATCCACGGTTCGTTCGATTGGGTGCAACCGCACCATGAGAGTTATCCACGGGTGGGCAACGCAGAGACCGGTTGTTATCTCGAAGCTGTCCATGTGTGGGTAGCCCTCACGGTGGACCAGCCCGAGCGTCAGCAAGGTCCGTGTGAGGTTTGAAAGAGTTGTCGGCGGTGGGCCGATGCGCAGCGAGATACCACCGCCGGACGAGCTGCTGACCGTTAGGTAAGTGGGCATGGTTCGCCCGCATGTGCAAGGTTGTCGAGTGGAAGGGGACAGATCGTTATGGCGGCACCACGGAAGTCAGCGCAGCAGGTCGCAGCACGGGAGAAAGCACGCGCAAAGGCGCAGGAGCTGACCGAGCGGCACGAGAAATTGATTGACCTTGCGGCAGGGTTCTTCGAGCAGCAGGAGAACGCCGAGCAGATCCGTACCGAGGCGCAAGAGCGCGCGGATGCAATCCTGTCCAAGGCTGAGGACGACGCGGCGTCCGCCCTGGCGGAGGCCGGGGCGAAGGTGCGCGAAATGCTGGACACCGGAGAGTCCCGCGCAGCGGTCGCCGCACGCCTGGGGTTGAGCGGTGCGGAGGTCAAGCGGGTCCTCGACGGTGCAACAGTGGCCGAGGGGAACGACACCGAGGCGACGGCGTCGACCATCACGGAATCGTCTGCCGAGGTTGCTGACCAGGTCGCGGCGGAGACAGCAGCGGCCTAACGGTTTGACCCACTGAGTACGGGTTGTGAGTGAGGGGGATCGACGTCGTCGGTCCCCCTCGTCACGTCTGTGGGTGTGGTGGTTGATCGAGTGTCGGTGTGTTGACGCGGGTAATCATCACGCGGCCGGTGGCGCAGTGTGGTTCTGGTGGTGGCTGGGAGTGCGAGGGACGGCGGTTCGCCGCCGGTGACCACCGCTCGAGGTGCCCCGTTGGCGGCGAACCGCCCCGCCCACTGACGGTGAACCGATCACCGTCCGATCTCCACACCCGACCGGGGCCGGTGGTGCAGGGAGCCTGCACCACCGGCATCGGTGTTACTCGGCGGCGGCGTACTCTTCGCCGATCATTTCCTCCTGCTCTGCCTGAATGTCCTCCAGGTACTCGACCGGCTCCGGATCGGCGGCGGGGTCGTCCTCGTCGGCGGTCGCGTCAGCAAGCTCGGGGCTCTCGTCGCTCACCGTGTCCTCGGGTACCGGGGCGTTCTCCTGTGCCGGGGCCTCGACGGGGGCCGGGTGGGTGACGAGGCGTTCCACGTCGCTGAGGTTGTATCCCCAGGCGGCGAGTTGTGTCAGGTAGTGCGCGGCGGTGGAACTCCCGTTGCGCCATGTGTAGCGGCCCGTGTTCTTCTCGTACCCGGCAAGCACCATGGCCAGGGCGTTGATTTCATGGCGTCCGCTCGGGCGGCTGGTGATCTTCGCCAGTTCCGACCTGCCCCCGAACCCTGCGGCCTTCGGCTCCTTACCGGTGAGTAGTTCGACTGAGAAATCGCTGTACTTGGACAGTCCGTCCGCAATCGTGTACCCGTGGACTCCCATGGCGTGGGCGATGAACCGCAGGGCGTTCTTCGGGGCAGTCTTGCCTTTGAGCAGTCCCTTCACGAACTCGATGCGGACCACCTCAGCGGCGTCCCACGCCCGATTATTCTCGATCACGGTCCGGCGTTCGGCTTTCTCTTCCTCGGTCATCTTCCCGGCACGGGGTGCGCCGGGCTTCACGAACCCTGCGGCCTTCCAATCGGTGTTCAGGTACGTCGTCGCGGGACCGTTGTAGGTCGAGCGAACATAAGCGGCGTTCGCGTCCTCCGCTGTGAGCAGGTCCCCGGTCTTGGTGCGTAGGTCCCTGATGTCAGCGATCGGACCTTTGTAGTCGTAGGACGACCATGTCGAGTCCTCCATGATCGTCAAACCAGCGGTGACGGCATCGGCCTTGGCCGCCGCGACCTCAGCCTGCCGCTTCCGGTCGTCGCGGATGCGCTGGGCGGTGTGGTCGAAGCTCTGCGGGGCTTCCTTGGCAATGCTTTCCAGCTTCTCAATCGCCTCGGTGTCCCCGGCAAACTCCTCGATCACTGCCGCCATGTCCAGCGTCATCCCTGCGGCGAGGAACGCCGTCGCGGTGTCATCGGCACGGACTTTCAGGGCCGCGTCCACGGTGGTTTTCTTCGCCCCGGTCTTACGGGCGATCTGCGTTGCCGACACACCGAGCAGGGACAGCTGGTGGAACGCCTCGGCCCGGTCATTGTCGGTCAGCTCGCGGCGCTGGTCGTTCTCCACGATCTGTTTAGCGAGCCGGTCGGCTTCGGTGAGGGAATCGACCACGTACACCGGCATGGTGTCTAGATTGTTCTCCACGGCGGCGAGGGTTCGGCGCTGTCCGTAGAGGACGTGCACGGTGCCGTCCTCGGTGCGGTGCGCGACGACGGGTTGAATGACGCCGTGCTCCTTGATCGAGGCGAGGAACGCCTTGTCGAGGTTCGCTTCGGCGCGCACGTTCGCGTCGATGGTGAGCGTGGCGGGGTTGATCTGTTCCAGAACGGACATAGCGGTGTTGCTCCTTTTGACAGGTGGTGGTGGGGTGTCGGGCCTGTGGTGTGCCAGCAGTGGCCCCTTCCCCCGTGCGTTTTTTGCCTGCTGGCGAACTCGTTCGCTCGTTCCCGACGGAGCAGGGTCAACCCGAAGGGCGAAGGGCCTGCCAGAAACCTCGAAGGAAATAAGCGACGCAGGAGCGCCGTAGAGGTTTGTGGCCAGCACCAGTCGGCGCAGCCGATTGACCGTGTGGAGCGGGGACGCACAATCCGAAGGACAGCAGCAAAAAAGACCCGGACCGGATGCGACGAAGGAACAACCGGGGCGGTGACAGGCCGCAGCGAAGCGAAGGACCACAGCCCTCACTCGGAGCCCTAGCGGAGAGTGAGGGAAGCACTGAAACGCGAGACACCCACCCGCGCCGGCCACCCTGCTCCCCCGCGCTCGAGGTAAGACCACAAGGACGCCTTAAAAGATGGAAGCGGGCCCCGCACCACATGGGTCCCGCTTCCGGTTCTTACATTTTCCCTACCAAAGGAAATCTATGGGGTCCGGTTCTTCTCCTCATTGAGAGTCCGTCGACCTAGGCGCAATGCTCCCGGCGGTGCCGGGTCCCACGCTTTGCCTTTATTGTACGGGGCCCGGAACTGAGCGCGGCTGAGATTCAGGTGAGCCAGTCCGGGGGCCCGGCGAGACCGATCCGGTAACGGGCCGCGTCCTCGGACGGACTATGCGGTCCCAATGCCACTTGGAAGGCCCGCAACTGGACACGGGTGCGCTGCAAACGCAGACGCGCCGCAATTGAGCGGTCGCCGCGACCGGGCACCCCGGCCAGGGGTGCCATGGATGGGGAGAGCACCAGCCCTCCGGCGCTGGCGAGACCTGCATAGAAGATCCCTTCGAGACGGCTCAGCCCGCCCGGGGCGGAGAGGAAAGCCAGGAGCTCCGCGGGAACCGGTTCAAGGTCAGGCTCTACCGCTGCCAACGCCTCGGTGAGTTCCCGGCGGCTGACCGGGAGGTCCTTCGCTCCCAATGCCTGGGCGCTGCGGGACCAGTCGGCGATGTAGGCGTCAGCCCAGTTCCGGCCGAAGCGCGGGGCCAGATCATGGCCCACGGCTTCCTGTGCTCCGAGGAAAGCGTCGGTGAACGCCAGGTGCACCCAGCGCAGCAGAGCAGGGTCTGATGCGGAGTAGGCTCGGCCGTCATCGGTGCTGCCGTTGACCCGCTTGTGCATTCCACGGACCCGGGCCGATTCGCGTTCGGCGAGTTCCGCGGACCCGAACGTGCTCACCGTCAGCCAGCGGGCCGTCCCCGCTAAGCGCGCCCAGGGGTCGCTGCGGTAGGAGGAATGCCGTGCAACCCCGGCCATCGCCAAAGGGTGCGTACCCTGCCCCAACAGGGCAGCGACCCCGCCCACGAGAGTAGACAGGTCACCATGGACCCGCCACACCACGCCGTCAGGCTCAAACCACCCCGGCCCCTCCCCCACCAGGGCAATATCGCGCACCCAGTCCGGCGCGCCCGTGGGATCACCCGAGACCCGGGCCCGAAAAGCACTCCGGACACGGTGGCCCAGCTGAGCGGGGTGCAATATCAGGCTCACCTGCGTAACAGTAGCCAGCACCACCCCCCATTCTCGCAGCCTGCCCAGGCACCCGGCCGAGACCGCGTGTAGCCGGGATCGCAGGTGATGGTGTCCTCGTGTCGGAGGTACGCCATGAAGGAATCCGGAATGCGTTGGCTCGCCCGCTACTGCCCGCCACATACCCGACGTCGGTGCGCAGGTCGGCGGTAGCACCCCGCCCCTAGGGGCGGGGTACTACCGGAGCGTCACTAGAACGGTGCGAGGCCGCCGCCTTCCGTCCCTGCCACCGTACTTGTGGGTTCGGTCCGGTACACGATGACGTAGGGCTTGGTGTATTCCTCGGCGGTGTCGGGCAGGTTTGCGGGCCCGTCTGCCTGTCCGTGCTTCCAGAACCAGAACACCTCAGCGGTGATCGCCTTGTGGCAGGCGTCCTGGTTGCGGAACCAGTGGGTGTCGAGGTCTCCTTCGATGTACTTCCCGTACCCGTACAGGGCCCCGGTGTCGTTGGTGGCCTGGGCCGGTCAGGAAGAACACGCAGGGCCATGACCCGGCGTCCCACCCGTCCGTCCCCCAAGCACCCATCACGGACCATACCGTTTCGTAGGTGGTCTCCAGCCAGTCGTACCCGTCCCCGGTACTGTCATCGACCGGCAGAGCGGGCACGGATACCTTCTCGGCGGTGTCTTCGGTGGTGGTGTTCTCGTTCACGTTGTGCTCCTGGTGGTAGGTGGGATGTGGGCCTGTGGTGTGCCAGCAGTGGACCGTTCCCCGTTGTTTTTGCCTGCTGGCGAACTCGTTCGCTAGTTCCCGACGGAGCAGTGCTCAACACCGTAGGTGCGAGGGCACGGCAGTCCTGGGAGGAAATAAGCGACGTTAGGAGCGCCGGACAGGAGTGGTGTGCCCGATCCCGGCGGAGCCGGTTGACGGTGTGGAGCGGGGACACACAATCCGCAAGGACAGCAGCAAAAAAGACCCGGACCGGATGCGACGAAGGAGCAGCCGGGGCGGTGACAGGCCGGAGCGAAGAGGAGCACCATAGCCCTGCGCGGAGCCCTGGCGGAGAGCAGGGTAAGCACTGGACGGTGACACCCCCCAATGGCCACCAGTCACCATGCTGAGCTTACCGGCGGACCTTTGCGCTGGAGCTTACTATCGGCCATTCCCGCAGTCTGCTCCGGGTCCGTTTAAGCACAACTAAGGGTGGTAAAAGCCGAAACGCCCCTACCACCCTTAATTTGGGATGCCCTATCTAGAGCGGTCCGTCTACTTACTCGGCGTCCTCCTTATAAGATCCGTGAATCACATCGAGTGCCCGCTTGCCATATGCCACAACAGAACCTGAATCAACATTTTCGAAAGTAAAATTGGGGTTTGTATCGTGATGAAATCTTCCGGCGAACCCATTTATTCGTTGCAGCTCAGAGACGAGCTCACTAGCGTGCACTAACGGGCTTGGATCTTCTGCAACTCCAATTTCTGCTAAAACTTGCCCCAACATTAAGTCAGCTGGGACCTTGCCGGGGAAGCGGCGATGTAGGTAGCCCTCCAGAAGGGGGCGAATTGCTATAGCCGCTTCCTGCATGCTTCCACCCTTACCACTGACAAACTCATCTACTTTCCTATAATTTGTGAAATACGGTGTTTCACATTCTTTGTCCAAGTCCAAGCTATCAAACCCCGAATAATTATCAACTACACGAGAAATCTGAAAAGCAAAAACATTTTTCTCATGTGGCTTACGAATGAAAGCGCTCCTACAGCTCTTGAGAAAAACTGCATCGTGGGCAAGCACAATTAACTGAGAGCATTTCACAGCCATGTCGAGCAAGACTTCGCTTGTATATTCCCTTCTTGAGCGATCAAGACTACTAACAGGGTCATCTATAACTATAATGCGGTTACTAATATCTGGATCTGAAAGAGTAGAAGCTACAAAGAAAGCGAAGGCTAAAGTACGCTTATCCCCTTCACTGAGCGCAGTATCGAATGAAGGATTACCTCCTGCAAGCCGAACCGGCTTCCCTCTTAGCTTAAGACCATAGTCACTTCGAGCACTCTGCCCATAGAAATTCGTTCCTATTTCGTCGATCTCAAATGCTGCGCCAAGATTCGTTAGGTGCTTATTTATGTCAATTTTGTATCGCCTAAGAGTCGAACTCATTGTATGCTTGAGTTCCACTCTCGCGTCTTCTTTTTCCTTTTCAGCATCTTTCAAAGAAGCTTCGGCCTTGTCCAGCTCTTCGAAGAGGTCGACAACTGACTGAGAGTTTCTAGTTACTGCCAACTTTATTTCCGATATTTTTTTTTCGAGCTGCGCTACATTTTCAGCCTGTAAGCTTTCCATGTAACGTTCGATCTGGGCGCGGTAAGTATCAATTAGGTCGTTCTGATCCGTGATGATCTGGCCTAGCTGTGCCTCCAGGCGACAGGCTTCGTCCTTGTCGCCGGTAGTACCCGACTCCTCAGCGATGACTAGACCTTTGTCCAAAAATAGAACCTGCATCAAAGAATGTAGATTACTAATACTCGATCGAGCTAAATCATCTTGATCGCCACTTAGTTCTCCTACCTGAACATACGGCCTCCAGGCAGCCAACCTGTTCGCCACTAAATCTCTTTGTTGAAAAAGTTCATGAAGAGTGTTTTCGGAGATTACTGTTTCGATAAATACAGCCGCAGCACGAACGCGCTCATGAAGTTCTTTATAGGTCTCGTTAAAATGAGTTTGGTACATGCGAATAAGAGAAATATTTTTTGTTATTTGTCCGCAGTATGGACAAGTTGCACCATTGTCATACTGCTGCCCTTGGCTCAACCACGTGGAAGAATTTTGGTCCTTAAGGCCGCTCATATGTTGAGAAACTATTTCCTCAGCTTGAGCATGCACGTCATCAAGGGTCTGACGAAGAACGTGGAATAATTCGTTTATTCGCAAGTCCGGTATAAGTAATCTGTTGGGCAAAGGTTGCTCTAAAATAGCTTTAGATCGCATAGCATCTGTCCGGCGTTTATCAAGTTCCGCAAGTTCCGCTTCGGCGTTTTCTATGTTTGCCAGGTTTTTGAATACCGCGTGAGGCATTCCATCAGAATAGGGCGCAATCTGTTTTTTCAGTCTTGCTATTTCCGCACTTGCCTTCTGCTGGGCGGTGACGGCTTGTTCTTCTCTCTTCCGACTCGCTACTGCTCTGTCCCCAATCGCAAAATCAAGAAGATTTTTTCTATGCTCTGTAGATACTTGACCACCTGAATGAACATTGCTATCGATAAAAGCGGTGTCAAAAACCACGATTTCAGGTCTCCGCTCCGACCATTTCCCATCTAAATACTTAACTTTGTGTCCACTATCGAATTGTAGAACCACTTGAGGATCCAAGGTTCCATCGATAGTTCTTCTTTCCTCTATAAAGGAGGGGTTGCTCGCCGACGCTGATCGTAGGACACTGCTTAGGGTTGATTTACCTCGACCGTTGCCTGCATAAATTAAGGAAACTTCTTGCAGCCGATGGCCTGCACCGCGCGCCTCGTGCAACAACCCTATGCCTTGAACCAGTTCGATTCGCTGTAGCATTTCCCCCCTAGAGATTCAATCAGCCATGTATTTTTTGTTATTTCCTGTGGACTAGGTGCAGCTTGCCTTCAACTAGCTGAGGAAAATTGCATAGCAACCGTTGCTGGCCAATCCAAATTTTGTATACTGTCAAGCTTCACTTTAGAAGAGAGTAGGAGCATCTGGGTCTGCGTTGATGAGCAGAGGTCGGATGGTCGTTTCGTTCCATCCGTGCTCGAGCAGGGCTGTGCGCAGCTCGAGGGACCGGGCATGGAACTGGGCGCGGCTGATACCACGCCAGCGGAAGGACGAGGCGTTGGCGTGACGGCCCTTCCGGGCCCGGTCTGCCATGTTCAGCGCCTGGGTGCCGGGGAGCAGGTGGGAGTCCGGCCCACCCGTGGCGTGGACGCACAGGGGCACATCACACACGTGCATGAGGATGATGCCGGGGTGCAGGGTCTCCCCGGTGAGGTGTTCGTAGGCGTACCGTTGCGGCCGCACCGCCCGCTGTCCCCCATCGCGAGGAATCCAGAACCGCCCGTACCCGTCGTCCGCGATCGCCCCAACCCAGATCCAGCAATCCTGCGGTCTGGAGCCCTTGATCACTTTCTCCCAGAACCGTTCCGTCTCGGCCCGGTGTTGCCGAACCACTTTCCTACCCTCCCCTGGTTGTCATCGTGCTGGGCTTGAGTATGACTTGACGGAGATACCTGATCGGCTCACTGGCGGGCCAGGACACGACGTCCCTCCATCCGCACGGCCCACCCGATGACCAGCGCCGCGAAGACGCCGACCATGAGCATCCCCCACCACGGGGCTTCGGCCATGGCAACGATGACGAGGGTACCGAGAAACCACAGGCCGACGGCCAGGGCGCCGGCGACCTGGTTACGAACCCGCCGGGGCATCGGCACCACGAGCAGAGGGAGTCGGAGCAGGGCGCGGACGAGCAGGTAACTGTAGCGGGTGCTCGCGGTGAGGACCCACAGGACGATTCTGACCATCATGCTCTCCTTGGTGTGTGTCGATCCTGGAGCATCACTGATCCACTTCGGCCCGGCTCAGTGTCCGGTACAAGGTCGTGCGGTCGATGCCCAGCCGTCGGGCAATCTCGGCTTTGGGTACTTTGGCCTCCAACATTCCCACGGCCTCGGTGAGCTGGTCGGCGGTAAGCTTGCGGGTCCTGCCCGTGTAGGCGCCGCGTTCCTTCGCTGCCTTGATACCGTCGGCCTGCCGCTCCCTGGTAATCGCGCGTTCGAGCTGCGCGAAGGACGCCATGATGTTCAGCTGGAACTCCGCGAACGGATCCCTGCCGCCCGGGGTGAACGTCACCCGCTCGGCGATGAACTCCACCGAGACACCTTTGGCGGTCAGCTCCCCCACGATCTGATTGAGGTCGACCACCGATCGTGCCAGCCGGTCCATCGAGGACACCACCACGGTGTCCCCTTGACGGGAGTATCCGATCAGGTCCGCCAGGGCACTGCGGCCGGATCGCTGGGCACCGGACTGCTTCTCCTCGAACAGGCGATCGACAGTACCGAGGGTGGATAGCTGGCGGGCAAGGTTCTGATCGACGCTCGAGACTCGGGCGTATCCGATCCGCTGCCCAATGTGTTGCACCATGTCTAGACCTTTGCACGAATGTGTTGCAAAAGCCATAAAAGGACCCTAAAGCCACACCAAAACGAGGGGTCTATGAGTGTGGCGTTAGGGTGTACCTCAACGCCACACCTTCGCTTCTACTCAAACACGGATCGTCGATCACAGACCCTTGGGTAAAGACGTGGGTGTAGGGCCGGGAAGCTTACGCTCGGAGCATGTCTGACGAGGACGAGATTGTCCGCTTATATGGGCCCTGGGCGTATCGGTCCCCTACGGACGCAGTTGCCTTACTCGGTGACTACTCCGGGCTGTGGTGGATTGCCGGCGGGTGGGCGATCGAAGCATTCACTGGAGAATCGCGACCCTATGCAGACTTGGACCTCAGCATCCCGCGTTCGGACGTCCACCTACTACAGCTACACCTTGCCGCGCGGTTAGATGTGTGGGCTGCTGACCGGGGAACTCTTCGCCCGCTGGTCAGCAACGTAAGTGACTCGGTCCCGCCGACGTGCAGCAATCTCTGGCTGCGGCCCAGCGGGGCAGATCCATGGGAGTACGACGTGATCCTCATGGACGCGACACCTTCAACGTGGATATACAAACGAGACCCACGCGTAAACCGCCCCACCGATGACATTCTGTGGGCCTGTGACGGAATCAGGTACCTGCGACCTGAGGTGCAGCTTCTACACAAAGCCCCAGGTCTGCGGCCCAAGGATCAAGAGGACTTTGACGCCTACCTCCCCCTGCTCGATGTCATCAGCCGTGACTGGCTCCGTTCCGCATGGAAGTCGCTCACCCTGACCATCCCTGGCTGGACAAGCTCTAAACCGGATCTGTATAGAACAGCTGGGGATCGGGATAGCTGTCCCTCGTATGCTTGCCGCATGTCACGCATCGTGGTTCTTGGCAGTGTGTTCCTACCACCAGCGGCCCTGGAACCGTTCGCGGCGGAACTGGCCCGCCGGGGCCATGACGTGGCCGTCATCGCTCCCCTTGCCACCGGGTCCGTGGAGGGTGTCCTCGAGGAGTATGTAGCGGCAGTCTCTGCTGGCCCACCCCCGATCGTCATCGTGCATTCCAACGCAGGGAACTATGTTCCCGGCATCGCGACAACGTGCGAAGTCGTCGCAGTGTGCTTCCTCGATGCCGTGTTCCCTCCCCTCGATGGAGGGTCCTGGAACGTAGTACCGTCGGCACTGGCCGCGGAACTGAACGAGACAGTGGCCGATGGACGGCTTCCTCGATGGACTCGATGGTGGCCCGAGACGGTGGTCGAGCCCTTGTTCCCGAACCGGGCAATGTTCGAACGCGTCGACCAGGCCGCACCGGAGGTCGAGGCCTCCTATCTATCAGGTGAACTTTCCGCCTCCCCCGGTTGGGCGTCCGCGCTACCCACTACCTACCTAGCTTTCGGCGACACCTACGCAGAGGAATACGACCGAGCCGTATCGCAAGGATGGCCCAGCGATCGCCTGCCTCTCGACCACCTCGGCCTGCTCACCAGCCCCGCAACCGTGGCCAACGCAATGGAAAAACTATTGAGGACGATCGAGGTACCCGTCTAAGAGGACTCTGGCGCGATGAGGTGTACCCCAGCACCACCCTCAGGCCTTCCTGCGTCGGAGAACCTAACGGTCTGTCTGACATGCAGGTGAGAACCACTGATCTCTACTGAACGTGTGTGGTCTCGTCCACCTCGATCTGGTCCGCTACACCTTCCGTTATGGCGTCCTGTATGGCGCAGGGTTAGACGGCGGAGACGTTGAAGAGGACCTGGTATTTGGCGCCTTCCGGCGCGCCGAGGACGCTGGTGCATGTCTTGTAGGTGACTCCTAGGATATTGGCGGTGGGGGTGCGTGCGGCGAGTAAGACCATATCCTTCGGGGTGAGGACGAGAACATGTCCTCCGAGGTCGTCATCGGCTGTGTCGAGTACTTTGTTCACGGTGTCGACGAGTCCGTCCTTCACGATAGGCCAGAGTTCGTCCGCGCCTTTTTGCAGGATTGGACCGACCAGGGGTATGTAGCCGATTCCTACTTTCATCCCGTCCCATGCTTCTTTCACCGCTTTGCGAACCACATCCCTGTACTGATCGGCGTTCCCGAAGTCGTGTTCCATGAGACGGGTGGAGATGATTACCCCGTTGGGCTTTCCCCGGTAGAGCTCGATCAGATCACCTCGGGCCTCGTCGTCGACGACGTCCTCGTAGATCTGGGTGCGTGTGGTGTTGTTCCAGTCCGGGGCGAGTACTCCCAGGATGGCGTAGGGCTCGTCCTCGAAACTTGCCTGCTCGGGAGCGGAATCCTCGTCGCAGATCAGTCCGGTGTACTGCACGAGGGTGTTGTTCAGGTCGATAGCTCCGACATCGGACCACCAGTAGATGGAGCCGTGCTGGAAGACGCTGACGCGTCCGGCATCGGGGAAGTCCATTTCGTCCGAGATGGGAAGACCGAGCCAGGATGCCCCTGCCCCGAGTTCCTCGTAGCGGTCGTTGATCGCTCCGTGGACCCAGTTCGTTCCTCCGTCCTTGCGCTGGTAGATCACCCCGTTCTGGTACCGGACGCGTAGTCCCTGACCTGAGGGTTCGATACCTGAGATGGGGGATCCGGGGGCTCCTTTGAGTTTCTTCGCGTGGGCGTTGAACGGCGCCCTGAGATCGAGGAAAGGCGGAGGGTCCTTGATCACGATGGGGCGTTTCTTCAGTCTCGTGATGACGCGGCTCGGGTCGATGAGGGGAAGGTGCTGCGGCATGGGTTCATCCAATCGAGGTGAGGGGCCATCGATCGGACAGCCCACATGTTCGGCTATCGAGTGCATCCAGTGAACTCCTCCCATCCCGGCCTGGCAAGAGACCCAGACACCCGAATATCCCGACAGTCGGACACCTGAACAGCAGGGAGTGCACGCGCCTCCCGCCCGCGTACTGCTCACCGGGCTACCAGCACGTGGCAACCCGCCTTGGAGCACTTGTAGGTTTCTCTGATTTCCTTTGCATCCTTCACCGCATGTGCTCCAGGTGAGCCGCATCGCAGGTGTTCGATAACCGTCGTGAGGGCATAGCGATGGACTAGTTTTGGAGAGTGGATGTCGCAGTTCGCCGGATCGTTGCCTGGTGCATCGATTGGTGTTGCATCCTGGTCTGGGTCGCTGTGACGCTAGCAGTTGGTGTGCCACTGTTCCTGGCCGGGATCATCGTCACAACTAATATGGTGGTGCTGAACCTCGTGGGCGCGATCATGGTCATCGTTCCCGTGGTCCTCGATGTCGCGTGGTGCGAGTCCAGGCTCGTAGCAGCGACACCAGGCAAACGCGCCATGGGACTGATCGTGTACTCCAGCAGCACCCAGATGCCCTACCGGCTCGCCTTGCTGCGCAACATCCTCAAGCTCGGGATGCCATGGCTTATCGGTCACGCGGCGGTTTTCGCCATCGTGAGCAGTAGCCACTCGAGCAACCTAGTTCCCACGGGGGTATGGGTGCTGACAGGTCTTGCCTACCTGATGCCGATCATCTGGATCATCTCTTTGTTCGTTGGAGACCAAAGAACACCCTACGACCGAATCTGCGGCACCACCGTCCTACGCCAAAAGCTCACCACCGCACACTGACAGGTGGTCATTGCACCCTCAAACCGGCTTAGGGTTTCAGGGTGTATAGGCTGATCGCATCCGATCATGAGTGGGGGTTCGTGATGCTTCGACGTCATCATGTGTGGTTCGCGGTAACGGGTGTATGCCTGATTGCTGCGGTGGTGATTTTCGCTGGTCGTACGTATTTGCTCGAAGGACTTGGCGAGTCGTGGCCGTATCGTGGTGTTCTGCTTCTGGGTTGGGCTTTCGTTGCTGGCGCTTGTGTCTCACTGACTCGAGCGCTAACCCTGAGCGCGGATCGATCCGAGAGCGAGCCCGAACCGTGATGCCTGGTGAGGTGCGTCTCTAACGCGAACTCGCGTTCACGTGTGAGCGGATCGGAGGTCGGGTACTGCCCGCCGGTGGGGCTCAGGCGACTACTGCCACGCCCACCCATCCGTCCGTGGCCGGTACCTGTCATATGGAAGGCAATCACAGCCCGCCCTATCGCTGTCCCTGCCTAGGCCCTACCGGTGTGCCTGTCCAGGACGGGTAGTGCCGCATGACCCGGTCCCTGATCAGGTGTTTGCCCTCGTGGGCGGGTGATCGGGGGGGGTCAGCCCTCGATCGGGGTTTCGGCTGGTCGGGAGCGGGGTGTGCCCTCGATAGCGAGGATGGTGACATCAATCATCCCGGTGGTGAGGCCGTTACGTTGAATGGTTTCCGCGGTGATGGCCTGCAATCTCTCGGACAGGACCAGTGCCGGGTGAGCGATATCGGTGGCGATGTCGATGTGCACGTTGACCGTGGTACCGGTCAGGGACAGGGTAAGCCCGTCGGTGACAGAGACGGTGGGATCCTCGCCAGCGGGGCGGAAGGTTTGCTGGAACACGGCGACGGACATCAGCTTCAGGCGTTGGACCGTGCTGCGCACCGTCGGTTCCAGGCGCACCAGCCCGGGCTCTGCGAGGAGGACGGCCCGGAGCTGCTCGACCACGAGGTCGAGGTCGACGACGCGGGCCCGTAGCGGTTGGTCAGAGATCATAGAGGTCCTCCACGACGATATCGATCTGCTTCATGGTGATGGATGTCTGGGACTGCACGATCGCACCGACACGCTCCCGGAGCGAGACCATCGCCGGCGGGATCCTCATGGTGGACGGTAGAGCCACCCGGAGTGTGATACGGACATCCGTGACGTCCACCGGATCCCCCGAGGGCGCCCTGGTGCCTCCGGGGCCGGTGGTACTGATGCTGCAGCGCCGGGCCCGGACTCCGGGGAGCGTCGATGCTGCGAAGCGGATCAACGCGGTGAGGGCCTGTTCACTGATATCGACTGCACCGAAGCCAGTCCGGGCCAGGGGTGCACGCCGGCCACGGCGGACCTCGGCCCGCGCCACCATCATGATCGCTTCCCTGACCCGAGTCCCGGGCTGCAGCTCCGGGTCTGTACGATCCTTCTCGCGCATGGAATCCGTTACGGAGGCGAGGTGATGCAGGGATGCACGGGCACTGCGGCAGTCCTCGCAGTGCTGCTCGTGCGCCGAGGGCGGCTCGTCGATGGACGCCCACACCTCGTCGAGGTCCCGCCCACACCCCAGACGCGGGCGTTCGTGCTGCGTAGGATCGTCCTGCGCCCAGGAATCGTTCATCGCCATGGTGCCATCCCTTCTGCTAGTAGGCGTTTGGCACGGGCGATCCGGCCACGGACGGTACTCTCGGGAACCTGCACGATCGCAGCGATCTCACCGTAGGAGAACTCGTGGACCTCACGCAGCAACCAGCATGCCCTCGGTCCGGGCGGAAGTCTTTGCAGCAGCTCGGCCAGAGCGCGCATCTGTTCCTGGTTCTCATAATCCTGCGCCGGGTCGACCGACGGCCCTGCCCCGATGGTAGTGCGCCCCTGAGGATGCCGGGGGCTTTCCCTCGCCGTGTCCGCCCCGAGGTCCTCGGCGGGTTCGACCGGGCGGCGTTGACGCCTCCGGAGGTCATCGAGGCACTTGTTGGTCGCCGTGCGGTACAGCCATGGCACGAAGGCCTGCGGCACCGTGAGGTTCGGCAGGCTCCGCCAGGCGGAGATGAAGGTCTCCTGCACGATGTCCTCCGCGTCCTGACGGTTGTTGAGCATCCGCAGACACAACCGGAAGATGCCGCCCTGGTACGCGGTGATCAACCAGTCGAAGGCCTGCAGGTCCCCGTCCTGCGCCCGCGCCACGACGGTGAGCTCGTCAAGCTCCTCAGTATCCTCCACCCACATAGGACCGGCATCATCGGACGCGGACGGGGAGCCGGATGGGCGGAAGGCCGGTACAGGGTCCTTCGTGGCAGGTGTGGAAGCAATCAACGCCCCCGGACCAGCGGCCTCGGGCTCAGGAAGATCCCCGAACGCCGGCACCTGGCCCTGGCCCTGGCCCTGGCTCTGGCCCTGGCTGTAGCTCTCCTGCATGGTCACCGATTGCCGCTCGGCGGCCGACTTCGAAGGGGCAGACGAGGTGGTGTCGGGACTGTCGTGTTCCTGATTCACATGGCCCCTTTCCTCATCGACGAGGCAGCGATGATCGGGGAGCATTGCTACCAGCTGTGGTTGAGACCCATCTCCCACCCTAAACCCACCAGCTACTCGGCCAGCAGAAGTAGGCTCCTGCTCGTCGGGAGAAGGAACCAAAAAAATAGTTGCTGATCACGCGTGAGGATTACGGGAACACAGCGTCTTTACCTGTGTACGCATCCCCCTTACCCAGGAGAGAGCATCCCCATGGCTAACAACACCGCATCCAACACCCCATCCAACGCCGCTTCTTCTGTGGTTCCGGCTACCGGTGAGGAGCAGAAGCGCCAGGCCGAGCAGCAGGCCAAGGAAGCCGAGAAGTCACGTAACGTCGGTCCCCTGCAGACCGATGAGGGCAACACGACCGTCGCCGACACCGTGGTGCAGAAGATCGCCGGCCTGGCAGCACGGGAGGTGCCCGGCGTGTACGCCATGGGCAGCGCCGGTCGCCGGGCGTTCAGCAGCATCTCCGAGCGCATCCCCGGGTCGCAGACCAACGTCAGTGGTGGCGTCAGCGTCGAGAAGGGTGAGCGTCAGGCCGCCATCGACCTGACCATCGTCATCGAGAACGGCGCATCCATCGTCGAGGTGGCCAAGATGATCCGCCGCAACGTCATCGACTCCGTCGAGGGCACCACCGGCCTCGAGGTCCTCGAGGTGAACATCGCCGTCACCGACGTGCACCTGCCGGAGGACGACCAGGACAACAACAACGACACAGGTCGCGGCGAACTCCAGTAACACCTGCCACCAGCCGGGCAGAGGTGGGTCGACTGCATGACCGGGTAATCCCCCGCTGCCTTGCCGGAGGCGTCGATACGCCGTGAGCACGACCCTTCTCATCGGACGTGCTCACGGCGCCCCCACCACTGACCGCATGATCATGTGGCCGGCTAGATGTCCTCACTCCACCCCGAAGTACCCTCCCTCCACTTTCTCTCCTTCTTGTTTCGTGAAAGGCACGATGATGAATACGACAGCTATGGGCCTCCTCACCGGTCTCGTTCTGGGCTGGGCCGCAGCCTTCGGCGGGTTCGGGGAGTTCCTCACCGTCGCCGTCCTCGGTGCCCTCGGGCTCCTCGTGGCCCGTCTGATCGAGGGCAAGATCGACCTCGGCGCCCTGACCGGACGCTCGAGCACCCGCCGATGACCGCCGTACCCGACACCGACGAGCCAGACCGCCACGCTCCCCCCGCACACAGGGCCAACACCGGTGCGTCTTCCGCAGACGCCGACGGATCCGCTGTCGATGCCGAGAACCGCGGATCACTGACGATCGCGGAGAAAGCCATCGAGAAGATCGCCGGCCAGGTAGCGGCCGAGACCCCCGGTGTCCACGGGTCGAGCGGGGGGTTCCTCGGAATTGGTTCCCGCGCCGACGAGGACGCCCGCCCGAAGGTCACCGCCCAGCTGCACGGGCGAACCGTTTCTCTGCAGGTCAAAGCCGGTGTGCGTTACCCGGCACCGTTGCGCTCCACCACGGAGAAGCTCCGGGAGTCCATCCGGGCCCGCGTCGGTGAGCTGTGCGGGATCGACGTCCGTCAGGTCGACATCGAGATCACGTCCCTGGTAGCCGACACCGGCACCTCCGGCCGAAGGAAACTCCTATGAGCCCGACACAGCAGTCCCAAGCCCTCCGGCGGCGCTCCAGCCGCTCGGTACCCGCGACGATTCTCGCAGCCCTTCTGCTGGCTCTGGCCGTGGTGGGTGCCTGGGCGGGAATCAGTCGGCTTCTCACTGGTTCCTGGCCGAGTTTCCTGGCACCGATTCGTCAGACACTGGCCGAGCAGAGCTGGAACAGTCCTGCCCTGTGGGTGGTCACGATCGTTCTGGTAGTGATCGGGGTCATCCTGCTCCTGGCGGCGATCCTGCCCGGTCAGCACACCACGATCCGCCTCACGAACCCTGAAGGAACGAGCACGGATATAGCCGAGACCGTGATCAGCCGGCGAGGGCTCGCGAAACTGGCCAGTTCGCACCTGGATGAGGCCGACGGGGTGGACTCGGCGTCCGTGCGTGCTACCGCGCGGAAGGTCACCGCTGTCGTCCGCACCCCCCTGTATGACACGACGGGTTTCTCGGACAAGCTCACCCGATCATTGGAGCGCAAATTCGAGCAGACCGGTGTGGACCCCGCACCCCGCGTTCATGTGCAGGTCAGGACCGACGCATGAGCGACCTAGCACCGCAAACCACCCCCGGTCACCCCCATGGCCTGACTGTTGACCCTGATGAAAGGAACACCCGATGAGGGAAACCGCTGGCGCTCTGAACCGGACCTGGCTGGCAATCATCGGCATTCTGGTGCTGCTCCTCGGCGCGGCCGGTGTACTCCTGGCCTCAGGCTTGGCCTCCACTCTCGCCTCCGGCGCCGGTATAACCACACCCGCTCCGGCGGATCGGGCTCTACCGGAGAACTTCCAGGGCGTCTTCGTCCCCGACACTGCCGCGATCATCGTCGCCGTGGTAGCTATCATCCTCGGGCTCCTGGCCCTTGGCTGGTTGCTGGCCCAGATACCCCGGCGCAACCAGGCGCGCACCTTCCGGCTGCACGCCGATGACGCCGCGGACGGTCGCACGACCTGTGAGCCCCGGGTGGTGGCCGACGCCGTGGAATCCGAGGTCGAACAAATCCATGGTGTGATCTCCGCTGCCGTACTGCTACGTGGAAGCGCGTCCCAACCAGAGCTCACCCTCGATGTGAAAGCCGACCAGCGGGCCGATATCCGCAGCATCATCGAACAGGTCCACACCGAAGTCGTCCCCCACCTCGAAACAGCCCTGGAAACACCGCTGCGCAAGACCGCAGTCCTCATGAACATCGGAACGGCCCGCAATAACGATAAAACCCTCGTACTCTGACACCCACCCCAAAACCTGAGACTCAGGACTGACGACCAGCACGCACCGACCATCAGCTACCCCTGCACCCCCTTGGGTGTAGGGGTACCTGCGTTAGAGGGTTCCGCCGGACTGATGCAGATCCGGTGTCCGACAACCAAGACGCCGCTCCGGCGGTCCTGCGACGGAGGCACTACACCCTCCTGAGCCCACCCGAAATCCATGTCAAGGGGGTACTCGATACCCCTCAAAGGAGGATCCGTGAACAGCCAACACACATCAAGCGAGGGCGCGGGTGACGTCGTAGCTGGCTGATTTGGTGAGGTTGTTGCGTGCTCGGTCGTAGCGTCGGGTGGTGCGGGGTCGGCGTGACCGAGGCTGTCCTGGAGGGCGTGCAACGCGGTTCCGGTGTCGAGGGCGATGGTGGCGAAGGTGTGCCGGAGACTATGCGGGCTGATCCGCCCGTGTGTCCCGGCCTTTGCTGCGAATCGCCCTATGGTGCCGAACGCTTCGCTGCGCTGCCGGATTTCCTGCTACTGGTGCTGGCGGTGAATAACGGCTGCCCAATGAGGTGAGCACTGCCATTTCCGAGGACATGAACGAGCTGGGGGTTTGCTGTACGGTTCCGGTGCTCTGGTTGTTGGGCTCCACGCTCATAGGTGGCGCATAGGTTCACCAAAGCCCTGACCTTAGGTCGTCTTTGATGCTGGAACTATTCCACATAGCGAACCGAGCGAGGCATCATGAGCAGCAATATTCCAGAACCGGACAATACCCCGGACGGCCCTATGTATGAGGGGCGGCTCCTCGATCGAGCGGACGAGGAAGTCGTCGATCAGGGTGTCGCCTTCGACATCGGAACACTGGTCAGTCGGCGTTCGATGCTCGGGATTTTTGGTGCAGGCGTAGGAGCCCTGGCTCTGGCGGCCTGCACCCCCAGCACAACAGGTAGTAATACCACGTCGAGTGCTACAGCGAGCTCCACGGCGTCAGCCACAGCATCCGTATCACCGGCCCTTCCGGTCCCCGGGGAGATCCCTGATGAAACTGCCGGTCCTTACCCGGGCGACGGGTCGAACGGGGTGAACGCCCTCGAGGACTCAGGGATCGTGCGCAGCGACATCCGCTCGAGCATCGGCGGGGGCACCACTGCGACGGGCGTGCCGATGACCTTGAACCTCACTCTCGTGGACCTGGCCAACGGCAACGTTCCTTTCGCGGACGCGGCCGTGTATGTGTGGCACTGCGATGCCGCCGGCGGCTACTCGATGTACTCCAGCGGTATCGAGGACGAAACCTACCTCCGTGGCGTGCAGGTGGCCGACAGCGACGGGAAAGTGACGTACACGTCGATCTTCCCCGCCTGCTACACCGGTCGCTGGCCCCACATCCACTTCGAGGTCTACCCGAGCATCGGTGACATCACCGACTCGGTCAACGCCGTCGCGACGTCCCAGGTGGCCCTGCCGCAGGACGTCAGCGAAACCGTGTACGCCCTTGCCGGGTACGAAGGCTCCACCGCAAACCTCTCCCGGGTCAGCTTGGACTCCGACAACATCTTTGGCGACGACGGCGGCGCCCTGCAACTAGCCACGGTGACCGGGGACCCGACCTCCGGCTACCAAGTCAGCCTCACCGTCGGGGTCGACACCACCACTACACCCGCCGTAGGCGGAGGTATGGGCGGCACACCTCCTGAGGGCGGCCCCGGCGGAACCCCTTCCACCGATATGACCGGGGAAGTACCAACCGACGCCACCACGACGCCCGCCAGCTGAGCACCCTGCACCCCGCCACTTCCGAGGCCCCGTCGAACACCCTAAGGTGCAGTACGCCTCGGGCCACTTCTCAACTCTCAGTAGTTCCAGCAGCGCCACACCCCGGGCGCCAGCTGCTATGTCACATCACTTCAGAAAGTAGACCCACCCATGGGAATCCTGCACAACCTCACCGGATGGCATGCCCTCATCCTGTTCGCCGTGGTCCTCCTGTTCTTCGGCGCTTCCAAGCTTCCAGGGCTTGCGAGGAGCATCGGACAGTCGGTGAAGATCTTCAAATCCGAAGCCAAGGACACCTCCGCACGCAGTGTGAACGACCCCGCCCCCGACACCTATACCGATTCCACCCCTGACGATGGGACCGGGCAGGACCGCGATGCTCAGACGGGTACGGCTACTCACCCGCCGACCGTGATCCGCGCCGTGGCCACACCAGGTCAGCGTCCGGTGGCCGAGACCCGATGAGCGGGAGGAGACCGACCGCACAGCCACACGCGAGGAGTCGGATGTCGGTCCAGGCCCACCTGCAGGAGGCGCACAAACGCCTCCTGCGGGCCGCGGTCGGTCTCCTCATCGGCGCCGTCATTGGGTACGTGCTCTCCGATCAGGTCCTCAATATCTTGCGGGCCCCGATCGAGGCACTAGCCGAATCCCGCAACGCGAGCCTGAACTACGACAGCGTCAGCGCAGCGTTTGACCTGAAGATGAAGATCACTCTCTTCACAGGCGTAGCCATCTCCAGTCCCCTATGGCTGTACCAGGCATTCGCCTTCTTCCTGCCCGGGCTCAACCGACGCGAGAAGCAGTACACCCTCGGGTTCTTCCTGGCCGCCGTGCCGCTGTTCGTCGCCGGTTGCACCACAGGATTCCTGCTCTTTCCTCACATCGTGGAACTGTTGGCCGGCTTCGGCTCGGCCGAGGACAGCACTGTCCTGGTCGCGTCCTACTACTTCGACTTCGTCATGAAACTCGTGCTCGCTGTCGGCGTCGCTTTCGTTCTACCCGTCTTCGTGGTGCTGCTGAACTTCATCGGGATCCTTCCCGGGGTCACGATCCTCAGAAGCTGGCGGATCGTCATCATCAGCATCCTCGTCTTCAGCGCCCTCGCCACCCCATCAGCAGACATCATGTCCATGTTCCTGCTCGCCATCCCCGTGACCGGACTCTTCGCCATCGCCGCCGGAATCGCGCTCCTGCACGACCGCAGGATCACACGACATGCCAGCACCATCGAAGACCCGTCCAGCACCACAGGTATCAGCAGGACCGAGGTCCTGGACGGTGGGAGCGGTTCGGATCGTCCACCTCGTGACCTCGTCAACAGTTAGGCTCTGGAGAACACCGTGTTTGGACTCTCATTCGAGAAGTTACTTCTGATCATGCTCGTTGCCGGCCTGATCGTCGGACCTCAGCGGCTCCCCCTGTACGCGGAGAAACTCGCCCACCTCGTACGAACGATCCGCGACCTCGCCGATACGGCCAAATCACGGGCGGCAGCCGAACTCGGCCCCGACTTCGACCCCGCCGAATGGAAGAAACTCGACCCCCGTAACTACGACCCACGTCGCATCATCCAGGACACACTCGCCGACACCCCCACTGATATCGCTTCACCAGATCCTGCCCACACGCTCACCGACATCGACGACCCACACCCAGCCGTGCAGGACACACCACCGACCGCTCCGGCCGTCGCAACAGGCGGATGGCAGGAAGCACTCCTGGCACGAACAGAATCAGCTACCACCGCACCACCACAGCCTGTCTCGAAAACGTAGAGCTTCCTAAGACACCTGCCAGGACGCTCTACACGCCAATCGGCCTATCGGGGACTGTCAGTAGTGTCGTGCGTGGAATGTTTCTTCGTCGACGGGTCGTCCAAGGTGGTAGCCCTGGAGGCGGTCGCAGCCGATGTGTGTGAGTGCTTGGAGTTGTGCGGGTGTTTCTATTCCTTCGGCGACGATGCGTAGTCCGAGTCCTCGTGCCAGTCCGATGATGCCGGTGATGAGGGTGAGGGGGCTGTTCTCGTCGATGTCCTTGACGAAGGATCTGTCGATTTTCACCTCGGTGACAGGCATGCTGTGGAGTTGGGAGAGGGAGGAGTATCCGGTGCCGAAGTCATCGACGGAGAGGTGCACGCCGAGCTCACGCAGGGCGGTGAGTGTTCCGTTGCTGTGAACGGTGTTGGAGATGACTTTGGATTCGGTGACTTCCAGGGTGAGTAGGCGGGCAGGGAACCCGACAGTGTCGAGGATTTTTCTTACGTCGTTGACGAACTCCGGGTCGGAGAGTTGGTAGGCGGAGACGTTGACTGACATCTCAAGTGCTTTACCGTTGTTCAGCATGGCCATTCCGAAGGCGCAGGCGGTGTGGAGAACATGGGCGCCTACTTCTTTGATGAGGCCGCTGTCTTCGGCGACGTCGATGAAGTCCAGGGGGCTGAGTAGTCCTAGTTCGGGGTGGTGCCATCGTACGAGTGCTTCGGCTCCGACGAGTTCGGTGTTGCGGGCGTCGATCTGGGGTTGGTAGAACACTTTCAGTTCGCCGCGTGCTGCGGCTCCGCGTAAGTCGGTTTCCAGGCGTAGTTTCTCCGGGGATTTGGTGCGCTCGAGGGGTTTGCCGTGTGCCCTGGTTTTCGCCCGGTACATGGCCGCGTCGGCTTCCTCGATGAGCTTTTCCGCTATGCCGGTGACGTCATCGTGATGATAGGTCGATGGTGTCAGGGCGGCTCCGACGGCGACGTCGACGGAGACCCGGCGATCTCCGATGAGGATCGGTGAGGCCAGTTCGAGCCGCAACCGGTTTTCGATCAGTGCCAGCTCGTTACCGCGGATGATGGTGGGAACCAGGACCACGAATTCATCCCCGCTGTATCGCGCGACGAGAGCTTCCGAACCGGCGGCCTGGTCGAGGCAGCGCGCCACATGCCTGAGGACATCATCGCCGGCGGTATGACCCAGGTTGTCATTGATGCGTTTGAACCTGTTGACGTCGCAGAACAGCAGTCCTACCTGGGTGCTGCTGTGGGCGCCGACGATCAAGGCGTCGCGGACCTGATCCTGCAGCAAGGACCTGTTCGCCAAGCCGGTCAGTGAATCGTGTTGGGCCTGCCGCCGGGCCTCTTCGAGCAAACGGTTCCGGGCCTCGTCGGCTTCTTGCAGACTGTGTAGCGCGCTCACTAGTTCTTGTTCGTGAAGGCGGCGTTCTGTGGCCCGGATGACGACGATCCTGTCCGTCGTCCCGTGATGTCCCTGGACCCGGGTGATGGCCAGGAGAACGGGGATGCGGGACCGGTCTCGTGTAAAGAGATCGGCCGAAAGCTCGTTCAAGGCACCCGTGTGCTCGAGCTGGGCCATGGCGTGGGTGCCGAACATGATCCGGTCACCCACCGGTAGGAGGCGTAAGAAGCTCCGCCCGATCAGCGATTCCTGGTCCTCATCCAGCCATCGGGCGAACGTCGTATTGGCTCTGAGAATCACACCGTCCAAGCCCGTCACCAGATAACCGACCGGGGCGTGATCGAAGAGGTCCTCGAACTCACTCTGATCCCCGGCCGGGGCACCGGAATGGGAACGCTGACCCGTCATACCAAGGTGAGGAGGCCCGGGGTGGTCGAGCCGAGGTAGCGCAGCATCGTGTGCGCGGTTTCTTCCGGAGCACTTGCTTGGGGGAAGTGCCCTTTGGCTTTCATGTTGACCAGGGTGCTCGAAGGGATGTTCTGGTGGAGGTAAGCACCAACGTGCATGGGCACGATGATGTCGTCCGCGCACTGCATAATCAAGGCAGGCACCCGCACCTTGGATAAGAGGTGACGGACATCGGCCAGGAACGCTGTGCGCGCGAGCTCACGGGCGATGTGCGGGGTGGTCCGGTTGAACCGGTTGGCCAGATCCGCGCCGAGCTCGGGCCGGTGTGGGTTGTTCATGAACACCGGAGCCATCCGGCTCGCCCACACCACATAATTATCATCCAAGGACTCAAACAGTTCCTCCAGATCCTCCCGGGAGAAACCGCCCTCGTACCCGTCCTCCGGGCGGTCCATGTAACTCGCCGACGCGGCAAGCAACACCACACGCCTCAACCGCTGCGCGTGTTCGGCGGCGAGAGTAACAGCGAGCATCGCGCTCATGCTGTGACCGATGAAGGTCACCTCGGTCAGATCCAGTGCATCGAGAATCTCCACAATGTCAGTCACATACCCTTCAACGCTGCTGTACTTGGCCGACTCATAGGCATCAAGGTCTGAACCCCCCGCACCCACATGATCGAACAACACCACCCGGTAGTCCTCGACGAAGTACGGCAATACCTTGTCCCACATGCTCTGATCAGTGCCAAACCCATGCCCGAACATCAGAACCGGCCCATCGGTCCGCCCGAGCACTGTCACATTGTTCCGCCGCAGAATACTCTCACCACTCATCCCGAAGTGCCCCTCACCCATATCGCTACCCCGACCTCGCCCGGCGCTACGCTGCTACTTCCTCCGCTGTCTACGCCACCGCCCTCTGCGACACCATCACCTTCTACGGTGATGACCGAAGAACCTCAGCGTGGAGATATCGACGGCAGCTATCCGTAGCGCAGTTACTGCTGCATCTGACAACCACTGATGAGGCAAGGGCACTATGAACAACTGTAGGAGTATCCCTCCCCCGCAAGGCCCGAAACTGAGTAAAACCCGCCGAGATCTTGGGTCTGAACACGTCAAGCCATCACAGGGTCCTGACCCGGGACTGTCTGAATAACGGTGTGTGAGGGTCCGGCCTGATCCGAAAGGAGATGGCCGTGAAAGACTTCACGACCGAAGCAACAGAGACGATGATCGATCCTGTGACAGGAGAAATCATCGACCAGAA
>NZ_LGIU01000033.1 GCF_001187915.1 Arthrobacter sp. RIT-PI-e | reverse complement strand
ACCGCCGGCACCGCCCCGTCCAGCACGGACGCGACCCCCGCCGCGCCCCGGAGGCCGCGTGCAGCCCGCGGGATCCCGAAGTCGGACGCCGTCCTCGAGGCCGCGTCCGAGCGGGCCCGCCTCGGTGTGCTCGAGGTGGTGCCGGAGGCGCAGGTGGGACGCCACGTCTCCGCCGTCGTCGAGGGTGAACGCCTGGTCACCCACCGCTTCGAGGCGTTCGTCCCCGGGTACGGCGGGGGGCGGGGGGTCGCCACGGCGGCCCGGGGGGCGCGGGGCAAGGAGGTGACGGTGTGCGAGGTGGGCCTGCTGCCCTCCGCCACGTCGCTCATCGCACCCGAGTGGCTGCCGTGGTCCGAGCGCGTGCGGCCGGAGGACTCCCAGCCCGAGGAGCAGCCGGATGCCGGAGGCGTGGACGGCGCCCCGGTGGTGGGCGCGGACGAGCTCACACCCGAGGTGGGCGTGCCCGGTCCTGCGGCGGGCGGCCCCGGCGGCCCCGACGCCGCGTCCACGGGCGCGGGCGAGGTCCCGGACCGGTCCGACACCGCGTGACGGGTGCGCCGTGCGGGGCCGGGGGGGGCGCATGAGCACCTTCCGGTCCCTGGGCGTCCACAACTACCGTCTCTGGTTCGTCGGGGCGCTGATCTCCAACATCGGCACCTGGATGCAGCGCACCGCGCAGGACTGGCTGGTCTACGACATCCTCACCGAGCAGAACGCCTCGGCCCTGGGGATCGTGATGGCCCTGCAGCTCGGCCCGCAACTCGTGATCGCACCGTGGGCGGGCCTGGTGGCGGACTCCGTGGACCGGCGCCGGCTGCTGGCCGTCACGCAGGTGGCCATGGCCCTGCTGGGGATAGGCCTGGGACTGATGGTGCTCCTGGACGTCGCGGTGCTCTGGCACGTCTACGCCTTCGCCCTGGCCCTCGGGATCGTCTCCGCCTTCGATGCCCCGGCGCGGCAGGCATTCGTGTCCGAACTCGTGCGGGACGACTACCTGCCCAACGCCGTGGCGCTGAACAGCGCCTCCTTCAACGGTGCCCGCATGATCGGACCCGCCGTCGCCGGCCTCCTCACCGCCGGCGTCGGACCGGGCTGGGTGTTCCTCATCAACGCCCTGACCTTCGGGGCCATGGTCTACGTGCTGGTCGCGATGCGCAGCTCGGAGTTGAACGTGCAGCCACGCTCCCTCCCGGGCAAGGGCCGGATCCGGGAGGGTTTCCGCTACGTCCGGCAACGGCCGGACCTCATGGTGGTGATGCTCGCGATCTTCATCGTGGGGACCTTCGGCCTCAACTTCGCCGTCTACATCGCCGCGATGGCGCGCACGGAGTTCGGTCAGGACGCCGGGGTCTTCGGTGTGCTCTCCTCGGTCATGGCGGTGGGATCGGTGGCGGGGGCGCTCCTGTCCGCACGGCGTGACCGGCCCCGCCTGCGGTTCGTCTTCGGTGCCTCGGCGGCCTTCGGGGTCTCCTGCATCGCGGCCGCGCTGGCACCGAACCTCTGGCTCTTCGGCCTGAGCCTCGTGCCGGTGGGCCTGTTCGCGCTGACCCTCATGACCAGCGCCAACGCCTACGTGCAGACCACCACCACCCCCGTGATGCGCGGCCGCGTCATGGCCCTGTACTTCGCGATCTTCCTCGGCGGGACACCCCTGGGTGCCCCCGTGGTGGGGTGGGTCTCCGACATGTTCGGCCCCCGCTGGAGCCTCGGGGTGGCCGCCCTGGCAGGTCTGCTCGCGGCCGCCGTCGGGATCTTCTGGGCCTGGCGCTACCACGAGGTGCGGCTGCGCTACGACCGTGCCACCCCGCGTCGCCTGCGCCTCACCCACGAGGGCGACGACGACCGGGCACCCTAGAGCAGCGTGTCCACCACGTGGTCGATGCAGGCGATGAGGGCGGAGACGTCGTCGGGCTCGATGGCCACGAAGGTGGCGATCCGCAGCTGGTTGCGGCCCAGCTTGCGGTACGGCTCGACGTCCACGACGCCGTTGGCACGGAGGATCGCGGCGATGCGTGTGGCGTCGACACCGTCGGCGAAGTCGATGGTCACGATCACGTTGGAGCGGTCCTCGGTGCGGCTCACGTACGGGGCGGCCACGGGCGAGGCCTCGGCCCAGGCATAGAGCCGCCCGGCGGAATCGGCGGTACGCGCGGCGGCGAACGGGAGACCGCCCTCGGCGTTCAGCCACTGCACCTGCGCGTCGAGCGCGACCAGCGTGGAGAGCGACGGCGTGTTGTACGTCTGGTTCAGCCGCGAGTTGTCGATCGCGGTCTGCAGGTCTAGGAAGTCCGGGATCCACCGCCCGGACGCCCGGATCCGTGCGGCGCGCTCCAGTGCTGCGGGGGAGAAGAGGCCGAGCCACAGACCGCCGTCGGAGGCGAAGTTCTTCTGCGGCGCGAAGTAGTAGACGTCCGCCTGGGCCACGTCGACGTCTAGTCCGCCCGCCGCCGAGGTGGCGTCGACGAGCACCAGCGCGCCGTCGTCCGCGCCCTCGACCCTCCGTACCGGGGCGGCGACGCCGGTGGAGGTCTCGTTCTGCGGCCAGGCGTAGGTGTCCACGCCCGCCTCCGCCACCGGCTCCGGGCGGGTGCCGGGAGCGGAGGAGATGATGGTCGAGGCCTCGAGGAACGGGGCGTTGGTGGTCGCGGCGGCGAACTTGGACCCGAACTCGCCGAAGGAGAGGTGCTGCGCCCTGCGCTCCACGAGGCCGAAGCTCGCCACGTCCCAGAACGCCGTGGAACCGCCCACGCCGAGCACAACCTCGTAGCCGTCCGGGGCGCCGAAGAATGTGCTGAGGCCCCCGCGCACACTGCCCACGAGATCCCGCACGGGTCGCTGGCGGTGCGAGGTGCCCAGCAGGGAGCTGCCGGCCGCCACCAGGGCGTCGAGCTGAGCGCTCCTGACCTTGGAGGGCCCTGCCCCGAACCGGCCGTCCGCGGGCAGGAGGTGTGCGGGGATGCGGGGCAGATCGCTCATGGTGCTCCAGCGGCTGAAGGGGCGGGTGACGCCCCTCATTCTGCCCCAGCACCGCTCCCGCGCTCCATTTGTGAACGTGACCGCGACGGGCCCCCCACCCGCCCGGACGGGGCCGCCGGGGATTGCCGGGCGCAGAACGCCATACGTTACCTTGGGAGGCATGGGCCGCCGGCGAGGCCGGGCCCCGGAACCGGCGTGGAGCAGTCCGGCCCCGCATCCGCACCGCACCAAGGAGCTGAACCGCATGACGGACCTCATCGACACCACCGAGATGTACCTGCGGACCATCCTCGAGCTCGAGGAGGAGAACATCGTGGCCCTCCGGGCACGGATCGCCGAGCGGCTCCGCCATTCCGGGCCCACGGTCTCCCAGACGATCGGGCGAATGGAGCGCGACGGCCTCGTGGTCGTCTCGGGGGACCGCCACCTGGAACTGACGGGGCTCGGGCGGCGCCGTGCCACGGAGGTGATGCGCAAGCACCGGCTCGCCGAGCGACTGCTGAGCGACGTGATCGGCCTCGACTGGGCCTACGTCCACGAGGAGGCCTGCCGCTGGGAGCACGTGATGAGCGAACGCGTGGAACGGCGGCTCTACGAACTGCTCGGCAAGCCCTCCGAATCCCCCTACGGCAACCCGATCCCGGGGCTCGAGGGCATCGGGGGCGTGGAGTCGGAGAAGTTCACCGACGGCGTGGTCACCCTGCTCGCGGCGATGGAGGGGTACGTCCCGGGACAGCGCGTGACCCTGGTGCGCCTCGCCGAGCCGATCCAGGTGGACCCCGAGCTGCTCACCCAGCTCGACGAGGGGGGGCTGCGGCCGGGTGCGCAGCTGGGTCTCGAGTCGGTGGGTGGGTACGTCTCCGTGCGTGTGCCGCAGGTCGAGGGTGCGCTGGAACTCCCGCCGGAGGTCGCGGCGCACGTGTTCGTCTCGGTCGCGGAGTAGAGCGCCACCGCCGCACCCGAAGCGCAGGTTTCCCGCGGGTAGCTCAAGATCGTCACCCGTTCATCACCAGTTCGTGATCAGACCGTGACACACCCCGATTCCTGGGATAGCCTCCAATCATGCCGGGCCGATCGAGGTCCGGAACCTCGTGCAACTCGCCCAGCTCTGCCATTGACCGAGGTCCGTCCGCACCATCGCATGGCAGAGGCGGGGGAACCAAGTTCTCGGATCTCCGACCGGAGATCCTCGGGGTTAAGCCGCTGTGCGTGCAGCGGCCGGGTGACTCCCATCCGAACCCGACAGCTCACCTCGTAGGCGTTGGGAGAGGCAATCCAACGTGTCCAGAAGCTCTTCTCCGGGCCGTCGTGCGTCCGGGCCCTCCGGCATGCCGGCTGTCCCGTCCCCCCCGACGGCGCCGCCCCCCGGCCCGGCGACCCGCCGGCGAGCCGTCACCGCCGAGTGCGCGTTCCCGTCCTTCGCAGTGCCCGTCCTCGACGGCGTCCGCTCCATCCGCGTCCGCTGAACCAGCCCTCACCCCGGAGATTCCTCATGCCCGCAAGTGCAAGGACCGCCCGCCACCGCAACGCCCCCACGACCACCGCCGGCGGAATGGGCCGCAAGGCCGCCGTGTTCGCCGCGGCGTCCGGCCTCATCCTGTCCGGCGGCATCGCCGCCAATGCCGCCAACGCCGCGGAGATCGAACCGCAGCGTGAAGCGGTGGTCTCGAACACCGCGCTGGTCTCGGTCCGCGCCGCCGTCGTCGCCTCGACCCGGAGCTCGCCGGCCTTCAGCAGGACGCCGGTCAGGATCAAGGCCAGGCCCGTACGGAAGGCACCCGTGGTGGCACCGGTCGTCGTCACCCCCGTGGTCGAGGCCCCCATCGTCGAGGCGCCGGTCATCGAGGCCCCGATTGTGGAGGCGCCGGTCGTCGAGGCGCCCGTCGTCGAGGCCCCCGTGCCGGAGGTCGTCGCCGAGGTGCCCGTTGTCGTTGCCCCGGTCGAGGTGCCCGTCGCGGCCCCGGTGGTCGCGGCACCCGTCGTGGAGACTCCCGCGGTGGAGGTACCGGCAGCGGCGGCCGTCGCTCCGCCGGTCGTCGTCGCACCCGTGGAGCCGCCCGTCCAGGTGGTACCGGCCCCCGCCCCCGTGGTGCAGGGCGCATACATCGCGCCAGCACCGGCTCCTGCACCGGCTCCTGCACCGGCTCCTGCGCCAGCTCCTGCGCCAGCACCGGCTCCTGCGCCGGCACCCGCGCCCGCCGCACCCTCCGGCGTCGCCGCGACCATCGCCGCAGCCGCCAAGAACCAGGTGGGTGTGCAGCAGGACTGCACGCGACTGGTGAGCAACGCCCTGGCCGCGGCGGGCATCACCTTCCACGACTGGCCCGCCGGGTACCTCTCCCTCGGCCGCACCGTCAGCGCCCGTGTGGCCGTCCCGGGTGACCTCATCTACTACGCCGACGGCGGCATGGGCATGGCCCACATCGCGGTGTACATCGGCAACGGCCAGGCCGTCCACGGCGGGTTCAACGGCAACTCCACGGTGATCGCGCCGGCCGAGCTCGGCTCCGGCGGTGTCTACATCCGCGTCGGCGGCTGACCCGTCGGCAGACCCCGATGAAGGGACCGGCACCCGTCGGTGCCGGTCCCTCCGTCGGTGCCGGGAACGCGTGGATCGCGGCCGGAGGAGGTCCGATCGGCTGGGCGAATGCCCGCAGCGGTCGGCTCCCTTACCACCTGGTACCGGGTGGTACGCCGATTAGCGGCACGCCGGTGTCCGGCTTACCCTTGCAGTGTCAATCCGAAGCACTTCTCCCGAACACCGGGACGGCAACCGGCTGGTGGGGGACAGGTCAGCGATGAGGCTCACTTCATGCGCACTCTTGTTCTGAATGCAGGGTATGAACCACTGGCGGTGGTCACGTTCCGCCGGGCGCTGGTGCTCGTGCTCACGGGGAAGGCCAGCGTGGTGGCGGAGGACGACGATCCGGTGATCGGCCCCACCGACGTGCTCGGCAGACCCTCGGTGATCCTGCTCAACCGCTACGTGAAGATCCCGTACCGGCAGGACGTGGCAGCCACACGCCGGGGGGTGCTGCGCCGCGACAACCACCTGTGTGCCTACTGCGGCAAGGCGGCCTCCACCATCGACCACGTGATGCCGCGCTCGCGCGGCGGGGCGGACACCTGGGAGAACCTGGTGGCCTGCTGCCTGAGGTGCAACAACGCGAAGAGCGACAAGACCCTCGGCAGCCTGGGCTGGAAGCTGCGGATCGTGCCGCTGCCGCCGAGGGGGCCGCAGTGGCAGATCCGCGAGCTGGAGAGACCCGCACCGCAGTGGAGCGCCTTCCTCTCGGAGACCGCCGCATGAGCGGGCCCGCGCCGCAGTTCGACGCCGTCATCCTCGCCGGTGGCCGCTCCTCCCGGCTCGGCGGAGTGGCGGAGGCGGGTCCGGTCCCCGGGGGGAGGCCCCCGCTCGCGCGCCCCCGCGCCGCGCTGTCCGCCGCCCGGCCCCGGACGCTGGTGGGGCCCGCCCGGGGGGAGGGGGGCGGGGCGCGGGGGGGACGGCGGGGTCCCCCGGGGGGGAGGCCCCGCCGTTCACCGGTCCCGCTGCTGCCCTGGTGGCGGGGTTCCGCGCCCACCCAGGACCGGCCGGCGCCGACGGCGGGGCGGCCAGGGCTCCGTGGTGCGTGGTCGTCGCCTGCGACGTGCCGCGCGCGCCGAGCTCCTGACGATCCTGCTCGCCGAGGCCGCGCGCGAGGACGGGCGGCGTCGCTCGTCCCGGTGGACGGGGGCCGCGAGCAACCTCTCGCAGCGCTCTACCGCACCGACGATCTCCGGGACGCGATCGAGGCGGTCCTGGCCCGGGGGAGCGCCGACAATCTGTCGATACGCAGCCTCCTTGCTAGTGTGAGGACCAGACCGGTCCCGGTTCCGCCGGGCACCACCCGCGACGTCGACACCTGGGCTGATGCACGAGAGCTGGGCGTCGACGTCCCCTAGGAATGCCCGGGAGGGCCCCATGGACGATCGCCAGAAGCTGCTGCACGACTGGACCGAGAAGCTGCTCGTCTCCTTCGAGATCGACGGCACCGAGGTGGACATCGACGCGGTGCTGGACCTCGCGGCGAAGGCCGCCCACGGGGTCGTACGACCGGCAGCACCCCTGACCACCTTCGTGGTGGGCTATGCGGCTGGACTCGCGGTGGCCAGCGGACAGGCCGAGGAGCAGGTCGCGATGCGCTCCGCCATCGCGGTGGCCGAGGCCCTGTGTGCGGAGACGGCGGCGGAAGAAGGCTCCGAGTGAGCGGGAGCGGAGGGCACGACGTCGACTGGGGTACCGCGCGAGCCCTCGCCCACGACGCCGGGCACGCGCTGCCCTTCCAGACGGTCAACCTCGCGGACGCCCTGGGGCAGGTCCTGGCGGAGCCGATCCACACCCTGCAGGCCATGCCCCACTACGCCTCGTCCGCCATGGACGGCTGGGCGGTCAACGGGGAGCCACCCTGGAAGCTGGTCTCCGTGGAACCCGAGGAGGACCACCGCGGACGGCATGCACCGCATGCCGCCTCGGGGCAGGTGTCGCTCGAGCCCGGCGAGGCGACCTTCATCCTCACCGGCGGCGTGGTGCCCCAGAACACCGTGGGCATCCTGCGCACCGAACGCGGGTCCGTGCGGGGGGACGTGCTGGACCGCAACGCGACCGCCCGCCCCGACGAGCCCGCTCCCCAGGAGCACATCCGGCCGGCGGGGGAGGAGGCCGAGGTGGGGCTGGAGGCCATCCCCGCCGGGGTGGTGCTCAACCCCGCGCAGATCGCGCTCGCGGCCGTGTGCGGGCACGACACGCTCACGGTGCTCCGTGCACCGAGGGTCTCGCTGCTCATGACCGGGGACGAGGTGATCGAGCACGGTCTGCCGGGGCCGGGCCAGGTGCGCGACACCTTCGGACCCCAGCTGCCCGGCTTCGTGGCGATGCTCGGCGGCCACGTGGACGTGGCCGGCCGGGCGAAGGACGACCTCGACGACGTCGTCGCGGCCATCAGCGCCGAGGCCACCGACGAGTTCTCGCTCGCCCGGGCCTCCGGCGACGTGCTGATCACCACGGGAGGGACCGGCAGCTCCTCGGCCGACCACATCCGCAGGGCCCTGGAGGAACTCGGGGCGGAACTGATCATCGACGGCATCGCGATGCGTCCCGGCCACCCCACGCTGCTGGCACGTCTGCCCGACGGCCGGTTCCTGGTGGGACTGCCGGGGAACCCGCTCGCGGCCATGATGGCGATGCTCACGGTGACCGGGCCGCTGCTCGCAGGACTCCGCGGGGCGCCGCTCGAGCAGCCGTCCGAGGTGACCGTCGCCGAGGCCTTCGAACCGCTGCCGGGCCGGAGCCGCCTGGTGCCCTACCGGGTCGAGGAGGGCAGGGCGGTCCCGAGCAACCACCAGCGGTCCGGGATGCTGCGCGGGCTGGCCTCGGCCGACGGCGTCATGATCGTCCCCGGGGACGGGTGCGCGCTGGGCGACGTGATCCCCGCGCTGTCCCTGCCGTGGGGCGTGCGCTGACCCGAGGACCGATCGAGCAGCCTGCTCCGACCAGCCTGCTCCGACGAGGAAGCGCCGGTACCCGTCAGGGGTACCGGCGCTTCCTCGTCCCAGCGTGGCTGGATCAGGCGGCCTTCTCGAGCCGCACGATCACCGACTTCGAGGTGGGCGTCCCGCTGACGTCCGCCGTGGAATCCAGGGGTACCAGCACGTTGGTCTCCGGGTAGTACGCGGCGGCGCACCCCTTGGGGGTGGAGTACGCGATGACCCGGAAGTCCTCGGCACGGCGCTCCACGCCGTCCTTCCATTCCGAGACGAGGTGCACCATGTCGCCGTCGGCGAGGCCGGCCTCGGTGATGTCCTCGTGGTTCAGGAACACCACGCGGCGGCCGTGGTGGACACCGCGGTAGCGGTCGTCCTTGCCGTAGATCGTGGTGTTGTACTGGTCGTGCGAGCGCAGCGTCTGCAGGATCAACCGGCCCTCGGGCACCTTCGGGTACTCGAGGGTGTTGCCCGTGAAGTTCGCCTTCCCCGTGGCCGTGGTGAAGGTGCGGCTGTCACGCGGCCCGTTCGGGAGGACGAAGCCGCCGGGCTCGGTGATGCGGTTCTCGAAGTCCTTGAACCCGGGGACGACGGCGCTGATGTGTTCGCGGATCACGCTGTAGTCGGCCTGGGCAGCCACCCAGTCCAGCTGCGGCGCGTTGGTGCCGAAGGGGCTGTTCCTCCGGGCGAAGAGGCGATCCCCGAGCTGGCAGACGATCTCGATCTCCGAGCGCATCTCCGAGCTCGAGGGCTTCAGGCGCCCCCGCGAGGCGTGCACCGCGCTCATGGAGTCCTCCACCGTGACGCGCTGGTCGCCGCCGGCCTGGGTGTCGCGATCCGTCCGTCCGAGCGCCGGGAGGATCAGGGCGCGCCTGCCCGTGACCACGTGCGAGCGGTTCAGCTTCGTGGAGACCTGCACCGTCAGGCGGGTGTTCCGCAGCGCCTGCTCGGTGACGTTGGTGTCCGGGGTGGCGCGGACGAAGTTGCCACCCATCCCCATGAACACCCGGCCCTTGCCGTCCCGCATGGCGCGGATCGCGGCCACGGTGTCGAAGCCGTGCCTGCGCGGCGACTCGAAGCGGAAGCGCTCGTCCAGTGCGGTGTGGAACGCCTCGGGCATGCGCTCGAAGATCCCCATGGTGCGGTCGCCCTGCACGTTGGAGTGACCGCGGACCGGGCACACCCCGGCGCCCGGCTTGCCCACGTTGCCCTGGAGCAGCAGCACGTTGACGACGTCGCGCAGCGTGGCCACCGAGTGCTTGTGCTGCGTCAGTCCCATGGCCCAGCAGACGATCGTGCCGGGGGAGGCGATCATGCGGTCACCGAGCTTGGTGATCTCCGCCTTCGAGATGCCGCTCGCGAGCGTGATCTCCTCCCAGGAGGTCTCCCGCAGGCTGGCGAGGTACTCGTCGAGACCGAGCGTGTGCCGGGCGATGAACTCGTGGTCGAAGACCGTGCCGGTGGCTTCCTCGCGCTCCAGCAGGTGCTTGCCGAGACCACGGAACAGGGCCTGGTCCCCGCCGATGCGGATCTGCAGGAAGTCGTCCGCCAGGGCCGTGCCGCCGCCGAAACGGGTACCGAGCAGGCCCATGGGGTTCTGCGGGTTCTCGAAGCGCAGCAGACCGGCCTCGGGCAGCGGGTTGATTGCCACGATCGCCCCGCCGTTCTTCTTCGCCTTCTCGAGCGAGGTGAGCATGCGGGGGTGGTTGGTCCCGGGATTCTGGCCGGCCACGATGATCAGCGGCGCGGTGTCGATGTCCAGGAGGGAGACCGTGCCCTTCCCGACGCCGAGGGTCTCGTTCAGCGCGGAGCCGGAGGACTCGTGGCACATGTTGGAGCAGTCGGGCAGGTTGTTGGTGCCGAGCCCGCGCACCAGCAGCTGGTACATGAAGGCGGCCTCGTTGGAGGTGCGCCCCGAGGTGTAGAAGATGGCCTCGTCCGGGCTGTCCATCGCCGCGAGCTCCTCCACGATCACCTGGTAGGCCTCGTCCCAGCCGACCTCGCGGTAGTGCGTGCCGCCGTCGTCGAGCAGCATGGGGTGCGTGAGGCGGCCCTGCTGGCCCAACCAGAAGTCGTCGCGCGTCTCGAGGTCCTGCAGCGAGTGCTCGGCGAAGAACGTGGGGGGAACGGTACGCTTCGTGGCCTCCTCGGCGACCGCCTTCGCGCCGTTCTCGCAGAACTCCGCGGTGTGGCGCTTGTCGCCCTCGGGCCAGGCGCAGCCCATGCAGTCGAAGCCCTTCTTCTGGTTGACCGACAGCAGGGTCTGCGCGCTGCGTACCGCACCCATCTGGTCGTAGGAGATCTTCAGGGAGTTGATGACGGCGGGCAGGCCCACGGCCTTGGTCTTCGGTGCCCCCACTGTCAGCAGGGACTCGTCGATGTTGTCCCTCGGTGCCTCTTTTGCCACGCTCGTCACTTCCTCGTCTCGGCGTTGACCGTCCCGAAAGGTGTCTGGAGTCAACTAACCTCAATGATAGGGCCGAGGTAGGGAGTGTCGAATGAACCGGGTCACGCAGCGCCGCCGCATCACCAAGTTCCGCATCGGGGCACAGACCGGCCACCGCGAGGACGTCCTCGCCGGTGAGGAACCGTTGGAGATCCGTCTGGGGGGCAGTGCGTTCACCGTGACCATGCGCACCCCGGGCGACGATTTCGACCTGGTGGCGGGTTTCCTCGTCTCCGAGGGCGTGGTGTGGGAGCCGGGCCAGCTGCCGAGCCTGCGCTACTGCGCGGGCGTGGACGACGACGGACGGCAGACCTTCAACGTGGTGGAGGCACAGCTCCGCCCGGGGGTGGAGCTCCCCGACACCGCCATGGAGCGCCACGTGTACACCTCGAGCTCGTGCGGGATCTGCGGGACGGCGTCGATCGACGCGGTCCGCAAGTCCTCCCGGTTCGACCTCACCACCGACACGGGGTCGATCGACCTCGGCATCCTCGCCTCCCTGCCGGACCGGTTGCGCGAGAGCCAGAAGCTCTTCGACCGCACCGGTGGCGTGCACGCGGCCGGCCTGTTCACCGCGGACGGTGAGCTGCTGTGCCTCCGCGAGGACGTGGGCCGGCACAACGCCGTGGACAAGGTGGTGGGCTGGGCGCTCCGGGAGGGGATGCTCCCCCTGAAGGGCACCGTCCTGCAGGTCTCCGGCAGGGCGTCCTTCGAGCTGGTCCAGAAGGCGCAGCTCGCCGGGATCCCGGTCCTGGCCGCGGTCAGCGCGCCGTCGTCGCTCGCCGCCGACCTCGCGGACGACTCCGGGCTCACCCTGGTGGGCTTCAGCCGCGGCACCACCCTGAACTGCTACTCGCACCCGGAGCGCATCGCGGCCTGAGCGCCACCGCGTGCACAGCCGGGTGCGGCGTCGTGCACGCGTTCCGGTGGACAGGAGCGAGTCGCCGGGCGACACGCCGTGGATCGGGCGCACCTGACGCACGACCCGGACGCGACGCCGCGGCGGTCCCTCGGGCGCAACGCGCTCCTAGAACGGGTTGAGGAGCCGCTGCACGAAGCGGCGGGGGCGGGCCCCCCCCGGGGCGCGCAGCACCTGGTCCGGGTGCCCGTGCTCCACGACGACGCCACCGTCCATGAACACCACCTCGTCCGCCACCTCGCGCGCGAAGGCGAGTTCGTGGGTGACGATCACCATGGTCCACTTCTCCTCGGCGAGCTCCTTGATCACGGTGAGCACCTCGCCCACCAGCTCGGGGTCCAGGGCCGAGGTGGGCTCGTCGAAGAGCAGCAGGTCCGGCTGCAGCGCCAGCGCACGGACGATCCCCACGCGCTGCTGCTGACCGCCGGAGAGGTTGAAGGGGTGGTCGTGGCGTTTCGCGGCGAGACCCACGCGCTCCAGGAGCCGCTCGGCGTCGGCCACGGCCTCCTTGCGCGGCCGCTTCTGGACCTGCACCGGGCCCTCGATGATGTTCTCGAGCACCGTCATGTGCGGGAAGAGGTTGTAGTTCTGGAACACCATGGCGCTGCGGTCCCGGAGGGACAGCACCTGCTTCCTGGTCACCCTGCCCCCGAAGTCCACCGACGGACCGCCGGCGAAGGCGACGGTCCCGCCGTCGGGCGTCTCGAGGCCGTTCAGGCACCGCAGCACGGTGGTCTTCCCGGACCCCGACGGGCCGACGAGCGCCACCACCGTGCCGCTCTCCAGCTGCAGGTCGATGGACTTCAGGACCTGGGTGTCGCCGAAGGACTTCTGCAGTCCGGTGACGGTGAGCAGGGGATCAGCGGGCGACATAGCGGTCCAATCTCTTCTCGAGCGCGGACTGGCCGCTGGACAGGACGAGGCAGAACACCCAGTAGATGGCGGCCGCCTCCATGTAGATGAGCAGGAACTGCTGCGAGGAGGAGGCGATCTGCTGCGCCACGCGGAACAGCTCGGTCACGAGGACCACCGAGGCCAGGGACGTGTCCTTCACCAGGCTGATGAAGGTGTTGGACAGCGGAGGCACGGAGACCCGGGCTGCCTGCGGGAGGATGACCCGGCGCAGGGTGAGGGTGCGTGACATGCCGATGGTGTGCCCGGCCTCCCACTGCCCCTTGGGTACGGACAGGATCGCCGCGCGAACGACCTCGGCCGCGTACCCCCCGACGTTCAGCGAGAAGGCGATGATGGCGCTGGGCCACGGATCGATCGTCAGGCCGACGGACGGGAGCCCGTAGAAGATCACGAACAGCTGCACCAGCAGCGGGGTGCCGCGGATCACCGAGACGTAGAAGCGGGCGATCCCCGAGAGGATCGGCTGCCCGCTGATGCGCATCATCGCGAGGACCAGGGCCAGGGCGAGCCCGAACACGAAGGACGTGAGCGCCAGTGGGATGGTGGCCGTCAGCGTGCCCGAGAGCATGGGCCAGAAGGAGGTCCGTACAAGCTCCCAGTCCATCGGTCAGTCCCTCCCGCACGGGGCCTGCGGCCCGAGTGTGACGGCCCCGGGGTGCTGCGGGGTCACTGGCTGACGTCGGCGCCGAAGTACTTCTCGGAGAGCTCGGCGAGGGTGCCGTCCGCTCGGAGCTCGTCGAGAGCGGTGTCGATGGCGTCCACGAGGTCGTCGCTGCCCTTGCGCACGGCCACGGCGCTCTCGGAGTTCTCGTCGGTGGTCGCGGCGATCTTGATGCCCGGGTTGTCGTTGGTCTTCTGGTAGTCGAGGTAGGTCAGCTCGTCGTTGATGGTGGCATCCACGCGGCCCTGCTCCAGAAGGGTGATCGACTGCGCCCACCCCTCCACCGCCTCCACGTTCGCGCCGCTCTCCGTCGCGAGCTCGTTCCAGTTGCTCGTGAGGGACTGCGCCGTCGTCTTGCCGTCGAGGTCCGCGAAGGAGGAGATGTCGGTGTTGTCGGCCCTGGTCACGATCACGCCGGAGCTCACGGTGTACGGCTCTGAGAAGTCGTAGGCCTCACGACGCTCGTCCGTGATGGACACCTGGTTCGCGATGACGTCGAAGCGACCCGCCTCCAGACCGGCGAAGATCGCGTCCCACTGGGTCTCCTGGAACTCGGCCTCCACGCCCATCTTCTCGGCCACGGCGGTGATGACCTCGACGTCGTACCCGGTGAGCTCGCCGCTGCCGTCCTCGTGGAAGCTGAAGGGGCGGTAGGTACCCTCGGTGCCGACGGTCAGGACGCCGGAGTCCTGGACCTGCTGCAGCGCGGAGGCGTCGTCGGAGGAGCCGGACGAGCCGGAGGAGTCGGATCCGCAGGCGGAGAGGGCGAGGGTCAGGGCGGCAGCGGCACCGATGAGGGTCAGACGGCGGTTCATGGGCATTCCTTCGATCAGGGTTCCGGGAGGGCGGGGTCGAACACTACCGGCATCAACACCGGCGCACCCACTTATTGTTCCGAAGTGTTGCGCGCCCATCATCGACACTTTCCTCTTGTGAAAGTTCTCGGTCCGGTGCATGCTTTCCATTATGGAAAACATAGACGCCGTCCTACGCGCCGCAGACCGTGCAGCGGCAGCCCCGTACACCTACCGCTATGACACCCCCGCCTGGTACCCGTTCGCCATGGCCGCCTACTTCACCGCGATCGCCGGGACCTTCCCGCTGCTGATGACGGGCAGGCTGGTACTGGGGATGGGACTGCTCGTGCTCGCTGTCGGCGCCTTCCTGGCGCTCACCATGGTGCTCCGGCGGCGTTTCGGCACCTGGCCGTCGATGGACGGTGCCCCCGTGGAGATCAGGCGGGTCTTCGGTGTCCTGCTCCTCCTGGCGCTCGCCGTCGTGCTGGTCTCCACGATAGTGTGGCAGCTGACGGGGGCACCCGGCGGGCTGCTCGCGATCTTCCTCACCTCGCTCGCCGTGGTGTGGTCGTACGAGTTCCGGTTGTACCCGGCGGCTGCGGCGCGGCTCCGGCGGCGGCTGGCATGAGTTCACCGCTGGACGGGCTCGACCCCGTTCTCAACCCGCCCAAGCGGCTGGCCGCGATCGCCATGGTGGGCGCGAGCACCTCGTGCGACTTCACGTTCCTGCGGGACCACCTCGGGCTCGGCGACTCCGACCTCTCCAAGCACATGAGTGCCCTCGCCGACGCCGGGTACGTCGCCGTCCGCAAGAGCGGCCACGGCCGCGGCAGCTCCACCAGCTATGCCGTCACGGGCGCCGGACGCAAGGCCTATGCACGCCACCGCGAGGCGCTGACGGCGCTCCTCGCGGTGCACCTGCCGGAGGACGAGGGGCGCCGCACGCGCAGAACGGGGTAGCCGGATCCGACGACGTCGTCGATCGTCGTGCGTCGGTAACAGGGGGTGGCGCCGCCTAAGCTGGGAACGGCATCAACAGGAGGAGTCGCCATGAGCATGGAAGGCGCGGCCTGGAGCTCGCTGTACAAGATCTCGACCGCGAAGGACCGCAAGCAGGGGTTCTCGAGGGAGTCCGTACGCCGGATCCTCGCCTTCGCGGAGCCCTACAGGTCCAAGCTGATCCTCTTCATCCTGCTCTCCGTGGTCGGCGCCTTCCTGGCCGTGGCCACCCCCGTGCTCGCCGGCCGGGTGGTGAACGTGATCGTGGCGAACGGCGAGGTGCGCACCGTGGTGTGGCTCGCCGTCGTCATCGCCCTCGTGGCCGTCGCCGACGCCGCCGTGTCCCTCGTGACCCGCTGGTACTCCGCCCGCATCGGCGAGGGTGTGATCCTCGACCTCCGCACCGCCGTGTTCAACCACGTGCAGAAGATGCCCATCGCGTTCTTCACCCGCACCCGGACCGGCGCCCTGGTGAGCCGGCTGAACAACGACGTGATCGGCGCGCAGCAGGCCTTCAGTGGCACGCTCTCCGGGGTGGTCACCAACCTCGTGGCGCTGATCCTCACCCTCGCGGTCATGCTGAGCACGTCCTGGCTGGTCACCGTGCTCGCCGTGGTCATGCTGCCGATCTTCCTCGTCCCGGCCCGCCGCATGGGCACCCGCCTGGCCGCACTGCGCCGCGAGGCCGCGGACCACAACTCCGCCATGAGCACGCAGATGACCGAGCGTTTCTCGGCACCCGGTGCCACCCTCGTGAAGCTCTTCGGCCGCCCCGACGAGGAGGCCGAGGAGTTCCGGGTCCGCGCCGCCCGGGTCCGCGACATCGGGGTACGCACCGCGATGCTGCAGTTCGTCTTCTTCACGGCCCTGATGCTCGTCTCCGCCCTCGCGCTCGCGCTGGTGTACGGACTGGGCGGTTTCCTGGCGCTCCGCGGGCAGCTGGACACCGGCGACGTGGTCACGCTCGCCCTGCTGCTGACCCGCCTCTACGCCCCGCTGACCAGCCTCGCGAACGCACGCGTGGAGATCATGAGTGCCGTGGTCAGCTTCGAGCGCGTGTTCGAGGTGCTGGACCTCGAGCCCCTCATCCAGGAGAAGCCCGACGCCGGAACCGTGCCGCCGGGCCCGGTGTCCGTGGAGTTCGACGACGTCCGCTTCGGGTACCCGTCCGCTGACAAGGTCTCCCTCGCCTCGCTCGAGGAGGTGGCCACCCTCGACACCCGCGGTGGGGAGGAGGTGGTGCACGGGATGTCCTTCCGCATCGAACCGGGCCAGACCGTGGCACTGGTGGGATCCTCCGGCGCCGGCAAGTCCACCATCGCCCAGCTGCTCTCACGCCTGTACGACGTGGACTCCGGAGCCGTACGCCTCGCGGGGCGCGACGTCCGGGACCTGACCTTCGCGGGGATGCGGCAGACCCTCGGGATGGTGACGCAGGACGGCCACCTGTTCCACGAGACGATCCTCACCAATCTCCGGCTCGCGCGGCCGGATGCGACGGACGACGAGGTGTGGGACGCCGTCCGCCGCGCCCGGCTGGAGCCGCTCATCCGCTCGCTGCCGGATCAGCTGGACACCATGGTGGGGGAGCGCGGGTACCGCCTCTCCGGCGGGGAGCGCCAGCGCATGACCATCGCGCGTCTGCTCCTCGCCCAACCCCGCGTGGTGATCCTCGACGAGGCGACGGCGGCCCTGGACTCGACGTCGGAGGCCGCCGTGCAGGCGGCGTTGAGCGAGGCCCTCGAGGGACGCACGGCGATGGTGATCGCCCACCGGCTCTCCACCATCCGCAGTGCGGACCAGATCCTCGTGATCGAGGACGGCCGGATCGTGGAGCGTGGCACGCACGAGGAGCTGCTGGTGCTCGCCGGACGCTACGAGGAGCTGCACCGCACGCAGTTCGCGCCGCAGCAGTCCGGCGCGGTGGAGGCGCCCGAGGCCCTGCAGCGCGGCTAGGAGTCCCGGCAGGACGGGCCCGGGTCCCCGGACCGGACGCGTAGGAGGGGGACGACGAACTCGGTCAGCAGTGGCGCGAGGTCCTCCCGTCGCGACGTCCGATCGAGCTCCAGCCAGTCGATCTCCTCGATCTCGGCCCGTGGCTCGGGCGGAGCCGTGAGGGGGCACAGGAACACGGTTGCGTGCAATCGTGCATCCGCCTCGTTGGCTGCGCGGCCGGTCCAGGTGCCCAGCGGCACGAGGTCCTCCGGCGCCACCACGAGACCGAGTTCCTCGAAGAGCTCACGCACCCCGGTGGCGGCCGGAGACTCGCCCGGCTCTGGTTTCCCGCCGGGCTGCATGAAGACCGCCGTACCGCGCTTCCGGACCAGGAGGAGGCGATGAAGGGGATCGAGCAGGCACAGCGCCGTGACCGTGATGAGCTGTCGGTCAGGCATGGAGCCTTCTCTGCTCGGAGGTGGTCGGGACCGGCATGCCGTGTGCCGCGCGCATCGCTGCAGGACGCGATGGTGCCCCTGGCCGGAATCGAACCGACGACCTTCCCTTTAGGAGAGGGACGCTCTATCCTACTGAGCTACAGAGGCGTGGACCGGGCGGACCCGATCCAGCGATCCCAGCTTACCCGCTGACGGGGACCCTTCCGCATCCTCGGACGGCGAGACCCCGTTTCCAGCATGCGACATCTTGGCGTGCGGGCAGCCCGTGATTGCGCTCACAGCGGAAACAGGGTCTATTGGGGGGATGCATCTTCCCTCCGCAGTACCCATGGCAGCCATGAACGACGACGTCGGATGGCTGGCGACCATCGACGAGACGATCAACAATGCATTCGAGCGTCCCACGGAGATCTTCTCCGACATCGTCTTCTTCCCCATCACGATCGGGGACTTCGGTTTCCCGGCGGTGGTCGCCTGGCTCATCCTCGCGGGTCTGATCTTCACCGTCTACTTCGGGGTTCCCCAGCTCCGCGGTCTCAGGGTCGGGTACGAAGTGGTCCGCGGGCGGTACTCCTCCAAGGAGGATCCGGGTGAGGTGACGCATTTCCAGGCGCTTACCTCGGCGCTCTCCGGCACGGTGGGACTCGGCAACATCGCCGGTGTGGGCGCGGCGATGGCGCTCGGTGGTCCCGGAGCGACTTTCTGGATGATCTGCGCGGGTCTGATCGGGATGGCCACGAAGTTCGCCGAGTGCACGCTCGGGGTGAAGTACCGCGAGGTCCACGCCGACGGCTCGGTGAGCGGCGGACCCTTCAAGTACCTCCCGATCGCCTTCCGGAAGCTCGGCACAGTCCCGGGCAAGATCCTCACTGGGACCTTCGCCGTCGCGATCCTGATCTTCGGCGTGGCCGGCGGCAACATGTTCCAGGCCAACCAGACCTTCGCCCAGGTGCAGAACGTCACCGGTGGCGAGGAAGGTTTCCTCGGCAGTTCCGGGGCTGCTCTCGTCTTCGGCCTCGTCCTCGCGTTCTTCGTCGCCATCGTCATCCTCGGAGGCATCAAGTCCATCGGTGCCACCACCTCGCGGCTGGTGCCGGCCATGGGCGGCGTCTACGTCCTGGCCTGCCTGTCCGTCATCATCGCGAACCTCGAGCAGGTGCCCGGTGCGTTCGCGAGCATCATCGAGGGGGCCTTCAACCCGCAGGGCGTGGCGGGCGGGATCCTCGGCGTCATGATCGTCGGATTCCAGCGTGCGTCCTTCTCCAACGAGGCCGGCGTGGGGTCGGCGGCGATCGCCCACTCCGCGGTCAAGACCCGGCGCCCGGTCAGTGAGGGCTTCGTGGCCCTGTACGAGCCGCTCGTGGACACGGTGCTCATCTGCACCATGACGGCGCTCGCCATCGTCATCGCCGGGGCGCCCAGCCTCCAGGCGGGCATCGACCAGGTGCAGGCCGGTGGTGGCGCGCCGGACGGCGTGATCCTCACCTCCGACGCCTTCGCCACCGTGCTGCCGTGGTTCCCCATCGTGCTCGCGATCGCGGTGATCCTGTTCGCCTACTCCACCCTGATCACGTGGTCCTACTACGGGCTCAAGGCCTGGGAACACCTCTTCGGGCGCGGGAAGGTCTCCGAGGTCACCTACAAGATCGTGTTCCTGTTCTTCACGGTCGCCGGGTGCGTGCTGACCTTCAGCCAGGTCATCAGCTTCGCCGACGCCGCCCTGTTCGTCTGCGCCTTCATCAACCTGCTCGGCGTGTACTTCCTGCTCCCGGTCATCAAGAAGGAGATGCGCGAGTACCTCGCCGACCGCAGGAGCGGCAAGCTGCAGATCCTCGGCATCGACGAGGAGGAGATGCGGGCGGGGAAGTAGCCGCACCCCCCCTCCGCCCCCCCCGGTCGGACCCGTCGTCCGACGACCGCCCCTGCGGAATCATCCGCAGGGGCGGTCCTGTGTCCCGCGTGACCAACCCCGACTGTCCTGGCGACGGCCTAGACTTGACGCACCATGGACATGCTCTTCGACCCCTATGTCTCCCCGCCCACCGCAGCCGAGAAGAAACGTGCGCGCGAGGCGGCGACGGCGGCGGACACCGCCGCGCAGCAGGTCCCCACGCGGGCCGGCGTGGACGAGCACCGGGCACAGGAGCTGCTGGCAGGACTCAACCCGCAGCAGGAGGAGGCCGTCAAGCACGGTGGTTCGCCGCTGCTGATCGTCGCCGGTGCGGGGTCCGGCAAGACCCGCGTGCTCAGCCACCGGATCGCCCACCTGCTGGCCACCGGACGTTCGCACCCCGGGCAGATCCTGGCCATCACCTTCACCAACAAGGCCGCAGCCGAGATGCGCGAGCGCATCGAGGGCCTGATCGGGGAGGTGGCCAAGCGCATGTGGATCTCCACGTTCCACTCCTCCTGCGTGCGGATCCTGCGCAGGGAGGCCGCCTCCGTGGGCCTCAACTCGAACTTCTCGATCTACGACTCCGCGGACACCCTGCGCCTGATCACCCTGGTGGCCAAGGGCCTGGACCTCGATCCGAAGAAGTTCGCCCCGAAGGCCATCCAGCACAAGATCTCCGCACTGAAGAACGAGCTGATCGACGAGGAGTCCTTCGCCTCCACCGTGAACTCCACGGACCCCTTCGAGCAGGCCGTGGCCGAGGTGTACACCGGGTACGCGCAGCGGATGCGTCAGGCCAACGCCATGGACTTCGACGACCTGATCGCGCAGACGGTGTTCATGTTCCGGGCGTTCCCGGGTGTGGCCGACTACTACCGCAGGCGTTTCCGCCACGTCCTCGTGGACGAGTACCAGGACACCAACCACGCCCAGTACGCGCTGGTGCGGGAGATCGTCGGGGTACCGGGGGAGTCCACCGACGACCCCGCCGAACTGACGGTGGTGGGCGACTCGGACCAGTCCATCTACGCCTTCCGCGGTGCGGACGTCCGGAACATCGTGGAGTTCGAGAACGACTACCCGAGCGCACGCACCATCCTGCTGGAGCAGAACTACCGTTCCACCCAGAACATCCTCAGTGCGGCCAACGCCGTGATCTCCCGCAACCCCGACCGGCCGGAGAAACGTCTCTGGACGGCGGAGGGCAGCGGCGAGAAGATCATCGGGTACGTGGGGGAGAACGAGCACGAGGAGGCCCGCTTCATCTCGGAGGAGATCGACCGCCTCCAGGACGAGGACGGCATCCGACCCGGCGACGTCGCGATCTTCTACCGCACCAATGCGCAGTCACGCTCCATCGAGGAGATCCTGCTCCGGGTGGGCCTGCCCTACAAGGTGGTGGGCGGCACGAGGTTCTACGAGCGCAAGGAGATCAAGGACGCCCTGGCGTACCTGCGCGTCCTGGTCAACAAGGACGACGTCGTCAATCTCCGCCGGATCCTCAACGAACCTAAGCGCGGCATCGGCGACCGCGCCGAGTTCGCGGTGGCCGCCCTCGGCGAGCGCGAGCGGATCAGCTTCATGGAGGCGCTCCGCCGGGCCGACCACGCACCCGGGATGGCCACCCGGTCCGTCAAGGCGGTCACCGGGTTCGTGAAGCTCATCGACGACCTGTCCGAGGTGGCCGACGGCTCGGGTGCCTCGGCGGCCCTCGAGGCCGTGCTCGAGCAGACCGGGTACCTGGAGCAGCTGCGCACCAGCAGCGACCCCCAGGACGAGTCCCGGGTGGAGAACCTCGCCGAACTCGTGGCCGTGGTGCGCGAGTTCGAGCGGGACAACCCCGAGGGCACGCTCGGCGACTTCCTCGAGCAGGTGTCCCTGGTGGCGGACGCGGACCAGATCCCCGATGCGCCCGCGGGGTCCGCGGCGGAGGTGGAGCGTGCGGTGGAGGAAGCGCGCAAGCAGGGGGTGGTGACCCTCATGACCCTGCACACGGCGAAGGGCCTGGAGTTCCCGGTGGTCTTCCTCACCGGTATGGAGCAGGGCATCTTCCCGCATCAGCGCTCGGCCACCGATCCGAAGGAGCTCGCCGAGGAGCGCAGGCTCGCCTACGTGGGACTGACGCGGGCGCGACGTCGGCTCTACGTCACCCGCTCGGAGGTACGCAGCATGTGGGGCCAGAGCCAGTACAACCCGGCCAGCCAGTTCGTGGGGGAGATCCCCGAGGAGCTCATCCACTGGAAGCGGGAGGGGGCGGCGAAGCCGGCCTGGACCTCGACGGGCAGTATCGGCGGTCCCAAGTTCAGCGGTTCCTACTGGGGGGCCGGCGGTGGCGGGTTCTCCGGGGGATCCGCAGGTGGTGCGGCGTCCAGGAGCGTGGGCCGGGTGCAGCCCCAGAAGGAGGTGGTCTCGGTCTCCGCGGGTGACCGCGTCAACCACACGAGCTTCGGGAACGGCACGGTGCTGTCCGTGGAGGGTGCGGGGGACAAGACCGTGGCCAAGGTGCGGTTCGACATCGGCGAGAAGCGCCTGCTGCTCCGGTACGCGCCGCTGACCAAGGTGGCCTGAACGGCCCCGGCACGCGGACGGTCACGGGCCGAAACCACTCAACGAACGGGTGTCGTCTTCTACGTCCGATAGAACTGTGGGCTTACTCACTAAAGCGTTACTCTGGGCAGGGCCTGTGGGCCGAGGGGCTAAAGTTCCCTCTTGTAAACCGACTTCGACGCAGAAGGACTCTAGCCCGTGGACCTGTTCGAATATCAGGCGCGCGATCTCTTTGAGGCACACGGCGTTCCCGTGCTCGCCGGCATCGTGGCGCACACCCCAGAAGAAGCCAAGGCAGCAGCCGAGAAGATCGGCGGCGTCGTGGTCGTCAAGGCCCAGGTCAAGGTCGGCGGTCGCGGCAAGGCCGGTGGCGTCAAGGTCGCCAAGACCCCGGACGAGGCCTTCTCCTACGCCTCGGACATCCTCGGCATGGACATCAAGGGGCACACGGTGCACCGCGTGATGATCGCCCAGGGTGCGGACATCGCCGAAGAGTTCTACTTCTCTGTGCTGCTGGACCGGTCCAACCGCAACTATCTGGCCATGTGCTCGGTGGAGGGCGGCATGGAGATCGAGCAGCTCGCCGTCGAACGCCCCGACGCCCTGGCCCGCGTGTCCGTCGACGCCCTCGCCGGAATCGACCAGGCCAAGGCCGAGGAGATCGTGGACACCGCCGGGTTCGCCCCCGAGCTGCGCGAGGGCGTGGTCAACGCGATCCTCAAGCTGTGGGACGTCTTCGTGAAGGAGGACGCCACGCTCGTGGAGGTCAACCCGCTCGTGCGCAGCGGCAGCGGTGAGATCCTCGCCCTCGACGGCAAGGTCAGCATCGACGAGAACGCCGGGTTCCGCCAGCAGGGCCATGCCGCCCTCGAGGACAAGGATGCCGCCGATCCGCTCGAGGCCAAGGCCAAGGAGAACGACCTCAACTACGTCAAGCTCGACGGCGAAGTGGGCATCATCGGCAACGGTGCAGGGCTGGTCATGTCCACCCTCGACGTCGTCGCCTACGCCGGGGAGGCGCACGGGAACGTGCTGCCCGCCAACTTCCTGGACATCGGGGGTGGAGCGTCCGCCGAGGTCATGGCCGCCGGCCTCGACGTGATCCTCGGCGACAGCCAGGTCAAGAGCGTGTTCGTCAACGTCTTCGGTGGCATCACCGCGTGCGACGCCGTGGCCAACGGCATCGTCAAGGCCCTGGAGATCCTCGGCGACGAGGCCAACAAGCCGCTCGTGGTCCGCCTGGACGGCAACAACGTCGACGAGGGTCGCCGGATCCTCGCCGAGGCGAACCACCCGCTGGTCACCCTCGCCGACACCATGGACGAAGGCGCCGACAAGGCCGCCGCGCTGGCCTACGGAAAGTAAGGGAACACCCGTGTCTATCTACCTCAACAAGGACTCCAAGGTCATCGTGCAGGGCATCACCGGCGGTGAGGGCACCAAGCACACGGCCCTCATGCTGAAGGCCGGCACCCAGGTGGTCGGAGGTGTGAACGCCCGCAAGGCCGGCACCACCGTCACGCACGACGATGTCACGCTCCCCGTCTACGGTGCGGTCGCCGAGGCCATGCAGGAGACCGGCGCCGACGTCTCCATCGTCTTCGTCCCCCCGGCCTTCACGAAGGACGCCGTCGTGGAGGCCATCGAGGCCGGGATCGGCCTCGTCGTCGTCATCACCGAGGGCGTCCCCGTGCAGGACTCCGCCGAGTTCTGGGCTCTCGCGCAGTCCAGGGTGGACGCCGACGGCAAGCAGGTCACCCGGATCATCGGGCCGAACTGCCCCGGCATCATCACGCCCGGTGAGGCCCTTGTGGGCATCACGCCGGCGAACATCACCGGCAAGGGCGGGGTGGGCCTCGTCTCGAAGTCCGGCACCCTGACCTACCAGATGATGTACGAGCTGCGGGACCTCGGCTTCTCCACCGCGATCGGCATCGGCGGCGACCCGATCATCGGCACCACGCACATCGACGCCCTCGCGGCGTTCGAGGCGGACCCGGAGACCAAGGCGATCGTCATGATCGGTGAGATCGGCGGGGACGCCGAGGAGCGTGCCGCCGAGTTCATCAAGGCGAACGTGACCAAGCCCGTGGTCGGCTACGTGGCGGGCTTCACCGCCCCCGAGGGCAAGACCATGGGCCACGCCGGCGCCATCGTCTCGGGCTCGGCGGGTACCGCGCAGGCCAAGAAGGAGGCCCTCGAGGCCGCCGGCGTGAAGGTGGGCAAGACGCCGTCCGAGACCGCGACCCTCCTGCGCGAGGTCTACGCCGGCCTCTGATCCAGGGTTCCACCGGCACGGCCTCCCTCCGCACCCGCGGGGGGAGGCCGTCCTGCTGTCCGGGCCCCGACCTCCCGCCGGTGGTGCGGCCACCGGGGAGGGACACCGACCGGGCGCGGCGGCTGCCCCCGGTGGCGTACGGGCTGCGGGCCCGGCACGGGTGCCCGCGTCCCGCTTGTACAGTGGCGGGCGGGGGACCCATCGATTCTGCAGGCAAGTCTGAGGAGAGAACATGCGCGCCACCATCATCCACGGACCCGGGGACATCCGGATCGAGGAGCGGGAGTACCCCGCCATCCTGCGGCCGACCGACGCCGTCGTCCGCGTGAGTGCCTCCTGCGTCTGCGGGTCGGATCTCTGGCCCTACCGCGGGGTCCGGCCCACGAAGAAGCCGAAGGCCATCGGTCACGAGTTCGTGGGCGTGGTGGAGTCCGTGGGCGGTGACGTGGAGGACCTCGCCGTCGGGGACTTCGTGATCGCCCCGTTCGTGGTCAGCTGCGGCACCTGCCCGCAGTGCAGGAACGGGGTGACCGTGGCCTGCGACCACCTCGCGGGATGGGGCAGCACGGACGAGCACGGTGATGTCGTGCAGGGGGCGCAGGGCGAGGCCGTGCGCGTGCCGTACGCGGACGGGACGCTGCGCAAGGTGGAGGGCGTCTCGGACCCCGACGCCGCCCTGACGGCCAGTCTGCTGACCCTCTCCGACGTGATGTCCACGGGCCACCATGCCGCCGTGTCGGCGAACGTGGGTCCCGGGAGCACCGTGGTGGTGGTGGGCGACGGCGCCGTGGGCCTGTGCGGGGTGCTGGCGGCCAAGCGGCTCGGCGCCGAGCGCATCATCGCGATGTCCCGTCACGAGGACCGCCAGGCGCTGGCCCGCGAGTTCGGCGCCACGGACATCGTGGCGGAGCGCGGTGACGAGGGCGTGGAGAAGGTGCGCGAGCTGCTCGGCGGGGTGCTCGCCGACTCCGTCCTCGAGTGCGTGGGGACCAAGGAATCCATGGACCAGGCGCTGCGCAGCACCCGCCCGGGCGGCAACCTCGGGTTCGTCGGTGTGCCGGCGGGCGGGCCGGAACTACCCGTCGGTGTCCTGTTCGCCAAGAACATCACCGTGGGCGGCGGCATGGCCCCGGCCCACACCTACATCCCGGAACTGCTGAAGGACGTCCTCGACGGCACCATCGACCCCGGGAAGGTGTTCGACGTGACGATGCCCCTCGACGGCGTCGCCGATGCGTACCGGGCCATGGACGAGCGCCGCGCCATCAAGGTGCTGCTCAAGCCCTGACGCGCGACACCACCGACGACGGCGGGCACCTCCTCCGGGGGTACCCGCCGTCGTCCGCGGGGCCGGGAACCCGGGCGGCGGGCCGGGGCAACGGGCACAATGGGGCATGACACCTTCCGGATCGGCTTCCCCCTACCTCATCTCCCGGGAGCGGCTCATCGCAGCACCGCCCGAGCGGATCTTCGAGGTCCTCGCGCGGCCGGCCCTGCACAGCGTGATCGACGGTTCGGGGACGGTCAGGGGCGAGCAGCCGAATGGGCCGGAGCGGTTGTCCCTCGGTGCGAAGTTCGGCATGGAGATGACCATGGGTGCGCGCTACAAGATCCTCAACCGGGTGATCGAGTTCGAGGAGGGGCGCCGCATCGCCTGGCGCCACTTCTCCGCCCACGTCTGGCGCTACACACTGGAGCCGCAGGACGGCGGGACCCTGGTGCGGGAGGAGTGGGACGGGCGCGCCGTGCCGTGGCGGCTCGGCTTCCGGCTCGCCGGTTTCACCCGGCGGCACCCGGAGAGCATCGAGTCGACCCTCCGGCTGCTTGAGCAGCACGTCCTCGAGCAGTCCGACGGCGGTGGACCGGGCTCCGACCGACCAGGTACCTGACCAGCTGATCCGGCTGATCACCGGTCCGGCTCGGCAGCACCCGGCACCCCGGTGCCGAGCCCGCCACCGGGGGAGGAGGTCAGCCGACCGACACCCCGAACAGCAGTCCCAGCAGGTAGGTGATGCCGGCTGCGCCGAGCCCGATGGCCAGCTGACGCAGGGCCAGGCGCAGGGGCGAGGCCCCGGAGAGCAGGCCCACCACCGCACCCGTGGCCAGGAGGGCCAGGCCCACCAGCACACAGGAGACGACGACGGCGAGGGTACCCTCGAGGCCCAGCAGGTAGGGCAGCACCGGGATGACTGCCCCGGAGGAGAAGAAGCAGAAGCTGGACCACGCGGCTCCGAGGCCGGTGCCCACCGCCTCGTGCTCGTCGACCATCTCCGCCTCGTCCTCGGGCTGGAGAGAGAAGCTGGGGTCGCAGTTGCAGTCGAGCAGACCGAGCCGCTCGGCGGCGCGATGCTCGGCCGCCTCGGGGGTCATGCCCCTCGCCCGGTAGACGAGGACCAGCTCGTTCGCGTCGATGTCCAGTTCCTTGGCCGCCGTGAGGGTGATCTGCGTGGGCCGGGTGGCGGAGAGGAGCTCCCGCTGCGAGCGCACGGACACGTACTCGCCGGCGCCCATGGACAATGCCCCCGCCAGCAGGCCGGCGAGCCCGCTGACGAGGATGAACGAGGTGGAGACACCGGTGGCGCCGATACCCATGATCAGGGCCAGGTTGCTGACCAGGCCGTCGTTGGCGCCGAACACCGCGGCCCGGAAGTTGCCGGACAACCGGTTGCGCCCGCGGGTGGCGAGGCCACGCACCACTTCCTCGTGGATCTGCTCGTCGGCGACCATGGCCGCGGTGGCGGACGGATCCTTCGAGTACGGTGACCGGCTCTCCGCCCGCTGCGCGAGCGCCAGGATGAACACCGAGCCGAACCGGCGTGCCAGCAGCCCCAGGAGCCTGTTGCGGAACGAGGGTTGTACGGGACGTCCGACGTCCTCGCCCAGGAGCGCGAGCCAGTGCGCCTCGTGCCGGCCCTCCGCGTCGGCGAGGCCGAGGAGGATCTCGCGCTCCTCGCCGGTGCGGCGGCGGGCGAGGTAGCGGTACGTCGCGGCTTCCGAGCGCTCGTCGGCCAGGTACTGGCGCCAGCGTCTGATGTCGCCGGGGGAAGGTGGCGATGAGGGGGTGTGCATGGAATGCTCCGGTGGATCGGGTGCGCGCCCGCGATCGAGTCCGAAGCAGGAGCTTCGGCCGGATGCGGTGACGCAGGGTCGGCCGAAGGTCTCGCTCGCCGGTGGTACCGGTGGACTGCCGGGCATCGATGACGCCAGTATGTCGACAGGCCGCACGCCCGTGCAGGACGCGGAGCTACTCCCCTTCAGCGGACCAGTGTACCGGAGGGAGTTCCAGGCCATCGAATCCTCCCGGGCCGATCAGCGGATGCCGAGTACCGCGACCCCGCGGTGAGCGATACAGTTCTACCGGACAACAGGAAGCAGGCTGATGGATTTCTCGGACCGACCGTGGGTGAGCAGTTATGCACCCGACGTCCCCCGGGCCTTCGAGGTGCCCGCCGGTTCCCTGCCGGACCTCCTCGAGGACTCGGTGCGGACGTACCGACGGATGGTGGCCCTGGAGTTCTTCGGCGCGTCCACCACCTACGGTGATCTGGGGAGGGCGGTGGCGCAGTCCGCCGAAGGGCTGCGCTCGCTCGGCGTCACGGCCGGCGACCGCGTGGCGCTCGTGCTCCCGAACTGCCCGCAGCACGTGATCGCGTTCTATGCCGTCCTCCGGCTCGGGGCTGTGGTGGTGGAGCACAACCCGCTCTACACCGATCGCGAGCTCCGTCATCAGTTCGAGGACCACGGGGCCGAGGTGGCGATCGTGTGGGACAAGGTGGCGCCCCGGATCCAGCGCCTGCCCGAGGACATCCCGGTCACGTCGATCGTCGCCGTTGACCTCATCGGCGCCATGCCCCTCGGGCGGCGGATCGCCCGCCGGCTCCCGGTCCCGCGTGCCCGTGCCGCACGGAGGGCGCTGACCCCGGGGGGGCGGTCGACGGGGAGCCGGCGGACCCTGTCGTGGCGTGAGCTGCTGCGTCCCCGTCCCCTGTCACCCCGCCACGGGCGCCCCGCGCCCCCGGGCACGGCGGTGCCGCAGTACACCAGTGGGACCACCGGCGTGCCTCAGGGCGCCGTCCCCACGCACCGGAACCTGCTCGCCAACGCGGCGCAGGGCCGTGCCTGGGTGCCCGGCCTGGAGGCGGGACGCGAGACCGTCTACGCGGTGCTGCCCATGTTCCACGCCTACGGACTCACCCTGTGCCTCTCCTTCGCCATGAGCATCGGTGCCAAGCTCGTGCTCTTCCCCCGGTTCGACGTCGACCTGGTGCTGGACGCCATGCGGAAGAGCCCACCCACGTTCCTCCCGGCCGTGCCGCCCATCTACGAACGGCTCGCCGCAGGAGCGGCGAAGCGCGGGGTGGGGCTGCGGAGCATCCGGTTCGCGATCTCGGGAGCCATGAACCTCCCGCACTCCACCGTGGAGACGTGGGAGGCCGCCACGGGCGGCTACCTGATCGAGGGGTACGGGTTGACGGAGACCTCCCCCGTGGCGGCCGGCAATCCCATCGGGTCGACGCGCCGCCCCGGGACGGTGGGCGTGCCCTTCCCGGGCACCGACATCCGGATCGTGGACCCGGAGGACCCCACCACGGACCGCGGCCGGGGCGAGGCGGGGGAGCTGCTCATCCGCGGACCCCAGGTCTTCCAGGGCTACTGGCGGAAGCCGGACGAGACACGGGCGGCCCTGCTCGACGGCGGGTGGTTCCGCACGGGGGACATCGTGACCGCGGACGCGGAGTGCTTCCTCACCATCGTGGACCGTATCAAGGAGCTCATCATCACGGGTGGCTTCAATGTGGCACCCACCGAGGTGGAGGACGCCCTGCGGGCTCATCCCGACGTGGCGGATGCCGCCGTCGTCGGCCTCCCGGGAGCCGGGGGCGGCGAGGAGGTGACGGCCGTGGTGGTCCTCGCCGGGGGAGCGGTCCTGGACGCCGACGCGCTCCGCCTCCACTGCCGCGCGCGACTCGCCGCCTACAAGGTACCCCGCGCCATCACGCAGATCGACGAGCTCCCCCGGTCCCAGCTCGGCAAGGTCCTCCGCCGCGAGGTCAGGGAGCAGCTGCTCCTCGCGGGCGGGGACCGTTCCTCCCTGCCCGGGTCAGGGCAGAAGGCGGGTCGGGGGGATCCGCGACCGGTATGAGGTTCTCCGAAGGAGTCGTAGGACACGGTGTGCACCACCCGTAGCGGTGGGATAGGAACAGATCAGGCAGCGGGCATTCGGCCCCTGGACGAAAGAGGGCAGTATGACCGACCGGGGTACATCTCAGGAACAAGGACGCACCGCGGAGGCGGAGGGCCACCGGGGCGAGGGGCGACGTCGGCGAGCAGTGACAAACGCTGCACCCGGCAGCGAGGATGCAGGGGCGATGCCGGTGCACTCAGGTGGTGCGCCGGCACCGACGACGGACGCGGGGGCGCCGGATGGAACGCGGCGGCGCCGCTCGGTGTGGCAGGACAGCCTGGGCGCGGCGAGCATCCGTGCCGCACAGGTCCTGCTGCTCCTGGTCCTGGTGGTCATCGCCGCTTACGCGCTGACCCGGGTGACCCTGGTGGTCATCCCCCTTCTGCTGGCCCTCATCCTGGCCGCAGCGATCAGTCCCCTGGTGAACTGGCTGCGGAGGAAGGGGTGGCCCAGCGCGGGTGCCACGGCAGCGGCGTTCGTGCTCCTCCTGGTGGTCATCGGCGGAATCCTCACCGGGATCGTGTTCGCCATCATCGGGCAGGCTGGGGAGCTGGTGGACCAGGCGGAGCAGGGCTTCACCCAGGTCCAGGACTTCGTCCAGACCGGGCCCTTCCCCATCGACAACGAGCAGATCGACTCTGCCCGGGAGTCGTTGGTGCAGTTCGCCACGAGCAGCTCCGTGGGTGCGGGTGCGGTCTCCGGCCTCACCGCGGCCGGCAACTTCTTCGCCGGGGCGGCGCTCCTGGTGGTCATCCTGTTCTTCTTCCTCAAGGACGGCGACCGGATCTGGGCCTTCGTGCTGCGTGCCTTCCGGGGCAAGCGACTCGTGAAGGCGCGCCAGGTCGGCGAGAAGGGCCTCGCGGTGCTCGGCGGGTACGTGCGGGGGACGGCGATCATCGCCTTCGTCGACGCGTTCTTCATCGGACTGGCCCTGGTGATCCTGGGCATCCCGCTGGCCGTCCCGCTGGCCGCACTGATCTTCGTCGGCGCGTTCATCCCGATCGTGGGTGCCTCGCTCACCGCCATCCTGGCGGCACTGGTGGCGCTGGTGTCCAACGGCCTGACGGCGGCCCTGATCGTGGTCGCGGTGATCATCGTGGTCAACCAGCTCGAAGGCAACTTCCTGCAGCCGGTGGTCATGGGCCGTACGCTCCAGGTCCACGCGCTCGTGGTGCTACTCGCCCTGACCGCCGGGACCGTCCTGGCCGGGATCATCGGGGCCATCCTGTCCGTGCCCATCGCGGCGGTGACCTGGGCCGCCATCAAGGCCTGGAACCAGAAGGACGACGCCGACATCACCGAGGCGGACATCGACCTCGCCGAGCGGGAGACGGCGTTGGACGAGCAGGGGCACGGTGTGCACTCCCTGCCGCCCGCGGAGGCGGAGCGCCTGCTGTCCCTCGCCTCCGGCACCTCGGAGCGGGAGCGCCCGATGACGGCGTCCCGTGCCATCGAGACGGTGGGTCGCGGGCGCAACCGCCGCCGCAAGGACGGCGGTGCCTCGGCGACGGTGAAGTCCGAGGAGCAGGACTAGTTCGCACCGCCCGGGTGCGTCCTCCCCGAACGGGGGAGGACGCACCTGGGCGGACGGTCGGGACCTGCGGCTCAGTGTCCCGCGGTGCCGTGCTCGTCCCCGGGCACCTCTCCGGCCACGCGCCGGTCCCAGGCCGCCATCACCCGGGGGTCCGTCGGCCGGGTCGCGAGGGACACCGCGACGTACACGAGTGCCGACACCGCGAGGCCGTAGTAGATCGGGTCGTTGGCGTAGATGCCGTCATAGCGGACCTCCGCCGTGATCTCCAGATAGGTCATGACCCCGAGGGTCACGAGGGTACCCGCAGCCATCGAGGCTCCCGCGCCGACGCCGTTGCCGCGGCGCCAGGCGAGTCCGCCGAGGATCGCGACGAGCAGCCCGCCCACGAGGATGTCGTACGCGATGGTCAGCGCAGCGACCACGTCCTGCACCACCACGGCGAGGGCGATCGTGACGATCCCGAGGCCGAGGACCCACCAGCGGCTCGAGGCGACGTCGTGCTCCGCCGTCGCGTCCTCCCCGGTGGCGCCGCCGTCCGTCGCACCCCTGCCGGACCACCCGGCCACGAACGGCACGACGTCGGTCCGGGCCACCGTGGCGGCGGCGATCAGGGCGCCCGACGCCGTGGACATCATGGCCGCGACGGCCGCCGCGAGGACGAGCCCCCCGATGCCGATCGGCAGGACGTTCAGGGCCACGTCCGCGTAGACGTCGTCCCTGGACTCGATGGCGGGAAGGATCACGCTGGCGCTCATGCCGATGACGGCGCCGGCGATGCCGTAGAGGATGCAGTAGACACCCGCGGCCGAGCCGCCCCAGCGGGCCACCACCGGTGTCCTCGACGTGAACACGCGCTGCCAGATGTCCTGGCCGATCAGCAGCCCGAGCGTGTAGACCACGAAGTAGGTGATGATGCTCTGGGCGCCGATCCCGGTGATGCTGAAGAACTCGTCCCCCGCGCGGTCGGCGATGCCGGCGAACCCGCCCGCGGCCGCGAGCGAGAAGGGCAGCATGAGGGCGAAGACACCGATGGTCTTGATGACGAACTGCGCCATGTCCGCCAGCGTGATGGACCACACCCCGCCGATGGTCGAGTAGATCAGGACGATCACCCCGCCGACGGCGATGGACAGCGCACGGTCCCAGCCGAAGAGGACCACGAAGATCGTGGCGTAGGCGCCCGTCGACGTGGCGCAGAGCATGAGGGTGTACGCGAGCATCACGATGCCCGAGACGCGTGTGGCGCGGTGGCCGTAGCGCAGGGTGAGCATCTGCGAGACGGTGTAGATCTTCAGCCTCTGGATGGTGGGGGCGAAGAGCAGGCTCAGCAGCAGGACGCCCGTCCCGATGGCCACCACCAGCCACATGCCGGAGATGCCGTACTGGTAGCCGAGACCCACCCCGCCGACCGTGGAGGCCCCGCCGAGGACGACGGCGGCCATGGTGCCGGTGTAGAGGAACGGTCCGAGGCGCCGACCCGCCACGAGGTAGTCGCTGGCGTTGCGGGTGCGGGACTTGCCCCACCAGCCGAAGCCCAGCATGGCGACGAGGTAGATCGCGACGATGGCGATGTTGAGTGCTTGCACGGGAGTCCTTCGACGATCGACCGATTCGGATGCCTGCTGGGCAACCGTTGATGCCCAGTAAGCTACTGGTGACGCGAGTCACGCGTCAATCGTCGCAGGGTCGTGTGACACCACGATGAGCGCTGTATGACGGTTATGCTTCCTTGATCGCCCCGAGGAGAGGACCCGCATGAAGGCGCTGCCCGTCGAGCCCACCAATGCTCCCGTCGCCATCGGATCGCGTCTCCGGGCCGCGCGGCAGGGGCAGCGGATGACCATCGAGCAGGTCGCGGACGCCACCGGCCTCACCAAGGGCTTCCTCAGCCGCGTGGAGCGGGATCTGACCTCACCGTCGGTCGCCTCCCTCGTGACCCTCTGCCAGGTGCTGTCCATCTCGGTCGGTGACCTGTTCCTGGTGCCGGAGACCCACCTGACCAGGCTCGACGACGCCCCGCGCATCAGTCTCGGCGGCCAGGGCATCAACGAGCGCCTCATGACCGCGCGGTCCGAACGGCGGCTCCAGATGATCCGTGCCGTCGTCGAACCCCACGGCCGGGGTGAGGACGAGCTCTACTCGGTGGATTGCGAGGTGGAGACCCTGCACGTGGTCTCGGGGAGGTTCGTGCTCATCTTCCCCCATGACCGGTACGAGCTCGAGGCGGGCGACACCGTGACGTTCCCCGGCCGCGAACCCCACTCCTGGCTCAATCCGGGCGACGCCGAGGCCGTGGTTCTCTGGACCCTGGTGCCGGCGGCGTCCGGGAGGTAGCGGTTCTCAGCCGACATGCACCCAGGGCCGCCTGGTCACGTCCGCCTCGGCGCCGCGCAGCACCTCCCGGGTCACCGGGGCGATCTCGCCCTCGCCCGTGAAGAGGAACTTGAAGAGGTTCGCGACGGGATCGCCCTCCGTCCAGCGGAAGTAGACGTGCGGCATGAGGCCGGTGACGTCGCGGATGTGCAGCATGACCGCCGCGATCGTGTTCGGCACGTTCGAGCTGTGCACCTCGAGGATGCGGTACCCGTGGCGGACGACGCCGCGCACCCGTAGCTCCGTCTCGAAATCGGAGGAGTCGTCGACGGTCACCTCGATGAACAGGGGTCTGGACGCCACCGGGAAGTGCGAGACCGCGCAGGCGTGCTGGAGCTTGTGCCGGTAGGCCGCGCTGCTCAACCGCTTCGGCTCGTGCGCGATCAGGAGGATGTCGCCGTCGTCCTGCGCACTCACGAACGAGAGCGCCGCCTCGTCCATCCGGATGCTCGTGGCCCGCAGCTCGAAGGCACGGCGTGAGCGGGACACGAACGAGATCACGATGATCCCGAGGATGAAGAACAGGGCGATCTTCAGGCCGTCGGGCCGTTCGATCATGTTCACCGCCGTCGTCAGCACGAAGACCACCGTGGCGATGCCGAACCCCACGGTCAGTCCCCGCTGGTGCTTGCGGTGGGCGGACAGGGTCACGGCCACGGAGGCCGAGGTGATGAGGGCCAGGACGCCTGTGGCGTACGCGCCGCCCTGCGCTTCGACGTCGGCCCTGAAGAAGAACGTGACGACGATCGCGATGAGCGTGATCACCAGGACGAGGGGGCGGACGGCCTTGGCCCAGGCCGGCGCCATCCCGTAGCGCGGCAGGTAGCGCGGCACGAGGTTCAGCAGGCCGGTCATGGCGGACGCGCCCGCGAACCAGAGGATGCTGATCGTCGAGATGTCGTAGACGGTGCCGAAGCCGTCCCCGAGGTACAGGTGGGCGAGGTAGGCCAGGGCCCTGCCGTTCGCCGGACCGCCCTCCTCGAACGCCGCGGCCGGGATCAGCAGGGTCGTGACGAAGCTCGAGGCGATGAGGAAGCCGCTCATGACGAGCGCCGCGGACGTGAGGAGCTTGTGCGCGCCGGCGATCCGGCCGGCCGGGTTCTCCTCGGTGTCGCCGGGCCTGCCGTCGATCTGGGGCATCACCACCACCCCGGTCTCGAAGCCCGAGAGGCCGAGGGCCAGCCGCGGGAAGATGAGGACGGCCAGGCCGAGCATGACCAGCGGGTTGCCGTGCTGTGTGGTGAGGGCCGTCCACCAGTCGGTCACGACGCCGTCCAGCGCCATGATCCGGCCGACGGCGACGACCACGACCACCAGGTTGAGGACGAGGAACACCGCCACGATCGTGACGGCGATGCCGATGGCCTCGCGGAAGCCGCGGAGGAAGACGGCCGAGAGCAGCACGAGGAAGACCACGGTGATGAGGATCTCCTGCCCCTGCAGCCACGACGGCGCGAAGGGGTTCTCGACCAGGTGTGCGCTGGCGTCCGCCGCCGAGAGCGTCATGGTGATGAGGAAGCTGGTGGCGGCGAAACCGAGCAGGACGAGCACGAAGACCTTGCCGCGCCACTTCGGCAGCAGCTTCTCGAGCATCGCGATCGAGCCCTCCCCGCGGGGACTCTCCGATGCCACCCGCTTGTACACGGGCAGGGCGCCGAACAGGGTCACGGCCACGAGGACGAGGGTGGCCAGGGGTGACAGGACGCCCGCCGCAGCCGCCGCGATGGCCGGCTGGTACCCGAGGGTCGAGAAGTAGTCGACGCCGGTCAGGCACATCACCCTCCACCAGGGCTGCGTGCGCTCCGTCTCGGGCTGGTGCGCCGTGGGCTGGCTCGATTCGTTGAGGAGCCAGCGCCCGAGGCGCTTCCGGCCCTGATCGCGGGTCCGGGCAGGAGTCTGGAGGCGTACGAATGAACTCACCGCATCACGGTAGGCCCGCGGATGCGCTCCTCGGGGCGTCTTGATGGATCCTTAACGGGCCGGTCCAGGGGTGGAGCCGAGGGCGTACAGGTGCGGTCGACGCTGCGGATGATCACGGCTGCTCCTGATGGTTGACCGCCGGCGTACCCGGTAATAGCCTTTTGCAAAACCTTTGATGCATATCGGGCAACTCCGCACGGAGGTAGGCCCAGGACGGACGGACGCCATGGAAGAACTGCGCATCACCGGAGGCGGGCACCTCGGGCCGATCGACTCCTCCCGCATCCCCCGGTACGCGGGTGCGGCCACCTTCGCGCGGCTGCCCCGCCTGGACCAGGTGGACCGCGCGGACATCGCCGTCGTGGGTGTCCCCTTCGACTCGGGGGTGTCCTACCGCCCCGGAGCGCGCTTCGGCGGCAACCACATCCGCGAGGCGTCCCGCCTGCTCCGGCCCTACAACCCGGCACTGGAGGTCTCGCCGTTCGAGAGCGTCCAGGTGGCCGACGCCGGTGACATGGCCGTGAACCCGTTCGACATCGGTGAGGCCATCGCGACCGTGGAGCAGAACGCCCTGGAGCTCACCGCGGACGGTACCCGGCTGGTCACCCTCGGCGGCGACCACACGATCGCCCTGCCGCTCCTGCGGGCCGCCGCCGCCCGCGCGGGCTCCCCGCTCGCCCTGCTGCACTTCGACGCCCACCTGGACACCTGGGACACCTACTTCGGCGCCGAGTACACGCACGGCACCCCGTTCCGCCGGGCCGTGGAGGAGGGCATCCTCGACACCGAGGCCATCTCCCACGTGGGCACGCGGGGCCCGCTGTACGGGGTGCGGGACCTGGAGGACGACCGCCGCTTCGGGTTCGGGATCGTCACCTCCGCCGACGTCTACCGCCAGGGGGTCACCGAGGTGGTGGACCGCCTGCGGGCCAGGATCGGCGACCGCCCCCTCTACGTGTCGGTGGACATCGACGTGCTGGATCCCGCACACGCCCCGGGGACGGGCACCCCGGAGGCCGGGGGCATCACCAGCAGGGAACTGCTCGAGCTCCTGCGCGGCCTGCGCGGGCTGAATCTCGTGGGGGCCGACGTCGTAGAGGTGGCACCCGCCTACGACCACGCCGAGATCACCGGCGTCGCGGCCTCACACGTGGCCTACGACCTCGTCACGCTGCTCGCGGACACGATGACCGCCACCCCGGCCGGGACGGCCTAGATGGAGAGCATCGACGGCGCCGCCTCGGTACCCCCGGCGCCCGTCACCGGGGCCCGGAACGGCGGCGACCTGGTGGTCGAGACCCTGACGGCGCTTGGGGCCAGCACGGTGTTCGGCATTCCCGGTCAGCACGCACTCGGTCTGTTCGACGCCCTGTCGCGGTCCAGGCTCCGCTTCGTGTCCTCGCGCGTGGAGAACAACGCCGCGTTCGCCGCGGATGGCTTCTCGCGCGCCACCGGTGACGTCGGCGTCCTGTTCCTCTCCACCGGGCCGGGCGCGCTGACCGCGCTCGCCGGTCTGCAGGAGGCGTACGCCACCGGTGTGCCCATGGTCGTGGTCGCCAGCCAGATCCCGCTCGAGGGACTCGGTGCCCGGCGCAAGGGGATGCTGCACCAGCTCGACGACCAGAAGGCGTCCGCGGCGAACGTCACCAAGAGCCAGCGCCTCATCCAGCACGCCTCCGGCATCCCCTCCGCCATCCAGGACGCCTGGACGGAGGCGGTCTCCTCGCCCCAGGGGCCCGTGTGGGTCGAGGTCCCGCAGAACGTGCTCCTGGACCCGGTCCTGGTACCGCGGGTGGAGGACGCGCTCGCGGAACCGTTCGACAACCCGCCGCGGGTCGAACTGGTCCGGGAGGCCGTGGCCTGGCTCGAGGGCTCGAGGCGCCCTGCGATCGTGGCCGGCGGGGGGACCCGGCGGGGCGGTGCCGAGGCGGAGCTGCTCTCGATCGCCGAGAAACTGGGAGCACCCGTGGTGTGCTCGCCCGGCGGCAACGGTGCCTTCCCCTGGACCCACGAGCTCTCGCTGCAGTCCTGGGTGGAGGACCGCCACGTGAGCGAGGTGCTCGAGGACGCCGACGTGCTGCTGGTGGTGGGCTCCTCCCTCGGCGAGGTCACCTCCAACTACTTCACCCTGGAACCACGGGGCCGCATCATCCAGATCGACGCCGAACCCCGCGTGCTCGAGTCGAACCGCCCGGCACTCGGGATCCGGGCCGACGCCGGTCAGGCGCTGGCCGCCCTCGACGCCGCGCTGGCACCGCTCGCACGGGATCGCGAGGACGGCTACGACGCGGTGGCACTCGTGGCCGCGACGCTCGCGAGGGTCGGGGCGCGGCGCGATGCACAGGACCTCGGCCCGGAGCGCGCCCTCCTGGAGGCGATCCGTGACGCCGTACCGGATGACCTGCAGACCTTCTGGGACATGACGATCGCCGCCTACTGGGCCTGGAGCTGCTGGGACGCGCGCGAGGGCCGGTTCCACTCCGCCCAGGGTGCAGGCGGTCTGGGATTCGGGTTCCCGGGTGCCCTCGGGGGAGCCGTGGGCCTCGCCTCCCACGGTGCGCCCGCACGGGTGCTGGCCGTCTCGGGTGACGGATCGGCGATGTACTCGATCGCCGAGCTGGCCACGGCCCGGCAGCACGACGTCCCGGTGACCTGGCTGATCGTCGACGACGGCGGGTACGGGATCCTCCGCGAGTACATGGTGGGGGCGTTCGGGAAGGCGACGGCGACCGAGCTGGCCCGCCCGGACTTCGTGGCCCTCGCGGAATCGTTCGGCGTGCCGGCCCGTCGTGCGTCACCCGCCGACCTCGGCGAGGCCCTGGCCGAGAGCCTCGCGATGGAGGGTCCCAACGTGGTGGTGGTCCAGATGCTGGTCCGCCTGTTCGCCCCGACCCACCTCGATCGGTAGGCTTCCCTTTCCCCATGGCATCTGGGAGCCTCGGAGGAACCACCCCGTACGGAAGGAAGAGGATGTCGTTCAGCAAGGGAGACAAGGTCACCTGGAACACGCCGCAGGGCGAGACCGAGGGCAAGGTCGTGGAGAAGCACCAGAAGGAGTTCACCTTCGACGACCAGAAGTTCAACGCCTCGAAGGACGAGCCCTATTACACCGTGGAGAGCGCGAAGTCCGGCAAGCAGGCGGCCCACAAGGAGAGTGCGCTCTCCAAGAAGTAGCCGACCACACGACGGGGAGGGGATGCCTGCGGGCACCCTCCCCCGTCGAGGGTCCTACTTCAGCGGATCGTGCCCCCAGTTCATGAGCGAGTAGCGCCACTTCGAGGTCTCGACGTCCTCCTTGGGAGGTCCCTGGGCACTGTGCCGGTGCACGTACCCCACCACCTTGGTCATGTGCTGGACGTCGTCGTCCCCGAGGTCCCCCTTCCTGGACCGGAGGATCTTCACGATGTGCCTGCCCGAGGCGTGGCCCACGGATTCGCCGGAGCCGCCCTCCTTCTGGCCCACCGCCTTCGACTCGTCCGTCCCCAACCATGTCTCGAGCTCCGAGGCCGTCATGTTCACGGCCTCCTTCCACTCGGACCAGACGTCGTCGAGTGCGCTTGCGGTGTCGGCCACGGGGGCTCCTCTTCTAGCAGTTCTGTACGAATAATCACACCCGGAAGTATTTTTCGGGGTTGCAATAGCTTAATCCTAAGCAGGCTGATAGATGTAGAGGGTAGGCAGGACCAACGTTTAAGGAGTTCTACATCATGGCAGGAAACCTTTTGGCACGATCGGCCCACGACCTCGGCGCAGCAGCCTGGTTCGGAGGCACCTTGATGGGCGCTGTCGGTCTGAACGGCGCAACCGGCCAGGCCAAGGACCCCAAGGAGCGCACACGCCTCTCCGCCCTCGGCTGGGCCAAGTGGACCCCCGTGCAGATCGGCGCCTTCGCCGTCCACGGTCTCGGCGGCCTCGCCCTGATCGGTGCGAACAAGGGCCGCGTCGCGGCGCAGGACGGTGTCGGTTCCAACACCGTCTCGAAGACCGTCGTCACCGTCCTCGGCATGGCGCTCTCGCTGTACTCGGGGATCCTCGGTAAGAAGGTCGGCGAACTGGCCCACGAGGGCGGCGCAGGTGCAACCGAGCCCCGTCCCGGAGCCAGTGACGAACTGGCCAAGGCACAGCAGCAGCTCAAGATCACCCAGTGGCTCCTGCCCGTGGTCAGCGGCACCGTGATCGTCATGGGCGCGAAGCAGGGCGAGATGCAGCGCCCCAGCAACGTCAAGAAGGGCCTGCTCAAGTAGCGAGCAACCCCTCGGCCAGCCCCCGCAGCATCCGGTACGCCCGTTCCCACTCCGGTGGGACACGGGGGACGGGCTGCGGGGGTTTCGTCGTCCTCCCGGGCGTCCGCGCCGGAGTGGTCACTGCATGGTGAAAGCGCGAGCGACGCCCCGGTGGACGGTCCGGTTCCTGATCAGAGTTCCCAGCAGCCTGTTCCTCGGTCGCAGCAGGTACGCCGGCAGCGGGCGCCCGAGGACCATGTTGATCTCGGCCTTCGCCCGCGCGGCCCTCGCCCGTGTGCGGCGCTCCCTCTCGTACCGGCGCAGACCTCCACCCACCTCCCGACCGTCGCGCAGGGAGGCGGTGATGATAGGGGCAAGATCCACCGCGTCCAGCCACCCGAGGTTCATCCCCTGCCCGCCGATGGGGCTGATCTCGTGCGCGGCATCACCGATCAGGACGGTGCGTCCGGAGACCACCCGATCGGCGAGCCGGGCCTGTACCCCGACCGCCCACAGCATCGAGTTCGGGGCGGGGCCCCCCCCCCCCCCCGTCCGCTGCCCCACCAGGTCCGCCAGCCGCCCCGCCGTGGGGTCCGCCAGCGGTGCGCCGAGTCTGACCACCCACCTCCGGATGTGCCCGGGGAGCGGGAAGGACTCCACGATGCCGCCGGCCTCGAGGTACAGCACGGCGTCGTCGCCGTCGTCCGTGCTGTCGTGGAAGTCACCCATCACGTAGCAGTCCGGATAGCGGCGCGCCGGCGCGCCGATGGCGAGATTCTCCCGTACGGAGCTCCGCGCGCCGTCGGCGGCCACCAGCAGGCGTGCCTCGACCACGGTGTCCGTACCCTCGGAGGAGATCGCGACGCGCACGTGCCCGGCGCGCTCCTCGACGCCCGTCACCTCCACGCCGCGCACCAGGCAGCCCGGGTGGTCCTCCTCGAGCCGGCGTTCCAGGATCTCCTCGGTGACGGCCTGCGGGACGGCCAGCACGTACTTCTCGTCGCCGGGCAGGGTGGAGAAGGAGACCGTCCCCACGTGCCGGCCCGCGCTGCGCGCCACGCCGTCCCGGATCCGGATGCCGCGTGCGCGGAGCTCGTCCGCGACCCCGTCGAGCCCGAGTGCCCGCAGCGCCGGGGGGTGGATCCCGATCGCGCGTGAGTGCCTGCTCCGCTCGGTGCGGCGCTCCAGGACGACGGCGTCCACCCCGGCCCTGCGCAGGAGCAGCGCGGTGTAGAGGCCCACGGGCCCACCACCCACCACGATCACGTCATGCACGGCCCGCCCCCGGCACGTACGGTCCACCGGTGCCACGCTCCAGCACCAGCAGGTTGATGAACGGGGCCATGGTGCGCACCCGCCACCCCTCCCGGCCGGCGACGACGTGCTGCAACTCGGGGGGTGTGTAGCTCCGGCGGATCGAGGTCAGGCCGTCCTCGCGGATGAACGAACCGGGAAGCGGCAGGGTGGCCACGGAGAACAGCGCATAGGCCAGCGGGTGACGGTGGATGTCGCTGTGCACGGCCACCCGCGTGGTCAGGGCCTCCGAGTCGTCGAGGAGGGCCTCGCGTTCCTGCTCCGTCAGATGGTGGAGGACGTGGTTGGAGAGCACGACGTCGAACACCGCGCCTTCGGCGACCAGTTCCGAGCTGAGTGCCCGACGGAAGGACAGGCCGGGCAGCGGGCGCCGCTGCATGGCGTGGGCGTGCGCCCGGGCGTCGGGGTCGATGGCGGTGAGCTCCAGGCGGAAGCCGTCAGCGCGTGCCCAGCGGGCGAGTACGCGCGGTACGTCGCCGCCTCCCGAACCGATGTCCAGCAGGGTGTTCGTGCGCTCCGTCGAGAACGCGGGCCGTAGCAGGGTGGTGTACGTGCGGCGCCAGCCGGACACCACGGAGTTGACCAGCCCGAACTGGGCGTACGTGCGGTCGAGCTTCACCGGGTCGCAGTCCGGGCGGTCCATCTGCTCGACGGCCTCCGTGTCCCGCCGTGCCAGGAACCCCGTGCGGCTCACGCCCCGGCTTCGCTGAGGAGGGGGGTGAGATCGTCGGGCACCGCGGCCGCGGCACCCGCGCTGTCGGCGTCGGACACCTCCACGGTGTCCGACGCCGCCGCCTGGGCCGTACCGGCGTCGGACGGTCCTGCACCGATCTTCGTGAGGAGTGCGGTCTCCACGGTCAGGCCCGGACCGAAGGCCATGGAGCAGATGCGGCCGTCGCCCGAGGACGCAGGCTGGTCCAGGATGTGCTTGAGCACGAACATCACCGTCGCGCTGCTCATGTTGCCGTAGTCGCGCAGCGTCTGCCGTGCGGGGACCAGCTGCTCCTCGGACAGGGCGAGCTTCGCCTCCACCTTGTCGAGGATGCTCCGGCCTCCCGGGTGGATGGCCCAGTGCTCGATCCCGGAGTAGGGGAGACCGGCCAGGGAGGCGTCCCGGGCGAGCAATGGTTCGAGCGCTCCCACGATGTGCTCGTCGATGATGTGCGGCACGTACGTCCCGAGGACCATCTCGAAGCCCTCGTCGCCGATGTTCCAGGCCATGGACTCCTCGCCCACCGGGGTGAGGACCGTCTCGAAGTGGTCCAGGCTCAGCGCGGGCCGGTCCAGCGGGAGATCTCGGGCGGACACGAGAGCAGCGGCGGCGCCGTCGGCGAAGAGGGACGAACCCACGATGGTGTCGGGGTTGTTCGAGGAACGTACGTGCAGCGAGCACAGCTCGGCGGCGATCACCAGGACCACGGCGTCCGGGTCCGCCTCGCAGAAGGCCTTCGCGGACCTCAGGGCGGGGAAGGCCGCGTAGCAGCCCATGAAACCGAGGTGGTAGCGCTGTACCGAGGGATCGAGCCCCAGGGCCCGCACCACCTTGTAGTCCGGTCCGGGGGCGAAGAACCCGGTGCAGGAGGCGGTGATCACGTGCGTGACGTCCGAGGCCTGCAGCTCCGGGGCGGCCTCGAGGGCCTTCCGCGCCGCCTCCACGAAGAGCTTGGTCCCCTCCTCGGCGTACACCTGGTTGCGGGTCTTGGTGCTCGGGGTGAGGATCCGCACGTTCTCCCGGTCGAAGAACACCGGGGCCTCCGAGGCCGTCTCCATGGTCAGCTCCTCGACCACCGTGTACCTGGTCTCGATCCCCGAGGAGTCGAACGCCGCGCCGACCAACCGCTTGCCGAGCCGCGTCAGGTCCGGCTGGGCCGCGAAGACGTCGCGAACCTCCGACTGCACCATCACCGTGGCAGGTACAGCGGTTTCAAGGGACCTCAATATCACTGTCATACCTCCATTACTAGAGGACTCACGCGACAAACACAATGACAGTAGGCTTAGTGTCCCGCCCGCCAACGATCGTCAGGAGCACCATGGAGAACGACCCGTCAGGCACCCTGGACCAGGAGGACCCGCGCGGCCCCGCCGTCGACGCCTCGACCGAGCTGCAGGAGTTCCCCGGGTACACCGAGCGGATGGACCCGCGACCCGATCACGGGGAGGACAGCTACACCGGGCACGGCAGACTCGCCGGCAGGCGGGCCTTCATCACCGGTGGGGACTCCGGGATCGGGAGGGCCGTGGCGCTCGCCTTCGCCCGCGAGGGCGCCGACGTGGCCATCGGGTACCTCCCCGCGGAGGAGGAGGACGGCGCGAGCTGCCTCGAACTGATCAGGGCGGAGGGGCGCACCGCACTGGCGGTTCCCGGTGACCTCCGCGACGAGGCGTACTCGCCGTCGGCCGTCCGGCAGGTGGTCGACGGGCTGGGTGGACTGGACATCCTGGTGAACAACGCGGGCTTCCACATCGCCCAGCCGGACGGACTGCCGGCGATCGACGCCGATCAGCTGCGCCGCACCTTCGAGACCAACGTGTACGGGACGATCTGGCTGACCCAGGCAGCTCTCCCGCACCTCGGCGAGGGTGCATCCATCATCAACACCACGTCCATCCAGGGGTACCATCCCTCCACCGGTCTCATGGACTACGCGGCCACCAAGGCCGCCCTGAACAACCGGACGGTCAGCCTGGCCGAACTACTGGGCGAGCGCGGGATCCGCGTCAACGCCGTGGCTCCGGGACCCATCTGGACGCCGCTGCAACCGGCCACCACCACCAGCAAGAAGCTGGAGACGTTCGGCGAGGACACCCCGCTGGGCAGGATGGGTCAGCCCGCCGAGGTGGCGGGTGCCTTCGTGTATCTCGCGTCCAACGATGCCCGCTACGTGTCCGGCGAGATCCTCGGCGTGACCGGGGGCAAGCCACTCGCCTGAGGGCGGTGCTCGGAGGCGCTCGATTCCCGCGCGCCCCACGGGACCGATGCCGGCCGGACCAAACCGCGGCATGCTCCGCGCCGAATCCCTGCCGGCGGTGTCGCGGGCCGATCCCACGGCCCCCCACCAGCGTCGAGGGGCCGCCCCGCGACGATCGGCTCCAACGGATCGGATCCTCGTGAAACTTCTGACGGGACTGGCGCACCGCCGCCGGGGTGCCCTGCTGGCCGCAGCACTCGCCGTACCGCTGGTCGTCGGGGGGTGCGGTGCAGTGGAGGAGAATCCGCTCGGGGTCAACGGCGTCGACGGCGTCGACGGCGCCGGGGTGGTGGAGCAGGTGCCGGCCACCGGTGCTCCGGTGGAGGCGCAGCAGACAGATCCCGTGGGTGCGAATCTCGGGGATGATCCCCTCAATGTGGGGATCGACGGCGCGGAGCTGTGCGGGGTCCAGCCCCGGGACAGCCGTCTGCGGTACACGGTGATGCTCCACAACCCCACTCTGGAGACCTTCACCTTCGGTGAGATGGCGCTGGGTGACCCGCAGGGCCTGGACATCGTGTCCTCCATGGTGCAGACGGCGAACCGCGAGGGGCACCACCACGGAGGTGCCGACGTCGACGCCCACGGAGGGCATTCCCCCACCCCGACCCCCACGGCCACGCAGGAGCCGATCGGACCCCCCGTGCCCGCCGACGGCTACCGGTTCGAACCCGATGCCCACGTCAACATCATCGTCACCGTGGAGCTCGCGGACGGTGTCACGAACGGCACCGCGGAGAACATCCTCGTGAACTTCTCGTCCTCCGAGCGGGAGTATTCCGTGGCGCACGATCTCAAGATCGAGGTGGATGCCACCTCCTGCGGCTGACCACCCGCCGACGTACTGAACGGCAGTGCCTCACCGGACGGTGATACTGCCCGAATGGTGATACTGCCAGAGCAGTGACGACAGCAGCGCCCGTCTCCTACGGAGACGGGCGCTGCTGTCGTCACTGCTCTGGTTCCCGGGATCAGGTGCGCCGCGAACGGCGGTGCACCTGATTCCCGGGTGTCAGGCCTGGTTCAGGCCGAGGGTTCCTGCTCAGGCAGGGAGCTGCAGGACGTGACCCACGTAGATCAGGTCGGCGTTGCTCACGGTGTCGGTGTTGGCGGCGAACAGTGCCTGCCATCCGCCGACGACGCCGAGCTTGTCGGCGATGCCGCTGAGGGTGTCACCGGCCTGGATGGTGTAGGTCTGGCCGCTCAGTGCCACGGGGGCGGGTGCGTAGTACACGGGCTCCGCGGCGACGGGAGCCGGTGCCACGTACTCGGCCTGCACGGGGGCGGGAGCCACGTACTCGAGCTGGACGGTGGGCGCCACGGCCTGCACGGGGGCGGGAGCCGTGTACTGGACCGGGGCAGGTGCCACGTACTGGACCGGCGCCGGTGCGGGCGCGGGTGCTTGGACGGGGACCTGGCCGGGGTTGGCGGCGCTGTTCAGGCCGAGCTGCGCGGAGCAGGAGGGCCATGCGCCCCAGCCCTGACCTGCGAGGACGTTCTCCGCGACCGCGATCTGCTGCTCACGCGTGGCGTCCTGGGGGTTGCCCTGGCCGCCGAAACCGGCCCAGGTGGAGGGGGTGAACTGGAGTCCGCCGGAGAAACCGTTGCCGGTGTTGATGCCCCAGTTGCCGCCGCTCTCGCACTGCGCGAGGGCGTCCCAGTCGCTGGCGGGGGCCGCGTTGGCCGCCCCTGCAGCGGCGCCGAGGCCGAGTCCGGTGATGGCTACTGCTGCGAGTCCGCGACGGGCGGTGGTGCTGATCTTCGATGTGTTCATGGGGGTTACGATGCTCCGAAAGGCCACCCGCACTAGGCCCGTCCCCGGACTTCTTCGCGCCGTTGCTCACCTTGACGATGTGGAGGTCATGGTTCGGCATCCGCCTGAGGAGCAACGAGCGGTGAAGGCGGCGCCGGGCATAGTCACTGCTCGAGAAGTCGGCAGCTTGTTGGTCTCCCCGGGACGGGGAACTGCCTCCACAGTAGGGCATTTCGGAGTCGTTGCCAAACCGGTACTGTCCGGTGCTTGACTTCAGCGAGAAAGGGGGGGGAACTACTCTGGCGTCAGTCCGTACACTGTGCCACACTGCCCTCCGCCCGGTGCATCGGGGGCCGAGAAGCCTCCGGCGGACCCGGTTCCCGAGGGAGGAGGGTCCGCCGGAAGCTCTCATGGCGCGATGCGTCCTGTGATCAGGCCGACACGTAGCCGTGCGGGTCGAGCACGTACTTGGTGGCCGCACCGGCGTCGAACTCCTCGTAACCACGTGGTGCGTCCTCGAGGGAGATCGGCTTGGCGTTGACGGCCTTCGCGATCTGCACGCGATCGTGCAGGATCGCCATCATCAGGCCCCGGTTGTACTTCATGACGGGGCACTGGCCGGTGGTGAAGGAGAGGGACTTGGCCCACCCGGTACCGAGGCTCAGCGACAGAGAGCCCGCCTTCGCGGCGTCGTCCACGGCTCCCGGATCCCCCGTCACGTACAGTCCCGGGATACCGAGTGCACCGCCGGCGGCCGTGATGTCCATGAGGGAGTTCAGCACGGTGGCGGGAGCCTCCGTCGCAGATCCCGCGCCGTGGCCACGCGCCTCGAAGCCCACCGCATCCACACCGCAGTCCACCTCGGGCACGCCGAGCAGCTGCTCGATCTGGTCACGGGGGTGGCCCTTGGAGACGTCGACGGTCTCGCAGCCGAAGCTGCGCGCCCGTGCAAGGCGGTCCTCGTTGAGATCCCCGACGATCACCACGGCGGCACCCAGCAGCTGTGCCGAGACGGCCGCGGCGAGGCCCACCGGGCCGGCTCCCGCGACGTACACGGTGGAACCGACGCCCACACCCGCGGTGACCGCCCCGTGGAACCCGGTGGGGAAGATGTCGGAGAGCATGGTCAGGTCCAGGATTTTCTCCAGGGCCTGGTCGCGGTCGGGGAACTTCAGCAGGTTCCAGTCCGCGTAGGGTACCAGGACGTACTCGGCCTGGCCGCCCACCCAGCCGCCCATATCCACGTAGCCGTAGGCGCTGCCCGGGCGGTCGGGGTTGACGTTGAGGCAGATGCCGGTCTTGCGCTCCTTGCAGTTGCGGCACCTGCCGCATGCGATGTTGAAGGGGACCGAGCAGATGTCACCCACCTTGATGAACTCGACGTCGCGGCCCACCTCCACCACCTCGCCGGTGATCTCGTGCCCGAGCACCAGGTCGGCCGGAGCCGTGGTGCGGCCGCGGACCATGTGTTGGTCCGAGCCGCAGATGTTCGTGGTGACGGTCTTCAGGATCACCCCGTGGTGCACCGAGCGGCCCACGTTGGCGGGATTCACCCCCGGTCCGTCCTTCAGTTCGAAGGTGGGGTAGTCGATGTCGATGACCTCGACCTTCCCCGGTCCCTTGTACGCAACAGCTCTGTTCTCGCTCATGGAACGTCCTCTCTCGCCCTGCTCGGAGCGCGTCCGTGTGGCGGACGCGCCGTTGACGGAAGGGGGCGCGCGGTTCCCCGCGATCCGCCCCCCTCCGTTACCGCGAACCTACCCCGTCCGAGGTCGCGGCGACGTTGCACGGTCCGGGCTTGCGCGCGGTCCTCCCGCGGGTAAGGGTGGGGGGCATGACGACCACCGTGCTCATCACCGGCGCCACCTCGGGGATCGGGGCGGAGTTCGCCCGGCAGTTCGCTGCACGCGGGTGCGATCTGGTGCTCGTGGCGCGCTCGGAGGAGTCCCTCGGGCGCACCGCCGCGGACCTCCGGCGGACTGCAGGGGTGGAGGTGGAGGTCCTCACCGCGGACCTGCTCGACGACGCCGCACGGAACCGCGTGCTGGAGCGGATCCGGGCGGGCGGGGACGGTTCGGGTGTGCCGGCCGTGGACGTCCTGGTGAACAACGCCGGGTACGGGCTCCCCACCTCGTTCGCGGACACGTCGCTCGAGGACGAGATCGACCACCTGCGCATCCACGTGGAGGTGCCCCTGGCCCTCGCGCACGGCGCACTCCAGGTCATGCGGCGGAACGGGGAGGGGACCGTCATCAACGTGGCCAGCGTGGCGGGCTTCGTGCCGCGGGGCTCGTACGGTGCGGCCAAGGCGGCGATGATCAGCTTCAGCCGCTGGGCCAACGTGGCCTACGGGCGCGACGGCGTGCGGGTCACCGCGCTGTGCCCCGGGTTCGTCCACACCGACTTCCACCAGCGCATGGGGGTGGACAAGGGCGGGATCCCACGCCTGCTCTGGCTCGATGCCGGGTTCGTGGTGCGCGAGGCGCTGCGGGACACCGCGGCGGGCAGGGCCGTCTCGGTCCCGGGGCTGCGCTACCGTGCGCTCGTGGCCGCCGCCCGCGTGCTGCCGCCCTCCCTCGTGACCCGCGCGGCGAGCCTGGGGCGTTGAGCGGCGCTGAACCGCGCTGACCAGCGCCGACCAGGGCTGTAAGTGCGTCGCTGTCAGTGCGTCGCGCCGCCGCTGTCCCAGCTGTCGGGCTCGGCTGCGGCGTCCTCGGGTCTGCGGTTCCGCTCCGGGTCCTCCGGGGTGCTCGTGCCGTTGAACGCCGCCGGTACCGTACCGGCGTCGTGCGTGTGCTGTTCGTCCCGGATGGTGGCGGCGCGGTGCCCCGCGGAGCCCGCGGAGGGATCGAGGACGTCCTCGCGGCGGTCGGGGGCGGGTGCGCCGTCGTCGGCCGATCCGGAGGACGGTCCGCCGGCGGTGGATCCCGTGGCGTCGTCGGGGTGGGACGAGCCGTCCGAGGTGGTGCCGTCCGCACCCACGGGTGCTCGGCCCACGAACTCCGGTTCCTTCTCCTCGGGTGGGACGGGGGAGGCGGGGCCGAGCGGATGGTCCGCAGGCAGTGCCGCGCCGCCCGGGTTTCCCGCGCTGCTCGAGTCCATCATGATGCTCTCCGTCCGGTGGGTCTGCTGGGGTCCAGGGCGAGCCTGCCGCATGCCGCCCGCGCTGTCCAGCCCCATAAGTGCGGGTGCGGACGGCGTGTCCCGAACGGTGAACTAAGTATGCTTAGGGTATGGGCCCGATGACGACGCCCCTTACAAGGAGGTAGGACGATGGCTGGATACTTCAAGCTGGTCGATGCGCACGACGACGGATTCCGTGTGAAGCTGACCGCCCCCGACGGCACGCTCGTCGCGGTCTCCACCTTCTTCGCCTCGAAGGCGGAGGCGATCGCCGGGATCGAGCTCATCCGCGAGATCGCCGGCACCGGCCCGATCGTGGACCACAGTCGCGTGGAGGCCCCGAAGCAGGATGAGCAGCTGTTCGGGCTGCGGGGCGCATCGGAGCGTGCCGGGGACGTGGTCCAGGACGCCTGATGCACCGACACGACGTCGGCTCGGTGTACCACTGTATACAGTGATGTGGAGGGTGGAATAGGATGGGACCATTCCACAACCTCTCTGAAGGGAGCCGACGTCATGACGACTGCGGACTCATTCGGCGCGAAGGGCGTACTCGATGTCGCCGGTGCCGAGTACGAAATTTTCAGGCTCAGTGCGGTCGAGGGTGCCGAGAACCTGCCGTTCAGCCTCAAGGTCCTGCTGGAGAACCTGCTCCGCACCGAGGACGGCGCGAACATCACCGCCGACCACGTCCGGGCCCTCGCCCAGTGGGATGCCGCCGCGGAACCCGACACCGAGATCCAGTTCACCCCCGCACGCGTGATCATGCAGGACTTCACCGGTGTCCCCTGCGTGGTCGACCTCGCAACGATGCGTGAGGCCGTCGCTGACCTCGGTGGCGACCCCAAGCGCGTGAACCCCCTGGCGCCTGCCGAGATGGTCATCGACCACTCCGTGCAGATCGACGCCTTCGGCAACGCCGGCGCCCTCGAGCGCAACATGGAGATCGAGTACCAGCGCAACGGCGAGCGGTACCAGTTCCTCCGCTGGGGCCAGACGGCCTTCGACGACTTCAAGGTTGTCCCGCCGGGCATGGGGATCGTGCACCAGGTGAACCTCGAGTACCTGGCCCGCACGGTCATGACCCGCGAGGTCGACGGCGCACTGCGCGCCTACCCCGACACGTGCGTGGGCACCGACTCGCACACCACCATGGTCAACGGCCTCGGGGTGCTCGGCTGGGGTGTGGGTGGCATCGAGGCCGAGGCCGCCATGCTCGGCCAGCCCGTCTCCATGCTGATCCCGCGCGTGGTGGGCTTCAAGCTCACCGGTGACATCCCCGCCGGCGCCACCGCCACGGACGTGGTGCTCACCATCACCCAGATGCTGCGCAAGCACGGCGTGGTGGGCAAGTTCGTCGAGTTCTACGGCGAGGGCGTGGCCTCCGTGCCGCTCGCGAACCGCGCGACCATCGGCAACATGAGCCCCGAGTTCGGCTCCACCGCCGCGATGTTCCCCATCGACGACGTCACGCTCGACTACCTGCGCCTCACGGGCCGCCCCGCCGAGAACGTGGCGCTCGTGGAGACCTACGCGAAGGAGCAGGGCCTCTGGCACGACCCCTCGCGCGAGATCCGGTTCTCCGAGTACCTCGAACTGGACCTCTCCACCGTGGTGTCCTCGATCGCCGGGCCGAAGCGGCCCCAGGACCGCGTGGAGCTCAGCAAGGCCAAGAGCCAGTTCCGCGAGGACCTGCGCAACTACTCCGACGACCCCGATCTCGGGTTCGCGCCCGGCGCCACCGTGGACGAGTCCTCGCAGGAGAGCTTCCCGGCGTCGGACTCCCCGAGCTTCACCCCGGGCACCACGGCGTCCGTGACGGGCGAGAACGAGGAGCCCCGCGAGACCGTCGACGACGCCGCCCCCGCACGCACGCGCCCGTCCAGGAAGGTCAGCGTGAGCATGGGCGACGGCCGCGAGTTCGAGCTGGACCACGGTGCGGTCAGCATCGCGTCCATCACCTCGTGCACCAACACGTCCAACCCCTCCGTGATGCTCGCCGCCGCCGTGCTGGCGCGCAACGCCGTGGAGAAGGGCCTCGTGTCCAAGCCGTGGGTCAAGACCTCCGTGGCCCCGGGCTCCAAGGTGGTCACCGACTACTACGAGAAGTCGGGACTGATCCCGTACCTGGAGAAGCTCGGCTTCTACACGGTGGGCTACGGCTGCGCCACCTGCATCGGCAACTCGGGTCCGCTCGAGGACGAGATCTCGCAGGCCATCCAGGACAACGACCTCGCCGTCACCGCCGTCCTGTCCGGCAACCGCAACTTCGAGGGCCGGATCAACCCGGACGTGAAGATGAACTACCTGGCCTCGCCTCCCCTGGTGGTGGCCTACGCACTGGCCGGCACCATGGACTTCGACTTCGACTCCGAGCCGCTCGGCCAGGACGAGGCGGGCAAGGACATCTTCCTGGCCGACATCTGGCCCAACCCGGTGGAGGTCCAGCAGGTCATCGACGCCTCGATCGACGAGGACATGTTCACCTCGAGCTACCGCACCATCTTCGAGGGCGACGAGCGCTGGCAGTCCCTGCCCACGCCCGACGGCGACACCTTCGCCTGGGACGCGGAGTCCACGTATGTGCGGAAGCCCCCGTACTTCGAGGGCATGCAGCGCGAGGCGAGCCCCGTGGAGGACATCGACGGCGCACGCGTGCTGCTGAAGCTCGGCGACTCGGTCACCACCGACCACATCTCGCCCGCGGGATCGTTCAAGTCGGACACCCCGGCCGGGCGCTACCTCACCGAGAAGGGCGTGCAGCGCAAGGACTTCAACTCCTACGGCTCCCGCCGTGGGAACCACGAGGTCATGATCCGCGGCACGTTCGCGAACATCCGCATCAAGAACCAGCTCCTCGACGGCGTCGAGGGCGGGTTCACGCGTGACTTCTCGCAGGCGGATACGCCGCAGGCGGCCGTGTACGACGCCGCGGAGAACTACCGCGCCGCCGGTACGCCGCTGGTGGTCCTCGCCGGCAAGGAGTACGGCTCCGGGTCCTCGCGTGACTGGGCCGCCAAGGGCACCGCGCTGCTCGGCGTCAAGGCCGTGGTGGCGGAGAGCTACGAGCGCATCCACCGCTCCAACCTGATCGGCATGGGCGTGCTGCCCCTGCAGTACCCGCAGGGCCAGAACGCCGAGAGCCTCGGTCTCACCGGTACGGAGACCTTCTCCGTCAGCGGTGTCACCGAGCTCAACGAGGGCCGCACGCCGGGCACGCTCCACGTGACCGCGACCCCGGCCGACGGCGGTGCACCGGTGGAGTTCGACGCCGTCCTGCGCATCGACACCCCGGGCGAGGCGGACTACTACCGCAACGGCGGCATCCTGCAGTACGTGCTGCGTCAGCTCGCCGCCTGACGAGCAGCGGGTACGGGCCGGGAGCGAGCGCTCCCGGCCCGTACCTCCCGCGGGGTCCCGACCCCGCGCCAGACATCCGACACCCGGGAGGAGGTGCCATGGCCGAGTCCGTCGATCATCCGACGCGCGTGGACGGCGACACCATCTTCCGGGCGCTGCGCGGTGAGATCCTCGCCGGCGTCCACCCGCCGGGCACCGCCCTCCGGGAGGTGGTCATCTCGGAGCGTTTCGGGGTGTCCCGTACCCCCGTGCGCGAGGCGCTCAGCAGACTGCAGCACGAGCGGTTGCTCGAGCGCGCCGCACGAGGTCTGCAGGTGCCGCAGATCGACCCGCAGCAGGTCATCCAGATCTACGACCTGCGGGTCATGCTGGAGGAGGAGGCCGCAGGCCAGGCCGCCCTCAACCGGGGCGACGCCGATCTCATGCGCCTGGAGGCGCTCCTGGAACGGGACCGCGCCGTGGTGGACCCCGAGGACACCGTGCGCGTCACCAACAACCTCGAGTTCCACACCTCGCTCTGGGCCGCTGCCCGGAACCCGATCCTGATGGATCTGCTGCAGCGGCTCTCCACCCACCTCATCCACACCCCGCGCTCCACCCTGTCCGTGGGCAACCGCTGGCAGGAGGTGCTCGGGGAGCACGAGGCGCTGATCAGTGCCATCGCCGAGCGGCGCAGCGATGACGCCCGTGCACTGGCCCGCACCCACATGGAGACCGCGCGCACGCTGCGGCTGCAGCTGCTCCGCACCAGCGCGGCGGGCTGAGCGGTGGTCCCCGCCGGCAGCCGCCTCCTGCTCGACGTCGACACCGGGATCGACGACGCCGTGGCCCTGATGTACCTGCTGGCCACCCCCGGCGTCGGCATCGAGGCCATCACCTGCACCGCGGGGAACGTCGGCGCGCAGCAGGTGGCGATCAACAACCTGGCGCTCCTGGACCTCTGCTCCTACGCAGGGGTGGAGGTGGCGGTGGGCAGCGAGGTCCCGCTGGAGGTGCCCCTGGTCACCACGGAGGAGACGCACGGCGACCAGGGGATCGGCTACGCCGTCCTGCCGACGCCGCGGGGACACGTGTCCGGCCGGCACGCCGTCGACGTCTGGGTGGAGGCCGTGCGGAGCCACCCGGGGCAGATCACCGGCCTGGTCACCGGTCCGCTCACCAATCTGGCGCTGGCCATCCGCGCCGAGCCACGGCTCCCGCTGCTGCTGAAGGGCCTCGTGATCATGGGCGGTGCCTTCCACCACCCGGGCAACACCACGCCCGTGGCCGAGTGGAACACGCACGTGGACCCGCACGCGGCCAAGGAGGTCTACGCGGCCTACGAGGGGCTCCCCGTGGAGAAACTGCCCGTGGTGTGCGCGCTGGAGACCACCGAGCGCATCGAGTGCACGCCGAGCCACGTCGACGCGGTGTCGCGCGCCGCCGGGGCGGGCCCGGAACTCCTCGCGACGGACCAGCCCGAGGGCACGCGGAGTGCCAACGGGAACGCGGTGATCGCCTGCCTGTCCGACGCCCTGCGCTTCTACATGGAGTTCCACCGGCTCCACGACCAGGGGTACATCGCGCACCTCCACGACCTGTTCGCTGCGATGGTGGCCACCGGGGAGGCCCAGGTGCAGGAACGGCTCGCCACCGTGGACGTGGAGACGGACTCCGCCCTCACGTTCGGCCAGACCGTCGCCGACGTCGCCGGCATGTGGAAGCGTGCACCGAACGCCCGGATCGTGACCGGCAACGATCCCGCCGCGGTGTTCGAGCTCATGGTCCGGCGGCTCGCCGCTCTGGCGAGGACGCACGGGTGACACCATGCGCCGCCGACCCCGCGGGCACCGGCTGCCGCAGGCAGGGCCGCCGCTACACTGGTGCTGCCCGCAGTGCTGCGCGGCCTGCGCCGAGGTGACATGAAGCGCGTACACCGCCGTCGCGCCCAAGGAGCACCGTGAGTTCACCCCTGACCCTCGCCCCCGGGCCCGCCACGCAGCGTCCCCGGCGTGTGCTCCTGGCGCTCGGCGGTACCCTCATCCTCGCCACGTACCTGTTCCTCGTGGTCCTCCAGCCCGCCGAGATCGCCGGGGGCGTGGGCAGCACGGCGTCGCTCGTGTCCCTCTTCGGCTTCCTGGGCGGCGGAGCGCTGCTGGTCGCCGGGATCCTGCCCACGCTGAGCACCAGCTCGCTGGTGGTCATGCCGCTCGGGATCGCCCTGAACATCGCGATCGGGCAGATCGCGGGCTCCCTCGGGATGCAGATCTACCTCGACGCGATCGGCACCGTGCTCGTCGCCGTCCTCGCCGGTCCCGCGGCAGGGGCCGCCACCGGGGCACTGAGCAACGCCGTCTGGGGGCTCTTCAACCCCTTCGCACTGCCGTTCGCCGCCGGCGCCGCGCTGATCGGTCTCCTCGCGGGACTCGCCGCGAAGTACGGCGCCTTCCGCAGGGTGTACCTCGCGCCGGTCGCCGGGCTGGTGATCGGTGCCATCGGCGGGATCGTGGCCGCACCGGTGGCGGTGTTCATGTTCGGGGCGGCGGGTACCGTGGGCACCAACGCGATCATCGCCGCGTTCCGGTCCATGGGGGACGTGCTGCTCGTGGCCGCCACCAAGCAGGGGCTGCTCTCCGACTCCCTGGACAAGATCGTGGTGTTCGTCCTGGTGGCGCTGATCGTCTACGCCCTGCCGCAGCGTGCCGTGCGCCAGTTCCCCTTCGCACGGAACCACCGCGTGCTGGGCGCCAGGTCGGCCGCCGTGGCCCCTGGGCCGACGCCGTCGGGCCCCGTCACCGCGACGCCGCCGCGCGGGGATGCCGCTCCCGACGCCTGAGCGTCGACGACGACGATGCCGCGCCGCCGGACCCTCGATCCCCTGACCGAGTTGCTCGCAGCGGTGCTGCTCGTGGTCCTCGTGCTCGTGGTGAACCGCTGGGAGTTCTCACTCGGCGTCCTGGCCCTGGTGGTGCTGCCCGCCGTCCTGCTGTCCGGGAAGCCGCGGCAGATCGGTGTGGCACTCGCCGTGGTGGCCGGCCCGCTCCTGATCTCCTCACTGCTGCTCCACGGCCTGTTCTTCCCCGAGGGCGTCTCCGTACTGGCGACCCTCGGCCCGGCCCGCGTGACGTGGGAGGGGCTCACCTTCGCGACGATGATGGGGCTGCGCATGGCCGTGTTCACCGGCGTGCTGCTCACCGCGGCCATGACCCTGGACATCCCGCAGCTCCTCGCGGCCATGACGCATCGTGGGTGGGACCGGAAGCTCGTGTTCGTGATCGGCTCCGCCCTCGGACTCATTCCCCATGTGGCGCTCCGGGCCGGGCAGATCACGCGTGCCCAGCAGTCCCGCGGACTCGTGGTGGGGCGCAGCCCGCTCTCCCGTCTCCGCGCCCTGCTGGCCGTCACCACACCCCTGGTGATCGGATTGCTCACCGATGCCTCCGAGCGCACCTCCATGCTGGAGGCCCGCGGGTTCTCCTCGTCCGGGGCTCGCACGAGCTACCTCACCGACACCGACACCACCGGCCAGCGTGCGACGCGGTGGGTGATGACCGGCGTCGTCCTGGTGTTCTCGGTGGTGTGGCTGGTGGTCACATGATGCGTCTGGAGTGCCATGCCTACGCCTACGACGACGGCGGTGCGCCCGCACTGGCGGATCTCACGTGCGAGGTGCGCGCGGGGGAGTACGTGGTGGTGGCCGGGGCGTCCGGGTCCGGGAAGACCACGCTGGCGCGGCTCCTCGCGGGACGGACCGGAGGCGACGCCGGTGCCGTGTTCCGCGGGACCCTCACCCTGGCGGATGAGATGCTCCTCTTCTCCGGGAACCCCGACGACCCGCGGATCGACCCCGCCGCGTGGAGCGCCGTCGTGGCGTACGTAGCGCAGGGCGCGGTGGGTCAGCTCTCCATGATGTCCGCGACCGTGGCCGAGGAGATCGCCTTCGGGCCCTCCAACCGTGGTGTCCCCACGGGCGAGCTGGTCCGGCTGGTGGGGGAGGTCGCCGGCGCCCTAGGCCTCAGGGACCTGCTGCACCGGGATCCCCGGCGCCTCTCGGGCGGTCAGCTGCAGCGCACCGTGATCGCGGCGGCGATGATGCAGCGTTCGCGGTTCCTCGTGCTCGACGAACCCTTCCAGGGTCTCGACGACACCGCCGCGGCGGACGTGGCCGCAGCCCTCGACGCACTGCGGGCGGGAGGCACGGGCGTGGTGGTGTGCGAGCCGATGCTGCCGCGATCCGCACCCGACGGCGCCCGGGTACTGGGGTTGGAGGGCGGCAGGGTGGTCCACGAGGGTCCGCTGGCCGAGGCCCTCACGGCCGGGTTGGGGCGCTTCGGGATCGGCACGGCGGGGGGGTCCCCCCGTTTGGTGGCCGGAACCGAGGCCGTCGGCGGGGGCCGTCCCGGGCCGGGCGGATCCCGAGGATCCGTGCAGGTGCCGGGTGTCACCGCAGCCGGGTCCCGGGAGCTGGTCTCGGTGCGGGATGTCCGGTGCCGGTACCGCTCCGCTTCGAAACGTCCCACGTCGGGCCGCTCCACTTCACGCCGTGATTCGTCGAAGCGCGCATTCTCACGCCGAAACCCCGATTGCCGCGCCGCTTCGCGCCGAGGTGATGCCTCCAGCGCCGATGACCACGGCGCCGATACGATGGGGGACGGACTCCGGGGCGTGGACCTGAGCGTCGTCGCAGGTGAGATCGTGGCGGTCACCGGGGCCAACGGCTCGGGCAAGTCCACCCTGCTCCAGCTGCTGAACGGTCTGCTCCGGGCTGACTCCGGTTCCGTCACGGTGGACGGGACACTCATCACGCGTCAGGCCACGGGTGCGCTCGCGCGCCACGTCGGCTTCCTCTTCCAGGACACGGACCAGCAGCTCTTCGAGCGGACCGTGCTGCGCGAGGTGTCCTACGGCCCTCGAATCACCGGGGCGGGGAAGGCGGAGGCGCTGCAGCGGGCGTCGGACGCACTCGAGCGGGTGGGTCTCGGTGAGTTCGGCGGCAGCCATCCGTACGAACTCGGCTTCGTCCAGCGCCGGTTGGTGGCCCTGGCCTCGATCATGGCCGTCGGGGCTCCCGTGTGGGTGCTGGACGAACCGACGGCCGGCCTGGACGCGGCCACGCGGGATCTGCTGGCCGGACTGCTCCTGCAGCATGCGGCGGGCAGTGGTGCGGTGGTGCTGGCCACGCACGACGCCGCCTTCGCCCGGTCCGTCGCGTCCTGGACCGTGCGGCTGGTGGGCGGACGGCTCGAGCAGATCGACGCCGGGTGATCTCTTCCGGTGGACACCGCGCCGACCCGCCCGGGTGGGTTCGACGGGATGGGTCCGACGGGGTGGCAGTGCGTCCACAGGCTGAATGGGTGCCGGCTCATCCCGGGGTTGTGCCGGCGAATGAATATCCGGTTCCTCGGACCCGTCTGCAGAACCTGCAGGTCGCGGGGAGGATCGCGGCAGGGCCATGGGCAATGACCCTGGATGGCGCTGAGTGATCGCTCGGTGCGTATCGGCGATGGTGAAGCGGCCGCACGTCAGGGACATTCGATGCGCTACTCGATGATCTGTGCCTGGGGTAGTGCTGCCAGGAAGCGACGACGTGATCTTCTTCCGGGGTGCACGATGACAGTGCGTGCTGCGACGAGTGCAAGAGGCAGGTCGCTCGCGGAGTCCGTGTAGAAGGTTGCGTCCTGGATCGGGATACCCGCTGCTCGAAGGCTGTGGATCTTCTGCGTTCCGACGTTGTGGAGCAGAAGACGAGGAACTCGTTTCACGAAGGAGATGCGTGATGCGACCAGTTCGACCTCGGAAAGCTCACATGCTTCGAGGAGTCCTTCGACGAGGTGCTGCTCCGATGCTGTGACGACGATGACGCGCGATGATTCCCGGGCATCGCGGCAGAGCTGTACCAGGTCCGCCCTGACGAACGAGGGTCGACCGGCCAGCTGCCGTCCTTCGGTGACGGCGAGAGCGCGGTACTCGGGTTCACCCAATCCGGCGAAGGTCACACGGACGGCGAGTCTGTTGGCTCGTGCGGCCAGTTCACGGTGGGATCCGGCGATCAGGGCGACGGCGTAGAGGGGCAGGACGGCGAGGAGACGGAAGGGTTTGTATTTCAGACGACGGGTGATCAGTGCGGCCATCGTGTCCTTGGTGGTGAGGACGCCGTCGAGGTCGAACAAAGTCACATCCGTTTGTTGCTCCATGATCGGAACCTACCGCAGTATCCAGGAGTGCCTCGAGGCCGTCAGCGATACCGACTCACCGCGTCGACCGTTCGAGAGATTCTGGTCTCAGGTCTCAGGTCTCAGGTCTCAGGTCGAGTGCCCTGGTGCTTCTCCCGGTCCGGGGTCGGCTGACGACCCCTTCATCTCTGCCGAGGTGGCGGGACGGGCCCACTGAGCCTTGGGCCACGGATTTCCCTGCTGGGTATCGGAGGTCTCTTGACCTCGAGGAGCGAGGACGGTCACAGGGCGGTCGGTCTCTACCGGGGTGATCTGGAACCCTCATGTCCGAGGAGGCGTTCTTCGAGCTGCGCCCGGACATCAGGCCATTCCGTCGTCGTGATCCCGAAGTACGCGGTGTCACTCACGGTTCCGTCCGCCGCTATCCGGTGGGACCTGAGGATGCCTTCCGGGCGTGCTCCGAGGCGTTGGATCGCACGTGCGCTCCGGGTATTACGGACATCGCAGCGCAATCCCACCCGGTTCACGTGCAGTTCCTCGAACGCATGGGTGAGCAGCAGCAGTTTCGTCGCCGGGTTCGTCCGTCCACCCCAGAACTGTCGGCCGTACCAGGTCGAGCCGATCTCGATGCGCCTCTGGGACGGGACGAAGTCGTAGAACGTGGTCGAGCCCACCGGTTCGCCGGTCGCGGTGTCGCGGACCGTGAACGCCATCCGCCCAGGGTCGGCGATCACCACCCGAAGACGGGCGGTGAACTCGTCGACCGAGGCAGGCCAGGATGACGGCATGCCGGCCCACAGGTCCTCGTCCGTCAGTTCCCAGAGTGAGGGCGCATCGTCCTCGGTCGACGGGTCGAGGCGGACAAGAGGACCGGAAAGAGAGATCGCGTGCTGCGCCATGACTCGAGGGTAGTGTCGCAGCCCCGTGCCATGGACTCCTCAGCGGGGGTGAAGTACTCGATGGCAGTGCCATCGGGGTCCCCGAACCTGACAACAATTCTGTGCTCGCAGGGGGTACCGCCGGGAAGTGCGAAATGTACGATCGCGTCAGGGTTCTCCAGCCACGGCACCCACACGTCCCGACCGGACAGAGTCGCCGTAGCGTTTGGTATCTCCTTGAGGGTGTCAGCCTCCGGAGGGGGAGGAGTGCCGTTGCTTGAGGGCAGCAGTCCATGACAGGCGATCAGGGCTACAGCCGCTGCTGATCCGGTGAGGAAGCGGGTGCGTCTGGAAAGTGACGGTCGACCGGGGTTTCGGGACGTAGCGGCCCATCATCTTCGGCTTCGAGGTCAACGATCCGCACCTCACTGTCCTGGTTCATGTTCTGCTCCGGCCGTTCTCCACCTTTTCTCCTCCCGCTGATCTGAAGCGCATCGAGTAGAACAGATCCGGTGAACATCCAGGTGCTTGTCTTCGCCTCCAGAACAAGCACGCTGCGGAGTGCTGACTATGGCGGCCTCGTTCACACCCATGGGGCAGGGTGAGATCCATCGGTCGTCGCGGTTCACGTTCTCGCTGACATGGCCACCTGTCATGGTCGTGCCGGCGGAGCGGTGTCTATTTCTCGTCTGGTTCAGATGTCGGCGTGCCGAGACTCCACGGTTCTTCGGGTTCTGTTGACTCCGCAGCTTGAACGGTGTCGACCTCCCACTGCTCGGAGGCCTCTGTCAGTGGAAGACGGACAGGATTCTGATTCCCTTCATCACTGATTTCCGGGTAGGTCGGCGGCACGTTCTCGGCACTGGTCATGCGCTGATCGTACTCATCCCAGGGTAGGTACGCTGCAGGATCACCAGCGGGACGCCGAACAGCACAGGACTGCTGCGGTCAAGTCCCTGGTGGTGGTGTAGCGGTCGGTGATCCTTTTTCATTTCAGGCGCTGAGCTCGAGGTCAGTGTCGGTGGTCGCCGCTTTCCCGGTGTCGGTGATGAGAGTGGGACGGCTCTTGGTGAGGATGTCGAGGCCGAGGTAGCGGCGGCCTTCGGCCCATTCATCGGTTTGCTTAGCCAGGACGGCTCTGACCAGGCGAATGATCGCGTCCCTGGATGAAGAAGCTTCTCGAGGACGCCGACGACGGGGATGCCGCGCTGGTGTAGTGAGCCGACCGTCTCGAACGGCATCGATCCGGAGACCCCGCGGCCCGGTTGATGCTGGACATGCTCGTGACCCTCGCACGGCACGATTGAGCCCGCGTCGATGCCCGCGTTCTCGCCGTCAGGCAGGCCGGGACCTGCTCCGGACAGCCGTCCATGACCCCGACCACACCCCTGCGATGATCGCCGAGAAGCTCGGCATCGTTGTCGATGCCCGCGCAGAGATCGAACGGTCGAGGATGCAGCACCGCTTGTCGGCTGGTGCAGAGCCACCCCGGATCGACAAGCACGAGCAGCCGACGAAGCGCCGGTGCCTTGGCCTCGGGTCCCGTCCTGGGGTGGGCGGGCGACGGGGAAGGAGACTTGCTTTATATCTCTACCGTGGAGATACTCGGTCATGGCCACTTTGCACACTCCTCAGAACTCTTCCTCAGCTCCCGACACGGCCGGTCCCGGGTCGGACAGGCTCCGTCAGGTCGTCGTCACGGTGAGCGAAATCGTCAGTCTCCTCGGGCCGCTCATCGGGTTCGGGCTCGTCGGCTCGCAGGTGAACGAGTCCTCGGGCGGTGACCTCTCCTCGGACGCGACACTGATCGCGCCGGGAGGACCTGCCTTCTCCATCTGGTCGGTGATCTACCTCGGGTTGTTCGTCTACACGATCCTCCAGTGGCTCCCGTCCCGTGCACGCGACCCCCGGATCCGGGCCACGGGCTGGCTGGCGGCACTGTCCATGCTCCTGAACGCGGCATGGCTGGTCGTGACGCAGCAGGGGTGGATCTGGGTGAGCGTGCTCGTCATCATCGCGCTACTGGCCACCCTCGTGCAGCTGGTCCGGCGGCTCGCCGATCGACCGGCACCCAGCTCCGTGGTGGACCGGATCGTGGTGGACGGGACCTTCGGCCTCTACCTCGGCTGGGTGGCTGTCGCAACCGCGGCGAACATCGCTGCCGCCCTCGTCTCCTCGGGCGTGGCGGCGACGGGCTCCGGCGCGGAGTGGGCGTCCGCGGCGTTGGTCCTCCTCCTGGCCGGCGCCCTCACCCTCCTGCAGTCCCGGGTGGGCGGACGGTGGGCGGTCACCGCGGCGTCGGTCTGGGGGCTGGCGTGGATCGCCGTGGCACGGCTCTCCGACCAGCCGGAGTCCACCGTCGTCGCCGTCGCGGCGGTGGTGGCTGCGCTGCTCGTCCCGAGCGTCACCGCCGTCGTCGGTTCCCGCCGGCGGTCCCGGTCACCCCGGACCGACAACGCCTGATCCCGCCGGGAGATGGTAGAGCACGTCGGGGGATGAGGAAGGAGCCCGTCCTCGACGCGTCCGCGATTCCCCCGGATGTCCGACGAGGCATCTAGGGTGAGGTCATGGACAGCTTGCACGAGAGGCACCGCACCGTCCGCTCCGACGGAGCCGATCTGGCCGTGTTCGAGTACGGCCGGGAACCCGCGCCGGGTACACCCACCATCCTCTTCCTCCACGGCTACCCCGACGACCACCGGGTCTTCCTCCCCGTGATGAAGGAGCTCGCCGCCACCCACCACCTGGTGGCCTTCGACACGCGGAACGCCGGGCGGTCCGCTCCCCGCGACGGTGCGGGCTTCACGCTCACCGAGCTGGTGGACGACGTCGTCGCCGTGCTGGAGAGCATCGACGCCCCCGACGGCGTCCGGCTCGTGGGCCACGACTGGGGCTCGATCCAGGGGTGGGCCGTGGTCCAGGACGCGCGGACCGACGGCCGGATCACGGACTGGACCAGTATCTCCGGACCGGATCTGCGGCACTTCTCGCGGTGGTTGCGTGGACGCCTGAGGACGCCGCGGCTGGTGCGGCAGGGAGTGGGCCAGGTGCTGCGCAGCTGGTACGTGGGTGCGTTCCAGCTCCCGGTGCTCCCCGAGCTGGCCTGGAGGTACGGGCTGACCCGCCGTTACGAGCTGGGTGCACGGCGCAACGTCGGCGCGGACCCGGTCCGTGGGCTCGCGCTCTACAGGGCCAATATGCTCTCCGGCGCCACGCCGCCCCCTCGCCGGGCGGTGTCCGTCCCCGTGCACGTGATCGTCCCCCTGAAGGACCCGTTCCTCTCACCCCACCTCGTGGACGGTCTCGGGGAGTGGGTGGAGGACCTCACGGTGACCACCGTCCCCGGGAGCCACTGGTGGATCGCCGCGCGGCCCCGCGCCTTCGCGGAACTGCTGGTTCCGGCGCTGCGGGACGACGGCGACGCCGCCTGACCGGGAGCCCTGCCGGTGGCCGCCCACGATGGGGCCGGCCGTACCGCCCACCGTTCCGAGGGGCCTCAGTGCGGTGCGGGGACACCTGCTCCGACGGGTCTCAGGCCTCCAGCAGGCCGCGGATGTCCTCCGCGGTGAGCGCGGAGCTGAACACGGCGTCGTCGTCCATCACGGACGTGAACAGCTTGGCCTTCTGCTCCTTGAGCTTCATGACCTTCTCCTCGATGGTGCCCTGGGACACCATCCGGTACACCATCACGTTCTTCGTCTGGCCGATGCGGTGGGTACGGTCCACGGCCTGCGCCTCCGAGGCCGGGTTCCACCAGGGGTCCAGCAGGAAGCAGTAGTCGGCCTCGGTGAGGTTCAGGCCGAAGCCTCCGGCCTTCAGGCTGATGAGGAACACGGGGGCGCGCCCCTCCTTGAAGGAGTCGATCACCTCACCCCGGCTGCGGGTGGAGCCGTCGAGGTAGGCGTACTCGATCCCGCGGGCGTCCAGCTGCTCGGCGGCCTTCTTCAGGTAGGACGTGAACTGGCTGAACACCAGGGCCCGGTGCCCCTCGGCGAGGATGCCGTCGAGGTTCTCGAACAGGACCTCGAGCTTCGCCGACGGCACGCCCTTGTGCTCGGGGTCCACGAGGGAGGCATCCAGGCTCAGCATCCGCAGCAGGGTCAGTGACCTGAACACGATCATGCGGTTCCGGTTCATGTCCTCGATCAGGCCGAGGAGCTTCTGCCGCTCGCGCTGCAGGTAGGTCTCGTAGATGCGCCGGTGCTCCGGGTGGAGCTCCACCTCGAGCACCTGCTCCTGCTTGGGCGGCAGGTCCGAGGCCACGGCCTCCTTGGTGCGGCGCATCATGAGGGGGCGGATGCGCTTGCGCAGCCGGATCAGGGGGCGGTTGTCCCCGATCTTCTCGATCGGGGTGCGGTAGTCCTCGGTGAACTTCCGGGCGGACGGGAAGAGCCCCGGGGCCACGATGTCGAACAGGGACCACAGCTCCATGAGGTTGTTCTCCATGGGCGTGCCGGTGATCGCGAGCTTGAACGGGGCGTCGAAGTCCTTGGCCGCCTGGTGCACCTTGGAGGCGCGGTTCTTCACGAACTGCGCCTCGTCCAGCACCAGCCCGGACCACGGGAGGTCCTGGTAGGCGGGGAAGTCCAGCCGGAAGAGCGTGTAGGAGGTGATCACCAGATCGGCGTCGCCGATCTGCTCCTGCAGGGGTACGCCGGAGGCGCCCTGCGTGTCCGTCACGGCCACCACCTTCAGCCCCGGGGCGAAGCGGTGCGCCTCCTTGGCCCAGTTGGGCACCACCGAGGTGGGGGCCACCACCAGGAACGGGGCCTCGAGCTCCGTGGTCTCCTTCGCGTGGGTCACCAGGGCCAGGGCCTGGAGCGTCTTGCCGAGACCCATGTCATCGGCGAGGATCCCGCCCAGCTGGTGGCGCCACAGGAAGGCGAGCCAGTTGAAGCCCTCGGCCTGGTAGGGCCGCATGCTCGCCACCAGACCGGCCGGGGGTGGTGTGGCACCGACGTCGGTGACCTCGAGCAGCCCGCTGACGGCGTCGCGCCAGGACTGTGCCTGCTCGGTCTCGTCCGCGAGGTCCTCGAAGTCCTCCCACAGTCCCGCCTGGTAGCGGCTGATCTGCAGGGTGGCCCCGGGCTCCCACTCGCTGAGGGCGCGGGCCTCCTCGATGAGGTCGCGCAGCTGGTCGAAGACCGGTTGCGCGAGGGAGAGGTAGGTGTTGTCCACGAGCTTGAGCTTCTTGGCTCCCTGCGCCAGGGCCCGGAAGATCGAGTCGAACGGGATGGTGCGCCCGCTCACCGTGACCAGCACTCCGAGATCGAACCAGTCGCGGTTCTCCGTGTCCACGGTGCTGATGTGCAGGGTCGGTGTCTCGGTGAGCTCCCGGTAGTCCGGCTGCTCGCCGATCACCTGGACCTCCACGCTGGGAAGCTCCTTCAGCTGCGGCAGGACCTCCTCCACGAACTCCACGGCCGCCATGTCCTCCAGCCGCACGGCTTTCAGCGGACGTGGTCCGAGGGTCCTGCGCACGCTCGCGGCGAGGGCGTCCTCGGCATCGGAGTCCCGGTAGCCGTCGTCGCTCCCGGGGCCGCCCCGCCGGAAGGCCCTGCGCTGCACCGAGTCTCCCAGGGTGTAGTCGAAGAACCAGTCGAGGAGGACGTCGCCGTCCTGACCGTAGGTCGTGGTGAGCACGAGGACCGGGGGCTGGACCTCCGGCAGCTCGACGCTGCCGTCGCTGCTCTCCACCTCCAGGGACTGCCGGAGCCTGGGGTAGTACTCCTGCAGGAAGAGGGAGGTCTCCTCCTCGGGGATCGTGACGGTGCGCCCTCGCTGCAGGAGCTCGATGTCCTTGGGCGTCATGCGCCGGGCGGTCGGGGCGAGCGTGATGGCATCCCCCGGGGCCACGGTGTAGATGCCGTGGGTGCTGATCACGTGGGCGGTGTCCGCGGGGTGTGCCCGGCCGTCGATGTCCAGCGCCGGGTTCAGCTGCAGCGTGCCGTCAGCGGCCGCCGTGGCGTCGAGCTTGAGCACGGCCCGGGTGGCGAGGTCGATGGTCACCGACTTCCGGGAGCCCACGAACTCGATCCCCAGGCGCTGGGCCTCGTCCAGGAGCTGCCAGAGCAGCGGGTTGCTGAAGTCGTCCAGGTACAGCCAGGAATCGTTGTTGCCGAAGTAGTTGACCCCGGTGCCGCGGTGCAGTGCGGGGAACTGGGAGAACCAGCGGTGCTGTTCGGCGTCGAGCTTCAGCCCGTACGTCTGGTAGCTGATGCTGCCCCAGGACAGGTTGTTCTTGATCCACTTGCCCTTGCCGTTCTGACTGACCGGCCGCACGCCGAGGCGTGTGTTGAGGGTGCGCTGCCCCTGACGCTCGGCTGCGGAACCCCAGCGCTGCACCGCGACCTCGGGGGTCCGCAGCTCGAACTGGAGACCGAGCCGGGTGAGCTGCGCCGGTGCGCCCGCGGCGTCGTCGTCCGCCTCGAGGAGCTCCGTGAGGGACGCCTGCCAGCCCTCCGGGACCGTGGTCCGCGGCGCCGGACGCGCACCGAGCTCGCGTTCGTGCTGCGCCAGCAGGTTCTCGGTGTTGCTCTGCAGTGCCGTGGCGGCCACGTGCTTGCAGTCCGCCCCTACCGGGCAGCTGCAGAAGTTCTCGAGCGGCCGGAAACGGCCGTCACCCTTCACGCCGAGGCGGAGCTTGGTCCGGTAGTCCGCCGGCGCGGTCCCGCGGACCTTGCCGGTCAGGACCTTCGAGGTGCCGTCCCAGCTCAGGGAACTGACGGCGCCGTCCTTCGCGTAGGTCTGGCCCCGCTGGAAGGCGACCCCACCCACGATCCGGATGATGTCGGTGACATCGACCATGGGGTGGCTGGATTCGGGCATAATTCCATGCTCTCACGGGGCGGTGACGCCGGACCGCAACAGGTGGTCCTCACGACGACGGCCACCCGGGCGTCGCTCACCAGGAGCAGACCACCGACCGCCGATCAGCCGTGCCGCACCTGCTCCAGCCGCCGCTGCACGGCCTCGAGCTCGTCGCTGAGCGCCTGGAGCCGCTCGGAGTTCTGCTCCACGCTGAGCGCCCGGACCAGGACGTCCTGGCGCTCGCGGAGCTCGGTCTCGGTGGGTCCTGCTGCGGAGGGGGTCGCATCGCTGTCGGTCATGGACCCAGTCAAGCAGAGCGGGCGCCGCGCACGGGAGATGGTGACGGTGCTGCGGACCTCCCCGCGGAAATAGATGTGCCCGGGCAACCGTTCTGACAGGGGCCCCGCAGCACACCCCGCCGTGACGGCCGGAAATTGAGAGGTGCACCCATGACCATCCCCCTGTCCATCCTGGACCTCGCGCAGGTAGCCGAGGGCTCCACCCCGGCAGAGACCTTCGCCTCCAGCGTCTCGCTGGCCCAGCACGCGGAGACGTGGGGGTACCGGCGCATCTGGTACGCCGAGCACCACAACATGGGGAGCATCGCCTCCTCCGCCACGAGCGTGCTCGTGGCCCACGTGGCGGCGCACACCTCCCGGATCCGCCTCGGCGCCGGCGGCGTGATGCTGCCGAACCACTCACCGCTGACCATCGCCGAGCAGTTCGGCACCCTGGAGAGCCTGCACCCCGGGCGGATCGACCTCGGACTGGGCCGCGCCCCGGGCAGCGACCAGGTGACGGCGCGGGCGCTGCGCCGGGACCCGATGTCCGCCGACAGCTTCCCGCAGGACGTCCTGGAGCTGCAGGGCTATCTCACCGGTAACACCCGCGTGCCCGGGGTCCAGGCCACGCCGGGCAGGGGTACCGACGTCCCGCTGTACATCCTTGGGTCCTCGCTGTTCGGCGCCCGGCTCGCGGCTACACTGGGACTGCCGTTCGCCTTCGCCTCCCACTTCGCGCCGCAGGCGCTGCAGGACGCCGCGGCGATCTACCGCCGCGAGTTCAAGCCCTCCGAGCAGGCGGAGAAGCCCCACCTGATCGCCGGCGTCAACGTGATCGCCGCGGACAGCGCGGAGGATGCGCACCACGAGTTCCACGAGGCCATGCTGCGCCGGGTCACCCTCCTGCTCGGGCGGGGACAGACCTTCACCCGCGAGGAGTCCCAGGCCATCCTCGCCTCACCGGGCGGGCAGCAGCTGGCCGACATGGCACGCTACAGCGCCGTGGGCACCCCGGACGTCGTCCGCGACTACCTGGAGCGCTTCGCCGCGCAGGTCGGGGCGGACGAACTCATCGTCGCCACGCAGGCCGAGAGCACCGAGTCCTGGCTGCATTCCTTCGGGTTGCTGGCCGGTGCGATGCTCCCCGTGAGCGCCTGATCGGGGTCCGATCCAAGTTCGTTGCCCATCCTGCTTGCCATTACCCTCCTCGGGCTGGTTAAGTGGGGGGTGGTTGTAGTGTTGCGCATTTGTATTTCGCGCGGTTTAGCCCTCGCGGGACAAACCCGTCTCTGAAAAAGCGGACAAGCACGCCGCGACTGGGGCGTTCCGAAAGTCGGAACGCGTCTGAATTTCAGAAGGATGAATAAAAATGGCAACAGGTACCGTGAAGTGGTTCAACGCTGAAAAGGGCTTTGGATTCATTGCTCCCGACGACGGAAGCGCAGACGTGTTCGCACACTTCTCCGCCATCAATGCAAGCGGCTACCGCTCGCTTGATGAGAACCAGAAGGTCAGCTTCGACACCGAGCAGGGCCCCAAGGGTCCTCAGGCGTCGAACATCCAGCCCCTCTAGGGTTCGGATCTTCCTCTAGATCTTTTCGAGAGAACAGGTCGGACTTCGGTCCGGCCTGTTTTTCGTTGTCCGGGTGTCCCCGCTCGCCATCGCGCCGATGGAGCTAGGATCGGGGCACCGGACCGTGGCCAAGGCCACGGACCGGTGTGCGCGCGGAAGGACCGCGAGCACGGTACGCGGTAGTCGACGAGGAAGGAGCCCACCATGAGCTTCATGGACAAGGCGAAGAACAAGGCCGAGGAGCTGTCCGGCAAGGCCAAGGAGGCCGTCGGCAACGCGACGGACAACCAGGAACTCAAGGCCGAGGGCCAGGCGGACCAGGGCGCAGCCACCACGCGTCAGGCCGGCGAGAACGTCAAGGACGCCGCCGGGAACGTCAAGGACGCGTTCAAGGGCAAGTAGTCCCGAGGACCGTCCCGCAGGGCCCCGCACCCCTCGGTGCGGGGCCCTGCGGTGTTCGTGGCAGGGTGCTTCCGGGCCGGGTGAGCGCTCGCCGCATCGGCTCCCGTGCGGCTTCTTCCCGTCTCTGGGCACTTCTTCCCGGCGTGTCCCGCCCCGACACGCCCACAGGCGCCGGAACGCGTACGGGAAGCCGCCCGACGTCGTCCGTGCGTTGGGCCGCCCCGCGCGTGTCTGGAAGAATCGGGGGACACCCACGAGCAGGAGCCACCCATGAACCCCCGCACGCTGTTCCGCATCGTCGCTGTCGCGGAAGCGGTGACCTGGGCCTTCCTGCTCCTCGGCATGTTCCTCAAGTACGTCACCCGCACCACCGAGGACCTGGTGCCCCCGGCCGGCGCCGTCCACGGGTTCGTGTTTCTGTGCTTCGTGGTGGTCACGGTGTTCATCTGGATCAACCAGCGGTGGTCGGTGACCACCGGACTCCTGGGCCTGGCTTCCGCCGTGCTGCCGTTCGCCACCGTCCCGTACGAGCGGTGGATCGAGCGGCGCGGCATGCTCTCCGGCACCTGGCGGCTGGCCCCCGGCGCCGAGGCGCCGCGGAACGCCGTCGAGCAGGTCCAGGCCTGGGTGCTCCGGAGCCCGCTCTCGGCGCTGTTCGTCGCCATCATCTCGGTGTCCACGGTGTTCGCCGCACTGCTCCTCGTGGGCCCACCCGATTTCTCGAACTGAAGGACGCCCCGTGTCAGATCTCAGTGGAACCTCCGACGACGAGCGGTTCTTCCTCCACAGCGGACGCCGCTGGCGGAAGACCGACCCGTCCCTGCCCGAGGACGTGAAGGCGCAGCTCATGTCCCACCTCGGGCGCGGGCGCTCCGGGGTGCGCAACAGTGCCAAGGGCGACGACGGCGCAGCGCTCCCGCGCGCACGGCGGACGGTGCAGCTGGCCAAGGAGGGTCTCGGCGAGCGGGGTACGCCCTGGTGGGAGCAGTCCGCGGCCGAACGCACCGCACGGTGGACCACGGCGCTGGAGGAACTCGACGGGATGCAGGCGCTCCGTCGGGGCGGTGCGTCGAGGAAGGGTCCCGCCGGTGCCTGAGCCGGCGACCTTGCCGACGACCGGGAACCTCCGTACCGAGATCCTGAGCATCGCCGAGCGGCGGGGGAGGGACAAGACGTCGTGCCCCTCGGAGGCGGCGCGCAGCATCGGGGCCGACGCGTGGCGGGGGCCCATGCCGGCTGCGCGCCGGATCGCCTTCGGCCCGGCGGACGGGGGCGTGGTCCAGGGGACGCAGCACGGGGGGCCGGGGGAGCGGGGTGCCCGCGGCCCCGTCCGCAGCCGCGGGTGGACCCCCCCGCCGGCGGCCTCAGCAGCCGGCCCCGCTCCGCGCGTGCCGGCTCCCGCCGCGCCGCAGGCCCTCCTGGAGGTCCTGCGGCGCGGTGTCACGGAGGGTGGGCTCTGGGTGAGGTCCCGACGTAGAGGTGCTACCGCCGCACGAGCTCCGGGTGGTGGAGCTCGGTGACGTCCGGGTGCGCCCGGGCCCGTCCCTTGAGCATGTTGGAGCCGTAGGAGGACAGCATGGGGTTCTCGGGATCGTCCGAGATACCGCGTGCCGCGGACCTCAGCTCCTCGGAGAGGGGTACGGGCTCGATCACGGCGTCCAGGCGCGGTGACCAGAAGAACGGGATCGCGTACCGGTCCACGCCGGGCGCCGGTGCGGTGACGCGGTGGATGGTGGCGGCGAGGTAGCCCTCGGTGGCCACCTCGAGCATCTCCCCGAGGTTCACCACGAGTGCCCCCGGGACGGGGGTGACGGGCACCCAGTCGGAGGCTCCGTGGGGGAGCACCTCAAGACCTCCCACCTGGTCCTGCAGCAGCAGCGTCACGAACCCGTAGTCCGCGTGGGCGCCGACACCCTGCGAGCCGGCGTCCTCCACGACGCCGCCCACGTAGTGCACCAGCTTGGCCATCCACGCAGGGGTCCCCTCGAAGGGTTCGGTGAAGTAGTCCTCCGGCAGGTCCAGGGCGACGCCGATCGCGGAGAGCAGCTCCGCGCCCACGCCGGACATCAGCTCGGCCCACACCATGGCCTGCTCCTCGAGCTGCGGGAGCGTCTCCCGCGGCCACAGGTTGGGCCCCTGCAGGAGCCAGTAGGGCTCGTCCGCCGGGTGGTCGGTGCGCGGTGCGCGTTCGGGGGAGAAGTCGATCTGCTCGCGGGAGTCCGGCCGGCCGCGCGTGATCTCCGTACCGAGCCCGGCGTAGCCGCGGAAGTGCGGGGAGAGCCGGTTGTGCAGAGCGAGGCGGTCCTGGAGCGGGAGGTCGAAGAACCGGCGCGTGATGTCGAAGAGGTCATCCACCTGGGTGGGGGCGGCGCCGTAGTTGACGACGTGGAAGAAGCCGACGGTGTGGGCGGCGTTGCGCAGTTCCTCGATGAAGCCGGGGGTGAAGGAGCCATCGACGGAGCGTGCGGTACTGAGGTCAAGGGTGGGAATCGATCCCGGAGGTTGCTGCATCTGCAGGAGACTACGCCCGTGCAAATGAGGTCCATGTCTTTGCATTACGCCGTGTTGCGGCGCCCTTCGTCGGAGCTCCGGCCCCCGATCCCCGCCAGCGCGTACACCACCCGGAGGCCGCCGTCGATCCCGCGCCAGTGGCGCCGCAGTGCATCCTGGCCGGCGCTGCGCACCACTGCGCGCAGCACGACGGCTATCAGCACGACGTCGTCCGCGTATCCGATGACGGGCAGGAAGTCCGGTACGAGATCGATCGGGAGCACGAGGTAGACCACGAGCCCCAGGAGCAGGATGCGTACCCGCCGGCGGAGGGAGCCGTCCGCGGCGAGTCGGCGGACGAGCCGGAGGATGTCCGGCCCGAGGCGCAGGCCGTCCTTCAGCGAGATGACCGTCGGGATGGCGCCGTGCGTACACCGCGAGACCGGCGAGGAAGAGCGCGTAGGTGAGTGCGATCGCGGCGACGACCTGGAGGGCGGGGTGCCAGTCCATGACGATCACAGGTTCACGGAGCCAAGGCCGCGTGCAGCACGGCCGCGATGCTCCCGGCCACCTGGTCCTCGCTGACGGCCTCCGGGTCCGCCGCGCACTCCACGGCCATGCCGTTGACGGTGGCCAGCAGGACGGTCGCGAAGACCGTGTAGTGCTCGGGGTCCGAGGGGGCGCCGAAGGCGCCGGCCCGCTCGGCCAGGGTGGCGGCGAGCAGGGTACGCCGTGTGCGCCGGTCCTCCCGGAACACGTCCCCGACCTCCGGGTCACGGCCGGCCTGGAGTGCGAACTCGACCACGAGCGTGTGCCAGCGCTGCTCGCGGATGACATTGCGGGCCAGGTAGCGGGCCGCGTGCTGGACGGTCTCCTCGAGCGTGGTCAGTTCCTCGACCTGGGCGAGGACGTCCGCGGCGGTGTCGGCCAGGCGCTCGCCCAGCAGGGTGGCGAACAGCTCCTGCTTCGAGCCGAAGTTCGAGTAGACCGCGCCCTTGGTGTACCCGGCGCGCTCGGCGATGGCGTCGAGTCTCGCGGCGACGTAGCCGATCTCCTCGAACACCTCGCGGGCGGCGGCGAGCAGCCCGGCGCGGACGTCCTCGCGTCGCGGACGACGCCGGGGGCTGCCCGCCGTCGTCGTGGTCCTGTCGGGGATGTGCGGTGTCATGAAGCCTCCTGCAGTTACGATACCATTGGTATTGAATACTCGAAGTATTGAAATTGAGGATCGCCATGGACACCCCCTCCCCGCCGCAGCAGGACCCCGCACTCTCCGTGGACGACCTCACCCTCCGCGCGGGGAAGCGGACCATCTTCGAGGACGTCACGTTCGACGTCCCCGGCGGGTCGCTCGCGGTCCTCGCGGGAGCGTCGGGCAGCGGCAAGACCGCGCTGGCGCTCGCCCTGGCGGGACGCCTGGACGTCACGACGGGGCGCGCCACCGTGCTCGGTCAGGACCTCCCACGGCGGGCCGGGAGGGTCCGGCGCCGGGTCGGCTTCACGGGGAACAGCACCGTGGTACCGCTGGACGAGACCCTGACCGTCAAGCACCACGTGGCGGACGCCGTCCGGCTCGCGGGCCCGTGGTGGGATCTCTCCGCGACCTCCGCCCGCGTGGATGCGGCCATCTCGGCCGCCAACGACCTCGGAGCCGCGCTCGAGGGCGTGTTCGGCGCGGACGGGGCAGCGGCCCAGTTCGCACGGGCCCGCCTGCGCCGGACCGAGCTGGCGCGCGATGCCTCTCCCACGGCGCGCTTCGCCCTGGGCCTGGTCCTCGCGCTCCTGGCGGCCCCGGACGTCCTGGTGGTGGGCGACGTGGCCCAGCTCCGCACCGCCGCCGAACGCCGTGCCGCGTGGGCCGCACTGCTCACCGTGGGACGCCTGCGGGACGACGACGGGGCCGACCCCCTGCCCGTCGTCGCCACCTGCCAGGACTGGCAGGAACTGGACGAACTCCTCGATCCGGGCCACCGCCCCGGTGTCCTGCCGCTGCGCCCCGTCCCCGTCCACGCGCTCGACGCCGTGACCCCGACGCACCCGGCGCCCGCGGACGGTGCAACCCCCGACCCTCTCCCAGCCCCCGAAATCAGGTAACCCGTGTTCTCCCTGCTCCGCACGGAACTCTCCCGCTTCCGCATCACCCTGAAGTCCAGGGCCGCCCTGCTGGTCATCGCCATCATCCCCGCGCTCTACGGCGGGCTGTCCCTCGCCGCGACCGGGGACCCCACCGGGCACCTGGACCGGCCCCCGGCCGCCGGCGTCCACGGGGACCCGCCCGCCACCAGCACCGGACCGGACGGCACCGAACGGACCGTCGCGGCGGGCGCGGAGCTGACGGACACCCTGATCGCCTCCGGCGACGCCGGGTTCACCTGGGTGGCGGTGGACGAGGAGGACGCCGTGGCAGGCCTCGCCGACGGCACGTACGCGGCCACCATGACGATCCCCGCCGACTTCTCCGGCACACTCACCTCGATGGGGGGCGAGGATCCGGCACGGGCGATGCTCGACATCACCACCGATGACGCCAACAGCTACATCGTGGGGCAGGTGGGCAACACCGTGGCCGCCACGCTGCAGCGGCAGGCGCGCTCGAGCGCCACGGAGGACACCCTCGACAGCATCTACCTGGGCTTCTCCTCCCTGCACGGCAAGCTCGTGGATGCGGGCAACGGTGCCGGTGAGATCGCCGACGGTGCACAGCGCGCCGACGAGGGCACGGCCTCCCTCGTGGTGGGGCTCGGCGATCTGGTGGCCGGGGCGGACGCCGCGGCCACGGGCAGCGCCCAGGTGGCCGGCGGTGCCCCCGGCCCCACCGCCGGGGCCGGGGACCCCGCCGCAGGCCTGACCCAGCTCGACCCCCCTCCCGCCGCCCTGGTGCCGCAGACCCGGCAACTCGCCGGCGGAGCGGCGGCGGCCGCCACGGGCGGGACCACGGCGGCGGATGCCGCCACCCGGCTGGCCGCCGGCACGCCGACCGGGGCCGACGGCGCCGCACAGCTCGCCCCCCCCGCGGCGCAGCGCCCCACCGGCGCGCGGGCGGCGGCGGACGGCGGCGTGCAGGTGGGCGACGGCGCCGGCGCCCTGTCCAGCGGGGCCGCTACGCTGCAGACCGGGGCCGACCAGGCCGCCACCGGTTCGCGCACCGTGGCCGACGGGCTGGCAGGGCTCAGCGCCGGGTACGCGACACTGACGGCCGCCGAGCGGCTCGCGGCCCGGCGGCGGCCCGCGGCCGCGGCGGGCGCGGCGGCGGCCGGCGGCGGGCTGGTGGCCGCGGGGGCGGGGCCCCTCGCCGCCTCGGCGTCGGAGCTCGCCTCGGGTGCTGCGGCCGCCTCCGCCGGCGTCTCCACCGCCGCCGACGGCGCGGACACCCTGGCAGCGGGGGCGGGAACCCTGGCCGCCGGTGCGGAGGATGCCGCCGCCGGTGCGGGCACCCTCTCGCAGGGCAGCGCCGATCTCGCCGCCGGGCTCGCCGGGGTGCAGGCCGGCACGGCGACGCTCGCACAGAACACGCCCGCCCTCCGGGACGGCATCGTCTCCGCGGAGGACGGCGCGTCCACGCTGGCCACGGGTGCCTCGACGCTCAGTTCCGGTGCCCAGCAGGTGGCCGGGGGAGCGGCGTCCCTCGCGGACGGCTCCGGGCAGGCGTACGACGGCGCCACCTCCCTGGAGAGCGGGCTCGGGACGCTGACCAGCGGTTCGCAGGACCTCGCGCAGCAGCTGCAGGACGGCGCCGGGCAGGTCCCCGACCACGACGACGCGCAGCGCTCCGCGCTCACCGACGTCGGGAGTTCCCCGGTGTCCGTGGAACGCACGCACGCCAACGCGGTGCATGCCTACGGGGAGGGCATGGCGCCCTACTTCATCCCGCTCGCGCTGTGGGTGGGCGGGATCGTCACCTACACGGTGCTCCGCGCCGTCTCCCCGCGGGCGCTCGCCTCCACGGCGGCGTCCTGGCGGGTGTCGCTCGCAGGGTACCTGCAGGGTGCACTGTTCGCCGTGCTGCAGGCCCTGGTGCTGCTCGGGATCCTGGTGGCCGCGGTGGGTCTGCGCACGCCGCACCCGGTGGGGCTCCTCGCCTTCACGGTCCTGGTGGCCCTCGTGTTCACCGCCATCCACCAGGGGCTCGTGGCCTACTTCGGGGGTGTGGGCAGGCTCGTGGCCCTGGTGCTGCTGATGCTGCAGCTCACCTCCGCCGGTGGCACCTACCCGGTGGCCACCTCGCCCGGTTTCTTCCAGTTCCTCAGCCCGCTGCTGCCCATGACGCACGCGGTCACAGGGCTCCGGCACCTCATCGCGGGCGGCGATCTCGGCGTCGTCTGGGTCTCGGCGGCGGAGCTGATGGTGTTCTTCGTCCTTGCCGCGGCGCTCTCCTTGTACGCCTCGCACCGCAACCGCACGTGGTCGATGGAGAGACTGCACCCCAGCCTGTCCATCTGACGCGTGCCTGCACGCGCTCGCCGGAGCTTATAGGTTGGAGGGGTACCCGCAGGAGCACGTCCTACCCGGAAGGCACCATCCCATGATCTTCATCGTCGTCAAGTTCAACGTGAAGCCCGAGTGGAGCGATCGCTGGATCGATCTGACCCGCGACTTCACGGAGGCCACCCGGCAGGAGCCCGGCAACCTGTGGTTCGACTGGTCGCGCAGCGTCGAGGACCCCAACCGCTTCGTGCTCATCGAGGCGTTCCAGGACGACGCCGCCGAGGCGCACGTCAACAGCGACCACTTCTCCAAGGCGATGAACGACATGCCCCAGGCGCTCGTGGAGACCCCGGAGATCATCAGCGAGCGGATCGCCGCCGAGGGCTGGGGCCGTATGGGCGAGCTGACGGTCGAGTAGCGGTCCCATAGCGGCAGGGATGGTGACGGGGATCTGGAGACCGCCGGTGTGTCAGGCGGCGGTCCCCGCTCGTGCGTTCACCGGCAGCGCCTGCTCGAGCGTGTAGTCGTCCTCGAAGCGCGTGCCCAGGTGGAACCGCTTGGTGCCCACGATCCGGAAGCCGCTCTTCGTGTAGAAGCGGAGGGCCCTGGCGTTCTCTTGGTTCACCCCGAGCCAGATGCCCGGCAGCCCCGACTGCGCGGCCAAGTCGAGGGTCGCGGTCATGAGGGTGGCCGCGGAGCCGCGTCCGTGGTGGTCGGGGTGCACGTAGAACTTGCTGAGCTCCACCACGGGGGAGTGCGAGAGGGCGGCGAGCACCTCGGTGTCCGTGGGCTGATCCAGGACCACCATGCTGTACCCCATGATCCTGCCGTCCTCCCGGAGGCACAGGATGGTGCGCCCGGGCGCGGCGATCTGCGCCTCGAACCGTCCGGTGGAGAGCTCGGTCCCGATGTGCTGCCGGATGTCCTCGGGCAGTGAGCCCGGCGGGCAGGCGAGCGGGAAGGTGATGGCCGCGCATTCGGCGAGCGCCGCGGCGTCGTCGATCGTGGCCTCCGAGATGAGAAGAGTCATGGTTCCCACCCTAGATCGAGGAGCCCGGTGGGACGACGAAGGGCGGCGGGGTCCGGACACCTGGTCCGCACACCCACCGCCCTCCGTCGTCCGCGCCGGAGCTACCGGTCAGTCGAAGACGGGCTCACCGTTCCGGGTGAGCTGCCAGTTCTCCACGAAGAAGTCGGCCGGGTCGATCGTGCCCCGGGCCGTCAGGTAGTCGATGAGCAGCTGGCGGATCTCGGTGGTCTGGTTCACCAGCACCGGGGCGGTGGCGATGTGCGGGAAGTTCCCGCCACCGGACTGCCGGTAGTTGTTGGTGGCCACGGCGAAGCGCTGCGCGGGGTCGATCGGCGCGCCGTCGTAGCTCAGGTCCACGATGCGCTCACCCACCGGGCGGCTGATGTCGATGTCGTAGGAGACACCGGACATCATGTCGTAGTTGTAGTCCGGTGTTCCTCCGGCGTTGGTCAGGGTTGCCGGGTCCACCGGAGCACCGGGAGCGGTCTGGGCGAAGTACCGGGCCGAGTACTCGAGGTAGTCCTTGACCTCGGCGCCGGTCAGCTCCACGCCGAAGAGCGTGTTCGGGAAGACGTAGAGGCCGGCCATGTCGCGGATGGTCACGGGACCCTCGGGGATCACCGCCGCCCGGTTGAACGGGGCCACGATCGCGAGGACCGGGAGATCGGCCTGCGGTGTGCCCTGCAGGGCGTTGCGGACCGCCCCCGCCTGCACCTCGTTGACGAAGTCCATGACGGCGGTGTCACGGAAGCGCGAATCGGCGGCGGACATGGTCTCGGTCGCAGTGCCGATGGCCGTGTTCACGTAGTCGATGGTCCGCTGGTGCTGGTCCTTCACCAGAGCGGAGATCTTCGGGTCGGCGGGCACGGTGTTGGCGTTCCGCAGTTCGGAGGAGGCCGAGGTGACGTCCCACTGGCCGCGGACCTTGGTCAGCTCGAAGTCCATCACGGAGAGCCGCTGGCCCCAGTTCTTGGGTTCGGTCAGGAGGACCTGGTCCCCGGTCTGCCGGTTGGTGACGAAGCGCTCCGGGATCTCCTGGTGCTCGTGCCCGGCGAGAATCGCGTCGATGCCCGGGACCTGCTCGGCCAACACCGTGGAGGCGTTCTCGAGCGGCAGGGTGTCACCGTAGGAGGAGGTGCCGGAGGGGCCGGAGTGCGAACTGACGATCACCACGTCGGCGCCCGCCTGTCTCATGCGCGGCACGTACTTCTGCGCCTGCTCCACGATGCCCTCGAAACGGAGTTCGCCCTCCACGTTGTTCTTGTCCCAGATGGCGCTGCCCGGGGTGGTGAGCCCGAGGATGCCCACGCGGATCGGCTTCTGGCCCTTCAGCTTCACGGTCTTGATCACGTAGGGGTCGAAGGCCGGCTTGCCGCTCTTCCACGTCACGGCGTTGGCGCCGAGCATCGGGAAGTCCAGTTGGTCCTCGAAGGCACGCAGCAGGGGGAGCCCGTAGTTGAACTCGTGGTTGCCCACGGTGGTGGAATCGAAGCCGACGGCGTTCATGGCCGCGGCCATCGGGTGGATCTCGCCGGTCTCGGTGATCGGCTCCACGTTGGCGAAGAAATCGGTCAGGGACGTGCCCTGGATGGTGTCGCCGTTGTCGATCAGCAGCGTGGAACCGGGGGTGCGCTCGGCGCGCACCTGGTTCACCAGGGTGGAGATCTTGGCGAGACCGACGTCGTTGCCCGCGGCGTCGTCGTACTCCGCGTTCGTGAAGTAGTCCCAGTTCTCGATGTACCCGTGGAGGTCGCTGGTGCCCATCACGGTGACGGTGACCGGTGCGTCCTTGGGTCCCTTGGCTCCGCCGGGAGCGGCGAAGGCCGCGGGTGCGAGTCCGAGTGCTGCGACGCAGCTGATGGCAACCACCCCGAACGCGCGGCGGTGTCCTCGTGCGAGGTTGTACGGCATGGTGGATCAACTCCTGTAGGGATGCGAGGAAGCCAGAGTATCCGTGATGGGTGACACACTGATGACGGCCGTCTTGCTCGGGATGAACTGTGCGGGGCCGGCCCAGCCGTACACGTCCCGGGCCGTCGGTCCGGTGGATCGACGTCAGGAAGGACCACGATGGCCCCGCACGCAGAGTGCCCGAGCGCCTACACGGAGGACGTCCTCGGACCGGACTACGAGGCCCGGACGCTTCCCCTGCGTCCGGATCAGGAGGGCGACGTCGTGGCCACCCTCGTACGACTCCGGGACTCGGGCACCTCCCGGCGCGCGGTGCTCTACGTGCACGGTTTCGTGGACTACTTCTTCCAGGGGCACCTCGCCGATGCCTGGCAGCAGGCCGGGTTCGACTTCTACGCCCTGGACCTCCGGAAGTACGGACGGTCCCTGCGGGAGCACCAGACCCCCAACTACATCACCTCGCTCGAGGAGTACCACGAGGAACTGGACGAGGCGGCGCGGATCATCCGGGACGAGGAGGGCCACGACGTCCTCGTGGTCATGGGGCACTCGACGGGCGGCCTGATCATCTCCCTGTGGGCACATCACCGGAGGGGTGCCGGGATCGTGGACGCCCTGGTGCTGAACAGTCCGTGGTTCGATCTCAACGCCAACCTGTTCCAGCGCACCCTCGGTACCGCCGCCGTCCACCGGCTGGGTACGCTCCGCCCCCGCGCGGTGGTGAGCAGGCTCGGCACCGCCTACGGGCGGTACCTGCACGGGGAATCGGGTGGGGAGTGGGACTACGACCTCGCCTGGAAACCCCACGCCGGCTTCCCGGTGGTGGCAGGCTGGCTGCGCGCCGTCCGCAGCGGCCATGCGGAACTGAGGCGCGGACTCGCCATCGACTGCCCGGTGCTGGTGGCCTGCTCGGAGGCCACCTCGAACGCCGCGAAGGAGCCCGGGCGGATCTCCTCCACGGACGTGGTGCTCGACGTGGAGCACATCGCCGGGCGGGCACCGAAGCTGGGCGGGCTCGTGACCGTGGCCCGGATCGAGGGCGGCATCCACGACCTCACCCTCTCGCCCGAACCCGCCCGCTCCGCGTTCTTCGACGAGCTGAGCCGCTGGGTCGGGGCCTACGTACCGGCCGGCGTCGACCCCCAGCGGTGATCACCGTCCGTCGGATGCAGGCGGACCACGACGTCGGTATTCGCGCGCTCGCAGCGTTGCGGGTCGCATGGGTGGCGGAGACCACCGGACGATACCCCGCAGGCCGCGATAGCAAGTAGGCTTACTGTCTGGCGACCACGTCAGACGACCGATGGTGAATCGGCGGACAGTTCATCAGCCAGGGAGAAGTCATGAACCCCCAGAAGTACACCCTCACCCGTGTGGGAATCCTCGCCACCGCCGCTCTGCTGCTCGCAGGGTGTTCAGCCGACACGGACACCGGCATCGACGCCGGACCCGCGGTGACGGATGACGCCACCCCCAGTCCTACGGCGGGAGGGGTGACGCCGTCGAGCACCGGGACCCCGACCTCCTCCGGTACGCCCTCGGGATCCGCTTCCTCGAGTGCCTCCTCCTCGGCGAGCGCATCGTCATCCGCCTCCGCGAGCTCGTCCTCCTCGGCTTCCTCGAGCGCGTCGGCGTCGGGCACTGCGTCGGCGTCGGCGGGTGCCTCCGTGTCCCTGGTGGCGGGCGCGGAGTACCAGATCACGAGCACCGGTCAGGTGGTGTCGGTCGAGTGCGACGGCGGTGGGGACGTCCACATCGAGGCCGACGAGGTGGAACTGACCCTCAGTGGGGACTGCGAGGACATCGAGGTGGACGGGGACGAGAACTCGATCACCGGCGAGGACGCCGCGTCGCTCGACATCGAAGGCGACAGCAACTCCGCGACCCTCGAATCTGTGGGCGAGGTGAGGGTCGAGGGGGATGAGAACTCGGCCTCGGTCGAGGACGCCGGCGCCATCAACGTCGAGGGCGACAACAACAGCATCACGTACGTGTCCGGGAACCCGGTCATCGCGAACGAGGGCAACAACTCGATCTCGATCGGCTGACCCGCCGTGGGCGTCCCGCTCCCTCGGGGCGGTACGCCCGCCTCCGGGCGTCCGAAGGTGCCCGTATCTCACGTGGATGTGCAGGTGTAAAGACCCGCCTCAGTCCCTCCTCGGAGTATGACGCGCGTCATACCACGGGAGAGGATGAGGAGAGCGAGGGAGCTGGCAGCAGCAGCTCCCCGGAGGGGTCCGGAAGGGCCCCGGTCGAACCATCACGAGTCCTGTCCGGGCTCGTCCACCCGCACCCGAAGGACACGAATCCCATGAACAAGATGCGCTTCCTGGCAGTCCCAGCCCTCGCCATCGGCGCCGTCGCCCTGGCCGGAACCCCGGCGATGGCCGCGGACGGTACCTGGTCCTCGACGCTCGGCCAGCTCAACGGCACCACGGGTACCGGAACGGTCACCCTCGACGTCGTCGGTGACCAGGCCACGATCGACCTGCAGGTGTCCGGCCTCGCCGAGACCTTCATGGACGCCCCCTACCCGCACGTCCAGCACATCCACGGTGGATCCGCAGGCGTCTGCCCCACCACCGCCAATGACACGAACGGTGACGGGATCATCAGCGTCACCGAGAGCGCCACCAGCTACGGGGACATCGTCTCCACCATCACCACCTCGGGACCCACCACCCCGGCGGAGGCGTTGAACCTCCAGCTGGGCGGACAGGGTGGGACGTACTCCATCCAGCGCACCTTCACCGTCGACGCCGCGACGCAGCAGGCACTCGACAACGGCACCGCGGTGTTCAACGTGCACGGGCTGGACCCGGCCACCACGCCTGCCACGGCCGAGGCGTTCAACGCACCCAGCGACCTCGACCCCGCACTCCCGCTCGGCGCCACCTCGCCGGCCCTGTGCGGCACGCTGGTGAAGACGCAGATGGGTGCGGTCCCGTCAGGCGGAGCCGACACCGGTGTGGCCACTACCTCCGGCTCGAGCTCCATCGGCATGATCGCCCTCGGTGGCGGGCTTGCCCTCGCCGCGGCGGCAGGCGGCGTGTACGCGGTGCGCCGGACGTCCGCGAAGGCGTAGCGCCTACCGGGTAGGAGCCCGGCCCACGTGCTCGTTGCTCAGGATGAGCCCTTCGGAAGCCCTGAAGGTTCTCAGGAAGATTGACACGGCGGTTGTCGGAAGTGTGAGAACGCTCCCGGCAACCGCTTCGTCGTGAGTACGCATTTCTCCGGGTGACAGCACGCCCGTGCGCACGATGTTCAGGAGCAGGAACTCACCGGCACATCGATGCGGAGGTCCGGAAAGCTGTTCGTTACGCTCGACCGATGGGTGAGGAACTGATTTTTCGTCTCGTGACGGCCGTGGTCATGGGAGGCTCCGGTGTGTTGATCCTCCGGATGGCCAGAGCGGCTGCCACCGGCAAACTCGGCCGGAACCAGGTGGCGGGGATTCGAACCCCGTCCACTCTCGTCAGCGACGAGGCGTGGACCGTGGCCCATCAGCGGGCCGAGGGTCCTACCCGGTGGGCGGGATGGTGCGCGATCGCCGGAGGAGCTTCGGCGCTCCTGCCGTTCTCGCTCCCGGTCATGGTGCTGTGCGGCCTGGTCCTGGCCAGCTGCCTGGGAATGCTGGCCTTCGTCCTGTACGGGGCGTCCGTCGGCGGGAAGGCGGCTCGCGCCCTCACCGACGGTACTTGAGGTCCGCACAGCTCACTCGCGGTAGGCGTGACCGATCGTGGTCGCGTCCTGCTTCCGGAACTCCGCCCGCTCCCGCTTGGCGACGAGCACGTCGTTGCGGAGGGAGACCAGGAGCAGCGCGAGCGGGAGGAACATCATCAGGTACCAGGGGCCCCACGAGAAGATCAGGGAAAGGGTGGACAGGATCATCAGAATGCCGAGAGCCGTCCGCCAGAAATTCATCGCCCCACCCTAACGCACCGTCGATTCCGGGTCGGGGTGGCAGGTGCACTTCGCCCCGCAGCGCGGGCATGACGCGGATCGAGGAGTGAGGCGCATCGAGCACCCGTTCCGCCGAGGGTGGAAACCCGTGCTTTCCGGTACACCTACTGGAAGTCTCGTGCCATGAGAATCCTGGTCCTGGGTGGAACCGCATGGCTCGGACACACGATCGCCGCAGCTTCAGTCCGCGGCGGCCATCAGGTGACCTGCCTCGCGCGCGGAACCGGTGTTCCCCCGGGTGTCCGTCTCGTCCGGGCCGACCGCGACCAGGATTCCGCGCTCGCGGAAGTCGCGACGGAGCGCTGGGACGCGGTGATCGACGTCGCCCGGCAGCCCGCCCATGTGCGGCGTGCGGTCCGCGATCTCCGCGATACGGCGGACCGTTATCTCTTCGTGTCGACGGGTAACGTCTATGCGTCCCAGGCGGAGATCGGTGCCGACGAGGACGCGGAGCTGCTCCCGCCCCTGAGCACCGAGGTGATGGAAGCGCCGGAGGATTACGGGCCCGCCAAGGTGGCATGTGAGAACGCGGTCATCGAGGGGTTCGGCCCCGAACGGTCGGTCATCGCCCGCGCAGGTCTGATCGGTGGACCGGGCGATCCTTCCGGACGCACGAGTTACTGGGTGCAGCGGTTCGCGTCCCCCTCGAACGACGCCGGTGCGGTTCTGGTACCGCACGCCCCGCACTTCCCCACCGCACTGATCGACGTGCGTGATCTGGCGGAGTGGCTGCTCCTCCTCGCAGGTGGACATCACGGCGGGATCTTCAACGCCTTCGGTGCCTCCATCCCGTTCCCCGAGCACATCGACATCGCACGGGTTGTCACCGGACATACCGGGCCTGTGGTCGCGGTCCCCGAGCGGTGGCTCCTGGAGCAGGGGGGGCGGCAGTGGTCGGGCGAGCGGTCACTGCCCCTCTGGCTCGTGGACCGGGACTGGTACGGCATGAACGCTCGGTCCACCACCCGTGCGATCGCCGCCGGGCTCCGCCTGCGCCCCCTCCGGGAAACACTCGCCGATACGGCCGCCCAGGATCTCCCAGGGGTGCACGGGCCCCTCGACGCCGGTCTCACGGACGACGAGGAGAGATCACTCCTGGACACGTTCGCAGGCTGAGGTCAGCCTGCGTCGATCTCCTTCAGGAACGCACGCACGAGGGCGTCGAAGTCCTCCTCCCGCTCGATCTGCGGCATGTGACCGCAGCGCTCGAACAGGTGGAACTGCGCATGGGGGAACACGGTGCGCGCATGCTCCAGGTGCGAGGCCGGGAGGACGCGGTCCTCGTCCCCCCACACCACGAGGGTGGGTTTCCGCTGGGCGGCCACGGTCCTGAGCAGGCGTGTACGCCACCGCCGGCGTACACCACGGAAGGTGCCGAGGTGCCGGGCCACGGCGAGCAGGACGTCGTCGTACCCCGGATTCCGGCCCACCTCCTGTGCGTGGTCGAGGCGCTCCTCGGTGACGAACTTCTTGTCGTAGAACAGTGCCCGTTCGGTCCGGTAGGCGGCTTTCCGCGACTTGTCCTTCATGAAGTGGCGACCGAGGGGCCGGACGGCGAGGACGCGCAGGGCCACGGTGACCTCCTGGCCGAAACCCGCGCTGTTGACGAGCACCAGGCTGCGGACCCGCTGGGGTTCCAGGGTGCTGATGGTCATGGCCACGGCGCCACCGAGGGAGTTGCCCACCACGTGCAGCGGGCGGTGCTCGCCGAGGGTGTCGAGGAACGCGATGACGAAGCGGGCCAGGCTTTCCATCGAGTACTTTCCCGGGGTGCGTTCGGACAGGCCGAAGCCGGGGAGATCCACGCTGATCACGCGGTGATCCGGTGCCAGCCGCCCGTACAGGCCCTCCCAGTCCTCGAGACTCCGGCCGATGCCGTGGATGAGGAGCACCGGCTGCCCCGTCCTCTGCCCGGTGTCCCGGTAGCGGGCGCGGATGCCGTCCACCCGCAGGCAGGCGGTGGTGTTGGTCCCGGTAGGCTGCGGAGCATCCGCGGCCCGTTCGGTACCGCTACGGACGTCACTCATCGACGCAGTTTCCCGGCCATCCGGGCGAGGCGTGTGGCACGGCGTTCCAGGGTGCCGAAGGACATCGGGACCAACCGGGTGACGATGTCGGGGATCACGGCACTCATGCCGATCAGCAGGCGGGGCCTGCGCGCCTTGACGGCCTCGAGCATCATCTCCGCCGCGCGGTCCGCGGGGAAGGTGAGGAGCTTGTTGAAGTCCTCCTTGGCCTTCGTCACGTCGGCGCCGCTGAGGTTCCCGCCGATTCGGGCGTTGGACGCGATGTTGGTACGGATGCCGCCCGGGTGCACGGTGGTGGTGGCGATCCCGCGGGGGCGGAGCTCGGCGCGGAGTGCCTCGGTGAACCCGCGGAGCGCGAACTTGCTGGAGGAGTACGCCGTCTGCCCGGCCGGACCCACCAGGCCGAACACGCTGGAGACGTTGACGATGTGCCCGCCCGGCGCGATCCTCGGCAGCAGGTGATGGGTGAGCATCACGGGTGCGAAGAAGTTGATCGCCATCACCCAGTCGAAGTCGGCCATGTCGATCTGGTCGAAGCGCCCGCCGAGCGCCACCCCGGCGTTGTTGATCAGCAGGTCGATGCGGTCCGTGGTCCCCAGCAGATCGGCGGCGAGCTTCTCGACGGCGTCCCGCTCCGAGAGGTCGGCCACGAACGTGGTGACGCGGCTGTCCGGACGGGTGGCGCGGATGGAGGCGGCGACGGCGTCGAGGCGCTCGGCGTCCCGGTCCACGATCAGCAGGTGGCTCCCTCGTTCCGCGAGTCCCCGGGCCAGGTGCTCGCCCATGCCACCGGCGGCTCCCGTGACGACGGCGGTGGCGCCTGCGAACTGGAAGGGCTGGATGCTCATGCGTGGATCTCCTCGAGGTCGGGGGCGGGGATGCTCGTGGGTGGCGGCGGGGCGTCGAAGACCATGTTCCTCGCGAGGTTGCCGTGCAGGGCGCTCGGTGCGTCCAGCAGGTAGTTCTGCCGCATGGTCCACGGCTGCCGGTCCCCCTGCTTCGGGAAGGCCGAGACGGCCCGCTGCACGTAGCCGGAGGTCAGGTCGAGGATGGGGCGGGACCTCATGCCCTCCTCCACCGTCGGGGCGCCGTAGCGGTGCCCGTGCCGGTCCAGGTATTTCACGAACCGGCACACGTAGCGGGAGCTGAGGTCCGCCCGCAGGGTCCACGAGGCGTTGGTGTACCCGACGCAGAGCGCCAGATTGGGTACACCGCTGACCATCAGCCCCCGGTACACCCAGGAGTCACCGAGCTGCACGGGGCGTCCGTCCACGCTGAAGGTGGCGCCTCCCAGGGGCAGCATGGAGAGCCCGGTGGCCGTGACGACGACGTCGGCCTCGACCTCCTTGCCGGAGGCTAGCCGGACACCGTGCGGGGTGAACGTCTCGATGGTGTCCGTGACCACGGAGGCGGAACCGGACTTCAGTGCCTTGAAGAAATCGGCGCTGGGGGCCACGCAGAGGCGCTGGTCCCACGGGTTGTAGGCGGGTACGAAGTTCTCCTGCACGCTCTGCTCGTCGCCGAGGATCCGCGTGGTCTGCTCGCGGATGAACTTCTTGGCGAACTCCGGGCGCCGGCGGCACAACTGGTAGAAGGCCTGGGTGAACAGGATGTTCTTGGCGCGGGCCACGTGGTGGGCAGGGCCCGCGGGGAGCCGCCTGCGGGCGGCGTCGGAGAACTTGTCGCGGCTCGGGACGGCCGTGATGTAGGTGGGGGAGCGCTGCAGCATGGTGACGTGGGCGGCGTCCTTCGCCATGTTCGGCAGCAGCGTGACGGCGGTGGCGCCGCTGCCCACGATCACCACGCGCTTGCCCGTGTAGTCCAGGTCCTCGGGCCAGAACTGCGGGCGGACCACCTGCCCCTCGAAGTTCCCGATCCCGGCCAGGGCGGGCTCGTGGCCGTGCTCGTAGTTGTAGTAGCCGCTGCAGAGGTACAGGAAACCACAGGTGAGGGAGCGGCGCTCCGTCCCGCCGTCGTCGTCCGTGACCTCCAGGTCGAGCGTCCACCGGGCGTCCGCGGAGGACCACGCGGCGGCGATGAGCTTGGTGGAGAACCGGATGCGTTCGCGGATGCGGGGGTCCTCGGCGGTCTCGCGGATGTAGCGGAGGATCGAGGAGCCGTCCGCGATGGCCTTGGCCTCGGTCCAGGGACGGAACGGGTAGCCGAGGGTGAACATGTCGCTGTCGGAGCGGACGCCGGGGTAGCGGAAGAGGTCCCAGGTGCCGCCGATCGCGGTCCGGGCCTCGAGGACGGCGAAGCTCTTGTCCTTCAGTTCGGTGGAGACCCGGTACGCGGCGCCGATGCCGGAGAGCCCGGCGCCCACGATGACGACGTCGAGGTGTTCTGGGGAGGAGGTCATACCTCCATTCTTCCCCGCAACCAAGAACCACGCTTGACTTCGCACGACAACTATTTACCCTTGGACGACATGAGCTCGATCATCCGCTCCGCCGGTCTGCGTGGCTTCCGCGCGGTGGTGGAGCAGTACGACGGCGACGCCGAGGCACTCGCGGCCCGGCACCACGTGCCGCCCGAGGCCCTGGACGGCGACGACGTCCTCGTCTCCGACGTCGCCGTGGCGAGGCTCCTCGAAGGGGCGGCGCGGGAACTGCCCTGCCCGGACCTCGGCCTGCGGATGTCGGAGCACCAGGACATCGGGATCCTCGGCCCGCTCGCCGTCGCCGTGCAGAACTCCCCGACGGTGGGGGCGGCCCTGGAGTGTGCGTCCCAGTTCCTCTTCCTGCACAGCCCCGTGCTCCGGGTGGCGGTGGTCGCGGACCCGGAGGGGCGGCCCGGGGAGGTGGGGATCCGGTACGGCTCCGCCACCGGCCCGCCACCGCGGCAGGCCACCGACGCCATCCTCGCGTTCTCGCACCGGATGATGCGCTTCCTCGTGGGTGGACCCTACGGACTCCACTCGGTGCACCTGTCCCACACCCCGAAGGCGCCGGCCGCGCGCTATACCGAGGTCTTCGGGGCGGAGGTGCGCTTCGACCAGCCGGCCTCGCTGCTGCGCGTGCCCAGGAGTCTGCTGGACCGCCCGCTCGCCGAGGTGGACGACACCCTCCGCGAACTCGCCCTCGGGTACCTGCGGACCCACTTCCCCGAGCCCGGGCGGGTGGTGGCGCCGCAGGTACGCGCCGCCGTCGAGCGCGTCCTCGGGACCTCACCCGTGCGCATCGACACGGTGGCGGGACTGCTCGGTGTCCATCCGCGCACGCTGCAGCGCCGGCTCGCCACGGAGGGGGCGTCCTTCGAGGCGCTGCTCGACGACGTCCGCCGCGAGACGGCCCTGAGGCTCCTGCGGCACTCGGATCTGCCGCTGCAGCAGGTGGCCGGGCTGGTGGGGCTCTCCGAGCAGTCGGCCCTCACGCGCTGCGTGCGCCGCTGGTGCGGGGCCACGCCGCGTGACGTTCGGGCACGTACGCAGGGGCACACGGGGGCCGGGCGGTCCGAAGTCAACGCAGTACCGGAATCCGCGGATCGTTGAAGGGGGCGGGCAGAAGTGCTAGAGCTTGGAGGAGCGTTGCCGGTCCCGACCGGCGGCCACACCCGCAGCCGACCGGAGGAGACACGATGGCAACGCCCGACGACGAAGAGCGCACCCTCAGTGAATGGAGCCGCACCCTGGCGCAGGCCCTGCAGGTCCTCGACCTCGAGGTGGATCACCCGCGGATCGTGGAGCTCGCCCGACGCTCGTCCGGGCACACCTCGCCGAATGCCGGTGCGATCAGCGCCTTCATGGTGGGGTACGCCGCAGGGTCGGTGACCACGGACGGTCGCGAGGAGGCGAGCGCCGCGGTGGAGAAGGCGGCGAAGACCGTGCTGACGATCATCCACAAGGACGAGGAGACCCAGGAGGAGGAGGGCTGGACCGGCACGGCGCAGTAGCCGGTACCGGCCCCACCCGATGAGCGTGGGGGTTGACGCGGATCGCGTCAGCCCTCACGCGCCTCGCTCCCTGGTTCCGCGTTCGTCGCGTCGTCCGTGGCAGCGGTGTCGCGCAGTGCCTGCCGTCGGTCCAGTTCCTCGCGCAGGTCGTGGTGCTGCCCCTCCGTCTCGGGATCGGTCTCGCCGTCGGCGATGTACTGACTGTCCCGTGAGCGGTGGTTCCTGCTGTTGAGGATGTCGAGGTCGTCCCGGTCGATCATGGTCAGGTCCTCGGGGAAATCCTCGCCGGGGTCCAATCTGCTGGTGTCGCTCATGCCCTGCCTCGCTCATGCACTGGTCATCCGATCGTCCCGTTGCTTGAGACGAGATCGACAGTACCGTAACCGCACCATTTCCCCGGTGGACCGATCAGGCGGTGGATGTGCTCCTGGATCCGAGGTGCGCAAGGGTCCGGGGAAGCACGACGGCGACGAGCACGGCCGCCGTGAGGCCGAGCCCCGAGTACCCCAGCAGCACCAGCGCGGGCCCCGCGAGCGCACCACCCGCAGCTCCGGCAAGATTCATCAGCAGGTCCGACGTGCCCTGGACGGGTGCGCGTTCCGCGACGTCCACGGCGCCCGCGAGCAGCGCCGAGGCGGAGACCACGCTCGCGGACCAGCCCAGACCGAGCAGTACCAGGCTCGCGGTCACCCAGGCCTCGGACCCTGATCCCTGCCAGGCGATGAGCAGCGCGGTGAGCAGGAGGACCTGACCGCACAGGATGCCCCGCGCGGGGCCGGCGCGGTCGGCGATCCAGCCGAACAGCGGTGACAGCGCGTACATCCCGGCCACGTGCAGGCTGATCGTCAGTCCCACCACGGACAGGCCAGCCCCGTGGTCGTGCAGGTGTACCGGTGTCATGGACATCAGGGACACCATCGCCGCGTGAGCGACCATGAGGGTCACCACGGCGAACCGGGCTCCTCGATTGCGACCGAGGATCGTCAGGCCGCGCCGCTCCCCGGGAGGCGGGGTGTTGCCGGGGTCACCGGATGCCCGGTGCCGCAGCGCGGTCAGGAGGGGATCCGGCCGCAGCCCCACTGAGTAGACGAGGGCCGCTGCGAGCGGCGCCGCCACGGTGAACACGAAACCGCCGCTGAGCGCCGGGATGCCGCGGCCCCCGGCGACGAGCGGGCCCGGCTCGAAGAGATTGGGCCCGAGGACGGCGCCGATGGTGGTGGACCACACCACGAGGGAGAGGCTCCGTCCGCGGGTCGCCCCGGTGGCGAGGTCCGTGGCGGCGAACCGCGCCTGGAGACCGGTCGCCGAACCGGAGCCCAGCAGCACGAGGGCCACCAGCAGGAGCGGGAACAGCGAGAGGGAGGCCGCGATGATGGCGAGCAACGCCCCGCAGCAGGCGACGGCGGAACCTGTGGCGAGCGAGACCCGGCGGCCCCGGCGCTGGGCGAGACCCGCCAACGGCACGGCGGCGGCTGCAGCGCCGAGCGTCGCCATGGTCGCGGCCATGCCGGACCACGCACCGGAACCCGAGATCTCGGCCGCGAGCAGGGCGCCGAGGGAGAGTGTGGCCCCCGCGCCGAGCCCGCCGAGGACCTGGGCCGCCACGAGGGCCCGCACCACGCGCCGCTGGACGGCGTCCATCGCAGGGGTGCCCGTCACCTACGGGGTCAGGCGTCGACCGTCTCCCGCTCCCCGGACGGCGTGCGCCCCGGGAAACCGTCGGGCTCCGGCTGCTGCTCCGTCGCCACGGAATCGTACTCCGCGGGCGCCGTGTGGTTGCTCGGCTCGAAGCGCACGATGATCTGCTTGGAGATCGGCGTGTTGCTGCCCTGCGCCACCCGGTCCAGCGGGACGAGCACGTTCGCCTCGGGGTAGTAGGCGGCGGCGCACCCGCGGGCGGTCGGGTAGGAGACCACGCGGAAGGCGCGCAGCACACGGTCCACGCCGTCGTCGTAGACGCCGTGGACGTCCACGTTCTGACCGTCCTTCAGACCCAGCTCGCTGATGTCCTCGGGATTGATGAACACCACGTGGCGGCCCTTCTTGATGCCGCGGTAGCGGTCGTTGAAGCCGTAGATGGTGGTGTTCCACTGGTCGTGCGAGCGCAGCGACTGGAGGATCAGCGTGCCCTCGGGGCGCTCCAGGTACTCGAGGTCGTTGACGGTCAGCACGGCCTTGCCCGTGGGGGTGTTGAAGGTGCGTGAGTCGCGCGGGCCGTTGGGCAGCACGAACCCGCCCTCCTGACGGATCTTCGTGTTGTAGTCCTCGCAGCCCTCGACCACGCGGGAGATGTGCTCGCGGATGAGGTCGTAGTCGTGCTCGAACGCCTCCCAGTCGGCATCGATCCTCCCGTCGATCGTGGCACGGGCGAGACGGCTGATGATGGCCACCTCCGAGAGCAGGTTCTCGGACACGGGTTCCACGCTGCCCCACGAGGGGTGCACGGCGCAGACGGTGTCCTCCACCGAGACGAACTGCACGCCGGTGGCCTGGCGGTCGATCTCCGTGCGACCCCTGCAGGGCAGGATGAGCGCCTCCTTGCCGGTGACGAGGTGCGAGCGGTTCAGCTTGATGGAGATCTGCACGGTCATGTCCGTGTTCTCGAACGCCTTCTCGGCCACCTGGGTGTCCGAGATCGCCGAGACCAGGTTCCCGCCGAGGGCCACGAACGCCTTGATCTCGCCGTCGCGCATCCGCTTGATGGTCTCCACGGCATCGGCGCCGTGCTCACGCGGCGGCTCGAAGCCGAACTCCTTGCCCAGGGCGTCCATGAACACGGGGGGCATCTGCTCCCAGATGCCCATGGTGCGGTCGCCCTGCACGTTGCTGTGCCCGCGGATGGGGGAGGCGCCGGCGCCGGGCTTGCCCATGTTGCCGCGCAGGAGCAGGAGGTTGATCATCTCCTTGATGGTGGCCACACCCTTCTTCTGCTGGGTGATGCCCATGGCCCAGGTGATGATCACCTTGTCGGCGGCGATGTACCGCGCGGCGAGCTCGTCGATCTCCTCCGAGCGCAGTCCCGTGGCCTCGAGGATGGTGTCCTCGTCCAGCTTCAGGAGGTAGCTCCGCAGCTCGTCGAGGCCCTCGCAGTACTCGTCCAGGAATGCCTGGTCCAGCACGGTCCCGGGGTTCCTGGCCTCGGCCTCGAAGACGCGCTTGGACACACCCTGGAGCAGGGCCATGTCGCCGCCGAGCCGCACCTGGATGAACTGGTCGGCCATCTCGGTGCCCTTGCCGGCGACACCGCTGACGGTCTGCGGGTTCTTGTAGCGCTTGAGGGCTGCCTCGGGCAGCGGGTTCACGGCCACGATCTGGCCGCCGGTGTGCTTGCAGGCCTCGAGCTCGGTGAGCATGCGCGGGTGGTTGGTGCCCGGGTTCTGGCCCATGACGATGATGAGGTCGGCGTCGGCGTAGTCGTCGAAGGTGACGGTCGCCTTGCCGATGCCGATGGTCTGCCCCATGGCCCAGCCGGAGGACTCGTGGCACATGTTGGAGCAGTCGGGGAGGTTGTTGGTGCCGAAGCCGCGGCTGAACAGCTGGTACAGGAAGGCGGACTCGTTGGAGGTGCGGCCGCTCGTGTAGAAGGCGGCCTCGTCCGGCGAGTCCAGGCTCTTCAGCTTGTCCCCGACGATCGTGAACGCCTCGTCCCAGCCGATGGGACGGTAGTGGTCCTCACCGGCGGGCTTGTACACGGGTTCGGTGAGTCGGCCCTGCATGCCCAGCCAGTACTCCGAGCGGTTCTTCAGCTCGGTGATGGAGTTCTCCGCCCAGAAGTCGGAGTCGATGACCACGGGCGCGGCCTCCCACGTCACGGCCTTCGCACCGTTCTCGCAGAACTCGAAGGTCTTGCGTTTGTGCGGGTCCGGCCAGGCGCAGCTCGGGCAGTCGAAGCCGTCCTTCTGGTTCATCTTCAGCACGGTCTTCAGGGTGCGCTCCACCCCCATGTGCTCGATCGCCGGCTTCATGGAGTGGTACACGCCGGGAACGCCCGCCGCCCAGTCCTTCGGCCGGTCCTGCACCTTGAGGTCCTTCTCGTCGGCTTCCTCTACACGGGGCTGCTTCTGCTTCATGGCGAACGTCCTCTTCCATCGCCCGGTGCGGGCACTGATCGGCGGGTGCGGTTGTCCCTGTGTATCAGGCCTAACAGGGAGGCAGCTCGAACCGCAAGTGTTCCCGGGCCGGGTGCGGCTCCTTGACGCGGTGTGCGGGTGCGCAGCCCGCGCCGGTGGGACCGTGTGTTCCGGGTTTCGGGGACGACGTCGTCCTCTTTGGTTAGTTGACCTAACGAAATGATGGGCGTACGGTTACTTAGAGCAACGAAGTAAAAGTGGAACGGGAGCACGCGGATGTCGGTAGCACAGCAGACGGCTGCGGAGTTGGTGCACAACATCTTCGACCTGCAGCGCGCCCTGCGCGGGATCACCGCTGCGGGGACGAAGTACTCGGACCTCGGTCCGGCCCACACCGGTGTGCTGTTCTACATCGGCGACGGTGCCCCGATGCGCGCATCGGCGCTCGCCACGAAGCTGGGGATCGGTCCCTCGGCCCTCAGCAGACAGCTCGCGGATCTCGAACAGCTGGGATTCGTGGTCCGTAGCCCCGACCCCCTCGACGGACGTGCGTGCCTGCTCTCCCTCTCGGACGAGGGGGGTGCCTACCTCACCGAGACGTACGAGCGCCGGGCCGAGACGCTGAGGGGCATCCTCGCCGACTGGACCGAGGGTGAGGCCGAAGCGGCGTCGTCCACGGTGCAGCACCTCGCCGCGGCCCTCAGGGCGGCACCATCCGCCCCGGGTGCCGGGTACCCCCATCCGGACCCGCGACCACCCCGCACCCACCAGAACAGTACGGGCAACGACGGCCGTCACCACCCGGACCACGAGTCCAGAACCACGAAGGAAGAACGCTGATGGCCATCCAGACATCACGGGCGGAGGACGCCCAGGCGCCCGAACGCCCCATCGCGGCGCCCACGCCGTCGCACGGGGGCAACGAGCCCATGAGTCACAAGCAGATCCTGCAGGCGCTGACCGGTCTGCTGGCCGGTCTGTTCACCGCGATCCTCAGCAGCACGATCGTGGCCAACGCCCTGCCCACCATCATGAGCGACCTCAACGGTTCGCAGACCGACTTCGCGTGGGTGATCACGGCCGCGCTGCTGGCCAATGCCGCCACCACACCCATCTGGGGCAAGTTCGCCGACCTCTTCGACAAGAAGGCGCTCGTACAGATCAGCATCGTGATCTTCGTGCTGGGATCCGTGCTGGCAGGGTTCGCGCAGACCATCCCGGTACTGCTCACGGCTCGCGTGATCCAGGGTGTGGCGATGGGTGGGCTGACCGCCCTGGCGCAGGCCATCATCGGCACCATCATCGCCCCGCGTGAGCGCGGCCGGTACTCCGGGTACATGGGTGGCGTCATGGCCGTCGCCACGGCGGGTGGACCGCTGCTCGGCGGGTTCATCGTCGACTCGCCCCTCGGCTGGCGCTGGACCTTCTTCGTCTGCGTGCCGCTCGCGATCATCGCGCTGGTACTGCTCCAGCTCACCCTCAAGCTGCCGGACACCCGCCGCAAGGCACGCGTGGACTGGCTCGGCTCCATCCTGCTGACGGCCGGCGTGAGCCTCCTGCTCATCTGGGTCTCCTTCGCGGGCAAGGAGGGCTACTACGCCTGGTTCTCCACGGAGACGCTCCTGATGGTGGGTGGCAGCGCGATCCTCCTCGCGCTCCTGCTGGTGGTCGAGTCGAAGGTGGCCGAGCCCATCATCCCGCTGAAGATCATCTCCCAGCGCACCACGGCGCTCGCGATCATCGCCTCCGTGGCCGTCGGTATCGCACTCTTCGCCACCTCGAGCTACCTCGGCCAGTACTACCAGGTGGCACGCGGCGCCACCCCCCCCGCGGCCGGCCTGCTGACGTTGCCCATGATCGGCGGGAACCTGCTCGGCTCCATCGGCGCCGGTCTGCTGGTCACCAAGTACGGCAAGTGGAAGCGCTTCATCGTGGCGGGGTCCCTGCTCCTCATCACAGGGCTCGGTCTCGCCGGTACCATCGACCACCTCACCCAGCTCTGGGTGGTGGGCACCTACACCTTCGTCTTCGGTCTGGGTCTCGGCCTGATGCTGCAGAACCTCGTCCTCGCGGTGCAGAACACCGTGGCCGTCCGGGACATCGGCTCGGCCAGCGCGTCCGTGGCCTTCTTCCGCACGCTCGGTGGTGCCGCCGGTGTGGCCGTGCGCGGCGCGCTCCTCGGCGCCCAGGTGCAGAACAAGGCCACGGAGGGCCTCGCCGCCGCCGGCGCCCCCACCACCGGTGGTGCGTCCGGCGGGTCGCTCGACCTCGTGAACCTGCCCGCACCGATCGCCGAGATCGTCCGTGCCGCGTACGGCGACAGCACGGCCCTGATCTTCCTGATCACGGCCGGCGTCGCGCTGGTGGCACTGGTCTGCGTGCTCTTCATCAAGGAGACCCCGCTGCGGCGCACGGTGGACTTCGCCCAGGCTGCGCCCACCGGGCCTGCGGCGTCCATGTCGCCGGCAGCCACCGGTGGCCTGCCCGCCGTCAGGGGAGCGCAGGGCACGTCCGAGGGTCCCACGGCGGAGGCCCCGGATGCCGCCGAGGAGGACGTCCTCGCGACCCGGCCGTCCCACGGCCGGCACAGCGCGGGCCCCGTGGTGATCCGGAAGTCGGACGCCGCTGAGCTGAAGCGTGAGCTGGAGGCGCTCGAGGGGTCCGCCCCGGAGCGCGGAGCGCCCACCGACTGATCATCGGGAGCGCGTTCACGGGCAGGCCGTCGGAGGGATCCGGCGGCCTGTTCGCGTCTGTGCGCCCCGACCGTCCGGGTGGGGCATCTGCCCGGTCACGTCAGCCAGTACGGCCGCCACCGGTGAACGCGGACGCGGCGAGAGAGCATCCCGTGGTGCCGACGCTCCGACGGAGGATGTGCCCGCGATAGCTCACCACGACCTCGAGCGGGGTGTCGCGGGCGGTGAGCGTGGCGGTGACCAGTTCCCCGTTCCTCCAGTCGAGGTCCACGAGGACGCCGGGCCGTGCGAGGAGACCCCGCACCCTCCCGGTCGCCAGCTCGGGGGGAAGAGCCGGCAGGAGCGCGATCCGCCCCTCGTGGCTCTGCACCAGCGTCTCGGCGAGCGCGGCGACGAAACCGAGGTTGCCGTCGAGCTGGAACGGGGGATGCGCCGCGAACAAGTTCGGGTAGAGGCCGCCGGCGAAGGGCCCGCTCACGCTGCCCGCCGGGCGGAACTGGAGCCGCAGGAGGTCGGAGACCTTGTCCGGACGTCCGAGCCGCGCCCAGAGGGCGAGTTTCCAGGCGAGGGACCACCCGGTGGAATCGTCGCCCCGGTCCAGGAGCGACCGCGTGGCCGCAGCCCGGTGCTCCTCGTCGAAGGGGACCGAGCCGGGGTAGAGGGAGTAGAGGGGACTGAGGGGCCGGTGGCGGCGATCCACGGCCACAGGGTCGTCGGACCACTCGCGGATGCCCCCGTCCGCGCCTACCGGGGGAACGGACGGCAGGGCGTCGATCCGCTCCGCGACCTCCCTCACCACCGGGTCCGAGGAGCAGCCGAGAGCCGCTGCGGTGTCGAGGACGGTACGGAAGAGCTCGTGCAGCAGTGAGAGATCCATCGTGCTCGACGTGCCCAGTGAGGCGGGACGGCCGTCCGGCAGGAGGAACCTGTTCTCCGGCGAGGTCGACGGGCTCGTCCCCCAGACGGGAGCTCCCCCCTCAGGAGCGGGGAGCTCCACCATCCAGTCGAGGGCGAACTCCGCTGCTCCCCGGATGATCGGCCAGGCCCGCGGCAACAGGTCCCGGTCACCGAACCGGATGCGCTCGGTGAGGTGACGCACGAGCCAGGGGCCGGCCATCGGCCAGAAGGCCCAGGAGGGATCCCCGTGGCCGCCACCCACCGGGGAACTGTAGGCCCAGGCGTCCGAGTTGTGGTGCACCACCCAGCCGCGCGCTCCGTACAGGCGCCGCGCGGTGTCCCGCCCGGCGACGGACAGGCTCTCGATGAGATCGAGCAGCGGTTCCGCCGTCTCCGGCAGCTGCGCCACATCGGCCGACCAGTAGTTCATCTGCAGGTTGATGTTGGTGGTGTAGTTGGAGCTCCACGGCGGTTGCATGCTGTTGTTCCAGATGCCCTGCAGGGTGGCCGGCAATCCACCGGGTCGTGACGACGAGACGAGCAGGTACCGGCCGACGTCGAACAGGAGTGCGGCCAGTGACGGGTCGGCGGCGAGGGGGCCTTCAGGGTGCTCGGCGGCACGCGTGATCCGCACGTCCGTCGGGGTGTCGTCGTCCTGCGGTCCGAGGTCCAGGCCCACCCTGTCCGCCAGGCGCCGGTAGTCCTCGATGTGCGCCGCCAGGACGCGGTCCGATCCTGCGAGGACGGCGGCGACGACGCGGGAGGACGCCCGGGCCGCAGCGTCCGTGGCCGTGCCGGCGGGCGCGAGGGGCGGGCCCCGGTCCGCGGTGGCGGTCGCGGTGACCACCACGACGCGTGGCCCCCCCTCCGGCGTCCGCGCCCTCACCGTGCGCGTCACGACGGCCGCCTCGAGGCTCGCACCGGGGACGTCGCTCCAGCTCACCGGCGGGCGGGTGGGTTCGTGGCCGGGGGCGACGTCGGAGGGCAGACGCAGGAGCAGGGTGCCGCCGGTCCGTCCGACGGCCCGCAGGGGGCTGGTGAGCGAGACCTCGACCACGGCGCCCGGGGGGAGGCCGTCGATGACGTGCATGAGCACCCCGTGCGGGCAGGAGGCCACGGTGCGCTGGGTCAGTGGCCCGGAGCGGACGGTGTGGACGGCGTCGTCGAGGTCCAGCACGCGCCGGTACGTCCCCGGGGAGGCGCCCGGGGGAAGGCGCAGCTCGAGGGTGCCCAGGGGGAGGAACGCCTGCGTGTAATCGGACTGCAGTGCGATGACGGCCGCCTCGGCGTCGATCGGGCGCCCTCCCGCGAGGTGGGCCCGGGCGCCGGCGACGAGGTCCCGGGCCGTCCCCGTGTCCGGGCCACGCTGGAGCCGCTCGCTCCGCGGACCGCCTGACCAGGCCGTCTCGTCGTTGAGGTCGAAGCGCGGCGCGGAGGCGTCCCCCCAGCACATCGCCCCGAGTGCCCCGTTGCCGAGCGGGAGCGCCTCGAGCCAGGCGGTGGCCGGCGCCGGGTAGGAGAGGATCGTCAAGGGCCGGCCCCGGCTCCCGCCGGTCCTCCCGGAGCCGTGCACGGTGACGGGTACATTCGGGCTCCTCCCAGGACGTCGTCGGCATCCGGGCACACCGGGCGCGGATGCCCGACATGCCCCAGGAGCATTTTGTAGTGCGGTGCAACAAATGGTCAAGAGGTGATAGAACAAGCCCATGGCCACCACCGACCTCCCCCTCGACGTCCTGCGCTCCTATGCCCCCGATGTGCTGGAACCGGAAGACTTCGACGACTTCTGGGCCACCACGCTCCAGGAGTCGCGACGCGCCGATGCCGGTCACTCACTGACACCCGTGACCACCCCGATCACGGGCGTCAGGATCGAGGACCTGACCTTCTCCGGATTCGGCGGCGAGCCGGTCAGGGCCTGGGTGACCAGACCGGTCGGGGACACCGGCCCCTTGCCGGCGGTGATCGAGTTCCAGGGCTACAACGGCGGGCGCGGGCTCGCCGGCGGGCGCCCGCAGTGGGGCGCGCGCGGGGGCGCGCCCGTGTTCATGGACACCCGGGGGCAGGGCAGCGGCTGGGGAGGAGGCGGGGACACCCCCGCCCCCCACGGCTCGGGTCCCGCCGTGGCAGGGTTCATGACCCGGGGGATCCAGGACCCCGCCGGCTACTACTACCGCCGTCTCTTCACGGACGCCGTGCGGCTCGTGGATCTCGTGAAGACCCTCGAGGGCGTCGACGCCGCCCGGATCTCGCTCACCGGCGGGAGCCGGGGTGGCGGGATCGCGATCGCCGCGTCTGCGTTGTCGGGGGGCGTCCGGGCCGTCATGCCCGACGTACCGTTCCTGTGCCACTTCCGCCGCGCGGTGGAGGCCACGCCACAGGAGCCGTTCACCGAGATCACCCGGTACCTCTCCGTGCACCGCGAGCGCGAGGAGAGGGTCTTCGAGACCCTGAGCTACTTCGACGGGGTGAACTTCGCGAAGCGCATCGGCGTGCCCGCCTACTTCTCCGTGGCCCTCATGGACGACGTGGTGCTGCCCTCCACGGTCTTCGCCGCCTACAACCGGGTACCGAGCACCGAGAAGTCCATGGAGGTCTACGCCTTCAACGGGCATGAGGGCGGCCAGTTCCTGCAGTGGACCCGCCAGGCCGCGTGGTTGGCGGGTCTCCTTGGCTGAGCGCGGGGGAGAGGCGATGCGTGGGCGTGTCCTCGCGGGTACCGGGATCTCGTTGACCGAACTCGGGTTCGGTGCCGCGGGTCTCGGCAACATGTTCCACCCGGTCTCCGACGAGCAGGCGGCGGAGACGCTGACCGCGGCCTGGGAGTGCGGTGTCCGGTACTTCGACACCGCACCCCACTACGGGCTGGGTCTCTCCGAGCGGCGCGTCGGGGCGGCGCTCGCCGAGCACCATCGCGAGGACTTCGTCATCTCCACCAAGGTGGGGCGCCTGCTCGTCCCACGCCGGCCGGCGACGGCACGGGACGACGACATCTTCGCCGTCCCCGGGGACCTGCGACGGGAATGGGACTTCTCCCGCGACGGTGTGCTCCGCTCCATCGAGGCGAGCCTGGAACGGCTGGGTCTGGATCGCCTCGACATCGTCCACGTCCACGACCCGGAGGTCAGCGGCATCCCGGACGCGGCTGTCACCGCTGCGGCGGCCCTCGTGGAACTCCGCGACGAGGGCGTGGTCGGCGCGGTGGGCATCGGGTCGAACGACGCCGGTGCCGTGGCGGACCTGCTGCGCACCACGGACATCGACACCGCCATGCTCGCCGGGCGCTACACCCTGCTCGACCGGGCGGCATCCGATGCCGTGTTCGAGGCCGCGGCCGGACGCAGCATCGTCGCCGCCGCGGTCTTCAACTCCGGTCTCCTCTCCCGGGCCCGGCCCCCCTCCGGGGCCACCTACGACTACGCGCCGGCCCCCGCGGATCTGATCGAGCGGGCCGGGCTGCTGGCGGCCGTCGTCGCGGCGCACGGGCGCACGTTGCCCGCGGCGGCGCTCGCGTTCCCCCTGAGGAACACGCAGGTCGCCGCCGTCGTCGTGGGGATGCGCACACCGGACGAGGTCCGGGAGAACGCGGATCGCGTGCTGCGGACCTGGCCCGATCGGATGTGGAGGGACCTCGAACACCGGCAGGGGTGACGGTCACGCCGACCCCGCGGGGCCGCCACCCTGCCGGTGCGCGCCTCAGCCCAGCCGGATCCGGCTGACGACCACGCCGCCCCGCAGCGCGAGCCGCAGGTCCCGTACGTCGTCGACGGCGCCGAGGTCCAGCGGGACGCGCAGCTCCCCGCCGAACTCGGAGGGCAGCGTGCAGCTCCCGACGGCGATCCACGTCCCACCGTGTCCGGGCACCTCGAGGCGGACGGTGCAGCCGCTGCCGGGGTGGGTCGACGCGCTGGACACCACGTCCACCACGGCGTCGCCCACCGCACCCGTAGGGAGATCGGCCCAGTTCCGGTAGATCGCCCATGCAGGACGCGACGGCACGGCGGGGGCGACGGCGGTACCCGTCAGCGGCGGCGCGGCCACCAGGGCGAGGTTCCCGCAGGCGTCGAAGCCCTCGGCGCGGAACCACCGCCCGCTCCGGCGTGGAGCGCTGCCGGGTCCGCCCAGCTCCACCGGGACGGAGAGCGGGAGGTCCTCCGCGGACGCCCCGACCAGGATCCTGTACGCACCCGGTTCCACCACCATCCGCTCCTCGACCACGCTGTAGGTCGCGAGGCGCTCCAGCGGGACGGTGATCGTCACCGCCGTCGACCCGCCGGCCGGGACGGTGGCGCGCCGGTGGCCCACGAGGAGGCGCCGGGGGAAGTCGAGGACGTGCCCGGGAGCCGTCGCGTACGCCTGGACCAGTTCGACGGCCGGCCGGTTCCCGGCGTTGTGGATCTCGACGGTGATCTCCATGAGCCCCGTCGTCCCCGTCCCGGTGGTGCCCGGCATCAGCTCCAAGTCCACCGATCGGTAGCGGACGTCCCCGTAGGTGAGCCCGTGCCCCAGCGGGTAGAGCGGCTCGGCGCCGCTGTACAGGGAGGTGGCGCGTGGGGTGATGATGTCGTAGTCCAGGATGTCGGCCAGGTCCTCGTCGCGGCCGTACCAGGTCTGGGGCAGCCGCCCGCTCGGTTCGACGTCGCCGCTGAGGACGTCCGCCACGCCGTTGCCGATCTCCTGCCCGCCGTGGGCGGTCCACACGATGGAGGGGGTGTCCGCCAGCGCCCCCAGCGCGTACGGGTAGGAGGACACGACGAGCAGGACGGTCCGGGGGTTGGCCTCCCGGACGAGGCGCACCAGCTCCTGGTCGGCGTGGGGAAGCTCCAGCGTGGTCCGGTCCAGGGTCTCCCTGCCCCCGAGGTGGGGTTCGTTGCCCACCACCACCACGGCCGTGCCTGCTGCTCGCGAGGCCCTCAGTGCCGCCTCGTGGCCGGAGGTGAGCGTCCTGAGCACGAACCGCTCCGCGGTACCGGCGTCCGGCACCAGGGCGGCGCTGCCCGTCCCGGTCTCGATCCGCAGCCATCGTCCGCTCGCCACGTGGTGGAGGGCCACGGTGCCGTCCGCGGCGTGGTCCAGGCGGAAGGTCTCCTGGACCACCCAGCCCCCGACCCGCTCGGCGGCAGCCCGCAGGTAGCCGTCACCGGTGTGCGTGACGAACTTCCCGGTGGACGCCGAGCGGAGGGTGACCTCACCTCCGCCCCAGTCCTCGAGGACGAAGGACTCGGCCGGGCCGGGTGACGGGATGGTGGCGACGAGGACGGCGTCCTCGCTCCCGCCCAGGTAGCCTCCGGTCCGGACGCTCCGCAGCGCCACGACGTCCCTGCCCTCCTCCACGACGACGCCGCTCCCCGGCACATCGCCGTACCGGCGGAAGAGCCCTTCAGCGATGCTCACCTCGTGCTGCAGGGTCCCGCTGTACCAGTCGCTCATGACCCGGGAGCCCAGGGTGCCGATCACGGCGATCGTGCCCGGCGTGGCGCCCAGGGGCAGGAGCGGGCAGGCGGGATCGTTCCGCAGGACCACCACCGCCTTCGCGGCGGCCTCCCGGGCCAGCTCCACGTGGGCCGGTGCCCCGACGGTGTCCGCCCCGATGGACGCGTGAGGGTCCTGGTCCGGTGTGAACTCCCCGGTCCGGGCCCGTAGGAGGAGCAGGCGCAGGACCGCCCGGTCGACGTCGCCCTCGTCGATGAGCCCTCCCTCGAGCGCCTCGGTGAGGAAGGCGATCGACGGCGCCGCGTCCGCGCCGTCGTCCGTGAAGCTGTCGACGCCCGCGCGGAGTGCTGCGGCGTAGGCGGTGGCGCCGTCCGGGAAGTACTTCTCGGCGCGGAAGAGCGATCCCGGGGCGCCGGCATCGGTGACGATCGTCAGGTGCTCCCCGTTGCGCCAGCGCCTCAGCTGGGAACCCACCAGGTCGGAGACGTGCGCGGGCCGGCCGTTGACGAGGTTGTAGGAGAGCATGACCGCGCCCACGACGCCGTCCTCGATGGGCGACCGGTACGCCGGGAGCTCGTACTCGTGGAGGACCCTCGGGCCGAGTCCGCTCGAGGTCACGTTGCGGTCCACCTCGTTGTTGTACCCGAGGAAGTGCTTGAGCGTGGGGACGGTCAGCCAGGTCGCGGGATCCTCACCCCTCAGCCCCCGGCAGTAGGCTCCGGCGAGCTGGGCGGTGAGGTGGGGATCCTCGGAGAACCCCTCCTCGTTGCGCCCCCAGAGCGGGTGTCGCAGCGGATTCACCACCGGCGCCCACACGTTGAGGTCCACCCCCGGCAGGGTGGCCTTCTTCGCGCGGAGTTCACGGCCCGTGGCGGTGCCGAGCCGCTCGATCAGGTCCGGGTCCCAGGTGGCCGCCATGCCCACCGGCTGGGGGAACACGGTGGCGGGACCGAGCCAGGCGACACCGTGGGCCGCCTCCGCGCCGGTGTGGAACGCCTTCAGCCCCAGCTCGGGTATCGCCGGCGCGTGCTGGTGCAGCATGGCGATCTTCTGCTCCAGGGTCAGGGACCCGAGGATCGCCTCGGCGACGGGGAGCTCGTGGACAGCAGGGTGGGTGGTGGGGTCGCCGTCGGCGGTACTCCGGGGTGGGGTGGAAGGCACGGGAATCCTGTCGGTCGGTCGAATCGTCGTTGCCGGGGCACGGGCGCCGCCGGCCGCCGTCGTGTGAGCCACGGCACATCCGGGTCTTGTCGGCGAGGTGTGCTTAGCCTACGCTGTAGCCAATCGAAGCGCTTCGACGATCCGTCGGGAAGTCGCTCGTCCCTGATTTCCACGAAGGAGTGCTGATCATGCTCGGTTCACCCCGCGGCCAGGCGAAGCGCCGCACCGGTACGGCAACCCATCCGCTCGACGAGGCGACGTCGGGGTTCAGCCGCCGCTCGTTCCTCGGGGTCCTCAGCGGGGCGGTGTTCCTCGCAGCGGCTCCCGCGACGCTCACCGCCTGCTCCGGGGCATCCACACCCCAGGCCACCACCGCGGGGGGCATGACGGAGGCGCTGGACAAGATCGTCCCGACCTACAAGCCGCTCGAGCTCGTCACACCCGACATCGCCTCGGTGAACGGGTCCACGCCGGGCTTCACCACCATTCCCTCCCTCGTGAAGTCGGTCACGGAGGCCCCGGGGAGCGGTGGCACGTACACGGCCATGACCCCGGCCTGGTGGGCGGTGCCGCCGGGCCTGCCGCGGAACAGCTACTACGCGCAGGTCAACGAACAGCTCGGCGCCACGATCGAGTTCCAGGTCAACGACGGCAACGCCTACGCGGACAAGGTGCAGACGGTGCTCGCCTCGCCGAAGGACGTCCCGGACTGGATGGTCATCCCCGGGTGGAACCTCCCTCCGCGTTTCGGGCAGGCCGCGTCGGGCGTGTTCCAGGACCTCGCGGAGTTCATCGCGGGCGACAAGGTCCTCAAGTACCCGAACCTCGCCAACATCCCGACGGCGGCGTGGAAGATGGGCTGCTTCGAAGGGGGTCTGTACGGACTTCCGTACCCCGGCGCCCTGATCTCCGACGCCATCTTCTACAGGGCGGACCTCTTCGAGGAGCTGGGTGTGCAGCCCCCGACGTCGGCGGACGAGTACCGCGCCGTCGCCAAGGAACTCACCGACGAGTCCAAGAACCGGTGGGGTTCCGAGGACGTGTGGAACGGTGCCCAGATCATGTTCGGCGTGGTGCCGAAGTGGAAGCAGGAGGGTGACCAGCTCAAGCACAGGTTCGAGACGGAGGAGTACCGGGCCGCCCTGGAATGGACGGCGCAGCTCTTCGCGGACGGCTCGGTCCACCCCGACGCCGTGGCGGGCAACGCCCAGCAGGCGAAGCCGCGCTTCGAGTCCGGCGCCACGCTCATGACGACGGACGGCACGGGATCCTGGCACGAGGCCCTGGCCCGCACGCTGCCCTCGAACCCCCGGTTCGACATGCAGCCCCTGGACTACTTCGCCCCGGACGGTGGCACACCCACACTGTTCCGTGCCCAGCCCGCGGCCATCTTCAGCTTCATCAAGAAGGCCGACCCCGCGAAGGTGGAGGAGATGCTGGCGCTGGCCAACTTCATGGCTGCCCCGTTCGGGACCGAGGAGAACGCGCTCATCGTCAACGGTGTGGAAGGCGTGCACTACACCCGCGACGAGCAGGGAGTCCCCCGGGCCACCGCCAAGGGCACGGAGGAGGTCACGAGCACCTACGCCTTCCTGGTGAACAGCCCGATCGTGAACTCGATGGTGCAGTACCCCGGACTGGTGCAGGCGCAGTCCGAGTGGGAAGCGCGGCAGGCCCCGAACGTCGTGGAGGACGTCTTCTTCGGCATGCAGATCCAGGAGCCCCCCAAGTTCGCGTCCCTGGGTACCCCGTTCGACGACCTCGCGAAGGACATCATCCGCGGGCGCAGGACCATGGCCGACCTCGACGCCGAACTGGCCTCGTGGAAGAGCAAGGGCGGCGAGGAGCTCCGGGAGTTCTACGCCGGGTTCCTGGCGTAGGGGGCACGATGGCCACGGGGACGGAGAGCGAGCACGGCTCGCGACAGCAGGGCGGACCCACGCTCACCACGTCGTCGACCGCTCCGGCGTCGGCGGCGGCACCACCGACGACGACGCCGCGGCCGGATGCCGCACGACGGTCCGTCGGGTCGGTGACGGCGCGTCCGCGGTTGAGGGCGAACCGACGGGTACGGTTCAGGCGGGATCGGTCCCTCGTGCTGATGACCCTGCCCGCGGTGGCACTCCTCGGGGTCTTCGCCTACGTCCCCATGCTGGGGAACGTGGTGGCGTTCCAGGACTACTCGCCCTACGTGGGGATCCCCGGAAGCCCGTTCGTGGGGTTCGAGAACTTCACGAGGGTCCTGGCGGACCCCGACTTCTGGCACGCCGTCACGAACACGCTGGTCATCACCGCCTTCCAGCTCGTGTTCTTCTTCCCGATCCCCATCGCTCTCGCGATACTGCTCAACTCACTGGTCAGCCCTCGGCTGCGGTCCGCGATCCAGGCCGTGGTCTATCTGCCGCACTTCTTCTCCTGGGTCCTCGTGGTGTCCGTCTTCCAGCAGATATTCGGCGGGGCAGGGCTGCTCAACCAGTCCCTCCGCGCCAACGGCTGGCAGGCCGTGGACATCATGACGAATCCGGACACCTTCCTGTTCCTCCTGACGTCCCAGGCCATCTGGAAGGACGCCGGCTGGGGGATCATCGTCTTCCTCGCCGCACTCAGCGCCATCGACCCCGCACAGTACGAGGCGGCGGCCGTGGACGGCGCGGGCAGGTGGAAGCGGACGTGGCACATCACCCTCCCGGGGTTGCGCAGCGTGATCGTGCTGCTGCTGATCCTCCGGCTGGGGGACTCCCTGACCGTCGGTTTCGAGCAGCTGATCCTGCAGCGCGACGCCGTGGGAGCGGATGCGGCAGAGGTGCTGGACACGTTCGTCTACTACACCGGCGTCCAGAACGGTGACTGGAGCTACGGTGCGGCGGCCGGGCTCATCAAGGGTCTGGTGAGCCTGGCCCTGATCCTCGTCGCCAACAAGATCGCCCACATCTTCGGCGAGAGCGGGGTCTACTCCAAATGAGCATCATCGACAAGGTCCAGGCGTCCAAGAACACGACCGCCACCTTCCGGAAGCAGCGCACCGGAGCGGAGCGTCCCGCGTGGGAGGAGGAGCCGAGTGCCCTGGGCCGGGCGGGCAAGGTCATCATCCTCGTCATGGTGGTCCTCGCCGTCCTCGGCCCGCTGTACACGATCGTCCTCACGAGCATCTCCTCCCAGGCCACCATCACGCGGGCAGGGGGCCTGGTCCTGATCCCGGGGGAGATCTCCTTCGCGGCGTACCAGCAGATCCTCGACGGCGGGGTGGTCACCCGGGCGGTGCTGGTCAGCGTCGGCGTGACCGCGACGGGCACGTTCATCAGCATGGTCGTCTCCATCCTGTGCGCGTACGGGCTGTCCAGGCCCGGATCGTTCGCGCACACGCCCATCCTGTTCACGCTGCTCATCACCATGTTCTTCAGCGCGGGCATCATCCCCGCCTACCTGCTCGTGTCCGGTCTGGGCCTGATCAACTCCTACTGGGCGCTGATCCTGCCCGGGGCCGTCTCGGTGTTCAACATCATCATCCTCCGGGGCTTCTTCATGGGGATCGACAAGGGCATCCTGGAGAGCGCGAGGATCGACGGGGCGAGCGAGTGGCGCACCCTGTCCCAGATCGTCCTGCCCATGTCCAAGGCGGTCACGGCGGTCATCGCCCTGTTCTACGGGGTGGGGTACTGGAACGCGTTCTTCAACGCCGTCCTCTACATCAACGACAGCGCGAAGAACCCGCTCCAGGTGGTCCTGAGGTCCTACGTGCTCCAGGGGGTCTCGGTCCCCGGCCAGGTGGACGTCGGAACCGGGGCAGCGGCCGGGCCGGCACTCCAGATGGCGGTGATCGTGCTCGCCACGATCCCGATCCTCCTCGTGTACCCCTTCGTGCAGAAGCACTTCACGAAGGGCGTGATGATCGGTGCGGTCAAGGGATGATCAGGCTGTCCCCGGACCTGCGTTCACCCCTGCGGCGCCGCAACGCACGTGGTCTCACCCTCCGTCAGCACGGGGGCGATGAGCCGGAGCTCGGCGGGCTTGGCGAGATCCATCCGGTCCATCACCATCTCCACCGCGGCGCGGCCGACCTCCATGGCAGGAATGGCGATCACGGTCCAGGGCCGGACGGCGGACCCCGCGACCTCCAGGGGGGCGATGGTGACCACGGAGACGTCCTCCGGGAGGGACCTGCCGTGCTGCGAGAGGTTCTCGCCGAGGATGGGCAGCAGGCCCTCGTTGTGCACGATCAGTGCGGTCACGGCCTCGTGCTCGGAGAAGATCGAATCGAGTGCCTGGACGAGACTCCGGGAGTTGGCCTCGCAGGCCACCGAGATCGGGCTGATCCCGTGGCTGCTGCACGTCTCCAGGAACCCGTTCAGTGCACGGTCCGCGTACGTGGCATGGCGTTGCAGCGATGCCGGAGGGGACCCGAGGAACGCGATGCGGCGGTGACCGAGCGCGGCGAGGTGCTGGACGGCGAGCCGGGCCGCACCCGCGAAGTCGAAGTCCACGCAGCTGAGACCCCGTGGATCATCGGGCATCCCGATGAGCACGGCGGGCTTGTCCCGCGCCGCGAGCACCTCGACACGGGGATCGTTCGCCTCGATGTCCATCATCACGAGGCCGTCCACCATGGACTGGGAGGTGACCCGGCTGATCCCCCCCGCATCGTCCTGGGTGAGGAGCAGCACGTCCTTGTCGAACGTGCGGGCAGTGGTGACCACGGCCGTCACGAACTGCATCACCACACCGACGTTGACATCGGCACGTAGCGGGACCACGAGTCCGAGGACGTCGGAGCGGCTCGAGGCCAGGGCCCTGGCACTGGATCGCGGACTGTAGCGCAGACGCTGCATCGCCGACTCGACGACCTCGCGGGTCTCCTTCGAGATCGGGCGGTTCCCGCTCATCACGTAGGACACCGTGCTCGTCGAGACACCGGCTTCCCTGGCCACGTCGATGATCGTAGCGGCCGTCGAAGTCTTCCGATTCTTCATATCCACCACCTAACCAAGGATCCGCATGCACCTCCGAAGCCCCGGGCTGGGCGACGTCACCGAGCGAACCGGACTGCTCTTCGGAGCAGACTACAACCCCGAGCAGTGGCCGGAGGAGACCTGGCCCGAGGACATCCGGTCCATGCAGCGCGCCGGCATCAACATCGTGACCCTCGGGGTCTTCAGCTGGGCGCACCTGCAACCCTCCGAGGACGAGTGGGACTTCGGGTGGCTGGACCGGATCCTCACCCTCCCCCACGAGGCCGGTATCAGCGTCTGCCTCGCGACGCCCACCGCCTCCCCCCCGCCGTGGCTGGGACACCTGTACCCGGACACCCTCCCCGTCGACGCGGCGGGAACCACCCTCTGGTACGGATCACGCAACCAGTTCTCGCCGTCGTCCGCGGTGTACCGACGCGCCGCCCGGCGGATCACGACGGCGCTCGCGGAGCGCTACGGCGAGCACCCCGCGGTGATGATGTGGCACGTGGGGAACGAACTGGGACAGATCAGCTACGACGACGAGACCGCCGCCTGCTTCCGCACCTGGCTGACCGATCGTCACGGGTCGATCGAGGCCCTCAACACGGCGTGGGGCACCACGTTCTGGAGCCAGGGGTACGGCAGGTGGGAGGAGATCCTCCCGCCGAGGACGGCTCCCTACCTGCACAACCCCAGCCACGTCCTGAACTTCAGGCGCTTCGTCTCCGACTCGTTGCTCGAGCTCTTCGTCGCCGAGCGGGACATCATCCGGCGCCACGCCCCCGGGGTGCCGGTGACGACGAACCTCATGGGCTTCTTCCGGGGCGCGGACTACTTCGACTTCGCGGAGGAGACCGACCTGATCGGCAACAACTGGTACACCGATCCCGCGGACACGAGGACCTGGGAGTTCGGTGCCCTGACGCACGACCTCTGCCGAGGGCTGGCGCGGGGCAACCCCTGGCTGCTCATGGAATCCGCGACGTCCGCCGTGAACTGGCGCCCGCACAACAGCGCCAGGGACCCCGGGTCGCTGCTGGTGGACTCGATGTCCGCCCTCGCACGCGGTGCGGACGGGATCTGCTTCTTCCAGTTCCGGCAGTCCGCCTTCGGTGCCGAACGCTTCCACTCCGCGGTCCTCCCCCTGGCGGGGGAGGACACCCGGGTGTTCCGCGAGGTCGCGGATCTCGGTGCTCGTCTGCAGGAGCTGCGGTTCCTCGCGGGCACACCCGCATCCTCGCGCATCGCCGTCCTGTTCGACTGGGACAGCTGGTGGGCCGCCGAGTCGCCCGACCTCCCCAGTGACAGGGTGGGTGTGCTGGAGCAGCTGCAGGCGTACCACCGGGCCCTGTCCGGGCGCGGCCTGTCCGTGGAGGTCGTCCACCCCGGCACACCCCTCGATCGCTTCGACCTGGTCCTCGCGCCGAGCCTGTTCCTCCTGAGGAGCGAGCACGCCGCGGTACTGACCGCCTGGGGGCACGCCGGGGGGACGGCGGTCGTCGGGCCGTTCAGCGCGGTGGCGGACGAGCATGCGCACCTGCGCCAGGGCCGGTTCCCCTCGGTGCTGGCGGAGCTGCTGGGTGCCACCGGTGAGGAGTGGCGTCCGCTCCCCGCGGCGGTCGGGCTGGTCGTCCGGGGCCCCCCCCCCGGCCGCCGCCCCCCGCCGCTCCCGGAGCACCCGGTCGGTACGAGGCCTCCCTCTGGTCCGAGGACCTGCGCCTGCACGGCGGGACCTCCTCGGCCGTGGTCGTCTTCGCCGAGGGCCCCCTCGCCGGGCAACCGGCCGTGGTGCGCAACACCCACGGCACGGGCACGGCCTGGTACCTCGGGTGCGACGCACCTGCCGCGCTGCTGGGCCGGATCATCGGCACCGCGGTGTCGGAGGCCGGCCTGACCTCGCCGGTCGTGGGTGAGCTGCCCGACGACGTCGAGCTCGCCACCCGCGCCGGCCACCACTTCCTGCTCAACCACGGCGCGGAACCGCGCGTGGTGCGGCTCGCCGAGCAGACCGTCGATCTGTTCCACGGCGTGCTGCACGGCACCCGGATAGAACTGCGCCCCTTCGACGCCCTGGTCCTGAAGAGCGGCACCGACCACACCGAGAACGGAAACCCCCATCCATGAAATTCACCGACGGATACTGGCTGTACCGCGAGGGCTTCTCCGCCCTCCACCCCCGCGACGTCTCGGACGTGGTGGTCGAGGACGGGCGGATGACCGTCTACGCACCCACCAAGCGCATCGTCTCCCGCGGCGACGCCCTGAACCTCCCGCAGCTGACCATCACCTTCGACACCCCGATGCAGGACGTCATCGGTGTCACGATCGAGCACTTCCAGGGCGGGCTGGACAGCGGTCCGCACTTCGAGGTCGACCGGGCAGCCGTCGATCCCGTCGTCGAGCGCGGTGAGGGCACCGTCAGCATCACCTCCGGGGGACTGACCGCGCGCGTCAGCACCTCGGGCCCCTGGGGTGTCGACTTCCTCGGGAACGGTGAACTCCTGACCAGCTCCACCCCGCGCAGCGTGGGTGTCATCACGGACGACGCCGGGCGCACCTTCGTGCACGAGCAGCTGAGCCTCGGCGTGGGGACCAACGTGTACGGTCTCGGTGAACGCTTCGGCACGTTCGTGAAGAACGGGCAGTCGGTGGACATCTGGAACGAGGACGGCGGCACCTCCAGTGACCTCGCCTACAAGAACATCCCGTTCTTCATCACGAACGACGGCTACGGGGTGTTCGTGAACCATCCGGAGAAGGTGTCCTTCGAGGTGGGGTCCGAGGTGGTGTCCCGGAACCAGTTCAGCGTCGAGGGCCAGAAGCTGCAGTACTTCCTCATCCACGGCCCCTCGCCGAAGGACATCATCCGCCGCTACACGGAGCTGACGGGGAGGCCGTCACGGATCCCGGCGTGGTCCTACGGACTCTGGCTCTCCACCTCCTTCACCACGGACTACGACGAGGAGACCGTGAACTCCTTCATCGACGGCATGGAGGAGCGGAAGCTGCCGCTCTCGGTGTTCCACTTCGACTGCCACTGGATGAGGTCCTTCCACTGGAGCGACTTCGTCTGGGACCCCGCGACCTTCCCGGACCCGGAGGGTATGCTCTCGCGGCTCCACGACCGCGGGCTCAAGGTGTGTGCCTGGATCAACCCCTACATCGCGCAGCGCTCGCACCTGTTCCGCGAGGGCCTGGAGCAGGGTTTCCTGGTCAAGCGTGCGGACGGCTCCGTCTGGCAGTGGGACATGTGGCAGGCCGGCATGGGCCTGGTCGACTTCACCAACCCCGAGGCCGTGCTCTGGTACCAGGAGAAGCTGCGGGGGCTCCTGGCCCAGGGGGTCGACTCCTTCAAGACGGACTTCGGGGAGCGGATCCCCACCGACGTCGTCTGGCACGACGGCTCCGATCCGGTGAGGATGCACAACTACTACTCGCAGCTGTACAACAGGACGGTGTTCGACCTGCTGACCAAGGAGCTGGGGGAGGGGCAGGCGGTGGTCTTCGCCCGGTCCGCCACCGCGGGTGGACAGACCATGCCGGTGCACTGGGGCGGTGACTGCGAGTCGACGTTCTCCGCGATGGCCGAGTCGCTGCGCGGTGGTCTGTCCCTGGCCGCGTCGGGTTTCTCGTTCTGGAGCCACGACATCGGCGGATTCGAGGGCACGCCCGAACCGGACATCTTCAAACGCTGGATCGCCTTCGGGCTGCTGTCCTCGCACTCACGGCTGCACGGCTCCAACTCCTACCGTGTCCCCTGGCTCGTGGACGAGGAGTCCGTGGACGTCCTGCGCCACTTCACCGAGCTGAAGATGCGACTCATGCCCTACCTGCAGACGGCGGCCGAGGAGGCCTACGCGGAGGGCACCCCGCTCATGCGTCCCCTCTTCATGGAGTTCCCGGACGATCCGGGCTGTGCACACCTCGACCGCCAGTACATGCTGGGTCCGGATCTCCTCGTGGCGCCCGTCCTGGAATCCTCGGGCGCGGTCTCCTTCTACCTGCCGGAAGGGACCTGGACGCACCTCGAGACGGGCGAGCGCCTGGCCGGCCCGCGCTGGCACCGGAAGGTGTACTCGGTGATGCAGGCCGCCACCTGGGTCCGGGAGGGTGCCGTACTGCCGATCGGGACCGTGTCGGATCGTCCCTCCTACGACTGGGCGCAGGAGATGCGGTTCCACGCCTTCGAGGCCGCCGACGGCGTCCGTCGCGTCACGGTTCCCTCGCCGGACGGGCCCGGGACCACCTTCGACCTGACCATCCGGGACGGTGAGGTCTCCGCCGTCGTGGTCGGAACCACCCACGACACGGACAGCACACCATGATCTCGCCCGCATCGCGTGAAGGAGTTCGACCATGAGGCCCGAAGGCTGGCACCTCGTCATCATCATCGTCCTCGCCCTCGTGCTGTTCGGGGCGCCCAGACTGCCCGGTATCGCCCGGAGCGTCGGCCAGTCCCTACGGATCTTCAGGTCCGAGGTCCGACAGCTGAAGGAGGAGGGCGATCCCGGCCACGTCGCAGCGGATCCCGGCCGGGCGACGGTGATCGATGAACCGGTCCCGTCGGGACCTCTCTCCCCGGACGGGACACCGTCCCGGCGTCCCGTCGGGCCCACGCCCCAGTAGCATCGGGAGGATGAAGCCCTTCCTCCTCCTGGCCACGCGCGCCGAGAACTACGCAGCGGACGCCGAGTACCTCAGTTTCCTGCGCTTCGGCGGGTTGGAGGAGGAGCAGCTGCGCCGGGTGCGGCTCGAGGAGGGGCCGGTGCCGGAGCTGGATCTGCGCGACTACTCGGGCATCTTCCTCGGCGGCAGCCCGTTCACCTCCTCCGATCCCCAGGAGCTCAAGAGCGAGGTGCAGGTCCGGGTGGAGCAGGACCTGGGTGCCCTCCTCGATCGGGTGGTGGGGGAGGACCTCCCGTTCTTCGGGGCCTGCTACGGCGTGGGGACCCTCGGTCGGCACCAGGGGGCGGTGATCGATGCCACCTACGCCGAACCGATCAGTGCCGTGGAGGTGACCGTGACCGACGCCGGCGCGGCCGACCCGCTGCTGGCCGGCCTCCCGGCGTCGTTCGCGGCCTACGTGGGGCACAAGGAGGCCTGCGCCACGCTGCCCGGTACGGCGGTGCTGCTGGCGTCGTCGGCCACGTGCCCCGTCCAGATGTTCCGGGTGCGTGAGAACGTCTATGCCACCCAGTTCCACCCCGAGCTCGACGTCGATGCGCTGGTGGGACGGATCCGCACGTACCGCCACGCCGGCTACTTCCCGCCCGAGCAGGCGGAGGAGTACCTGGCGCGGGCACGGGAGTACGTGGTGGACCAGCCCGCCGCGATCCTCCGGAACTTCGTCACCCGGTACGCGCGGGACTGAGGTCTGCCCGGCACCGGCCCGTTCGGGGCCGTACGGCGCGGGCGTGGCTCAGAGGAGGGGGCGGAGGGGCACGAGGACGGTCTCGGCGAAGCGGGCGGCGGGGTGGCGTCGTCCCCATTCCTCGGCGTCCACCTCCACGCAGTTGTCCCTGTCGATCGCGAAGATCTTCTCCATGTCCGCGGCGAACCCCCTGTCCTGGACCTCGAGGTTGGTCTCGTAGTTGAAGGCCAGGCTCAGCCGGTCGATGTTCGCGGTGCCCACGATGGACCAGCGTCCGTCGATGGTGGCGGTCTTGGCGGGGGTCATCGCGTTGCGGAAGCGCAGGGTCTTGATGTTCTCCTGGAGCAGCGAGGAGTAGAGGCCGCGGGAGGGCCGGTCCGTGATGATGTGGTTCGATTCCTCGGGCACGATGATCTGCACGTCCACGCCCCGCCGCGAGGCCTCGATCAGGCCGGTGAGGATTCTCCGGTCGGGGATGAAGTAGGCGGTGGTGAGGTAGATGTGGTGCTGGGCGCGGCTGATCGCGTCCAGGTACACGCTGCGGATGGGGTACACCAGGTCTGCGGGGATGTTGTTCACGGCCAGGATCCGCGAGTCCCAGTGCACCTTGTTCTCGGGTGAGAGCGTGGGCTGGCGCGCGGCGAGGTGGTTCCACACCTGGGCGAAGGAATGGCCGAGCTCGAAGGCGGCCGGACCGACGAGCCGCACATGGGTGTCCCGCCACTCGGTGGCGTAGAGCGAACCGATGTTGTAGCCCCCGATGAAACCGGTCTCGTTGTCGACCAGCAGGATCTTGCGGTGGGTCAACCCCGTGGCGCTGACGAAGCCGAACTGCAGGGACGGCCCCAGGGCCGGGAAGCGGAAGACGTGGACGTCGGGGTGGAAGGTGTAGAACGACGGCGGCACCACCAGGTTCCCGAAGTGGTCGTAGATGACGTAGACGTCCACACCGCGTTCGGCGGCGTCGTTGAGGGCGTCGCGGAACGCGGTACCCACCTCGTCGTCCTTCCACAGGTACGTCTCGAGGAAGATCCGGTTCTCCGCCTTGCGGATCGCGTCGAGCATGTCCTCGAAGAGGTCCTCGCCGTAGGTGTAGGTGGTCGTGGACGTGTCCCCGACCTCCGTCCCGAAGGTCCCGGGCCGCGGGAAGCCCGATCGCGCGGACCGCCTCTTCTTCTTGACCAGGTCCGTGGTGATCAGGGCCGCGATCACGGCCCCCTGGACGGCGAGCCCGGCGGCAACCGTGCGAAGGGCCACCCGGCGCAGGGTGGGAAGAGAGACGATGGTGGAGATGGCGGTCATGGACACAGCGTAGCCGGGGCCGCACCCGGACCGACCCACCGGTGTCGGTGCGGAGCGGTACGGTCGGGGAACAGGTTCAGCGGGGTGAGCAGAAGAGGTGGCAGCCATCGGATCCAGCACGAGCACCAGAGCACCGCACCGCGCCGTCCCCGTGCTGCCCGCCCCCGGCGAGAACCGTCATCACCAGGTGCTGATCATCGGTGGCGGCAATGCCGGGGTGTCCCTGGCCGGGCGTCTGCAGCGGTACGGCATCAAGGACGTCGCGATCGTCGAGCCGCGGGGACGTCACCTCTACCAGCCCCTCTTCTCGCACATCGCGGGTGGGACGGCGGACGCCTTCGAGGCGGTGCGCCTGCAGTCCGCCGTGACACCGAGGGGAACCACCTGGATCCAGGACCGGGCCGAGGCCGTCAGCACGGACACCCGCACGGTGTCCCTGGCCTCGGGCTCGTCGGTGGGCTACGACCACCTGGTGGTCTGCCCCGGGATCCAGAACGACTGGACCTCCGTACCCGGTTTGAAGGAGGCCATGGACGGTCCCCACGGCGGCTCGAACTACGACTACGAACTGGCGCCGAAGGCATGGAGGCTCTTCCGCGACCTCACGCACGGCACCGTGGTGTTCACCCAGCCCCCGGGTCCGGCGTCCTGTGCCGGGGCCGCGCAGAAACCCATGTACCTGGCCTGCGACCACTGGCGCCGGCAGGGGGTGCTGCAGGACATCCGGGTGGTGCTCGTGGTCCCCACCCCCACCATCTTCGGCATGGACCTCATCGACGAGGAACTCGGCCGGAAGATCGAGGAGTACGGCATCGAGGTCCGCTACAGCACCGAGCTCGCCTCCGTGGACCCGGACGCGCGGACGGTCCGGCTCGAGCACACCCCCACCGGCGCTGTGGAGGAGCTCGGGTACAGCGTCCTGCACGCCGTACCACCCCAGTCGGCCCCCGACTGGTTGAAGACCACCGATCTCCCGGCGCCCGGTAATCCGGGAGGTTTCGTCGAGGTGGACCCGCTCCTGCTCCGCCACCCCCGGTTCCCGGAGATCTGGTCGCTCGGGGACGCGGCGTCCACGCTCAACTCGAAGTCGGGGGCGGCGCTGCGCCCGCAGGCCAAGGTGCTCGCCAAGAACCTCAGGGCCGTCATCAAGGGGCGGACGCCTACCGCCCGGTACAACTCCTACTCGGCGTGCCCGTTCGTGGTCAGCCGCAGCACGGTGGTGTTCTCGGAGTTCGACGACAGGTACTCGCCCATGCCCACCGTCCCCGGCTGGGACGGGCTCGCGCGTGAGCGCCGGCTGACCTTCGTCATCGAGCGGATCGTGCTGCCGAAGGTGTACTGGAACCTGATCCTCAAGGGGCGTGCCTGAGGCAGGCTTCACCGGCAGTTCACGCGTCGTTGACTGCCCGGTCGGGTGGGCCCTGTTCACTGGAGCGGGGAACGCTCCCGGCTCCCGCACCGTACGCCCCGAGAGGATCTGCCATGACCTTCCACGCCGGCCGCTTCGTCCACAGTGCCATCGCCGTCGCCGGGCTCTCGCTCCTCACGGTTCCCGCCTCCACCGCACCGGGGCGGAGGGCCGACCCGGAACCCTCCCGGCCGGGCGGGCCGGTGCTCGTGGGCCACCGCGGTGCAGCGGGGACGGCACCCGAGAACACGACGGCGGGCTTCCGGGACGCGCTCGCGGCCGGCGCGGAATTCTTCGAGATCGACGTCCAGCTGAGCGCCGACGGAGTGCCGTTCGTCTTCCACGACGACGTCCCCGCCCGCACCACGGACGTGGCGGAGGTCTTCCCCGATCGCGCCGATGATCCGATCACCTCCTTCACGTGGGCGGAACTGCAGCAGCTCGACGCCGGATCCTCCTTCGACGCCCGCTTCACCGGCGAACGCATACCGCACCTCGACGACGTCGCCGACGCCGCCGGGAACGGCATCGGCGTGTACATCGAGGGGAAGTCACCCGTGACCTCCCCCGGGATCGGCGACCTCCTGGCGGAGCAGCTCCGTACGGATCCGCGCTGGCAGCGGCTCGTGGCGGCGGGCAGGGTGCAGGTCATCTGCTTCGACGAGGAGTTCACCCGCGCGTTCGCGGCACTGGCCCCCGAGATCCCGCTGCAGCAGCTGACGTTCCTGGTCCCGACGCCGGACATCCTCGCCTCCTGGGCCGGTCACGTGGACTCCGTGGGCGCGTTCCACCGCGCGCTGACGCAGCAGGACGTGGATGCCGTCCATGCCGCCGGTCTGACGATGAGCGTGTACACGGCCAACTCGCCGGCGGCGGTCCGCCGGGTGGTGGAGCTCGGGGTGGACGCCGTCACCACGGACTTCCCGATCCAGAACGCCCTCGGGCTGCAGGGTGGCCCGGTGCCCGCGGTGCAGGAGCGCGAGATCAGTGGTGTCACCCCCGCGCCCGCGGCTGACGCCGGGTCGCCCGAGGAGGCCGCCGCCGCGGAGTGCGTGACCCTGCGGAACGTCTCGGAGGTCCCCCGCGATCTCGGCGGGTACTTCCTGCGGACCTCGCTCACCGCCGTCCTGACGATCGGGGAGGGGCAGGTGCTCCGCCCGGGGGCGGAGCTCCGGGTCCACACCGGCCGTGGGCCGGACTCCGCCGCGGACTGCTACAGCGGGCTCGACGCTCCCGTTCTCTCCCGCGCAGGCGGGTCGATCGCGCTGTGGTCGCCGCAGCTGCGTCTGCTGGACGTCTTTGCCGGCTAGCGTCGTCGGTTGCTGCCGGCCGGCGCGGTCCGTGCTCAGCCCAGGAGGTCCTGGTAGTCGGGGTGGTCGCCGATGAAGGCCGCCACGAACCGGCACTGCGGCACCACCGTGAGCTGCTGCTCGCGCGCCTCGTCCAGGGCGTGCCGGACGAGCGCCGTGCCTACTCCCCGGCCCTCGGACTCGTGGTCCACCACGGTGTGCGTGAACACGATGGTGTCGCCGGAGCGTTCGTACTCGGCCACCCCCACCGCCTGTCCGTCCACGGTGGCGGTGTACCGGCTGCCCGCGGTGTCGTCGGTGATCCGGATCCCGCTGTTCTCGCTGTCCTCGGTGCTCATGCTGCCACCCTGGCACTCGGGTGGAAGCCGGGTCAACGGCCGAGGGGTGGTCGCTCGTCCGGTCAGCCGTCCGACGCCGCCAGCCGTCCCGGTGGCCGCTGCCGAGGACGCCGCCGGCCAGCTCCGCGGGCAGCCCCGTGCCCGGCCCCTGCGCTGCCCCCCGACCCAGCCGGCCGGGGGCGGGGGCCGCCCGGCGCCGGCGGGCCCGCCGAGCCAGACCGAGGGGCCGGTGGTGCCGGCGCCGTCCACCCGGAGGGCGACGGCGCCCACGGCACCTCGCGCGCACTGCTGCAGGCAGGGTGCGGAGATGAGGACGCCGCCCGTGGAGCGCGAGACGGCGGCGCCGAGGCCGCCGTCCCCGCCCCGGCGCGTCAGCGCTGCGCAACGGTGCCCGGTGCACAGTGCCACGACGACCCCGCTCGGGCCCCGGGTCCCGCTGCCGGTCATCGGATCAGCCCTGGCGAGCTTTGATGCGCGGGTTCTTCTTGTTGATGACGAAGGTCCTGCCGCGGCGGCGGACCACCTGCGATCCCGGGATCTTCTTCAGTGCCCGGAGTGAGTTGCGTACTTTCATGGTGGTGCTCCTTCAGTGGTGGGATGCGGGGCGTCGGAACGTGGCGGGTGAGGTGCGTAGCTCGTCGTCGGTGAGGGCGCAGGCGTCGAGCAGGCGGGCGATGTCGGAGTCGTCCATATCGTCGCCGGTGAGCGCGATGTGGGTGCCTCGGTACCCTTCGCCGTGGGCGGTGCCGGCGCCCCAGGTGCCGCCGTCGCCCAGGGCGATCCGTGGCCCCGCGCCGTGCAGCGCCACGCGCGTGTCCAGGATCCCGGCGATCCAGACGCTGCCGCGTACGTAGCAGCACCCCTGGGCGATGGTGCCGAGGGCGGTCCGGAAGCGGTCGGGGTGCAGCGGGCGGTCGATGCGGTGCTCGATGGTCCGGAACGGCGTCGACGCCGTGGGTCGCACGGTCACCGTACCGGGGGAACTGCGCTCGCGGGCGGCCGCGTGGTCGTGGTGTCCGAGGGCAGGCGCGGCTGCGGACCCCGGGACGACGGGAGAGATCCGGGTGTGCGGTGCCAGTTCCCCGATCAGGGCGATCCCGCGGTCGGAGAGTGCCGGATCGCCGGGCAGGAGCTCACTGGTGGTGGTGAGCACGGTGTCGGAGAAGAGGAACTCGCCGATCAGGAATTCGCCGGGCGTAAGGGAGTCTCCGGGGACGGCGGTGTACCCGGAAGCGAACAGGGTGTGGTGGTCCCACAGCTGATCCTCGACGTCCTCCGCGCAGACCGACAACGCCACGGTGTCCACCACGAACGTCTCGGGGGCGATGGTGAACAGGCCGTCGACGGCGTTCTCGGCGGTGGTGCCCGGTGGGAGCCCCACGATGGCGTGGGTGGCGCCGGCGGCGGCCAGCCGCAGCAGGGTGGGGCCCAGCTCGAAGCGGACGGTGCAGCTCAGGCAACCGTGCTCCAGGACGCTCGATCCGCGTTCGGTCAGCTCGGAGTCGATGTGGACACGGCGGGTCACCAGGCCGTCGTCGAGCAGATCGTGCAGCACTACGGGAGTCCCGGGGCGGTGAGCGGAGAGCTCGAGGACGGCACTGTTGCGACTGAGCGCGTCGAGGGAGGTGACGATCACGAGGTGCATCCCAGGAGTATATGAGAATCATTCTCAAAATGAAAACCAGGGCGCATGACGTTCTGTGACGCCGGCGGATGGACGCGTCGCGGCAGCGGAACCTAGGCTCGGTCCCGGAATCACGAGCTCCGACGTCAAACCCTGGTTGGTCGGACGGCAACCCTCTCGCTGTAGCGGGGTGCCCCAGGTGATGATTCGGCCACGCACCGACGGTGCGGGCAAGTACGGCGCTTCCTCCAGGGCGGTGCCCCGAGGAGAGGATCCCCATGACCACCGCACCCCGCCGTATCCGGTTCAACGCGTTCGACATGAACTGCGTGGGACACCAGTCGCCCGGTCTCTGGCGTCATCCCGAGGACCGGTCCGAGCGGTACACGGATCTGCGCTACTGGGCAGATCTCGCGCGGACCCTGGAGCGGGGACTGTTCGACGGCCTGTTCATCGCGGACGTCCTCGGCACCTACGACGTCTACGGCGGCTCCAACGAGGCCACCCTCCGGCAGGGCACGCAGACCCCGGTCAACGACCCGTTCCTGCTGGTCTCGGCCATGGCGCTGGTGACCGAGCACCTCGGCTTCGGCGTCACGGCCGGTACGGCCTACGAGCACCCCTACCCGTTCGCGCGGCGGCTCTCCACCCTGGACCACCTCACGAACGGGCGCGTGGGCTGGAACGTGGTGACCGGCTACCTGCCCTCCGCCGCCCGGAACATGGGCAGCGCGGACCAGCTGGAGCACGATGCCCGCTACGACCACGCGGACGAGTACCTCGAGGTGCTCTACAAGCTGCTCGAGGGCTCCTGGGAGGACGACGCCGTCGTCCGGGACCGCGGGACCGGGGTGTTCACCGACCCGGCGAAGGTCCACGACATCGAGCACAGCGGCACGTATTTCACGGTGCCCGGCATCCATCTCAGCGAGCCGTCCCCGCAGCGCACGCCGGTGATCTTCCAGGCGGGTGCCGCCCCCCGCGGCGTGGCCCTCGCCGCCGGCAACGCCGAGGCGGGGTTCGTCGGGGCGCCCACGAAGGAGATCCTGAAGGACGTGGTCACACGGATCCGCGACGCCGTCGAGGCCGAGGGCCGCGACCGGTACTCGGTGCGCATCTATACGCTGCTGACCGTCATCACGGACGAGACCGAGGAGAAGGCCCGCGCCAAGCACGAGGACTACCAGCGGTACGTCAGCTACGAGGGCGCACTGGTGCTGGTGTCCGGCTGGTTCGGGGTGGACCTCTCCGCGTACGGCCCGGACGAGCCGCTCGGCAACGTGGAGTCCAACGCCATCCACTCGGCGGTGGCCAACTTCCAGAAGGTGAACGACGACGGCGAGCCCTGGACCGTGCGCGACATCGCCGAGTGGGCGGGTATCGGCGGTCTCGGCCCGCGGATCGTGGGTTCCGGTGCGCAGGTGGCCGACGAGCTCCAGGCCTGGGTCCAGGAGACCGACGTGGACGGCTTCAACCTCGCCTACGCGATCACGCCCGGCTCCTTCGAGGACGTCATCACGCACGTGGTCCCGGAACTGCAGCGGCGTGGCGCCTACCCGACCGTGTACGCGGAGGGGACGCTGCGGCAGAAACTGTTCGGCCGAGGCGACCGGCTGCCCGAGGAGCACCGCGGCGCGCACTACCGGCTCCAGGCCGTCCGGCCCTGAGACGAAGGTGTGACCCGTATCCCGGAATAGGGGTGCGCTCGCGGCTGAACCGGCGCGAACCGGTGGCGGGGGCCGGAGGTGAGGACTAGCGTCGGGGACAGGGCGTTCACCCGACGGAAGTCAACGAGAAGGAGTTCCCATGTCACGCGTAGCCATCATCGGTGGGCACGGAAAAGTAGCGCTGCACCTCACGAGGATCCTCACCGGCCAGGGCCACCACGTCAGCTCGATCTTCCGCAACGCCGACCACGCGGCCGACGTGGAGCAGGCCGGTGCCACCCCCGTGGTCGCCGACGTGTCCGACCTCTCGGTGGAGGACATGGCGGACGTGTTCCGCGGGCACGACGCCGTGGTGTGGTCCGCCGGGTCCGGCGGCAGCAGCCCCGAGGCCACCTACGCCGTGGACCGGGACGCCGCGATCCGCTCCATGGATGCCGCCGAGCAGGCCTCCGTGGGACGCTACGTCATGGTGTCCTACCTCGGTGCGGGCAAGGACCACGGGGTGCCCGAGGACAACGGCTTCTTCCACTACGCGGAGTCCAAGGCCGCGGCCGACGAGCACCTGCGCAACTCGAAGCTCGCCTGGACCATCCTCGGCCCCGGTTCGCTCACCACGGATCCCGGTACCGGGAAGATCGAGGTGTCGGACGAGCCGCAGCAGGACTCCGTGTCCCGTGAGGACGTGGCCCACGTGGCCGCCGTCGTGCTCGCCGATCTCGGCACCGTGGACAGGACCATCCAGTTCAACACCGGGGACACCCCGATCGCCGAGGCGATCGACGCCTCCCTGTAGTACACCCGGCACCACGGAAGGCGGCGCCCCCGCACCGGGGGCGCCGCCTTCTCCGTGCCGGGAGCCCTAGCCGATCGGCTCGGGCATGGGGACGACGTCGTACCGCACCTCGATCGAGAGGTCCGTGGTGGGATCGGCGATCTCGGCGCGCCAGGCCGGAGCGAACTGGTCCACGCCGTGGATCATGGCCACGGTGCCGGAGATCAGCACCGTCCCCGGCTCGTGCAGGCCCATCTCCTTCAGCACGTCCAGCCAGTAGTCGGGCGAGAGCAGTGCGCCGAGCGTGCTGTCCTGGATGAGCTGCTCCCCGGCGTCGGCCTGCACCCACCCCCGCAGTGTGATCTCGTCGAGGTGGTCGCGGACGTCCTCCAGCCGCCAGGCCTGCCGTCCCAGCACGTCGGGACTCGCGTTCTTGCTCCAGGCCACACCGTGGACCTCGAGGGCGCGGTCGGTGTGGTCGCACGCCACGGTGAGCAGGACGCCCTGCTCCGTGATGACGAGGGCCCATTCGGCCTCGCCCGAGGTCCGGCCGTGCTGGACGCTGACCTCGCCGGTCTGCTGCGCCAGGTAGGGCGAGACGGGGTAGAGCGCGGGGGTGGTGGACGGACCGGGGACACCGAGCTCTGCGAGCTCGGCGATGTGGGCCTGGACCTCGTCCTGCTCGCGGCCCGCGTAACCGGCATTGAGCAGTCGGATCACCTGCACGTCCTGTGATGAGCCATCGGGCAGGTCGAAAGTGAGGTTCGTCATGGTTCGTCCTTCTGTCGGGGCGAGGTTTTACATTCCGGAAACCGAAGTGGTCGCCAATCTACAATATGTATGCGTAATGTATACATCTAACGCCACTGTGGCGCGAATCACCTCTCGAGATCGGAGCTCACGATGGCGCACAGCCCGGGAACAGCAGGGACTCCTGCACCCCCCAGCGATACACCGGTCCGTCCTCCGGGCCTCTACAAGGCCTTCGCCGCCAGCCTCACCGGCACCGCACTCGAGTGGTACGACTTCGCCGTCTACTCCGTCGCCGCGGCGGTGATCTTCCCGATCATCTTCTTCCCGGCATCGGACCCGCTGACCGGCACCATCCTGGCGTTCTCCACCTACGCCGTCGGGTACCTCTCCCGCCCCGTCGGCGGGATCGTCTTCGGCCGGCTCGGGGACAGGATCGGCCGCAAGAAGATCCTCGTCATCACCCTGATGATCATCGGGGTCGCGACGGTGCTGATCGGTCTGCTCCCGGGCTACGCCACGATCGGCATCGCAGCGCCGATCATCCTCGTGGTCCTGCGCTTCGCCCAGGGCGTGGGCGTGGGCGGCGAGTGGGGAGGGGCCGTGCTGCTCTCCAGTGAGTACGGCGATCCCCAGAAGCGCGGCTTCTGGGCCTCGGCGGCCCAGGTGGGACCGCCGGCCGGCAACCTCCTCGCCAACGGCGCGCTCGCCGTCCTCACCGTGGTCCTCTCCGAGGACCAGTTCCTCGACTTCGGCTGGCGCATCGCCTTCCTGGCCTCCGCACTGCTCGTGGGCTTCGGTCTCTGGATCCGGCTGAAGCTGGAGGACACCCCGATCTTCAAGGCCATCGAGGCGCACGGCGACCGCCCGGAAGCGCCCATCAAGGAGATCCTCGCCACCGAGCTGCGCCCCTTGATCGCGGCCATCCTCTCGCGGGTGGGACCGGACGTGCTGTACGCGCTGTTCACGGTGTTCACCCTCACCTACGGCATCCAGGTACTGGGCTTCGAGCGCAGCGAGGTGCTCACCGCCGTGCTGATCGGCTCGGGGTTCCAGCTCTTCCTCATCCCGCTCGCCGGGGCGGTCTCGGACCGCATCAACCGGCGGCTCGTCTACGGGATCGCGGCGGTGTGCGGTGGCCTGTGGTCGTTCGTCTTCTTCGCCCTGCTCGACGGCGACAACCAGTTCCTGCTCATCCTCGGCATCGTGCTGGGGCTCGCCTGCCACTCGTTCATGTACGGACCGCAGGCCGCGTTCATCGTGGAGCAGTTCTCGCCGCGGCTGCGTGCCACCGGGAGTTCCCTGGCCTACACCTTCGCGGGGGTGATCGGCGGGGCGATCGCACCGCTGATGTTCACCGTGCTGCTGAGCAACTTCGACAGCTGGGTCCCCGTGGCCGTCTACGTCGCGGTGGCCGCCGTGGTGACCCTGATCGGCCTCTCCCTGGGGCGCGATCCGCACGCCACGGAGGACGACGACTACCGGCTGCTGCTCGAGGGTACGAAGGCCTGAGCCGTAGGTCCTGCTCCGCACCCGGGGAGCCGCGTCCGTACGCGGGCGTCAGGTGCGGAGCAGGATGTCCCGGGTCACGGCCAGGTGCTCGTGGATGGCGGCGTCGGCGTCACCGTCCGCCAGGGCGTCGATGATGCGTTGGTGCTCGGCGCACACCTGCTCACGCCGCCCCTCCACCTTGATCAGGGCCTCGACCCCCACCAGCACCTGGCGGACCTGCAGCTTCCGGTACGTCTGGGACATCAGCTCGTTCCGGGCGGCGTCCACCAGTTCCTGGTGGAAGAGGGCATCCAGCCGGATGAACTCCTTGACCGCGGAACCCGTGAGGGGATCGGGCAGCGCGGCCTGCTGGGCGAGGATGTGCTGCATCCCGGCCAGCGGGGGCTGGCCGGCCGCGATGCTGGCCCTCGCCGCGTGGCTCTCGATCACCCCGCGCAGATCCATCAGCTCCGAGATCTGCCTGGCCGACACCACGGGTATGTACGCTCCTCGCTGAGGGATCAGCTCCACCAGCCCGTCGGCCACCAGCAGCAGGAACGCCTCCCGGATCGGTGTGCGCGACACCCCGATCCGCTCGGCGAGTGCCTGCTCGTTCAGGAACCGCCCCTGCATCGACGCGTCCGTCAGCACGTTCTCGCGCAGATAGGCGTACGCCTTCTCGCGGCCGGAGAGTGCGGCGCCCGCTGTTTTTCCCATACTTCAGGTATACAACGAAAAAGGAGTGACCCCATGCGCGTCGCCATCGCACAACTGACCAGCGGTTCCGAGCCCGAGACGAATCTGCGTGCGGTCGAGGAACTGACCCGACGGGCGGCCGGGGGAGGTGCCGACGTCGTCGTGTTCCCGGAGGCGAGCATGTGCGCGTTCGGCAACGACCTCGGGGCCGTCGTCGAACCGCTGGACGGCCCGTGGGCCACCCGCGTCCGCGAGGTCGCCGGGGACCTCGGGATCGTCGTCGTCGTCGGGATGTTCACGCCGGGCAGTGGAGGGCGCGTGAAGAACACGCTGCTGGTCACCGGGCCCGGGGTGGACACGAGCTATGACAAGGTCCACCTGTTCGACGCTTTCGGCTACCGCGAATCGGACGGCGTGGAACCCGGCACGCAGCCGGTCACCTTCGAGGTGGACGGAGTGGGGATCGGCCTGGCCACCTGCTACGACATCCGCTTCCCCGCCCTGTTCGCCGCGAACGCGGCCCGGGGTGCGCAGCTCAACATCGTCTGCGCCTCCTGGGGCGCGGGGGAGGGCAAGATCGACCAGTGGTCGCTCCTGGCGCGGGCCCGGGCACTGGACAGCACCACCTTCCTCCTCGCCTGCGGTCAGGCGGACCCGGCGAGCAGCGGCATCCCCGCCGGAGGAACGGCACCCACGGGCGTGGGGCACAGCACCGTCGTCTCACCGCTCGGGCGCGTTCTCCTCGAACTCGGCCCGGAGCCGGCACTCGAGTTCGTGGAGATCGACCCGCGGGAGGTTGCCTCCGCCCGCTGCACACTGCCGGTGCTGGCCAACGCCAGGACCTTCTAGACGGCCCGGCCGGGCTCGGTCGCCGTCCCCACGGCGGTGCCCGAGCGCCATGCGAACTCCGGCACCGTCCCGTTGACCTCCCAGTCGCCCACGATCCGCGACTTGTAGATCACGGGGTTGTGGGAGGAGATGGTGCGGGCGTTCCGCCAGTGCCGGTCCAGCTGCAGGCCCCGCCGGGTGGAGGAGGCGCCGACCGCATCGAAGAGCAGGGACGCGGCGCGCTGCACCTGCTCCGTCACCACGATCTGCGCCTGCGAGGAGGCGAACTCCACGGCCACCGCGGCCTCGGCCGCCCCGGCCTCCGGTAGTGCGAGATGCGCCTCGTACGCCTCCTGCACCAGCTCGGCCACCCGCAGCGCAGCGGCCTCGGCGGAGAAGGCGAGCGCCGAGACCTCTCCCACCACCTGCTGCACCTGGACGTCGTCGGCCGGTCTGCTCCTGTTCGCGTGGCTGAAGGTGCGTGTGCGCCCGCGGACTTCGGCGGCCACGTCCCGGACGGCGGCGCGGGCTATGCCGGCGAGCGTCGCCACGTGGATCAGCTGGTACACGCCGGTGGTGTACGCGGGGCGGTCCGCCTTGACGAGGACGTCGGCCACCGGCACGGCGACGTCCCGGAACACCGTGGTGCCGCTGGCGGCGAGGCGCTGCCCGAACCCGTCCCAGTCGTCGACCACCTCGACGCCGGGGGCGTCCCGGCGCACGATGGCCAGTAGGTCCACGCCGTCCTCGGTGCGCGCGCCGGTCTGGATCCAGTCGGCGTAGAGGCTGCCCGTGGTGTAGTACTTGGTGCCGTTCACCCGGTAGTCCGCGCCGTCGCGCGTGATGGTGGTGCCCACGGAGCCGACCGTCCCCGGTCCGGTCTCCGTCCACGCGTTGCCCAGCACGCCGCCGGCGGCCACGCGGCCCAGCCACTCGGCGTCGTCCGCGTGGAGGCGGTCCTCCACGAAGGCCACGTGGCAGCGCAGGGCCTGCGCCAAGTTGGACTCCGCCGCGGCGAGCTCCACGAACAGGCGGAAGAACACCGGGGCGCTGACCCCGCCGCCGCCGTACTCCCGGGGGACGCGGAGGGCCGTGAACCCGGAGTCGGCCAGCTGCCGGACCGCGCGGTGCAGCAGCACCCGGTCGCTCTCGCGCTCCGCGGCGCCGGCGGGGATGTCCTCCAACAGGGGCCGGAAGCGCGCGGCGAGCTCGGTGTAGCTGGGGGCGGGCAGGGTCTCGACGGTCATGACGTAGGTCCTTCCGAGAGTCGGCGGGGGTGCGCGGAGCGGTTCATACGGTGGACTCCTGCCGGGAGAACGCCCCGCGGTACGCGGCACCGGGGTGGGTGTCCGGCAGGAGCGGGCCGGCGCCGGGGAAGAGCCGCTCGCGCAGGGTCCGCTCGGTGTAGGAGCGGCGGTAGCGTCCGCGCCGCTGCAGCTCGGGGACGAGGAGCTCGACGACGTCGGTGAAGGTCTCCGGCGAGGTGAACTGCACGATGTTGAAGCCGTCGAGGTCCGTGGCGTCCACGATCTCCTCGATGCGGTCGGCCACCTGCTCCGGCGTCCCGGCGACGAAGAACTCGCTGTTGCGCGGATCGGAGAGGGTGTCGATGATCTCGTGGGCCTTCTTGCGATTCGGTCCGCGGGTGAACTCGGCCTCCATGGACTCGGAGTGGTCCCGGCCCACGTACTGGAGGTACTCGTCCGTCTCCGCCGAGCGCAGATCGATCCCGGAGCTGCCCCCGAAGTGCACCAGGTGCCCCTCGACGTCGCGCAGCCGCACCACCTCCTGAACCTTGCGGGCCACCTCGGCCTCGGTCTCACCGAGCACCAGGTTCAGCCCTGCCAGGACCCGCACGGCATGCCGACCGCGGCCTGCGGCCTCGGTGCGCTCGCGGAGATCAGCGACGTCGGCGGCCACCTGTGCCACGGTCTGCGAGCGCACGAACACCGCTTCGGCGTGCTGCGCCGCGAAGTCCTTGCCGCGGCCCGAGGACCCGGCCTGGTAGATCACCGGGGTGCGCTGCAGGGACGGCTCGGACAGGTGCGGACCGTTTACGGTGAAGAACCGGCCGCGGTGCCCGATCTCGTGGACGCCGGACGCCTCCGTGTACACGCCGCGTCCGGCGTCGCGGACCACGGCGCCGGCGTCCCAGGAGCCCTCCCACAGCTTGTAGGAGACCTCGAGGAACTCCTCGGCGATGTCGTAGCGGTCGTCGTGCCGGACGTGCTCGCCGAGCCCGAAGTTCCGGGCGGCGTCGGGCAGGTACCCGGTGACCACGTTCCACGCGATCCGGCCCTTGGTGAGGTGGTCCAGGGTGCTGAGCCGGCGGGCGTTGCCGAAGGGAGGCTCGTAGGTGGTGGAGAACGTGACGGCGAACCCGAGGTGCTCGGTCACCGCGGCCATCGCCGGGACCAGGAGGTAGGGATCGTTGTTGGGCACCTGCAGACCGCGTTCGACGGCGTGGTCCCGGCTGCCGCCGTAGGTGTCGTAGGTGCCCACCACGTCGGCGAGGAAGACGGCGTCGAACAGGCCGCGCTCCAGGAGCTTCGCGGTGTCCGTCCAGTACTCGAGGTCCGTGTACTCGGTGCGCCGGTTCTGCGGGTGCCGCCACAGGCCGTGGTTGATGTGGCTCACGGTGTTCATCTCGAACCCGTTGAAGTGGATCTGCCTGCTCATGCTGCTCCTTCACTGGTGTGAGCGGTGCGGGTGCTGCCGGCCGCGGAGCTCGTGCGGACCGGCATCGCGGGCACGGCGTCGAGCAGGGCCCGGGTGTAGGCGGTGGTGGGGGCGACGAACAGGGTGGAGGCGTCGCCGGACTCCACCACGCGGCCGTCCTTGAGCACCAGGACGTGATCCGCCACGTGGTGGATCACGCCGAGGTCGTGGCTGATGAACAGGTAGCTCAGGTGCAGCTGCTCCTGCAGGTCCGCCAGGAGGTCCAGCACCTGCGCCTGGATGGAGACGTCCAGGGCGGAGACCGGCTCGTCCAGCAGCAGCACGCGCGGCTGCAGTGCCAGGGCGCGGGCGATGGCCACGCGCTGGCGCTGCCCGCCGGAGAGGGTCAGCGGACGGCGGTGGATCAGGTCGAGCGGGAGCCCCACCTGCCCCAGCAGCTCCGCCGCGCGGTCCTCCCGCTCGTGCGGGCTGCCCACGGCGCCGGCGTCGAGGGCGTCGGTGAGGACCCGCTGGACACTGAAGCGCGGGTCGAAGCTGCTCAGCGGGTCCTGGTTGACGAGCTGGATGTCCGGGCGGTGCGGCCGGCGGACGGCCTCGGTGACGATCCCGGGACCGTCCGGGTGACCCATCCACGACAGGCCGCCGAGCGTGACGGTCCCGGCGTCGGGCTCGGTCAGGCCGAGAGCGATGCGCGCGGTGGTGGACTTCCCCGACCCGGATTCCCCGACGATGCCGAGGGTGGTGCCCGGCTGCAGGGTGAAGGAGACGTGGTCCACCACGGTGCGGCGTGCACCGTCCGGTGCCGGGTACGTCTTGACGAGGGTCCGTGCCTCGAGCGCGGGGGCCTCGGCGGCGAACGCCGAGGTGCGCGAGGGCGCCGTGCCCACGGCGACGCGGGGTACGGAGGAGAGCCGCGTGCCCCTGCCCGCGGCGGAGGGCACGGCGTCGATGAGCTGGCGTGTGTACGCGTGCTGCGGGTTCCCCAGCACCTCGGCGGCGCGGCCGGACTCCACGATCCGCCCGTGCTGCATCACGGCGATCTCGTCGGCGAGGCGGCTCACCACGGCGAGGTCGTGGGAGATGAGGATCAGCCCGCGGCCCTGCTCCTTGAGACCTGCGAGCAGGTCGAGGATCTGCGCCTGCACGGTGGCGTCCAGGGCCGTGGTCGGTTCGTCGGCGATCACGAGCCGCGGATCCAGCACCGTGGCCTGGGCGATCAGCGCGCGCTGGCGCAGGCCCCCGGAGAGCTCGTTCGAGCGCTGCCGGGCACGCACCTCGGGGTCGGGGATCCCGGCGTCGCGCAGGGCCGCGTGGATGCGTTCCTGCCGCTCGGCGCGCCGCACACCGTGGGCGCGCAGGGCCTCGTCGATCTCCTGACCCACCGTCCTCAAGGGGTCGAGGGAGACGAGCGCGTCCTGCAGCACGTAGCCGATGTCCTTGCCGCGCAGCGCCCGCCACCGCCGCTCGGAGAGCCGGGTGGCGTCCTGCCCCAGCACGTCGAGGCGGTCCGCGGTCACCCGGGCGTTGGGGGCGTTGAGCCCCACGAGGGTGCGGGCCGTGACGGTCTTGCCGGAGCCCGATTCACCCACGAGGGCCAGGGCCTGCCCCGGTGCCAGGGCCAGGGAGAGGTCGCGGACCACGTGCACGGGGCCGCGGGGGGTGGAGAAGGAGACGTTCAGGTTGTCGATGGTGAGCAGCGGGTGCTGCACAGGCGTTGTCATGGATCAGACCTCTGCTTCGAGTCGGCGCTGCAGGTGGTGGCCCACCACCGTGGTGGTGAGGGCGGCGAGGGTGATGAAGATGCCGGGGAACGCCGCGATCCACCAGGCCACCTGGAGGTAGTTGCGGCCATCGGCGAGCATGGCACCCCACTCGGCGGCCGGCGGCTGGGCGCCCAGTCCGAGGAAGCTCAAGGACGACGCCCAGACGATCGCCTGCCCGATCCCGAGGGTCACCAGGACGAACAGCGGGCGGGCCACGTTGGGGACGATCGTGTGCCAGAGGATGTGGGACCGGGACCGGCCGAGCGACAGGGCTGTCTCCACGTAGGGTGCCGCCACCACCTGCAGGGTCTGGGTCCGGAGCATCCGGGCGTACCCGGGTGCGGTGCCCACCCCGACGGCGAGGGCCGCGGTGACCACGCCGGTGCCGGACACGGCGATCACGATCAGCGCGAGCAGCAGCCCGGGGAACGCGAAGAGGATCTCCACGAAACGGCAGATCGCCGAGTCCACCCACTTCCCGGAGATCCCGGCGGTGATCCCCAGCAGGCCGCCGAGGAGCAGGCCGATCGCGGTGGCGGCGAGCCCGAGGAGCAGGGACTGGCCCGTCCCGGCGATCACGCGGGAGAAGACGTCACGGCCGTTCTGGTCCGTACCGAACGGGTGACCGGCGCCGGGGGCCGCGAAGGCGTTGGCCGGGTCGATCTCGAACGGGTCCTGCTGCAGGAACACGGAGGGGAGGATCGCCGCCAGCACCAGGAAGGTGAGGACGGCCGCGGCGACCCACACACCGATCGGGGTGTTCCGGACGAACCGGACGGCACCGGTGCGCGTACGGCGGGGTGGTTCAGGTGTCCCCGGGGCGGAGGCCGTGGTGCCGGTGTCGGAGTTCGGATTCAGGGTGATGCTCATGCTGCGGATCCCTTCGAGGAGGTGCGCGGGTCCACCACGCGGTAGAGGACGTCCACCGCGAGGTTCACGAGGATGTAGACCGCGGCGATGACGACCACCACGGCGAGGGTGATGGGCAGGTCGCGGTTGGTGATGGCGTCCACGAGGGAGCGGCCGAGCCCGGGCCGGGCGAAGATGATCTCCGCGACGACGGCGGAGCTCATGAGGGAGCCCACGGCCCATGCGGAGAGCGTGATGCCGGGGAGGATCGCGTGGCGGAGGGCGTGGGTGATCCGGACGGCGGTGTCGCCGAGGCCGCGGGCCCTCGCGCTGAGCACGAAGGGCTGGGCCAGGGCGTCCTCGAAGGAGGACCGCGTGACCTGGGCGATGAACCCGGACAGCGGGATCGCCAGGGAGAGCGCCGGCAGCACCAGGGAGACGAAGCCGTCGTCGCCCGCCACCGGGAACCAGCCGAGGGTCACGGCGAACACCACCGCGAGCATGATGCCCACCCAGAACGCGGGGAGGGAGGCGAAGAGCACCTCCACCGAGCGGCCCACGCCGTCCAGCACCCGACCGCGGCCCACGGTGAGGAGGGTGAAGGTGAGGGCGAGGCCCCAGGCGAACACCAGGGCGAGGCCCGCGAGCTGCAGGGTGGGCAGGATCTGCGGGCCCACGATGTCCCAGACGGGGACCTGGAACACGTAGGAGGTCCCGAAGTCCCCGCGCAGGAGCCCGCCGAGATAGCCCAGGTACTGCACGATCACGGGCTGGTCGAGGCCGTACTCGGCCCGCAGTGCGGCCACCGTCTCCTCGGAGGGTGCGGAACCGGCCCCGCCGAGGATCGCGGTGATCGGATCGCCCGGGGTGAGGCGGAGCACGAAGAACGTGAGCGTCACCGACGCCCAGAGGACGAGGACGCTGCCGGCCACCCGCCGGGTGATCGCTCGTCCGGTGGCGCCCGCCGTCGTCGTGGTGCGGGGTGCGGCGCCGGCTGTCAGGGGTGCTGTACTCGCTGTCATCAGTTGTCGACCGCCGTCACGTCGTAGAGGTAGGGGAGGGAGAGGCTGGGCTCCAAGGTGAGGTTCGCGTGATCGTCCGTGCGGAACGCGAGCTGGCTGGCCTGGTTGTAGAGCCGCAACTGCAGGGCGTTGTCGCTGACGATCTGCTGCGCCCGGTAGTAGAGGTCTGCGCGGACCTCCGGGTCCTCGGAGGCGAGGGCGTCACCCAAGATGCCGTCGAGCTCCGGGTCCGTGAAACCGGACCCGTTCGGCACGCTGCCCGCGGACTTCGTGTACTCGGTGGAGAACACGATCCGCAGCACGTCCGCCGTGTTCGTGTTCCAGTAGTTCGCGCGGAGGTCGTAGTCCGAGGAGTTGCCGCGCTTGCTCACCGAGGCGAGATCGCCGTTCTCGATGAGCACCTCGAAGCCGGCCTTCTTCGCGGTGGCCTGGATCTGCGTCACCAGCGCCTGGTGCGCGGTGGGCCAGGAGTTCGGGGCGTACGGGAAGTGCAGGGTGAGGCGCTCACCGTCCTTCACGCGATAGCCTTCCTCGTCCCGCTCCGTCCACCCGGCGTCGTCCAGCAGGCGTGCGGCCTCCTCCGGGTCCGGGGCGTAGACGTCCTCGAAGTCGGGGGAGTAGTAGGTGGTCGCGGAACTCAGCGGGCCGGAGGCCGGTGTCACCGTGCCGAAGTACACGCTGTCAATCCCCGCCTCCACGTAGGCGCTGTGCAGGAAGGCCTTGCGCACGCGGAGGTCGTCGAACGGCGCCCGCGTGGTGTTGAGGTTCAGGTTGGTGGGGTTGCCGGGGCGGTCCTGGAGGATCAGCTCCACGTCCGGGTCCGCCTCCGCCTCGGCGAAGTGCACGGACGGCATGAGATCCAGGGCGTCCACCTGCCCGGCGCGGAGGAGCCCGTAGCGGGTGGAGTCCTCGGGGACGATCCGCCATTCCACCCGTTCGATGTGCGCGGGTCCCGTGTGCTGGGCGTAGGGAGGTGCGGAGTTGTAGTCCTCGTTGCGCTCCAGGCTGACCGTGGACTGCTGCACGTAGTCCACGATCTTGTACGGTCCCGTTCCCACGGGGCTGTTGCAGTTCTCGGCCAGCGGGCGTTTCAGCGCCTCGGGGGACTGGATGCCGAGGAACGGCTGCGCGAGCACCTCCAGGAACGCGGCGTAGGGACGGTTCAGGGTGACGACGGCGGTCCTCTCGTCCAGCACCTCGGTCCCCACGTAGGGCTTGAGGTAGCCGCCCGCGGTGCCGGACTGCGTGTCCGGATCCACCATGTGATCGAGGTTCGCCTTCACCGCCTCGGCCGTGAACGGGGTGCCGTCCGTGAAGAAGACGTCGTCGCGCACCGTGAACGTGTACCGGAGGCCGTCCTCGGACACCGACCACTCCGTGGCCAGCCACGGATGGATGGCGCCCTCGCGGTCCTGCGAGACGAGGGAGTCGAGGTAGTTCGCGGCCAGCGACGCCTGCGGCATGTCGCCGTTGACGTGCGGGTCCAGGCACGAGATGTCCTTGCCGGTGGCGAAGACGAAGGTGTCGTCCTCGCTGGCTGCGGCTGGTCCTCCGCAGCCCGATGTGGTGAGGAGAAGGCCTGCCGCTGCCGCGAGCAGTGCGAGGGTGCGGGGTGTACTGGGGCTTGCTGTCGTCACGCTGGGCTCCTGAATCATCGCCCGATGGAGGGCAGACAGGACAGCCAGCAGTCACCCGGGCGTGCGGAAGCACGGCAGGGGAGACCAACGAAAGCGTGTAGCTTCTCCATCGGTCCTGGCAGTAGCACCGTTCCCCGTTGCTACACGGGGAGGGTTGCTGCGGCGTCGTCGATCCAGGTCTCTCGGCCGCTCGGGATGGTTACAGGACCCAGTGAAGCGCACGGGACGCGGGGTGCGCCAGCACCCGGCGTCACAAACGGTCACGCGGCGTCGTCCGGGGACTCACCGGAGCCCCGTATCGCCCGGTCCTACGGGTGACTCGCTTCGCCCGGTCCTACAGGTGATCCGGCTCACCCGCTCCGGGGGTCCTCGGACCGTCGGCGGCGTGGAGCATGCGCAGAGCCTCGACCACGAGCCGGTGGTCCTCGAGCTGCGGCAGGCCGGAGACGGTCACCACCGCCACCACCCCCGCACCGTGGACGACGACGGGGACGGCGCCTCCGTGGGCCGAGTGGGTGGAGGAGTCGAACAGCGGGTTGTCCGCCATCTGCCCGCCGCCGCGCCGGGCCCGCAGGCCCACCAGCAGGGACGGAGCGAGGTACCGCGCCGCCGTCCGGGTCTTGGCCTCCAGCCAGAGGTCGTTGTCCGGGGTCGCACCGTCGAGGGCGGCCCGGAAGAGGAGGTGGTTCGGTCTGCTGATGCCGATGGCGATCGGCAGCTCGCGCTCCACACCGAGCTGCACCAGCAGCTCACCGAGGGCCACCGCGTCGTTCTGCGTGAAACGGGAGAAGTGGAGCTCCGTCATCTCCGCCTCGACCGAGGTGATCAGCGCCTCGAGGGCTTCGGCGGGCTGGTCGTCGCCGCCGTCGGGATCGAACAGGGGAACGGCTACGGGGTGGGCGTCATTGCTCATGGGGTCAATGTACGGCGTGGTGCGGCTACCGCGGAACGGCCCGCCGGGGGCTTTCCCGTGGAGTCTTGACAGGAGCTTATCGCCGTCATGGTGCCGTGCGCTGTTGCTCGGCTTTCAGCGGCCGGACGGCCGTTCCCCGGCGTGTCCGGGCACGACACGCACTTTTCCCGGGAAACGCGGACATCTCGGCACGGCCCGGGTCCGGATGCCCTCCTGCGGCGCCTACTTCTTGGTCCGGCGGCTCCCGCCGTGCCAGTCCTCCTGCTGCCCCGCCTCGTCCTCGGCCACCCCGAAGCTCCGCAGCTGCGGCCGTTCGCGGAGACTCCGCTTGAGCTCGGCGAAGCCCGGGAAGCGGGCCAGCCCTACCACGTGGTCCCACAGTGCGGCGGCGTCCTCCGGCGCGGGCAGGCGGCTGATCACAGGACCGAAGAACGCCACGCCCTCGGGCGGGTCGACGTGGATGATCGGCGTGCCCACGTCCTTCCCCGTGAGGGAGAGCGCCTCGTCGGTCTCGGCCTGGATGACGGCGTCCCGGCCGGTGTCCTCGAGTGCTTCGGCCAGGTCCGTGGGCAGGCCGAGCTCGGTGAGGATCGGCGTCAGGAACTCAGGCGTCCCGCGGTGGCCGCCGTCGGAATCGTCCTCGCGCGTGTCGAAGATGTGCGTGCCGAGGCGTTCGTACAGGCGCGCCACGGCGTCGGGCCCGTGCTCGTCGCGGACACGGGAGGCCACCCGCAGGAGGCGCAGGCCCGCGGTGTGCCCGGCCTCGTAGCCGGCCGGGAAGTGGGCGTCGTAGTCCACGGAGGCGTTGAGCAGCCGCAGTGAGATGAAGCGCCACTCCACCGTGTAGTCGCGCTGCTCGGTGACCATCCGCAGCCACTTGCTGGTCATCCAGGCGAAGGGGCACACGGGGTCGAAGTAGAACCTGATGTCGGGGGAGGTCATGACCTCACGCTAGGGACACCGCGGTCGAGGGGTCAAGGCTCCTCCGGGTTGCATCGTCGTGCACGGCTTTCCCCGGCCGGGCGGCCGTTTCCCGGCGTGTCCGTGCGCGACACGCCCTTTTCGCGGAGAACGCGTGCGTTTCGGGCGGCGGAACGCACGACGACGGCAGACCGGCCGCAGTGACGGGGCCGCGAGGACGACGACGGCCCCGCCGGCTGCCGGGGGTGGCAGCGGGCGGGGCCGGAGGATGCGGCGGGAACTAGGAGATGACGATGTCCGTGGTGCCGTAGTCGAAGCGGATGGTCACGGCGGTGTCCGAGAGCAGGTGCAGCTCGTGGTTGTCGCCGTTGCGCACACCGAAGCGGCCGTAGTTCTCGTCCCAGGAGCCGTTGACCACGATCTTGAACTGGTAGTTGCCGGCCGGCAGCTGCAGGGTCTGCGCCCACACGTTGTCGTTGGCGTCGTAGGTCAGCTGCAGTTCCCGGAGGTGCGTGGTCCAGTGGCCGTCCTCGCCGAAGAGCGGGTCGAGGTCGCCGGCGGGGGTGCCCGACTGCGGCTGGTCCTGCCAGGACTCGCCGATGGGCTCCGCGTCCTCGGGTGCCACGTCGGTGGGGGAGGGCGCGGCGGAGTCGACGTCGACGTCGAGGGTGGGCGTGACGTCCGGGGGAGTGGGGTCCTCGGCGGAACCGGCCTGTGCCTCCTCGCCCAGCTGCTCGGGGGCCTGCGGTGCGTGCTCGGCGGGAGCCGCGGGGGCGTCGGGCACGGGTGCGCCGCTGACCATGGCGTTCGCGAACGAGTCGGCGTCGGGGAAGGCGGCGACGGCGCGGGCACCCTCCTCCGTGGCGGTCCAGCCGCTACGGCCCTTGACCAGCCAACCGGCCTTCACGAGCTTGGCGGTGGCGGTGGTGAGCGCCTTGTAGCCGCGGGGTACACCGCCGGAGAGGAGCTCTGCCTCCTTCTCGTCGAACGGGACCTCAGCGACGGCCTGCGACAGCAGGTCCCCCGGGGCCATCGCGGTACCCGCGGAGGAGTGGTCGGCCAGGAGGGCGAGAGTGGTGCGCAGTCGTTCGTTGATGCGGTTCCGGGTGGCGATGACGATCTCCTTCGTGAGGTCCGGGCGGCTGCCTGCCGTCCGTCATGACCGAGCGGGGTGCTCACCCGGGATGATGATCTCATCCCGGACGTGCGCTGAGCTGCTGGGGTTACGGACGATCCACTGGGGATTTTATCGGATCGAAGCGCCGCAGGTCTCGCGATTTGCTCCGCGGTTTCCGGAGCAGGAGGAAGTCGGACACCGCGCTGCTGCTAGGCTCCGCGGGATGACGACGACGCCCCGTACCTCCCTGCCCCGGACCGCGGCCCGCATCGGTCTCGGGGCCGCCCTCCTGTTCGCGGGGACCGCGCATCTCACCGTGGCGCGCGAGGAGTTCACGGCGCAGGTGCCGTCCTGGTTCCCGTTGGACGCCGACTTCGTGGTGCTGGCCTCCGGGGTGGTGGAACTGCTTCTCGGTGCGGCCCTGGTGGTCCTCGGGAGGTACCGCGTGCCCGTGGGCTGGGTGGTGGCGGTGTTCTTCGTGGTGATCTTCCCCGGGAACATCGCCCAGTACGTGGAGGGAACCCCCGGGTTCGGTCTCGACACCGATGCCGCACGCCTGATCCGGCTGTTCTTCCAGCCGCTCCTCGTGCTCTGGGCGCTGTGGTCCACGGGGGCCTGGCGGGACCGGAGGATGCTCTTCCCCCGAAAGCAAGCACACACCTCCGCCTGAGCGGGCGAGTCCGTTCGGGGGTGATGATCAGTATGCTTCGGATCATGGCCGATGGCATCCGATGCCTGATCCGCGACCCCAGGAGCACCCATGAAGACCCTGCGTCCCCTGCAAACCATCGAGAAGCTCGAGAACGCCGAAGCACTGGATCCGATCGCCAACCGTGCACGTGACCTCGTGCAGGCCGTGATCAAGCCCGGTGCCCTCCGCGACATCCTGCACGGCGTGCCCATCGGCCACCCCCTGCACCCCCTCATGATCCTCGTCCCCATGGGCACCTGGCTCTCCGCCGCCGTGCTGGATGCGATCCCCGGCTCGCAGAAGGCGTCGGCGATCCTCATCGGTACCGGCGTGGTCAGCGCCGCGCCCACCGCCCTCAGCGGTTGGACCGACTGGTCCGAGGGCCACGAGCAGCAGCTGCGCGTCGGCATCGTCCACGCGGCGGCCAACGGGATCGCCGTCGGCCTCTACTCCCTCTCCCTCCTCCAGCGGCTGCGCGGCAAGTCCGGCAAGGCGCTGTCCTACGCCGGCCTCGGCGTCGTCTCCGCCGGCGGGTTCCTCGGCGGCCACATGTCCTACCGGCAGGCGCTCGGCGCCAACCACGTGGAGGACGTCCCGCACCGCGTGGAGCCGGGGTGGCACGGGATCGGCGCGCTCGCCGATCTGCCCGAGGGGAAGCTGGAGAAGAAGCTGCTCGGCGAGGTGCCGCTCGTCGTCCTCCGGCGCGGGAGCGAGGTCTCCGTGCTGGCCAACGCCTGCAGCCACCTCTCCGGTCCGCTGAACGAGGGGGAGCTGAAGGACGACGGTGGCGACCCCTGCGTGGTCTGCCCCTGGCACGACAGCGCCTTCTCGCTGCGGACCGGTGAGGTGACGCAGGGTCCGGCCACGTCGCCGCAGCCCGTCTTCGAGACGCGCGTGGTAGGCGGCACCGTCGAGGTCCTGCTGCCGCACGCGGGCTGATCCCGACCGGGCGGGCCCCTTCGGCCCGCCCGGAGCCCGTCACCCAGGGTCCGCCCGGAGTTCACCTGCATTCAACGTCGGCTCCGTAGACAGGAGGGGTTGCCACTCAGCCTCGTCCAGCCCGGGAGAAGAATGCATCCGTCCAGCCCGTTCCACCGCACCGTCCGGAGAGGGGTCGCGGTCCTCGCCGCGTGCACCCTCACCGGGGCCGGTCTCCTCGCCCTGCCGGCGAGCGCCGCCGTCGTCCCGGCTCCCATCGCCTACTCGGCGGCGGACGCCGCCCTGGACCTCACGCCGATCGGCAGCTATGAGAGCGGTGTGTTCGACGCCTCTGCGGCCGAGATCGTGGCGCACCATGCCGCCACCCAGCGCCTGTTCGTGGTCAACGCGCAGCTCGGGGCCATCGACGTGCTGGACGTCGAGGACCCCACCGACCCGGTCTTCCTGTTCTCCATCGAGGTGGACGGCGTCTCCAACTCCGTGTCCGTGCGGCCGGACGGGCTCGGCGTGATCGCGGTGGAGGCCGTGCCCAAGACCGATCCGGGCTCGCTCGTCTTCTTCGACGCCTCCGGTGCCGGGGGGACGCTCGGTGCGGTGCAGGTGGGTGCGCAGCCCGACATGGTGGCCGTCTCGGCGGACGGCACCTACGCCGTCGTCGCCGACGAGGGCGAGCCGAACGACGACTACACCGTTGACCCCGAAGGGTCCGTGAGCATCGTGACGCTGCCCGAGGGCGTCGCCGCCCCGGACCAGGGCGCAGTGCGCACCGCCGGGTTCGCGGAGTTCGAGGAAGGCGGCACGAAGGAACTGCGCGGGGATGTCAGGATCTTCGCGGGCATCGACGGCGCACCGAACCCCGTGGCCGCGGGGCTGGAGCCGGAGTACGTCACGATCGACGGCGGCACCGCCTACGTGACGCTGCAGGAGAACAACGCGATTGCGATGGTGGATCTCGCCACCGCCGAGGTCACGGACGTCTGGTCCCTGGGCTACAAGGACCACGGTGTGCCCGGGAACGGGATCTCCCCCTCGGACCGCGCCCGGACCGCGGACCCGAGTGCCAACATCCGCACCTTCCCAGGGCTTCGCGGCATCTACCAGCCGGACTCCATCGACTCCTACACCGCGGGCGGTCGGACGTACCTGGTCACCGCCAACGAGGGCGACGCCCGCGAGTGGGGCGACTACGTCGAGGGTGTGCGGGTGAAGAACCTCGGCAGCGGCGGGGTCGCCCCGCTCTGCGCGGACAGCCCGCTCGCGGGTCTCACGGGCGACGCCGACCTCGGCCGCCTCAACGTCAGCACGGCCAGCGGCCTCACCGAGGCCGGCTGCTACGGCGAGCTGTACGCGTTCGGGGCGCGCTCCTTCTCCATCTGGACCCCGGACGGCACGCAGGTGTTCGATTCCGGCGACGACTTCGAGCAGATCACCGCCGCCGCGAATCCCGGGTACTTCAACTCGAACCACTCCGAGTCCAATCTCGAGGGCCGTAGCGACGACAAGGGCCCCGAACCCGAGGGCGTGGTGATCGGCGAGGTGGACGGCCGCACCTACGCATTCATCGGCTTCGAGCGGGTGGGCGGCATCGCGGTGTACGACATCACCGATCCGGCGGACAGCACCTTCGTCACCTACGTGAACAACCGGAACTTAGCGCAGTCCGGGAACGACGGCGGCAACGCCGCGGCGGCGGGCGACCTCGGCCCCGAGGGCCTCACCTTCATTCCGGCGGAGGACTCACCCACGGGGGAGCCGCTGCTCGCCGTCGGCAACGAGGTGTCCGGCACCACCACGCTGTTCGCCATCGGCTCCGCCGTCGACGCCGCCACCACCACCGTGCAGGTCCTCGGGATCAACGACTTCCACGGGCGCCTCGAGGCCAACGGTGCCGAGGCCGGTGCCGCCGTGCTGGCCGGTGCCGTCGGCCGGCTCCGCGCCGAGAACCCGAACACCCTGTTCGTCTCCGCGGGTGACAACATCGGCGCCTCCACCTTCACCTCCTTCTCGCAGGACGACACCCCTACCATCGACGCCCTCCGCGTAGCCGGGCTCGACGCCTCCGTGGTGGGCAATCACGAGTTCGACCGCGGGTTCGCCGATCTCACCGAGCGCGTGCTGCCCGGCTACGGCGGCACGCAGTTCGGACTCGGCGCCAACGTGTACAGCGCCGCCACGGGAGAACCCGCCCTGGACGAGTACTACATCCAGGAGGTCGACGGCGTCCGCGTGGGCTTCATCGGCACCGTCACCGAGTCCACGCCGTCGGGCGTCACCCCCACCGGGATCGCCGGGCTGACGTTCGGCGACCAGCTGGAGGCCGCCAACCGGGTGGCCGCACAGCTCAAGGACGGCGACCCCGCCAACGGTGAGGCCGACGTCCTGGTGCTCCTGACCCACGAGGGTTCCGCGTCCACGGACTGCGACGCCATCGGTGCGGAGACCACCGACTTCGGTGAGCTGATTCGCGGCGCGGACGCCGGGATCGACGCGATCCTCTCCGGCCACACCCACCAGCAGTACAACTGCTCCTTCCCCGTGGAGGGGTGGGACGGCGAGCGCGAGCGGCCCGTGCTGCAGACCGGGCAGTACGGCACCACCCTGGACCAGCTGGAGATCGAGGTGGACCGCGAGGACCGCTCGGTCGTGTCCGTCACCTCGGCGCTCCTGCCGCTCACCGAGACCGTGGGCGAGGGCGACGACGAGGAGACCCGCCCGCTGTACCCGGCCGATCCCGCCGTCGCGGCGATCGTCGCCGCAGCCGTGGACTCCGCCGAGGTGGAGGGCGCCAAGGAGGTAGGCTCCATCACCGCGGACATCCTGCGGGGCGGGACCAACGGCTCCGACCGCGGCGTCGAGTCCTCGCTCGGCAACCTGGTGGCCGACATGCAACTCTGGGCCACGTCGAACGAGAACCTCGGCGGCGAGCCGGCGCAGATCGCGCTGATGAACCCCGGGGGTCTCCGCGCCGACCTGCTGTTCGGCGAGGACGGCACCACCACGTACCGCGACGTCGCCAGTGTGCAGCCGTTCGCGAACACCCTGTTCCTCATGGACCTCACCGGCGCGCAGCTGAAGCAGGTGCTCGAGGAGCAGTGGCAGCCCGAGGGTTCCACACGGCCCAAGCTCCACCTCGGCGTCTCCGAGGGCTTCGGCTACGCGTACGATCCCGGGGCGGCCCGCGGCGAGCACATCCTCTCGATGACGTTCGAGGGCGAGACCATCGCCGACGACGACGTCCTCCGGGTCACCGCGAACTCCTTCCTGGCCGCCGGTGGGGACAACTTCACCACCTTCGCCGAGGGCACCGATCGTGCGGACAGCGGGCAGATCGACCTGATCGCCTCGGTGGAGTACTTCGAGGAGTTCGGCACCGTGGAGCCTGCTCCGCTGGGCCGTGCGGCGCTCGCCGGGGACACTGCACCGACGCCTGACCCTGAGCCGACGGACGGCTCGACGCCGGACCCTGAGCCGACGGACGGCTCGACGCCGGAGCCGACGCCGACCGACGGGTCCACACCGGACCCCACCTCGACGCCGATCCCGGAAGCGACGGACGGGCTCACCTCGGAGCCCACCCTGTCCCCGGGCACCGGTGGCGGTCCCGGGGCCGGGGACGGCTCGGGCGTAGGTGGTGGAACCGACGACGGCGCCAACACCGATACGGGCAGCAACACCGGGACGGACAACGGCTCCGACAGCGGGACCGACCGGGACGACGCCGCCTCCTTCCCGCCGGGCGGCTACCTCGCGAACACCGGTGCCGATGTGCTGCTGATTGCTGGCACCGGTCTGGCTCTGGCCCTGCTCGGCGGGCTGGTGCTCCTCCTCCGCCGTCGTCGGCACGATGTGGAGGACGAGCTGCCCACCAGCTGACGCAGGAACATAATCAGGAAGGCCCGGCTCTTCGAGTGCCGGGCCTTCCTGGTCGGGGACCCGGTGCACGTCCGCTGCACCGGGTCCCCGCCCTCGGCCGAACGGCCGCGGAGTCGCTCCGTGGGACCGGTTCGCCGGGTCTCGCGGACAGATACGGGAGCTCAGCCCCTGTACTGCGCCAGCTGCAGGAGATTGCCCACGGTGTCGCCGAACACCGCCAGTACCACGGTGCCCAGGTCGGTGGGCGGCTGGGTGAAGGACACGCCCAGTGAGATCAGCCGCTCGTACTCCGCCTGCACGTCGTCGACCCCGAGCACGCAGTAGGGCAGCCCATCAGCCAGGAGCGCATCCGTGAACGGCACCACGGCGGGGTGAGCCTTAGGCTCGAGCGAGATCTGCGTCCCGTCGGGTCGCTCGGGGTCCGCGACGGTCAGCCAGCGGTACTCACCCAGGGGCACGTCCGCAGCGACCACGAAGCCGAGTTTCCCGGTGTAGAAGTCCAGCGCCCGCTGCTGGTCGTCCACGAAGATGCTCATGGTCTGGAGTTTCATCGTCGGTCCTCTCACTCGGTGTCACGTGTCGGTCGGATGCCCGCCTGGACACGAACCATAACGCCGTCGCCTCCGCGAGGGAATCGGATCAGCGCCTGGGCCGGGTCTGGTCAGGCGCCGGGTGCCTGCCGGCTGAGCGCCGGTTCGGGTCGAGCGCCGTCGTCATCCGCCGAGGGTGAGCGGCGCGTGAGCAGGCTGACCACCACGCGCATCGCCGTGGCCGGGAAGCACGATGATGACAGTGGCATCGACGTCGTACTTTCGGCTGATTGCTGAAATCATCGGGACAAACTCGTGCCGCACCAGCCTCTGAGGAGCACCATGCCCGAGATCCACCACTTACACATCTCGAACGCCACCGTCCTGGACATCGCCGCGGGGACCACGTCCCCGGGGCAGAGCATCCTCGTCGCGGACGGCGTGATCACCTGGGTGGGCCCTGCATCCGAGGTTTCCGTCCCCGCAGATGCGCGGACCATCGACGCCGCGGGCAGGTACGTGATGCCCGGGCTGATCGACGGCCACGTCCACGTGACGGCGGCGACTGCGGATCTCGGCGCCATGGCGGAGTGGTCGCCCACCTACGTGGCCGCCCACACCGCCCGCACCATGAAGGCCATGCTGCACCGCGGCTTCACCACGGTGCGCGACGTCGCCGGAGCCGACTTCGGTGTGGCCGCGGCCGTGGAGGAGGGGCTCTTCGAGGGCCCGCGCGTGATCTTCGGAGGCAAGGCACTCTCGCAGTCCGGCGGCCACGGGGACATGCGCTCCCGCGGCGGCAGCATGCTGGACCCGCACCAGTGCTGCCCGTCCATCGGCGTGGTGTGCGACGGCGTCGACGCCGTCCGGAAGGCCGCGCGCGACCAGCTGCGCACCGGCGCCCACCACATCAAGATCATGCTCTCCGGCGGGGTGGCGTCCCCCACGGACCGCGTGGACTCCACCCAGTTCTCCGAGAGCGAGATCCTCGCCGTCGTCGAGGAGGCCGAGGGCTCCAACCGCTACGTCTGCGGCCACGCGTACACCGCGAGGGCCGTGAACCGCGGTCTCCGCCTCGGCGTGAAGTGCATCGAGCACGGAAACCTGATCGACGACGAGAGCGTGCGCCTCTTCGTGGAGAAGGACGCCTACCTGGTGCCCACGCTCATCACCTACGAGCGCCTGAAGGCCGACGGCGAGGCCGCCGGGCTGCCCGCGGCCAGCCGCGAGAAGGTGGACACCGTGCTGCACGCCGGGCTCGAGGCCCTGGACCGCGCCAACAAGGGCGGGGTGAAGATCGTGTTCGGCTCGGACCTGCTCGGGTCCATGCAGGTGCACCAGAGCTCCGAGTTCCGCATCCGGGCGCAGGTGCAGACCGCCCAGGAGGTGCTGCGCTCGGCCACCCTCACGGCCGCGGAGCTGATCGGCATGGAGGGGAAACTCGGCGTCGTCGCTCCCGGGGCGCTCGCCGACCTGCTGATCGTGAACCGGAACCCGCTCGACGACGTCACGGTGCTCGCCGATCCGGAGTCCTCGATCAACGCCGTCATCCAGGGCGGGCGGATCGTCAGTTCGAAGGGCTGACCCGACGTCGCGCCACGTATGCGCCGCCGAGGGCTGCTTGAACCCGGCCACCGCCGGGTTCAAGGGTTCCGGTGTCGTTGTGCCCTGCGGTTTCACGGCCACAACGGCACCCACGCCATCTGCAGGCATCTGGCCCGACCGGCATCATGGGCCCGAGCAAGTGCTCTCCGGACCAGCCTCATGGAACACGCAACTACCCGAGAACTACCGCACTTCCGCGATCGGGTGCAGGTCCGTGGCCTCCAGGAACACCGATTCGATGCTCGCCGTCAGGGGGCCGTCCACCTCCGAGGCCTCCTTCGCCGTGGTCCAGCGCGGGTCGGACGCGAAGGCCGTCCAGTTGTCCTTGGGATCGCCGTCGTGCTGCAGCAGGTACACGAGCACCTCGGGGCGGTCCACGGGGATCCAGTAGCCGAGGCTCCTCATGTCGTGCTCGGTGAACAGGGCGATGGTGTTGCTGCGGAACCGCTCCATCAGGGCGTCCATCCTGCCCGGCGTGGCGGTGTACGTGCGCAGTTCGTAGGTCATGGTGCTCCCGGGGTGTCGAGGGTGAGGGCTCACCCACCAGCATAGGACGGCGGCTCCACAGGGATCGCCGGGCCCTGTCCCGCTCCTACTGAACCGGTTAGGCTGGCGGGAGTTCCGCATTCCCCGCTGAAGGAGACACCGTGACCAGCACCGAACCCCTGCGCGTCCTCGTCTGGGGCGAGAACCGCCACGAGCAGGTGGAACCGAAGGTCGCGAAGATCTACCCGCACGGCATGCACGCCACCATCCGCGCCGGCATCGAGGAGAACCTGGGGGAGCGGGCGAGCGTCAACACGGTCACCCTGGACGATCCCGAGCACGGCCTCACCGAGGACGTCCTGCAGAACACCGACGTCCTGGTGTGGTGGGGGCACGCGGCCCATGCGGAGGTGGAGGACCACGTCGTCGAGCGCGTCCACCGCCACGTCCTCGCCGGCATGGGCCTGGTGGTGCTGCACTCCGGGCACTGGTCCAAGATCTTCGGGAAGCTGATGGGCACCTCGTGCACCCTGCGGTGGCGCTCGGAGGCGGACCGCGAGATCGTGTGGACCGTGGATCCCACCCACCCGATCGCGCAGGGTGTACCGCACCCGTTCATCATCCCGGAGCAGGAGATGTACGGGGAGTTCTTCGACATCCCTGCGCCGGACGAGCTGATCTTCCTCAGCACCTTCAGCGGCGGTGAGGGGGTCCGCAGCGGCTGCACCTTCAAGCGGGGCTTCGGGAAGATATTCTTCTTCAGCCCCGGCGACCAGGACTACCCGGTGTACCACCACCCGGACGTGCGCCGCGTGATCGCCAACGGCGTGGAGTGGGCTCGAACCCTGCGCCCTGAGCGCACCGACCCGGTGCTGCTGCGCTACGAGACCGGGGACTTCCGCACCGGTCACGGCTACCAGGGGGCGATCCCGGGATGAGGACCTTCCGGACGCTCGATACCGGCGTACCCCTGCGCGTGGTCCAGGTGGGTGCGGGCGGCATGGGCAAGGCGTGGATCCGGACCCTGCAGGCCAACGACGACGTCGACCTGGTGGGTCTCGTGGACCTGGACCTCGACACCGCGCGGGCCGCCGTGGAGGAGTTCGGGCTCGACGGCGTGGAGCTCGGCACGAGTGTGGCGGAGGTGGCGCGCGCCACGGGTGCCACCGCCGTCGTCAACGTCACGGTCCCCGCCGCGCACCATCCCGTGAACGTGGAGGCCCTGTTCGCCGGGCTGCCGGTATTGTGCGAGAAGCCGGTGGCGCCCACGGTGGCGGAGGGGCTGCAGCTCGCCGCGGCGGCCGAGGTCAGCGGGGAGCTGCTGATGATCAGCCAGTCGCGCCGGTACGTCCGCGGGCTCACGCGGCTGAAGGCGCTCGCCGGGGAGCTCGGGGACGTCGGCGTGGTGACCACCGAGTTCTTCAAGGCCCCGCACTTCGGCGGCTTCCGTGAGGAGATGGCGCACGTGCTGCTGGTGGACATGGCCATCCACCCGTTCGACGCCGTGCGCTTCCTCCTCGACCAGGACCCGGTGTCCGTGTACTGCGAGGAGTTCAACCCCTCCTGGAGCTGGTACCGCGGGAACGCCGCAGCGACCGCCGTGTTCACCATGAGCGGCGGTACCCGCCACGTGTACACGGGGAGCTGGTGCGCGGGCGGCCTGGAGACGTCGTGGAACGGGGCCGGGCGGGGGGACGGGGCCGGCGGGTCGGCCGTGTGGGACGGCGAGGGGGGGCCGGTGGCGGAGCTGCTCGCGAGCGCTGCCACTGCGGAGCCGGCCACGCCCGAGGGGGAGATCGCCGGCGCGCTGGTGGACTTCGTCGCGGCGCTGCGGACCGGGGAGACGCCGTCGGGGGAGGTGCACTCGAACGTGCTGAGCCTCGCGATGGTGGAGGCCGCCGTGCGGTCGGCGTCCACCGGGCGGCGGGTACTGATCGACGACGTCGTTGAGGACGCGTACCGGGGAGCCGTCGGCACGGGGCGGCGGGCGGGCGTGGGCGCGGTGCTGGAGAGCTGGGGTGCAGCGGGGCCGCACGTGGGCGGGCCGGGCTCGTAGGCGCCTGCGGACGTCGTCGTCCAGCCCCTGCCAAAGCAAGGAGACCCACCGCGGACCGTGCTGCGGTGGGCCTCCTCGGTCCCATCGGTGAGCCGGCTGCGTTCAGTAGGTGGGAGGGGTCGGCGGGTAGCTGGGAGGGGTCACCCCACCCGGTGCCGTGCCACCGGAGCGGCGGACCAACTCGCCGGTGTTCTCCGCGGTGCGGATGGTGGCGATCAGCGACTCCAGCCCCACGCGCGCGAGCACGAGGTAGAAGAGGGCGAACAGTGGCCCGACCACCAGGAGCACCACGACGCCGAACGCCGTGCTCGCCTGGAACGCGGTGACCACGAAGAGGAGGTAGGACACCGCGATCACCGCCATGACGAGCAGGTAGACGATCTTCGCGATGCTGGGTGCTACGAACGTGGTGAAGGAGAAATCGAACAGTGCTTTCATGGTCCCCGTACTCCTGGTGTGGTTGGTGAGCACGACTGTAGTGCTCCGAACCGCGTGACGAAACGGGTGCCACACCGGGTGAACGGGGTTCCTACCGGTCGCTGCCGCCGACCGCCCAGGCCTTCCCGTAGAACCGCGGTGAGAGCGATCTGACCAGGTCGCCGTAGTGCTCGGACCCCAGCGCCTGCGCCGAGTGCCCCGGGATCTCCTGCGCGAAGGCGGAGACGCCAACGCCCGCCTGCCGCTCCTCCGGATCGAGACCCACCGCCTCCAGGATGGTGGGGAGCATGTTCAGCTGGTCCACGCCCGGCCGGAGGGGAGCCGTCCCGTCCGCGCCCGGGACCCGGATACGGTTGAACACGGTGCGGTTCGGGTGGTCGCCGAGCTGCTCGTGGAAGGCATCGCCCGCGGACATGTGCTTGAGGTGGTCGCCCATGATCACCACGGCGGTGTCCTCCAGGTACCCCTCGACCTCGAGGTGGTCCACGAACTCCGCCACCAGGTCCATCGAGCAGGCGAACACGGAGGTGACCACCTGCTCCGTGTCCACGCTGCAGTAGTCGTAGACGGTCACCGGTTCGTGGGTGTCCAGGGTCAGCACGGACAGGTTGAACGGGTCCCCGGTGCGCTCCGACTCCGCCCGCAGCTCCCTGAGCCGGGTCTTGGCCTGCTCCAAGAGACGCTCGTCGCTCAGTCCCCAGTCGCTGCGGAAACTGCTCTCGGGCTCCCCGGCCGCGCGCCAGTCTGCGAGCCCCCTCACCTCGGAGTACCCGTGGGTCTCCAGGAAGGTGCTCTTCCCCGCGAAGGAGGAGTTCGCGCCGCCGAGGAACACGTTCGTGTAGTCGTGCTCGGCCAGCACGTCCCCGAGGCAGGTGAGCCCGTCGAGGTAGGTGTCGCCGTCGTCCTCCACCGGAGCTGCCGAGCCGCTGTCCGTGGATGAGCTCGCGCCCTTCAACGGGACACCGCACTGGGTGGAGACGAGGCCGGCCATGGTCCAGTTGCCGCCCTCGTACTGCTGGAAGTCCTCCACGCTCCGCCAGCCGTCGGCCTCGCGGGTGGCGTCCTTCAGGGTGGCGAAGGCGTCCTTCTCGAACAACTCGTCATCGGCGAGGGTGGCCTCACCGGATTCGAGGTAGATGAGCACCAGGTTGCGCTTCTGCGGTCCGGCGGTGACGGCGGGCTCCACGTAGTAGTCGTCGAGGTCCTGATCTGACTGGGCCGCGCGGATGTACTCCCGCACGCCCACCGTGGTGGAGAAGGCCGTGGCGCCGGTGACCACCAGCGTGGCCACCAGGGCGGTGGAGACGGTGCGGCGGATCCAGGGGCGGCCCGGTGCGGCGCGATCCTCGCGGCGGGAGGTACGACGACGTCGGATGTCCCAGAAGGCTATCGCCGCGGTGACCAGGAGGGGTGCCACGCCGACGCCGAGGATGCCGATCCACACGATCGGCCCGCCCCCGCCGTCGGTCTCCACGGAGACGAGGTTCAGGCGCATCTGGTTCACGGAGATGGTGCCCCAGAAGTGGCGGATCCCCACTGCCGCGACGAGGAGGGTGAGCCCTGCCCAGATCAGCACGTAGGTCAGGATCCCGGCCACGACGACGCCGGTTCGGCGGGCGGCATGGAGTACCGGACCGGACATGGCAGCACCTCGCGTTTCGGGATCCGGAGGCCGGTCAGTATGCAGGCCTGGGATCGGGCCCGTCCTCGGGCGTGGAAAGATCAGAGCTTTAACGGTACCCGTTCATGTCCAGTACACCTGAAATTCATGCCTGCTCGAGCTGCGGGAGGAGGTTCCGCACTGGAGAGCAGCGCTCATTGTGGTCGCCGACGTTCCCAGGAGTGGGTTCCGACTCAGGCGTTGAAAGTGCAGGGTGCCGTGGATCTTCCCGTCAGGTTCGCAAGGGCTCGCGAAATAGCGAAAGCCTTCCAGCACGTTCCCTCGCTGTACCTAATGGACATCGGCGGATTCTGGCGGTCATTGCAACAGGAGGTTTTCGATCAGTTCGATCGGCTTCTGAAACCCTAGTCTTTTCCGTGGCCGGTCATTGAGCTCAGCCGCGATCCAGTCGAGGTCGGTTTCGCTGTGGACGCTCAGGTCGGTGCCTTTCGGCATGTACTGCCTGAGCAAACCGTTCGTGTTCTCGTTGATACCTCGCTGCCAAGGCGAGTGCGGATCACAGAAGTAGATCTCAATTCCGGTATCCATCTTCACGGACTTCCACTCCCGCATCTCCGTGCCCTGGTCCCAGGTCAGGGAGTGCCGCAACGCCTCCGGCAACGTCTTGATCTTCGCGGTCAACGCGTCCCGCATCTGCTCAGCCTTATACCCATCGGGCAGGTGGACGAGCATCGTGTAATTGGTGCTGCGCTCCACCAGGTCCCAACCGCGGACAGGTTCCCTTTCCCGATGATCAGATCGCCCTCCCACGCACCGGGCACCGCACGGTCCTCGACGTCCTTGGGTCGCTCGGAAATGTTGATCATGTCCGGCACCCGATTCTTACGCTGCCCGGCCTTCCGGCACGGCCGTCTCACCGCCCTGCCGGTGCGTAAACACGCGCTCAGATCACGTTTCAACGCCCCCCGGGATTGCACGTAGAGGGACTGGTAAATGGTCTCCGGGGACACACGCATCTCCGTTTGCTCGGGGAACTGGCGTCGTAGTCGCCCGCTGATCTGCTCGGGTGAGTACTTCTTCCTCAGGTCAGCTTCCACCCTCGCACGCAGACCTACGTTGGTATTCAGCTTCGCCGGCTTCGGCCGAGACGCCCGCTCGTACGCCATGACGTGCGCGGTCGTCGCCCGATACGGCACCCCGGGCCGACTGTTCCGGGCCAACTCTCTCGAGACCGTCGAGGCTGATACCCCGATGACCACCGCGATCTGCCGCAAGGACAGGCCCTGAGCGCGTAGGACCGCGATCTCCTCCCGCTGCGCGAACGACAAGCACCGTCCCTTCAGATCCCTGCCCCTGCGGGGTCGGACACCGCCGGCCTCGGCCAGTACCCGGCGCCCGGTACGCCTGCTCGTCCCGAGCGGAACGACAGCGTCCGTGATGAACTCACCAGCCTGCATGCCCGCCCAAAACACCTGCAGCAGATCCGGTCTCAGATAGATCGAGTAGCCCGCCATATCAACACCCATTCGCTAAGTGTTGCAATCACCGCAAGAACCCAAGCATCGTGTTGTGGGTGGACGGGATCGAACGTAGTTGAGCGCCTACTCGAAGAAGTCCTCGTCGACTTCCACAACGGTGTACACCTTTGCGGTCTGTACCCCGACCGAGTGACGGATCATCAGGTTCGTGAGCTGTTTGCCGTCGATCAGGATGATGCGTGTCGGGATAGCGTGGGCGTAATCGAGGGCTTGAGTGGAGAACTTACTCGTGGTGATGAAAACACCACGGGTGGCGCCGCGTCCGGCAAGCGCTCCGACGAAGGCTTGGATCGCCTCTCGCCCCACGGTGGATTCCGGCGCATAGCGCTTAGCTTGGATGTAGATCTGGTCAAGTCCAAGGGCATCCTGATCGATGACCCCGTCCACACCGCCATCGCCGCTTCCTCCGATGCGCCGACCGCGGTTGTCCGCGCCGCCGTATCCCATGGCGAGGAGTAGCTTCACCACGGCTTCCTCGAAGAAGTCAGGATGACGCTGGTGGAGCCGCTTTAGGAGGTCCGTGGCCACGTCGGCTCGCAGGAGTTCGATGCCACTCTCGATCTGCTCTGTGGGATCCAGTTCAGAGCTCTCATCGATCTGTCCGCGAGGGGTGGTGCTCACCGAGACGTTCTGGCGACGTGGTTCGTAATCGTTGTATGCCGGTATGGCTCGGAGGATTTCCTTGGTGATGTGTCCCGTATGAGTAGCAAGTAGACGTTGACCGACCTCGGTGATCGTGAAGCGTCCCCGTTCAGGTTTTGCCACCGCTGTTGCCCGTGTCAGGTCCGACATCGCCCAGCCGACACGGTTCTCCACGCTCGACTGTCCTGATGCGAGGAGGATCTCGCGCTGGCCCATCGGAACGGCTTGCTCATCCAGCACATTGGCAATCAGCTCACGCCTCGTCCTCGTCCTCCCGTCAGAGAGAACTTCGAGCACAGGTCGCATGAACTCGTACCACTTCGGCATCGCTGTGCTGGCGGTGGTTTCGACGTCGGACATGATGGGTCACCTTGCTCGCGATGGAAGGCTGCTACTGATCAGGGGCGAAGTATCAGCACCGTTTTCTTCGACCCTAGTAGACGCCGCTCCGATCGGACATTGGTACCTTATTAGCCAAGTTCAGTAGGTCACCATTGAGCCGGCGAGCTATCTCTGCCACCGATTCGATCTTCTCAATGCACGATGTTAGTGATCGCATGCTGATGGACGCCGTCGCTTCCAGCTCGATGTTGATGTCGCACACCACATGGTCTGGGTGGTGGTACGTCGAGAAAACTTCTACCGAAGTACCGTCTTGGTGGTAACTCATCCCCTCGAGCAGGAGCGTGAGAGAGCCGATATTCAGCCGGTACAGCTGCAGGCTGTTGCTGTTGCACCGGCACCATTCTGATCTACCGCTTCCCGGAGGTGATCTGCACGCCGTACTTCTCATTGAGCACGGCGTGCCATGAAGCGTCGGTGAGGACCTCGGTTGTCAGAACGGAGAAGGCAGGCACAGGGAGTGAGGTGTGAATAATGGCGATAGGTACACCATCGGCCGAGTATAAACACTAGAGAAATAGAACCCACCGGTAATGAGGGCCGCGGGGGCGGAGTCAGCGTTCCGCACCGTTATAGACAGCACCTCGGTCGGGACATGCGCTCCGGTGCTACCGAGTTACGTGGACAACCCGGAGGGGTGCTTCCGCCGAGGGGCCACGGTGCTGCCGCGTCCGCGCTCGATCAATCCCTCATCGGCCAGCACCCCGAGTGCCTGCTGCACTATGGAACGGGAAACGCTGCACGTCGTCTACAGCTGGGTTTCGCAGGGTAGCGATATATGCGACTGGAGTGAGTGGTTCAAAATCTGGGTAGATAGGTATCCGCCGAGCTAGAGATGCAGAGGTCCGCCGGTGTCGAGCGCCCGTTCCGGACTATCGGGTACTGGCATGATGATCTGCTCAGATTCACGAGCGGTGGTTGAGAATTCCCCGAAAGACATTGACGCGCAATGATCGGAGTCAGTCCGACGACGATGCCCGGGTATTAGGGCATTAGATATCCTTGCTGTCATCCGCTGCCGAGTCGTCATCGTCCTCGGTCACCTTGCCGTCGTGGACCTGTTTGAGCTTGATGCCTTCGAGGAAGCTGGGAATAGGCGGGTCCTTCTCTTCACGGTTCGTCATGGGTTCGATCCTAGGTGTGGTGTGTCCTGCGGGCGCGTAACGACGACGGCGGGGCGGGCAACATGTTGTCCACCCGGCGCACCGCTACTTCTGCGCGGTCCGGCTAGATATGGTTTTACCCCGGCGCCAGGGCAGCAGCTCGCTACACGGACAGCACGAGGCTGGCCTGGTGGGAGACGCCCTGGTCAGCGATATCGAACGCTGTGCCGTGGTCTATCAAGACGTAGATGACGGGCAGGTCGACGGTAAGGTTAACGCCGTTGTCGCCGTAGACCGCCTTCAGATTGCGTGTCCATGGTCGTGATGGCGGGCGATAACCATATTCAATGTGCCCTTAGCCGCGGTGGAAATGAGTGCGTCCGCGGAGTTGAGCTCGTGAACATTGACGCCTTTGCACGGGCAGCGGCCACGGAGGGTCAAGGATGCCGGCGTTCTCTTTTTCAAACAGGCGGTTCGCACCTGCGTGCGCGTTGAGGCCAGCAAAACCAGTTGGGTCATCCGGGTTATCTGGGGTCCTCATAAATGCGCCGATAAGTTTGATCACGTTCGTGGTGCGCTACGGCGTTACGTCCTTAATGGGCAGCTGCAGGGAGACACGCGTGGTCGGGTGCAAAAAGTAGAGGTCAGATGTAGACAGGACGAGGTTGAAGTTTTTCACCCAGAACTCGTGCGCGAGCAGCTCCATGTGTCCGGGCCACTTGTGCCCATGGGCGTTCGTAACAGGCTTGTTAGGTGACGCGGTAATGATGCCCTGGACCTTGCCCTCGCCGGTCAGTTGATAGACCTGTATGACGAAGCGGTAGGAGCCGTAACCCGCGGTAGGGCTGAGTAAGCCGAGTTTCGCATCCGCTAACGACAAGCCGGTCTACAGGAGTTCAATGACGCCAAGCTCGTCGGTCGCGTCCTCGAACGAGGACAGCACGTGGACCATTTCTAGGTCGCCACCCATGTTGCTGCCGCTCTGGTCCAAAGTAGCCTCGTTGCCAATACTGATGAGCCCGCGCCCCTGTCGGGCGTCGTGCCCAGCGGCGACTTCGTAGTGACTTTCACAACGACGTTACCGAAGCTTCCACTAGGTCGCTGTCGAAGCGACCCAGCTCGCTCGGCTGACCGTGATACGAACGTGACCGAGAGTTGTCTCCGAACCTACCCCGCTGTCATAACTTCGACCATTCACTTATGAAGCATGGTAGTGAGACGCCAACTGACTTGTGACGGCGGGGGAGAGGTAGTGTCTCGACGTAGTGTGTCACATCCCATTGGCGGTTTCAGAGGGTCGTCGCAACAGACGGTTCCGGTGAGTTCAAGAGTAGCTTTTCGAGTGATGCGGCCGGTGTGATTCCGCTGAGGGTCTTACGGGGTCGTTGGTTGAGCTCGGTGGCCACCTCGAGAAGGTGTTCAGCGCTGTGAGCGTTGAGGTTGGTCCCCTTGGGAAAATACTGACGCAGCAGCCCGTTTGTATTCTCATTCGACCCCCGCTGCCATGGCGAGTGGGGATCGCAGAAAAAGATTGCCATATCGGTGGCGAGCGTAACCTCGCGGTGGCGGGCCATTTCGGTGCCCTGGTCCCAGGTCAGTGATCTGCGCAGGTGGGCCGGCAGTGTGCTGATCGTGGCCACGAGGCCGTCACGGACATTCTCCGCGCTGTGCCCATCCGGTAGATGCACCAGCATCAGATAGCGGGTGGTTCGTTCGACAAGGGTGCCGATCGCAGAACCTGATGCGGAGCCGACGATGAGATCACCTTCCCAATGCCCTGGCACTGCCCTGTCGGATGCTTCGGCGGGGCGTTCACTGATCATAATTTTGTCGCGGATACGTCCTTTCGAGGTGAAATGCAGGCCGCGGGGCTGGCGGACAGCCCGCCCGGTTCGCAGGTGTCGGTGCAGGTCAGCGCGCAGGTGTCCGCGGCCTTGGACGAACAGGGACTGGTAGATCGTCTCGTGGGACACCTGCATTTCCCTCCGCCCGGCGAACACCCGTTTCAAATCATCACTGATTTGTTGTGGTGACCAGTTCTTCCGTAGCCGTTCCTCAACTACGGCAACCAACCGAGGGTCGGTGAGCTTGCCCGGTTTGGGCCTAAGGGCTCGCAGATCACATCGTTTCTGCGCTGCGTAGGGGCGGTAAGCGCCGCTGTTCTGCCTGCTGTTGCGGTGCAGCTCCCGGGAAATTGTCGATGGTGCCCGGCCGAGTTCTTTGGCAATACGCCGAACGCCCGCACCGGCCAGGCGCAGGTCCGCGATCTTCAGCCGGTCGTCCTGGCTCAGATACCTCCCCGATTGCGGTCGCTCCCCGACGGGGAACCGGCCTCCCGCTGCTTTGATCCACCGATAGCCCTGGCTTCTATGCACCTTCACAGCTTCACATGCCGCTCCGGCCGTGTAACCCTGCCGAAGGAGCTGCCAAAACCGATCATGTCGATCCCTCGAAGCCTGATTTCCACCCACAACAACACCTCATCGAATAGGTGTTGCAACGACCCCTTGAAGCCAACCTTGGATGTAAGACGTTTACGTATGTTAGGGAGGGTGTCTCGACGAAGTTATAGGTTACGGAAGAGGATGAACAGCTCGGGGAGACGTAGCACTCGAAGTGCCTTCACGGCTTTTGTGGAGGGTGGAGTTAATACAGGACTTCGCCCTCTAGATCAATATCCTTTACTGGTGAGATCCCGAAATCTCACAATTCCCAGGCTTTAATCAGCATCCACATTATAATTTCCCTTGTGTTGTGCATAATGAGATTAGATCACTTTTGGTCACCATTCATACCTTCAGGGCACGAAGTGCGCAATCTGCTTGACAAGGAGCTGACGGATAAACAGATTGCCGCGCGCGCCGAGATCTTTGCTAGAACAATCAGTAGATGGGCACAATGCCGCGGAAGAGCGAAATCCAGAATTGTGTTACGTCGGTCGGGCTGCGGTAATAGCACCGGGCGACGGCGAAATCCATCTAGGTGTAAGTGCCCGCACTCAGCTTCTGTACTGAGGTGTCATCAGCACGCAGGCCAGGTGTGTGGCTCAAAGGATAATTACTACGACCCAGCAGCGGTGGCGTCGAGAATGAACCGGGCCGTCTCCTGCGGCTGGTCCCAGTGCGGGAAGTGCCCGCAGTCCTCGAAGACGTGCAGGGTGGCGTCCGGGTAGAGCGACATGGCGACGGCGGCCTCACTGAGCGGGGTGACCCTGTCCGACCGGCCCCAGCCGAATGTCAGCGTGCCCTTGATCATCCCCTGTGGCGCGCCTGCCTGGCGCGGTCCGTGCGCGAGCGACTTACGCGCTTCGTCGAGACTGGGCGAGGAGGCGAATCCGCGGAGCTCTGTCAGGACGAGGTCCGGGTCGAGCTTCCACGGGGCCGCGGAGAACTGGGCGAGCAGCATCGTCCGGCCCGCAGCCTGCTGGACCAGTGACGGCAGGACGGACTGGAGGCGCCGTACCAGCGCGATGGACGCGGTAATGCTGCCGTTGAAGATGCGCACCTGAGTGTCGTTCCAGAATCCTCCGGGATCGAGGGCGACAGCGTTCCCGGCATGACCCCGCCGCGCCAGTTCGACCACCATCCGTGCGCCCATCGAGCTTCCGACGATATCGGCATCGCGCAGGTTCTCCTGCTCGAGGAACTGGTCGAGGGCGTCCGTGAGGGTCGTGATGGTCACCTCGCCCGCGAGCGGCTCGCTGCCCCCGAACCCGGGGACATCGACGGCGATGACCTCACGCTGACCCTGTAGGAGGGGGAGGATGGGATCCCAGTTGCGGAGGCTCGAGCCGAGCCCGTGCACGAGGACGAGTGGTTTTCCGGTGCCGGTCCGTTCGGTGTTCAACATTGTGGGTCCTTCCGTAGCCAGCGAGGAGACTCAGTCTATGCCGATCGGTTCCCGGGACCTTCTGCCGGGCAATATCGTCTTCTTCGAGGAGGGGTCCGGTTCCGGCGGGAGCTTGATGGCATTACAACGATGCTCGTTACCATCGACCGGACCGTCGAGTGGGACGCGCCAGGTGGAGACGGTCGAGTCCGGCAGGCCGCCCCGTGCCCAGCCGTCGACCACGGTGACGAGTGGTTGGCAGCTTTATCGGGAGGACGTCGAATCGAACCGCCAGCTATCCTGAAGGCCCGGATGCAGTGTCGCGCCGGGTTGCCGGAGACAGGTGTCGTCCATGCCGCAGCTTCCCCCACCGAACCAAATCCCACCGAGCGATGCTTCGCTCTCCGAACTCGACCGCATCACCGAGCTCGCCGGTGACCTAGCCGGTCGGTTCGAGCTGGTCCCGCTCCTCGAACGCGTGCTCGGACACGCCGTCGCGCTGCTCGACTGCGAGAGCGGCTCCATCTCGATCGTCTACGAGACTGAGGGGTACTACCGTAAGGAGGTGGACCGCGGTGTCGGCTGCCACCAGGGCCGCACGTTCCCGCTGACCGAGGGCCTCACCGGGCAGATCGTGGCCACCCGCGGCACGGTCATCCTTGACCGCTATGCCTCGGTGGCCGTCGGGCACATCGACCCCGCGGACCCGCGCTGGGGAAGCGCTGTCATTGGGGTCCCCATCCTGTGGGACGGCACCATCATCGGTACCTTCGCCATCTTCAGCAACGGGCCCGGCCGGGTCTTCAGCACAGCCGACGCCTCCCTGGTGGAACTGTTCGCCAATCATGCCGCCATCGCGATCATGAACGCCCGGCTCCACCAGGCAGCCGCCGACCGTCAGCGCGAAGTGGCTGTCGCCGCTGAACGCGAACGGGCGGTACAGGCCGTCCATGAAACCATCGGGCGGTCCCTCGGCTCGGTCCTGCTGCACCTCGACCGTGCGGACAAGGCGACGCCGGGTGGCTCGCCCGCTATCGAGTACATCGACTCCGCCCGCGTGCTCGCCCACGAGGCACTCTTCGAGACCCGGCGCACCGTGCTGGGCCTCGCGCCGTCGAGCCTCGTGGGCAGCACGCTCGAGGAAGCGGTCAGAGCAGAACTCGACCGCGTGGGCAGCAGCTACCCCATCGACCTGACACTGCTCGTCACGGGGCAGCGGCACGAGCCGGCGCCCGTCGTCGCCCATCAGCTGTTCATGGTGATCCAGGAGGCCGTGACCAATGTGGTGGCCCATGCCCACGCGACCACCTGCCGGGTCGGGATCTTCTACGACACCACCGGCATGACCGTGGTGGTCGAGGACAACGGCCGGGGATTCGAACGCCCGGGTGCAGGGGAAAGGATCGGAACTGCACAGAGCAGCCGCTTCGGTCTCCACGGGATGGCGGCACGTGCCCATTACCTGAGGGGTGAACTCCTCGTGGAGTCGACGCCGGGCTGGGGCACCAGCATCCGCGCGCAGGTGCCGTACTCATCCAACGGCGATACTTCCTGGGAACGCTGGAAGGTGGTCGTCGCCTGTGCCCAGCCTCTTATCCGCGCCGGGCTCGTGCGGCTGCTGGTAACCTCCGAGCCGTCCGTCCAGGTGCTCGGCGAGCTCGCCACCCTCAGGGACCTCACCGAAGCGGTGTCCCTACTGCAGCCGGACATGATCGTCCTCGACGAGGCACTGCTCGGCCAGTACGCCGAGACTCAAATGTCCAGCGGGGACACCGTTGAGCGGCCCATCGTGGCCGTCGTCGACCATCCGACCGACGAGCAACTGGCGACGGCGGCATCGTCGGGAGTGCGAGGGTTCATCTCGCTGTCCTCGACGCCCGCGGAGGTGGCGCGCGTCGTCGTCGCCGCTGCCCGCGGCGACGCCCTGCTGGACGGGGCGATGTTCACCCGCCTCGCCGAGACACGGCAGACGGCCGAGCCGGTGTCGACCGCAGCCCACCTCACCGCACGCGAGTTGGAGGTACGAGAATTACTGGCCGAGGGGCTGGCGGACAAGCAGATCGCCATTCGCCTCGGGATCTCCGTCAAGACCGTTGAGAAGCACGTGGGCGCGATGCTCCGGAAGACCGGCGCACGTAACCGCACCATGCTGGTGCCCCTGCAGCAGGATTCGTATCAGTAAGCGGCGACACCCGCCTCGGCCACTTCCTGGTCCTGCTCGATGGTCCCGGTGGAGACACCGATGGCGCCCATGATGCTGCCGTCGCGTACCAGTGGGATGCCGCCGGGGAACACCGCGAGGCGTCCGCCATGCGCGTCGCTCAGTCCGTAGATGGGGCCGTCCTGCCGGGTGATGCCCTGCAGATTGCCGGTCTCGCACTGGAAGGCGATGGAGGTGTAGGCCTTGTTGATCGAGATGGTGATGCTGCCGATGTTCGCGCCGTCCATCCGCACGTGGGCCTTCAGGTTGCCGCCGGCGTCCACGACGGCGATGTCCATCGGCTGGCCGATCTCCGTGGCCTTCGCCGCGGCGGCGTCGATCACGCGGCGGGCTTCCTCGGAGGTGATGGTCTCGAGCACTGATCCCTGGGGCATGAGGGTGTCCTTCGTCGTCGAAGTGGGTGGCCGGGTAGCCGCGGCCCCCTCAGCCACGCGCGTCCGCCGCTGACGAGGTGGTGATTACCCCCAGGGGGGAGGGCGGGAGAACCCCCATACCCAGCACGGCCCCGCCCACCTAGCGTGGGGGTCAGCCCGACCAGGAGGAATCATCATGGCCGTTGTACCGCTGAAAGACATCGTCGACCCCGCATTCGAGGCACGCTACGGGGTGCCCGCCATCAACATCTTCAACGACCTCACCATGGAGGGCGTGCTCGCCGGCGCCGTGGAGGCGAACTCCCCGGTGATCCTGCAGACCTCCGTGAAGACCGTGCGCAGCATCGGCTCCCGCGTGCTCTTCGACATGTGGCAGTCGATGACGCGCGGCATCGAGGTGCCCGTCACCCTGCACCTGGACCACTGCCCGGACCGCGACGTCGTCACCGAATGCCTGAAGGCCGGCTGGAACTCGGTGCTGTTCGACGCCTCCAACCTGCCCGTCGAGGAGAACCAGCGCCAGACCGTCGAGGTCGTGGCCGAGGCCCGCAGTTACGGCGCCCAGGTGGAGGGCGAGATCGAGGCGATCACCGGCGTCGAGGACGACCACGGCTCTGACGAGGTCTCGAAGCAGCAGAGCCTCGAGGTGGCGCTCGCCTTCATCGACGCCACAGGGATCGACGTCTTCGCACCCTCGATCGGCAACGCCCACGGCAGCTACAAGGCGGCCCCCGTGCTCGACGTCGACCGCGTCACGCAGATCGTCGAGGCGCGGAACGTGCCCATCGCCCTGCACGGCGGCAGCGGGCTCAGCGCCGAGCAGTTCGCCGACCTCATCGCCCGTGGCTGCGCGAAGGTCAACATCTCCACGGCTCTCAAGGAGCAGTACATGCAGTCCAGCCTGACGTTCCTGAAGCAGGCGGAGCAGAACAGCAAGTGGGATCCGCCGTCGCTGTTCAAGCACACCCGCTCCGACGTCGTCGCGATGGTCACCGACCTCTGCGAACAGTTCGGCAGCGCGGGCAAGGGCGGCCGCTGACCATGCCGGCCCTGATCTTCGACTGCGACGGCGTGCTCGCCGACACCGAGCAGTACGGCCACCTCCCCGCCTTCAACCGGACCTTCGCCGACTTCGACGTCCCCGTGCAGTGGAGCGTCGAGGAGTACGCGGAGAAGGTGAAGATCGGCGGCGGCAAGGAGCGGATGCGGAGCATCCTCACCCCCGATCTGACCGACTCCCTCGGACTGCAGGACGACGATGCCGTCGACGCCGCGATCCTCTCCTGGCACAAGCGGAAGACCGAGGTCTACAAAGGCCTCGTCGAGAGCGGTGTCATGCCGGCCCGTCCCGGCATCGCGCGCATCGTCCAGGAGGCGCACGACGCCGGCTGGACGCTCGCCGTCGCCTCCACCTCCGCGGAACCCGCCGTCCGCGCCGTCCTCACGCACGCCGTCGGGGAATCGCTCGCCGAGCACTTCGCAGTGTTCGCCGGGGACGTGGTGCCCGCGAAGAAGCCCGCACCGGACATCTACCTGCTGGCCCTGCAGGAACTTGGGGTGTCCGCCGACGACGCGATCGTCGTCGAGGACAGCAGCAACGGGTTGCGCGCCGCCCTCGGAGCGGGCCTCCGGACCGTGGTCACGGTCAGCGGTTTCACTCGCGAGGAGGACTTTACGGGCGCATCGCTGGTGGTCGGCTCCCTCGGGGATCCCGACGGCGAGCAGGCGGAGGTCCTCGCCGACCCGCACGACGCCCACCCCTCCGGCGTCGTCACCCTCGCAACCCTGCAGGCGCTGCTCGCAGCCCCAGCCCCTTCCCCTCAGACCACTGAAACGGAGACCCCATGAGCGCCACCGATCTCGCCGACGTCGAATACGCAGTGCGCTCCCTGGCGCAGACGGCCGTGGAGAAGGAGAAGGAGTTCGGCGACCTCGACGCCGTGGTGGGCGACGGCGATCTCGGCTACTCGCTCGCGCGCGGCTTCGAGAAGGTCCTGGCGGACTGGGACTCCTTCAAGCGCGACGACGTCGCCACCTTCCTGCAGCAGATCGCCCTGGCCATCTCCAGCAGGATCGGCGGGACCTCCGGGCCGCTGTGGGGTACGGCCTTCCTGCGGGCCTCCGCCGCGGCGAAGGCGACGGAGACGATCGACGGTGCCGCCGTCGTCGCCATGCTCCGCGGCGCCACCGACGGCATCAAGGCCCGCGGCAACGCCGACCTCGGCGACAAAACCCTGCTGGACGCCCTGATCCCGGCGACCGACGAACTCGAGCGGCAGCTCGCTGCGGGGGCGTCACCGGAGGACTGCCGGTCGGCATTCGCCACGATGACCCGCGAGTGCGCCGATGCGACGTCGAAGCTGGAGGCCAAGCGCGGCCGCGCCAGCTACAGCGGAGAGCGCAGTATCGGCTCGCCCGACGCCGGGGCGGTGGCCGTGGCGATCATCGTCGAACGCATCGTGGCCGACTGGCCCTGACCTTCCCAACACCCCTACTCACAACGACGTGGAGACCTCATGAAGAAGTTCGTCAACGATCCGCAGCAGTTCGTCCCGGAGATGCTCGAGGGCCTCGCGCTCGCGAACCCGGACACCCTGAAGTACGTGCCCGAGTACAACCTGATCATGCGTGCCGACGGCCCGGACCAGAACAAGGTGTCGATCGTGCAGGGCTCCGGCTCTGGGCACGAGCCGGCGCACGTGATGATCGTGGGCAAGGGCATGCTCGACGCCGCCTGCCCGGGCGACGTGTTCGCCGCGCCGCCGTTCGACTACGTGTACGAGACCATGAAGCTCATGGCCTCACCCAAGGGCGTGCTGCTGCTGGTCAACAACTACACGGGCGACAAGATGGTGTTCGAGATGGCACAGGAGATGAGCTCCGCCGAGGGCATCGAGGTGAGGACGCTGTTCATCAACGACGACGTCTCCGTGGAGGACTCCACCTACACGATCGGCCGCCGCGGCGTGGCAGGCAACTTCTTCGTCATCAAGGCCGTCGCCGCGGCTGCCGAGCGCGGAGCCGACCTCGACGAGGTCATCCGCATCGGCGAGAAGGTGAACTCGGTGACCCGCACCATGGGCGTCGCGCTCACCGCGTGCACCCCGCCGGCCAAGGGCAGCCCCCTGTTCGAGCTCGGCGAGGACGAGATCGAGATGGGCGTCGGGATCCACGGCGAGCCGGGACGCCGCCGGGCGAAGATGATGCCCGCCAACGAGATCGTCGAGGAACTCCTGGCGCCGGTGGTCAAGGACCTGCCGTACGGCGACGGCGACCGCGTGGCCCTCATGGTCAACGGCCTGGGCGGTACCCCGATCAGCGAGCTGTACGTGCTGTACGGGCAGGCGCACAAGCGCCTCGCGGAGCAGGGCATCAGCGTGGGCCGCAGCTACGTGGGGGAGTACTGCACGTCCCTGGACATGGCGGGTGCCTCCATCACCCTGGTGAAGCTCGACGACGAGATCGAGTCGCTGCTGCTGGACCCGGCAGAGATCCCGATCCGCACGTTCTAGGTTCCGGTGCACGACGGCGGGGGGGGGCCCATGGGGGCCGGGCCCCGCCGCTCTTCGGGGGTCGGGCGGACCGGGGGGGCTCCCTCCGCGGCCGCGGGGGCGGGGGGGGTGGGCGCCCGGGCGGGGGGGGCCGGGGGGGGGGGGGGGGGGGGGTGGGGGCCGGGTCGCGGTCACATCTCCCGCCGCAGGCGCCGACCCGGGGGAGGTGGCC
>NZ_LGIU01000076.1 GCF_001187915.1 Arthrobacter sp. RIT-PI-e | reverse complement strand
CAGCGCACCAACGCGATTACCACCTGGAACATCCACTACAACTACCATCGAGCACATACTGCGATCGGGAACCAACCCCCAGCCACACGCCTGCACGACAGCGTCGCCAACGTCATGACACAGAACAACTAGGGCACCACCCGCACGCTCCTTCCCCTCCTCCGGCGGATGGTGCGGAACACCCGCCGGGCAGGGCCGGATCTCCCCATGCCCCGGGGCTTATCTTCGGGGCGTTGTCGGCGCATACTGACCGGGTGCGGAGAGCACGGACCCTCGAGGAGGCAGCAGTGGCATCGGACAGCCCACGCGTACAGAATCCACAGTCGGTGTTGCGACGCAAGCCGATCGACGACGTCGAGGACGAGACCGGGCGGACAGGTCTCTTCAAGAGCCTCGGTCTGTGGCAGCTGACCGCGATCGGCGTCGGCGGCATCATCGGCATCGGGATCTTCACCCTCGCCGGGCTCGTCGCCAACGGTGGTGCCGACGGCACCCCCGTGGGACCCGCGGTCCTCATCTCGTTCCTCATCGCAGGACTCGCGAGCGCGGCAGCCGCGCTGTCCTACGCGGAGTTCGCCGGCATGATCACGCGGGCCGGCTCGGCCTACACCTACGGTTACGTGGCCCTGGGCGAGATCATCGGGTGGTTCATCGGGTGGGATCTCCTCCTCGAGTACATCGCCATCGTGGCCGTGGTCGCGATCGGCATCTCGGGGTACTTCACGGAGTTCATGTCCGGGATCGGCGTCACCGTCCCCACCTGGATGCAGGGCACCCCGGACACCATCGATGGCGGCCTGGTGAATCTTCCCGCGATCGTGGTGTGCCTGTTCATCACCTTCATCCTGAGCCGCGGGACCAAGACCTTCGGGAAGTTCGAGCTCGTCGCCGTCGGACTCAAGATCCTGCTCATCCTCGGGATCGTGGGCCTGGGCTTCTTCTACGTCGACGCGGAGAACTACTCGCCGTTCCTGCCTTCGGGCTTCGGCGCCGTCTTCACGGGCGCAGCCACCGTCTTCTTCGCGGTGTTCGGGTACGACGCGATGAGCACCGCCGCCGAGGAGGCCACCGACGGTAAGAAGCACATGCCCAAGGCCATCCTGCTGTCCCTCCTCATCGCCATGGTGCTCTACGTCCTGGCCACACTCGTCCTCACTGGAATGCAGAACTACCGGGACATCAGTCCCACCGCGGGTTTCGCCTCCGCGTTCCAGTCCGTCGGCCTCCCGGTCGTCGCCACCATCATCTCGGCCTTCGCGGTCATCTCCATCCTCACTGTGATGCTCACCTTCCTCCTCGGGGTCACCCGGGTGTGGTTCTCGATGAGCCGTGACGGACTGCTGCCCGCGTGGTTCTCCACCACCGACAGGAACGGGACCCCGCAGCGTGTCACCTGGATCGCCGGTGTCGCAGCCGCCCTGCTCGCCGGGGTCTTCCCCATCCGCGCGGTGGCCGACCTCACCAACATCGGCATCCTCGCGGCGTTCGTCGTCGTGTGCGTGGCCGTCATCGTGCTCCGGCGGACCCGCCCTGAGGTGCCGCGGACGTTCCGGCTTCCCCTGATGCCGATCGTCCCCGCGTTCGGTGTCCTCGCGTCCCTGTTCCTGATGCTGCAGTTGCACTGGGAGACCTGGCTCCGCTTCGGAGTGTGGCTGGTCATCGGGCTGGCCATCTACTTCTTCTACGGACGGAGGAACTCGCTGATGAATCCTGACAGTCCCCGGCACGCACTGCTCCACCGACGGGACTGAGCGAGGCCGGTGGACGGCGCCATGCGCCGTCCACCGGCCGGCCCCGGAGCTGCGGTGGACCCATCCCCCCGCCCCGGGAGGGTGGGCGGCACCACACATCGGCATCGATCAGGTCACGGGTGGTCATCGATCGGGTCTCGGATCCGTCTCGACGCCACCTCGGGTCAGGCGGACGGCGCCGGTGTTGTTACCGTTGAAACGGTGACTTCTCTCCCCCCACCACCTCACGGCTCACCACCCGGAACCGACAGCCCCCCGGAACGGGGCTCCTCCCGGCCGAGCCAGGCATCACCCCGGGACACCGGGTTCCTCGCGAAGGGCATCGCCAATGCCGTCCGGGGTGCCCTCATCGGCCTGGTCGAACTGATTCCGGGGGTGTCCGGCGGCACCGTCGCGCTCGTGCTCGGGATCTACGACCGGCTCATCGTCTCGGCGCACCACCTGCTCCACGGCATCAGCCGATCCGTGCGCCACGGCACCATGACACGGAGGGCGCGTCGTGCGCGGTCCGGCGTCGTGTCCCCCTTCGCATCGGTGGAATGGTCACTGATCCTGCCACTGGCCGTAGGCATGTTCGTCGCACTCTTCACCCTCGCACGGCCGCTGCACACGTTCGTCGAGACCCAGCCCGTCATCTCCAGCGCCCTCTTCCTCGGGATGGTGACGGCGAGTCTGCTCGTCCCCCTCACCATGGCACGTGATGCGGTGCCACCGGGACGGAACCCCTCCGGCATCGCCCGGATCGGGGCTCCGGCCGTGGTCGTCGTCGTCGCTGCCGCCGCGTTCCTGCTCCTCGGACTACCCACGCTCGCCGTCGGGCAACCCTCCGGATGGGTCATCGTGCTCAGCGGTGCGGCAGCCGTCTGCGCGCTCGCGCTCCCCGGCCTGTCCGGGTCCTTCGTCCTGCTGACGCTCGGCCTGTACGAGCCGACGCTCGAGGCCGTCAGCTCGAGGGACATGGGCTATCTCGCTCTCTTCATGGCCGGTGCCGTCCTGGGTCTCGTGTCCGTGGTGCAGCTCCTCACCTATCTTCTCCGCGTCCACCGCCGAGCGGTCCTGCTGGTGGCGACCGGTCTGATCCTCGGGTCGCTGCGGGCTCTGTGGCCGTGGCAGGACGGCAGCGCGCTGCTGGCTCCCCACCCTGACGAGTGGGTCGGCGCCCTCCTCGCCTTCGCCGCGGGTGCGGGGGTCGTCCTGCTGCTCTGGAGGGCGGACCGCCGCCGCTCGGCAGCAGGTACCGCAGGTCACGGGGCACCCCTGGATCCCGGTGGCGCAGGGATGCCTCCTCGGGGCGACGGTGTCTGACCCCGGACACGCGGGGACGAGGAATCCTGGATCGGTCGACGCGGCCATCCTCGGCCGCGACCTGACCGTCTGGCGGCTCCGGATCATGCGGAGCCTCGTCGCCGCTTTCCTGCGCTCGTGCGGGCGGATCGGCGCCGCGGCGTCGCTCGTCGTCCTGCTCCTGGGCGGGTTCGTGCTCACTCTCGGAGCCGGGACGGGTGCCACCGAGCTGTACGAGGCTACCGTGGAGGGGGACGGCGCGCAGGTTCTCGACACGCCGGTACTGCAGGGCGCGATGACCCTCCGGTCACCACCCGTCGACCAGGTGGTCTCCGCCTACAGCATGATCGGCGGAACCACGGGGATGACAGTCCTCGTGGGGGTGGTGATGATCGTGCTCGCCGTCAGGCGCCGGTCCTGGACTCCGGTGGCGCTGCTCGTGCCTGCAGCGGCCGGTTCCGTCCTCATCACGGTGATCTGCAAGCAGTTCATCGGCCGCGCCCGGCCACCCCTGAGCGATGCCGTCCCGCCCTACGAGTACTCCGACTCCTTCCCCAGCGGACACGCGCTGAACTCGCTGGTGCTCGCAGGTGTCATCGCCTATCTGCTGATGCTCCGCAGCCGGAGCAGGCGCACGGTGGTGTTCACGGCGGCGGGTGCGGGGTTCTTCGCGATCACCATGGGGCTCAGCCGCATCTATCTCGGTCATCACTGGCTCACGGACGTCCTCATGGCATGGGTGCTCGGCGCCCTGTGGCTCACGATCGTCGTCATCACCCACCGTCTCTACCTCACCTCGCAGCCGGCGCCACCTCACGCCCACGGTGGTAGCCGCTGACCGTGGCCCTGCTGCATGTCCTCCCCGGGCCCCCGACCGAGAGCCGGGACCCTCCGCCGCACGGTGTGCACGAGGATGCCTGTGCGGTGGCGAGTATCCGGAGCCGGACCTGCACCGCGAGCGCGTCCACGGGCCGACCGGTAGGGTGGCCGAGGACCGAAGGAGGGCGGCAGTGGGCCGATCGGCAGCAGCGGACGTACAGCAGCGGGATGCGGTGGTCATCGAGGACGACGCCGACATCCGCCAGCTGCTCGTGATCGTCCTGTCCTCCCGCGCCTTCACCGTCCACGAGGCGATCAACGGCGGCGAGGGCATCCGGCTGGTGGAGGCGCTGAAGCCGCACCTGGTCACCCTCGACCTCAATCTGCCGGACGTCGACGGCCTGGAGGTGTGCAAGGAGCTCAGGAAGACCTCGGACGCGCACATCCTCACCATCTCGGCACGTCCCCCGCAGCTCACCGAGGAACAGTGTCTCGCGGCGGGTGCGAACCACTTCATGGCGAAGCCCTTCAGCCCGCGCGGGCTGGGTGCCTACCTGGACGGTGCGCTGCCCGCGGAGTGACCCGCCCGGCCCGCCGCGACGCACTCATCGCCCGAGCATGGTGCAGACGCAGGCCCGGTTCCCCTCGGCATCGGCCAGGACGGTGAAGGACGGCGCCTGGGTGGCGTCCACCACACGGCCGCCGGCGGCGACGGCGGCGGCGATCCGCCCGGCGGCGGTATCGTGCGGAACCCACACGTCCAGGTGGAACCGCTGCCGGGGAGTCGCGTGGGGCTCCGTGTGCTGGAACCACAGGATGGGCATGCGTCCGGTGGGGTCGACGACGTCGTCCCCGTCCAGCGCTCCGGCGTCACCGGTGAGCAGGGCGGCCCAGAACGGTCCGACGGCGGCGACGTCCGCGGTGTCCAGGGCGAGCTCGATCACGGTGGTGACGGCGGGCCGGGACACCACCTCGTGCTCGCGGGCGAGGCTACTGATCCGCCGTGCGAGTTCCCTGTCGGCGTCGGTGACACCGGAGGAACCGGAGGAACCGGAGGAACCGGGGGAACCGGGGGAACCGGGCGAGGGGAGCCTCACGTCCACGTGGGTGGGGGTGAGCGTCAGCGCGGGGTGATGGTCGGTGTGCTCCGAGAGAGCGCCGACGGCCGCGACGAACGCCAGACCCCCGGCGAAGTCCCCGGTCAGGAAGCGCGCATGGAGGGACTGCGGGAGTTCCCGCCAGTCGTCCGGCTCGCCATCGGGACCGTTCGCCGCGCCATGTCGGTCATGCGGCCAGTATGGTCCTGAACGCGGCCGAGGAGAAGACCCCGGAGCTCGCGGGTCAGAGGCCGAGGACGGCGCGGGCGATGAGGAAGTAGACGATCAACCCGGTGGCGTCCACGAACGTGGTGATGAACGGGTTGGAGAACACCGCAGGATCCACCCGCACGGCCTTCCCGATCAGCGGCATGGCCCCACCCACGGTCGCGGCCATGGTGCAGATGCTCAGCAGGGTCAGTCCGATCACCGTACCGAGCGCCACGTCGTAGGCGAGGGACGTGACGAGGAAGCCGACGCCGCCCAGGAGCAGTCCCAGACTGACCCCCACCCTCGCCTCACGAGCCACCACCTTGAGGATGTCGCGGGGCCGGACGTCCGCCAGGGCGAGGGCCCGGGTCACGGTGGTCGCCGCCTGGTTGCCGGTGTTCCCGCCCGTCCCGATCAGCAGCGGGACGAAGAGGGAGAGCACCACCATCTGCTGGAGGGTGGCCTCGAACACCTCGAGCACCTGCACGGTCAGCGTCGCACCCACCGCCAGCACGAGCAGCCACACCACCCTGGAGCGGACGATGCTGCGCACCGGCGTGGAGAGATAGGGCCGGCGCAGGGGCTCGGCCCCGCCGATACGCGCCTGGTCCTCGGAATCGGCCTCCTCGAGGATGCCGAGGGCGTCGTCCACGGTGAGGATGCCCACCAGCCGGTTCTCCGCATCGGTGACGGGAAGGGCGAGGAGCTTCAGGTCCGCGCAGCGGCGGGCCGCGGTCTCGGCGTCGTCGGTGGCCTCCACGGCGTGCGGCTCGTGCAGCACCTCGGACACCGATGTGGTGGGGGCTGCCGTCATGAGGTCACGCAGACTCACGATGCCCACGAGCCGGCGTTGGTCATCCACCACAGGGAGGGTGTAGATGGTCTCGGCGTCGGTCATCCCGGCCCGGACACGCTCGAGGCTCTCGGCCACGGTGGAGCCGGGGTGCGTGGTGACGTACTCGGGGCTCATGCGCCGTCCGATGGAGCGGTCCGGATACCCGAGCACGGCGGCGGTCAGGCTGCGCTCGGAGGGAGGGAGCCCGTGGAGGAGGCGGGTGGCCACGGACGCCGGCAGCTCGTCCAGGAGGCTCACCCGGTCATCCGGGTCCATCTCGCCGAAGACCGAGGCGACCTCCTCGTCCTGCAGTGCCTGCACGAGTTCGCCCTGCAGGGTGGCGTCGAGACCCTCGAAGACCACCAGCGCCTTGCCCTTGGACAGCATGCGGTACACCAGGGCCCGCTGCTTGGCGCCCATCCGCTCGAGTGCGTCGATCACCTCGTCCGGTGCCAGCGGTGTGAGCGCCACCATGACCGAGGGGAGATCCTTCTCCGCCAGGGCCCGTTCGATCGTGGGGACCGCTGTCTCCGCGGTGGTGTCGGAGTGGCTCATGGAGGTCCTTCCTGTCGGTACGTGCGCGGCGGAACCCGACCGTGGCCACGACGATCCCGCACCGGACACATGTCCCGTCCGTGGTGACGCCGGATCGGGGAGCAGGTGGTGGATGCGAGTAGTACTCTCCCGGTCATCTCCGTCACCACGTGGGGAACACGCAATCGTGAAGTGGGCGTGCATTCGGGAACCCGGGGCGAATACTCGTGATTCACCCGCCCCCCGAATTCTAATCTGAAGTGGTAAGCAGCTCCGGACATCTCCTTCGCAGGTCTCACGCCGGGTCTCCTCGTTCTCCACTTCGATCCTGTGCCGGGATGCTCCATCCACCATCCCGGCCCGCTCCCTAGGAATTCCCATGACCGCAGTTCTCCCTGACCGCACCACGTCCGACTACCTGACCCTCCCGGCCGCGAAGGCGGACCGCTCCACGGACCGCGCCACCATCGGCTGCGTGATCCCCGCCTACAACGAGCAGGACACCATCGCCGAGGTGCTCACGGCACTGCTGGAGCAGACCCGGCTGCCGGATGCCATCCACGTGGTGATCAACAACTCGGACGACGAGACCTTCTACATCGCCCGGGAGTTCGCCGGCCCGCACGAGCGGGTGTACCAGGACATCACCTACAGGACCGAGGTGTTCGTCCACGACATCGGCTCCAACGGTGACAAGAAGGTCGGGGCGCTGAACTTCGGCTACACGAAGGTCGCGGACAAGTACGACTACTTCCTCGGGGTGGACGGCGACACCGTCGCGGACCGCCACGCCGTCGAGTACCTGGAGCAGGAGATCCGCTCGGATCCCCGCATCGGCGGGATCTCCGCCATCTACACGGTGGCCGAGGCGTCATCGAAGGGCTTCATCTCGAAGTTCCTCACCGCAGGGCAGCGCGCGCAGTTCGCCGCATTCAACATGGACAACCTGCTCCGGGGCCGCAACATGGCGGTGCTGGGCGGTCAGTTCTCCATCCTCTCCATGGACGCGCTGAAGAACGTGATGATCGACAACCGGCAGGCGACCCCCTGGGTCAAGGACTCGGAGGTGGAGGACTCCCTGCTCTCGCTGCAGATCAAGAACCTCGGGTACGCCACGAAGATCTCGGCGCGCGCCCGGGCGGCGGTGGGCGGCATGGACACCCTGCGTTCCCTCGACGGCCAGCAGGTGAAGTGGAACTACGGGGCGATCGACCTCATGTGGCCCGGGCAGCGCAGCAACACCCCGGGGCAGCCGCTCCACCCGAACCTGCGACTGCGCTGGAGCGAGAACGTCTCCATGGTGTTCAACATCCTCACCCGGCTCTCCTTCATCATGCTCCTCGCCGCCGCGCTGAGCATCGGTGCCTGGGTGTTCTACCCCGTCTGGCTGATCCCCCCGGTGGTGGCCGTGATCCTGAACCTCCGGATCGCCCTGACCATCGAGAACAAGTCCGCGCGCGACATCGCGTTCGCCCTGCTCGTGGCCCCCGCGGAGCTCTACCTGTGGCTGCGGATGGGCCACTTCCTCCGGGCGTGGACCAAGTTCTTCACCAACGCGCAGACGGACAACTGGGCGGCCCAGGCGCGCGCGGAACGCGGTGCCGGCAGCGCGTACCTCATGCCGCTCGTGGTCCTCGCGGTGGTCGCGGCCGGTCTGGTGTTCACCTGGCTCAGGCTGCCGGTGGACATCCAGTCCGGCATCCTCGCCGTGGGCTGGCCCATCCTCTACATCACCACCATGGTGCAGACCACGTTCATGCTCCGGAAGACCCTCCGCAGCCACCGCGGTTACCACGTCTGATGCCCGCCCTCCCCGACAAGGATCCCGTCATGACCCGCAGAACCTCCACCGCGGCCCCGCTCTCCCCGTACGCAGCGCTCCCGGTCCGGATGCCGGTCGCAGACCGTACCCGTCCGGCACATCGCGCCGACATCCCGCCGCTGCGGGTGGACTCCCGCCGACGGGCCGGTGCAGGAGCCCTGGTCCTGACCACCGCCCTCCTGCTGACGGGGTGCTCCGTGCCGGGGATGCCCGGTGCCACCGGGGCTCCCGACTCGATGGTCCGTACGGTGACCACGGAGGAACAGGGGCAGGGAACGAGTGTCCCGGTGCAGGACGCCGTCGGCTCCGATACGGGTATGGATGCCCCGACGGAGGAGAGCGGCACGGAGTCCGCACCGGACGACGGCGGGACGCCTCCGAAGAGCGAGGCCGACGAGCCGGCGGAACCCGAGTGGGTCGCCGTCGCCTCCGACCTCGACGCCGGTTCCGTGAGCCACACCCTGTCCGCGGCGTCGCGCAACCTGGTGATCGACTACTGGACCGACGCGGACGTCTCGGAGCTGACCCCGGAGAGCACGCCGATCGTCCGGGTCAGTGCCCGCATGGACGGCGCCGACGACGGCACGGCGATCAGCGTCACCCGCTTCAACGCGCAGGTGCAGTCGCTGGGCACCGAGCTGGCCAACGACACCGGGAGCTTCGCCATCGCCCCGCCCTACGCCTACACCACGGCGGTCTCCCTGCCCGCCAACCCGACGGCGCACTCGACGGAGGTGCTGATCACCTTCGACCTGCTCACCGAGACTGCCCCCGGATCAGGGGTGTTCACCCGTCAGACGATCCTCGACACGGTGACCCTCGGCTACGCGCAGCCACCGAGCAGCAGCGATCCCGCCGAGGGGGAGTAGGCCGCCGCAACCCGACCGGACGACCACCGATCCGGTCCACGCCGCGCGGACCTCCTACCGGGTACTCCGCCGGGGCAGCGCGTCGTTGAGGTGGACCAACCAGGCCCGGAAGTCCGCCGGCCCGTCGAAGTGGGCGCCGGCCACGGCGCTGACCCCCTGAGCCATCCCGGGGCCGTCGACCACCAGGGTGTAGCCACCCGCCGCGGTTGCCGTCGCGAACGCGGGGAGGTCCCCGAGATCGTCTCCCGCATACGCGACGGTCCGGAGTTCGTTCGTGTCGATGATCCGTCGCAGCGCGGTGCCCTTGTCCTGGTCCAGGGGCATCCGGAGCTCCGCCACGAACTTGCCCGGTTCGCGGCGCAGCCCGTGGGCGGCGACCATCTCCCGCACCAGCGGGGTGACGCGGCGCTCGGCTTCGTCACGATCCGGCGCACGACGCCAGTGCACGGCGACGGCGAGTGACTTGTCCTCCACGTGGATGCCCTCGGCGTCGTCCAGGTACCGATGCAGCGCCCGGGTGGCCTCCTCGACCGCCGTCATCCACTGCCGGGCCTCGGGCACCACCTCGACGCCGTCGGCGCCGAGGCGCTCGAGACCGTAGGACCCGTGGAGTTCCACGCCCGGTACGCAGGCATGTGCAGCGAGGAACTCCACGGGTCGGCCGGAGAGGAGGGCGACGACCGAGAGCTTGGTGGCCAGCTCGGCAAGGATCTGCCCGGTACCGGGGAGGAGTTCACTGGCGCTCGGATCATCGGTGATGGGTGAGAGCACGCCGTCGAAATCCATGACCAGACCGGCGTCCTCATGCGTCATCAGGGCCTGCATCACTTCGGTTGCCGCATCCATGACCTCACCCTAGACCCGGGTGCTCCGAGTGCCTCGGGGTGTTCCCCAGGTTTCTTCACCCAGTCCCTGTATGAAGGCCGCAGCGCCGTCACCGGAGAGCTCCCCTTCCCCGGGCCGGCGGCCAGACACCGCCAGAAGGAGTGCCGGCGAGCTCCCCAGGACCTCCGGACCTGCGCCGTGGTGGAGCGATGAGTCGAGGGTCCGGAGGGAGAAGCCGGCCGCTCGTTCCGCGACGATGCCCCGTGCGTCGGCTACGTCGACGTCGAATCTCGCGGCGATCAACTGGCGGACGAAACCGGGACGCGTCGTCCTGGCGCAATCCACCGGGTGGGCGACGACGTCGTGGATGTCCCAGCCCGGGCAGAGGGAGGGAAGTGTCCACTGTTCCGGGCTCAGGTGTTGGAGGTGTGCTGATCGCCCTCGGGGATGCGATCACGCACCAGGAGACGGTTCCCGTCCCCGGAGGTGCACAGGTGGAGAGGTCCCTGCCGATCGCGGTGTATCTGACAGGTCTTCCTGACTTCGAGGACCGGGCTGGTGCGCAGAAGGGCGCGCCGTTCGCCCGACGTTTCAAGACGACGGTCCTCACGGCCATCGATGACACGGACATCGAAACCGCGCTCCGGGAGTTCGTGATCCCGGGGAGGGAAGTTCCGGACGGCGAAGGTGGTCTGGGACGTGTACGCATGGAGGTGGGCGCCGCTGCGGCGGTCGTGGATCTGTGCCGCGGTGAACCGTTCCTGTTCCAATCGGCCGGAGAACGTGCGTGGTACACCGGAACCGGCACGACGATCACCCGCGAGGACGTCATCTCGGGGTGGCGGGGGGCTCGACGGGAGGCGGCCGCGCACGTGGAGCGCATCCTCGGGAGGTTGCCGCAGCGCGAGCGTGCGTTCCTGCAGGCGATGGCGGAGATATCCCCCGAGGAACGCGAACCCACCCGGATCGCGGGCGAGGTCGGATACTCCGAGGCCTCGGAAGCCGGACCGACTTCACGGCGGCTCGACACGGTTCGAGGCATCATCGACCGTGGTCGGCTGTACACGTTCCGGCACCGGGCCATCGAGGCTTATCCGACCAGTGACTGGCCCGCGGTGGGATGAGCGTTGCGGTCCCGCGACACACGCGGGCGCCGTGGTCCATCCTTCACGGACGAGGGCGGGCACCCGATGGGTACCCGCCCTCGTCTTCGGTCCCGCTCGGGATCAGACCTCGTCCCGCGTCTTCGAGAAGCGCTCGATCGCCTGCTGCGTGGAGCGGTTGGCCACCACCTGGATGGTGGTGCTGACCGCGCCCGAGACGAGGGCGAACACCAGGGCCGATCGCAGGGTGTTCTCCAGCCCGTCCTTGCCACGCGGGGTCGCCTCACCCGTGATCTTCTGCCACAGGAAGTCGACGAGCTTGGTCCCGACGAAGCCCGCACCGACGCTGACGCCCGCGCCGAGCAACTTGAACACGACGTTCATGGTCTCTCCTTCATTGTCCGATTCTCCCGCCCCAGCCTAGTCGTGACGGACGCTCCGGGGCACGCCTGCACGCACAAGTGGGCACGTGTAGGATCGGGAACGCTCAATCAACGAACGACAGGGGAGCGCCGAGCCGCGGTACACCGCGGACACGGGCGCTGAGAGTGCGGACCGCCGCAGACCCTCGAACCTGATCCGGTTAGTACCGGCGAAGGGAGTCGAGTTCTCAGAGTGCACGGACCGCTCCTCACGGGGCTCCGGAGCACTCTCCCCTCCTGTGTCCCAGGAGGAATTCCCATGGCAACATCCCCAGTACGTACCGGTACCTCTCCGACCACGGGGCAGTGGCGGGTGGTGGACATCGTGGTGGCGTCCGTCCTCGCAGTCGCCGTCGGCGTCGTCTTCTTCGCCTGGTCTGCGGGCTACTCCGGGATCAGCGTCCTCACGGCCGGCTTCCCGCCCCTGGCCGGCCTGTACTCGGGTGGCTGGCTGATCGCCGGGGTGCTCGGCGGGTTGATCATCCGCAAGCCCGGCGCCGCGATCTACTGCGAGATGCTCGCCGCTGCGGTCTCCGCCCTGATCGGCACCCAGTGGGGGCTGGGCGTGCTCCTGTCCGGCGCCATCCAGGGCCTCGGTGCCGAGCTGGTCTTCCTGCTCTTCCTCTACCGCAGGTGGAATCTCCCCGTGGCGCTCCTGGCCGGGCTCGCTGCCGGGCTGGCCCTCGGCATCAGCGAGAACATCCTCTACAACGCCCTCTGGACCATCGAGTTCAAACTGCTCTACGTGCTCTTCGCCGCCGCCTCCGGCGTGGTGATCGCGGGTCTGCTCTCCTGGCTGGCCATGCGCGGACTCGCGAGGACGGGCGCGCTGTCCTCCTTCGCCGCCGGCCGCACGGCGGACGTGTGACCCCAGAGCAGGGGCCACCCGGCCCGGTACATGTCCGGGCGCGCGGCTGGGGGTGGCGGCATGCCGGCCGGAAGGCCTTCGCCGCCCGCGGGCTGGACCTAGAGATCTCCCCGGGGGAGCGCGTGCTGCTCCTCGGGGCCTCCGGTGCGGGCAAGTCCACCGTGCTCCACGCACTGGCCGGTGTGCTCGGCGCGAACGACGAGGGTGAGCAGGAGGGCGAGCTCCTGCTCGACGGCGCCCCACCGGCCGAGGCGCGCGGCCGTGCAGGGCTGGTGCTGCAGGATCCGGAGACGCAGGTGGTCCTCGCCCGGGTGGGGGACGAGGTGGCCTTCGCGCCCGAGAACCTCGCCGTGCCCCGCGAGGAGATCTGGCGGCGTGTGGGCCGGGCGCTCGACGACGTCGGGCTGGACCTGCCGCTCGACCACCCCACCACCTCCCTGTCCGGTGGGCAGAAGCAGAGGCTGGCCCTCGCGTCCGTCCTCGCGATGGAGCCCGGCCTGCTCCTCCTCGACGAGCCCACGGCGAACCTCGATCCCGCGGGGGTCATCGAGGTGCGCGACGCCGTGGTCCGGGTCCTCGAGAGCACCGGTGCCACGCTCGTGGTCGTGGAGCACCGCGTGGCGGTCTGGGCCGACGTCGTGGACCGGGTGATCGTGCTCGACGCCCACGGCGGTGTCCTGGCCGACGGAGAACCGGGCGAGGTGCTGACGCAACAGGCACCCCGCGAGCGCCTCGCCGCCGCAGGGGTCTGGGTGCCCGGTTGGCAGCCGGAGATCGGCGGGCGGATGCCCGACGGCGGCGGTGAGACCCTGGTGACGGCTCGCGAGCTCACCGTGGCCCGGACCAGGCGCGGCCCCGCAGCCGTGCACGAACTGGATCTCGACGTGCAGGAGGCCGGCGCACTGAGCATCACCGGGCCGAACGGTGCCGGGAAGTCCACCGCGGCGCTCACGCTCGGGGGCCTCCTGCGTCCGCGGTCCGGTACTCTCCGGGCGTCCGCCGAGCTCGCCGGCACCGCGGACCGGGACCCGTTCCGCTGGCGCTCGACGCAGCTCGTGCAGCGGATCGGCACCGTGTTCCAGGAGCCCGAGCACCAGTTCCTCACGCCCACCGTCGCCGATGAACTGGAGTTCGGCCCGCTGCGGGTGGGGGGAGTGGTGGACCGGGAGCGGATCGCCGAGGTGGCCGAACGGCTCCGGCTCACGGGGTTGCTGAAGGCCAACCCCTTCACCCTCTCCGGAGGCGAGAAGCGCAGGCTCTCGGTGGCCACCATGCTCGCCACCGCGCCGCGCGTCCTGATCCTGGACGAACCCACCTTCGGCCAGGACGCCCTGACCTGGGCCGAGCTGGTGACCCTGCTGAGGGAACTGGTCGAGGGCGGCACGGCCGTTCTCTCCGTCACCCACGACGCCGATTTCATCGCCGCACTCGGCGGCGCCGAACTGCGCATCGCCGACGGCGTGGGCCGGGTGGTGACCAGGTGAGTACCGACCACCTGACGCCGGTGCTCACCGGACGGACCCTGGTCCGCGCCAATCCCGTGTCCAAGCTGTTCGCGGCCGCGGTGATCACCCTCGCCCTGATGTCGAGCATCGACTGGGTGAGCGCCGTCGTCGTCCTGGTCTGCGAGGTGGCGCTCATGCCGCTGCTGGGGATCAGCGTGTGGGGTCTGTTCCGGCGCATCTGGCCCCTGCTGATCGCAGCCCTGATCGGCGCCTACGGGACGGCGCTGCTCGCCGCGAAGACCGGCGAGGTGCTCCTGGAGCTGGGACCCGTCCTCTTCACCGAGGGTTCGGTGGCCGCCGGGGTCGCGGTGGGGTTGCGTGCCCTGGCGCTCGCCCTGCCGGGCATCTTCATCGTGCTGACCACCGATCCCACGGATCTCGCGGACGCGCTGGCGCAGAAGCTGCGCCTGCCGCACCGCTTCGTGCTCGGCGCACTGGCTGCGCTGCGCCTGGTGGGACTGCTGATGGAGCAGTGGGAGAGCCTCGGCCTCGCGCGGCACGCACGCGGGGTGGGCTCCGACCGCTCGGTGTCCGCGCGGATCCGGAACCTGCTGGGGCAGTCCTTCGGGCTGATCGTCCAGGCGATCCGGCGCGCCACCCGGCTGGCCACGGCGATGGAGGCGCGCGGCTTCGGCGGCGGGACGCGCACCTGGGCGAGGGAGAGCACCTTCTCACCGCTCGACGCCGTGGTAGCCGGCGTCGGCCTCCTCGTCGCCGGGGGAGCGGTGACGGCGGCGGTCTTGGCCTGCACGTGGAACTTCATCCTGTCCTGAGCGACAGGGACGACGACGGCCGCAGCGGGAGGGTACCTGCTGCGGCCGTCGGAGGCCTCTTCCCGGCGTCCTCCTAGAGCACGTCCGAGAGGAAGGAGCGCAGGCGCGGGGTCCGGGCGTCGTCGAAGATCGCCGCCGGAGGGCCGGACTCCACCACCACGCCGCCGTCCATGAACGTCACCGTGTCCGAGACGTTGCGGGAGAACCCCATCTCGTGGGTCACCACCACCATGGTCATCCCGGCCGTGGCGAGGTCCGCCATGAGGGCCAGGACACCCTTGACGAGTTCCGGGTCCAGGGCGGACGTCGCCTCGTCGAAGAACATCACCTCGGGGTCCATGGCCAGGGCGCGTGCGATGGCGACGCGCTGCTGCTGACCACCGGAGAGGTTGCCCGGACGGACGTCCGCCTTGTGCTTGAGTCCCACGAGGTCCAGCTGCGCGAGCGCCTTGGCCCGGGCCTCGTCGGCCGACATCCTGCGCAGCTTGCGCAGTGCCAGCGAGACGTTGTCCACCACGGTCTTGTGGGGGAAGAGGTTGAACTGCTGGAACACCATGCCGATGCGTCGGCGCAACTCGTCCGGGTTGTCCTTCAGCACGGACCGGCCGTCCAGCAGGATGTCCCCCTGATCCGGTTCGATCAAGCGGTTGAGGACGCGCAGCAGCGTGGACTTCCCGGAGCCGGAGGGCCCGATCACGGACGCCGTGGTGCCCCGCTCCACGTGCAGGTCGATCCCGCGCAGCACGTGGTTGGACCCGAAGGAGAGGTGCAGGTTCCTACCGGTCAGGGTTCCCGAATCGATGGCTTTCATCCTTGGGCTCCTTCGCCGATCTTCGCGGCCTGCTCGTCAGGTTCCGGCCGCTCGCGCCTGCCCACCCGGAGCCGGGTGTCGATGTGGTTGACCAGGTGGGTCAGCGGGACGGTCAGGCACAGGTAGAAGATACCTGCGGCGATGAGTGGAGACAGGTTGCCCGTGTTGCTCGCGGCGTCGTTACCGACCCGGAACAGCTCGCGCTCACTGGCCACCAGGCCGATGAAGTAGATCAGGGAGGACTCCTTGATCAGCGAGATGAACTGGTTCACCAGGGCGGGCAGCACGCGCCGCACGCCCTGGGGGATCACCACGAGCTGCATGGACGAGCGGTAGCTGAAACCCAGGGCCCGCGATGCCTCCAGCTGCCCCTTCTCCACGCTCTGGATACCGGAGCGGAAGATCTCACCGATGTAGGCCGAGGCGATGAGTGACAACGCGAGGATGCCGAGGGGGTACGGACTGGTGCTGCCCGTGAGCTGCCGCAGGACCGGCCCGAGCCCCAGGCCGATGAGCAGGATGATCACCACGGCGGGCAACCCGCGGAAGATGTCCGTGTAGACGCGGGCCGCCCACCGCAGCACCCGGCTCCGGGAAATTCCCATGACCGCGAGGAGCATGCCGAAGATCGTCCCGATGAGCCCCGAGGCCAGGGCGAGGATGATCGTGTTGGGCAGGCCGACGGTCAGGAGGTCCGGCAGGACGGCGAGCATCGCCTCCCCGTCGAAGAAGGTCCGGCCGAGTTGTTCCAGGGTGTCCATGCAGGGTGACTACTTCGTTTCTGCGGCTTTGCTGCCGGGCTTCCAGTCGGTGGGCATCTCGCGCTCGGGGTACCACTCCTCGGTGAGCTCGGTCCACGTGCCGTCCTCGATCACGGCGTCCAGACCGGCGTTGAGCGCGTCGATGAGGGGCTGGTTGTCGCTGTTGACGGCGTAGGCGGTGAAGTTCTCGGTGTTGATGATGGTCTCGGCGATGACGGTGCCGTCGCCGTCCTTCACCTGACCGGTGGCCTGCTGGGAGGGTGCCACCCAGGCGTCCACCTGACCGTTGCGCACATTGGCGTAGACGGTGTTGTAGTCCGGGAAGCGCACCGGCTCCAGGCCCAGGGTGTTGGTCACGTAGTCGTCCTGGACGGTGCCCTGGACCACGCCGATGCGGGTGCTGTCGGAGAGCGAGTCGAAGCCGGTGACCTCGGACTCCTCCTGCGCCACCACGGCCATGTAGCCGAAGTCGTATCCGTTGGTGAAGCCGACGTTCTCGCGGCGTGCAGCCGTGGTGGAGATCGAGGACGAGCCGACGTCGAACTGCTGGTTCTGCACCTGCGCCAGGAGCGCGGAGAAGTCGGTGGACGCGAACTCCACCTCGAGGCCGAGCTTGTCGCCGATGGCGCGCAGGAGTTCGTTGTCGTAGCCGGTGAACACGCCGTCCTCGATGAAGATGTTCGGAGGCGCATCGGAGAGCGTGCCGACGCGCAGGGTGCCGTCGGTGATCAGGTCGAGCCCGGCGACGTCGATCTCGTCGACCGGCGTGGTGCTGTCCGTCGTGTACTGGTCCAGGGAGTCCTGGTCGCTCCCGGCGAGCGCATCGGTGCTCTCGCGCGGCTCGGAGTCGTTGGCGCCGCAGGAGACGGTCAGGGCGAGGAGGGGGACGGCGAGCGCCGCGAGGAGCTTACGTGGGATGGTCATGGGTCCTTCTTCGTGATGCCCGCAGGGGCGTGGGAACGGGGTGGAGCGGGGCGCCGTGGAACGGCAGGGGAAGATCTCTCGGTACTGGGTGACGCGCTCGCTGTTCTGGGCTGTGCCGGCCGGCGGGCGCCGTCTCACGAGGGAGATCGGGAAGGTCCGCACGAAAGCCGTACTTGCCATCCGGGGGACTTGTCCCGGCGGCCGAATCTTCACCTGGAGCACCCCACTACGGGAGAGGGTTGCTGTCCAGCCGGCCAGGGCCATGGGCTGGAACTCTTGATTCTGAGGAAACGCTAGGGCACGGATCCTCACGAGGTCAAAAGCGGGGTGTCACGAAGCGCCACAACGTGATCGGGATAACAGCGGCGCGCCGTCGGGCGGGTGCGGGTCAGACGAACCGGTCCACGAGCTCCGTGAGTTCGGCCGTGAGCGCCGCCGAGGAGCGGATCTCCTGCCCGTCCAGGGACACCACCGGGGCCAGGAGCCGGATGCTCGAGATGAGCCAGACGGCGTCGGCCTCGAGGAGGTGGTGTGGCTCCAGGGGGCCGTAGCCGAGTTCCCAGCCCTGCTCCTTCGCCGCCGCGAACAGTGCGCCCTGCGAGGTGCCCGCGAGGATCCCGCTCTCGAGCTGAGGGGTGAGGAGGGTCTTGACGCCATCGCGGTCGTGGGCCAGCAGCACCGTGGAGGTGGGACCTTCCAGCACCTTGCCGTCGGAGGAGGTGAAGATGACGTCGTCGGCACCCTCCGCCTTCGCGTGGCGGATGGCAGCCATGTTGACGGCGTAGGACAGGGTCTTGGCGCCCATGAGCAGCCAGGGAGCGCGCTGGGCCACCGTGCTGTCGTACCCGCGCTCCAGGAACAGGACCTTCAGTCCCTCCTCGCGCTGGCGCCGGCCCGACTCCGGGACCGGGGCCACCTGCACCCATGCAGTGGGACGTTCCGCACCCTCCACGCCGCGGGTGGCGATGAGTTTCACCACGGCCTTCTCGCGGTCCGGTTCCACTGCTGCGAACTCGCGCAGTCCCGTCCGGATGGCGCGGCTCCACACCTCGGCCTCGGGAACGGCCAGGCCGAGGGCCTCGGCCGAGGCAGCGAGTCGCACCAGGTGTGCCTGCTCCTTGCGGGGGGCGCCCCCGACGGCCAGGAGAGATTCGAAGATGCCGTCACCGCGGGTGGCACCGAGATCCGAGATCATGAGCTGCGGTTGCGACGCGTCCGCCACCCGTCCGTCTGCGTGGGCCGGATCGAGGAACACGAGAACTGTCATGGGCCACAGCGTAGCGGGTGGAATGCCGGTGCGAGGGAGATACTCAGCAGGCTGAGCATTCCCGGAGTAGGGTGGCACCAACGAGCAGGATCCCGACCGAGAACAGAGGTTGAACCGTGACCGAGTCCGCAGAACACCCCGCCCACGACCCGTCGGCCGACGAGGAGCTCTCCACCTCCCTCGAGGGTCACGACGAACTGGCCGGCGACAGCGCCGACGACGCCGGGGGTGCTCCGGCGGAGAAGCTGTCCGACACCGCCGACAGTCCCACGAGCGCCTCGGCGGACGCCGAGCTGTCCGCGTCGCTCGAGGGCCACAGTGAACTTCCGGACGGTGATTCGGACGTCCTCGAGGAGATCGACGACAGCCCGGTGAACACCGAGAACAGCTAGACCCGGTCGGCGGGTCCGGCGTCGCTCCGCGGTGCTGCGCCTGCCGCCGGCTGTTCCCGACGGTCCTCCGGGAACAGCGCCCCCAGCGCCGAGAGGACACCTCGTGCCTTCGTGCGGACCTCGTCCCACTCCTCCTCGGGGTCCGAATCCGCGGTGACGGCCCCGCCGAGCCCGAGCGTCAGCCGGGTTCCGCCGCCGCCGTCGTCCTGGAGCACCAGGGTGCGGATCACGACGGCGAGATCCGCCGCGCCGGACCGGCTGAAATAGCCCGCCACCCCGGAGTACGGCCCGCGAGGCGCCTGTTCCAGCCGGTCGAGGATCGCCATGGTGCTGATCTTCGGTGCCCCCGTCATGGAGCCCGCCGGGAAGGCGGACGCGATCACGGATCCACGAGCGGCAGCGGGCCGCAGGCGGGCGTCGATGGTGCTGACCATCTGGTGCACCGTGGCGTAGGTCTCGATGTCGCAGAGCCTGCTGACCGTGACCGACCCCGGCACCGCGTGGTGCGAGAGGTCGTTGCGCAGCAGGTCCACGATCATGATGTTCTCCGCGCGGTCCTTGCCCGACGTCCGTAGGTCCTCGCGAAGCGCGATGTCCTCGGCAGGATCGGTTGAGCGGCCCCGGGTTCCCTTGATCGGCTCGGCGCGCAGCGAGCCGGCCGCGGTGAGCCCGAGGAACCGCTCCGGGGAGGTACTGGCCACCGCGAACCCGGGGAAGCGGAGGTAGTGCGCGAACGGGGCGGGGCTCGCCCGCCGGAGGTGCAGATACGTCTCCAGCGGAGCCACGCGTTCCGTGTACGCGGAGAGCGAGGTGGTCAGACACGCCTCGTAGGTGTTGCCCTCGGCGATCTCCGCCTGCGCCGAGCGGACCTTCGCGAGGTACTCCTCCCGGGTGTCACGGGCGGTGAACCGCGGGATCGGCAGTGGCTGCAAGGGTGCCCGTGGCGTGCTGCCGGCCACGGCCTCACGCACCCGGGCCGCCCAGGCTATGCGGTCGTCGTCGTCGCCGTCCGTGAGCCAGAGCAGGTGGACCGCGCCGTCCCGGTGATCGAGGACGACGGCGCGGCCCGCGAAGAGGAGAGCGGCGTCGGGGAAACCCTCGGGGCCTCGGACGTCCGCTCCGCCGGTCTCCCGCTTGAGCTCGTAGCCGAGGTGACCCAGCCAGCCGAGGTGGAATCCGCACTCGTATCCCGGACCGGTGATCTCCTCACCGACTCCGGGAGAGGGCGTCCAGGCGTCGTCGAGCCACCGGAAGAAGGGCCCCCGCACCCGGATGGTCACCGCGCCGGTGGTGATCTCGGTCAGGCCCGGGGTGTGGAGGGCCTGCCGGCCGAACCGGCCCCCGGCGTCCGCCATGATGCTGTACCGGCTGCGGGACCCGGCATTCGTGGTGTCCGCGTCCGAGCTGTCGAGCCAGACGGCGGGGGTCGAGGCGCCGTACAGGGTGCCGAACAGGGGCTCGGGGTCGGGGCGGGCCGGGAGGCGCTCGTGGTCGAGGGTGACGCCGGGCTCGGCCGCGCGGTGGGGGGCCAGGAACTCCGCGCCCGCCGGGAGCTGCGCGAGCGCACGCAGGACGGCCCGCGCGGTCGAGGACCCGGCATGACCCTGCACCACGACGTCGGCCGCGCCCGCCGGATCGTCGGTGCCCAACCAGGCGCTCTCCTGGTCCGCCCACCGCTGCCAGAACGGGGCGTAGGTGGCACCGTCGCGTTCCAGCGCCGTGCGCTGCCGGACCGCCGCGTCCGCCTCCACCCAGATCACCGCGTCGAGGTGGGGGCGAGCTGCCGCCGCGGCCGCACCGACGCCCTCCAGCAGCACGATCTGCGTCGCCGGAGTCACCCGCGGCGGCCCGTCCCGGCCGGTCTCCCAGTCCCAGGCGTTCCAGTGGGCGGGTACTCCCGTGCCCAGCGGCCCCAGGACCTTGTCCACATAGCGCTCGACGCCGTCGCCGAGCCCGTCCCATCCGGGGTAGATGTCTTCCAGGTGGAACACGCCGACGGTGTGGTGCTCCCGCAGGAGGGCGGCGAGATCGGCGGCGAGGGTGGTCTTGCCCGCGCCGGACCTGCCGTCGATCGCGATGAGGAGGGGGGAGATGCGTGCCACGGATCAGGCCAGGGCCAGGAGGGCGCCGACGCCCACGAAGAGCGAGCCGAAGATGCGGTTCAGGATGACCTGCCCGCGATCGTGCTGTGTGAAACGTCGGAAGGAGCGGGCCGTACCTCCGTAGAAGAACCACATGACCAGGAAATCGATCCCGATCACGGTGGCCGTCAGCACGCCGTACTGCGCGAGCAGTGGCCGATCCGGGCTGATGAACTGGGGGATCAGGGCCAGGAAGAACACGATGGCCTTCGGGTTGAGCAGATTCACCCAGATGCCGCGCCGCACCATGGACAGTGCGCTCTCGTCCGTCTGCAGGGCCCGGATGTCACTGTGTTCGGGTCGCTGCAGGAACTTCCGGATGCCCAGGTACACCAGATAGGCGGCGCCCGCATACCGGATCAGGTCGAAGGCGAGCGGGGAGTTGGAGACGAGGATCCCCACCCCGGCAGCGGCGATCGCGATGTGGACCAGCAGGGCGGCCTGTTGCCCGAGGACACCCCAGACGGTGCGGCGGAAACCGACGGTCAGGGCGTTGCTCATGGTGTTCACGGCGCCGGCCCCGGGGACGAAGCTGATCAGCGTCTGGGCACCGAGCAGCGCCAGCCAGAGGGAGGGATCCACCCGCTCATGGTATGCGGGCGTACCTCAGGCGTCCGAACCATCGGCGTCGAGCTCGTTGCGCACGTAGCGGACCACGCCCTCCACTGCGCCGTCCACCATGCGCCACGTGGCCTCGAAGTCGCTGACGTCACCGAACCAGGGGTCGTAGATCCCGAGGTCCTCGAGAGGGGTGTCGGTGGTGGAGGGGTCGAACTCGCGCAGGAGGTGGATGCGGTCGCGGGCGTCGTCGTCGGGTGCTTCCTCGCGCAGCTGGCGGTAGTGGTCCAGGTCGAGGGCGAGGATGAGGTCCCGCTCCCGGTACCAGGCCGGTTCGAAGCGGCGTGCCCGGTGCAGGTGGCTCTCGATGCCCAGTTCCGTGAGCTTCGCGCCGGCGCGCTCGTCGATCGGGCGGCCGGCCTCCCAGTCGGTGGTGCCGGCCGAATCGACGACGACGTCCTCGGCCAGCTCGGTGCCCGAGAACGCGTGGGTGAGCATGAGTTCGGCCATGGGGGAGCGGCAGATGTTCCCGGTGCAGACGGTGACGATGCGGTACATCCCGCCAGCCTAACGGTGTCGGAACCCTGCAGGAATCGTCGATGGGAAGTCGGGATCCTCATCGTGGAGTTTGGAGCTCTCCTCGCAGCGAACCGGAGTATAGGAAGTTCTACACAGTTCTAAGATTTTTGATATAACGCCTTATATTTTCTTATATGCACATCGAGCTGAACCCTTACAACCCCGGATCCGGGCTTCGTCCCCCGGTGATGGGAGGTCGGCAGCGGGAGATCGATGCATTCGACCTCGTGGTCGCCAGGACGAAGCGCGATCTGCAGAACCGCGGCATAGTTCTCTCCGGCTTGCGGGGCGTCGGTAAAACGGTGTTGCTGAACTATCTGCGCGCTCATGCGGACAACCACGGATGGTTCACGATCTGGCTGGAGGGTAAACCTGAAGCCCAGGGATTCACCGAGGTCCGTGAGAAGTTCGCCCGTGAACTGACATCGGCGGCCCGGCGGTACAACGGTCCCTCCGGCAAGGAGCGGCTCCGACAAGCACTCGGCACCATCCAGTCCTTCACCCTGGCGCTCGGAGTGCCCGGCATGAGAGCCGACATCCGGATGACCTCGGGTGGGGCGCTGGAGGGTGGTTCCGGGACTCGGGTGAGCGGGCGAACTCGGGGGCCATCGACATCGATCTCGAGGAACTCGTCGAGGACGTGTCCATCGCTCTGAAAGCGGACAACAGTGCGTTCGCGATCTTCATCGACGAGATGCAGGATCTGGACCAGGACCTGCTCACTGCGCTCATCACCGTGCAGCACACGGCCGGGCAGCGGGGCTGGCCGTTCTACATCGTGGGTGCGGGCCTACCGAACCTTCCGACGACGCTCAGCCGGGCACGGACGTACGCGGAACGATTGTTCGACTACCGCACCATCGGTCCACTCGAGGACGTCGATGCGCAGTACGCGCTGACCCGACCCGCGAAGGAGATGGGCGCCGAGTACTCTCCCGAGGCCCTCGCCACGTTGCTCCAGGCATCCGCTCGCTACCCCTACTTCATCCAGGAGTTCGGCAAAGCCATCTGGGACGCCGCACCCGCAACTCCCTTCACCGGAGATGACGCGGAGCTCGCCGTCTTCCTGGGGCTCGGGCAGCTGGATGCCGGTTTCTTCTCCTCGCGCTGGGGGCGAGCGACTAGGAAGGAGCGTTCCTACCTGCGGGCCATGGCCGACGACGGAGACACCGGTTCCAGTACCAGCACGATCGCCGAACGGCTGGGTATCAAGGCCACGGCGTTGGGGCCGGCCCGCGCACAGCTGATCAGCAAGGGCATCATCTACTCCCCCGAACACGGACGGGTGGCCTTCACCGTTCCCGGGATGACCGGCTTCATCCTCCGGCAGCACGAGGACTGAGGCTGGGGCCCGGCCTCACCGCGCCCGTCGCGCGTTCGCCCGGCCGGCGCGCTGCTCGCACCGGGCGGGAGACCAGGTGCGTACCGAGGGCGACGACGAGCAGGGCGATGCCGATGCTCTCCCAGGTGGACAGCCCGAGGCCCCGGAATGCGGTGGTCAGGATCGACGGGACGGAGAACAGGATGAGCGTGCCCCGGATCCCGAGCTTCTCCTGCCGCCCGCGCGGTGTCCTCGGGATGTCCGTCATCCGACCAGCCTACGGAACCCTTGCCGGCCTCACGCCCGGGCGAGGACCTCCACACTCGGCATGAGGAACAGGGCGCCGGGCTGCTGCGCCCACCGGAGCCAGCCCTCGGCGAGGCGGTCCAGGGTCTCCTGGTCGGCGAGACCGCGCTCCAGCGTCTGCGCGGCGAAGGCGGAGTGCAGGATCCGCTCCGCCCAGGACTGCGCGAAGGAGGTCCGCTCCTGCGGCGCCGCGTACACCCAGTTCGACGACGACACCTCCACGTCCGTGAAGCCGGCCGCTGCCGCCCACGCGGGGATGCGCCTGCCGGCGTCGGGCTCCCCGCCGTTGCCCCGCGCCAGCTGCTGGTACAGGGACCGCCACTCGTCCAGGTCGGGGGCGTCGGGGGACCACGCCATGGCGCCGAAGTCCGCCTCGCGGACGGCGACGATCCCGCCGGGCCGCACCACGCGGCGCATCTCCCGCAGTGCCGCGACCGGGTCGGCCAGGTGCTGCAGCACCTGGTGCGCGTGCACCACGTCGAAGGACTCGTCGGCGACGTCGAGGTCGTAGATGTTCCCCTCGCGGAACTCCGCGTTCACCGTGTCCTCGTGGGTGGCCGTGGCCTGCGCGATCACATCGGCGGAGCGGTCGATCCCCAGCACGGATCCGGGGGCCACGAGGTCCGCGAAGCCCACGGTGATGCTGCCCGGACCGCAGCCGAGGTCCAGCACCTCCATCCCGCTCTCGAGGAGGGGTTCGAGGTACACCGCCGATGTCGCGACCGTCCGCATCGCGTGCACGGCGGTGACGCTGGAGTGGTGTCCGTGGGAGTAGACCTCGTTGTTCATGACGGACAGGTTAACCCGGAGCAGGCCGGTCAGTCAGTGCCGGCGTCATCCTGCGTCGTCCTGGAGGTCCCGTTCCTGGCGGCGTTCTTGGCGGCGATGGTGGCGTCGGTGACCTTGCGCAGCATGGTCCCCAGCAGGGCCAGGTGCTCCTCCGGGTACTCGTCGAGGACGCCGTTGATGTGCTGCACGAGCGGGGCGAACAGGCGCGGACCGGTGGCGAGTGCCCGGTCGGTGAGTTCCAGGTGCACCTGGCGGCGGTCGGTGTCGCTGCGGCGCCGGGTGACGTGCCCTGCGGCGACGAGGCGGTCCACGAGCGCCGTGGTGGCAGGGGAACTCAGATTCAGCTCCTCACGCAGCAGGCCCGGGGTGGCGGTCCTCCCGGAACGGGCTGCTGCCATGAGGATGCTCAGGGCGTGCAGATCCGTCCGGTACAGGCTGTCGCGTTCGCCGGCGGTCTCCACGTAGCGGTCCGTCTCGATGGTGAACTGCTGCATGAGAGCCATGAGTTCTTCCCTCGCGGCCATGGATCATCCCCTCCTGTCCCCCTCAGCTTAGGGTGCTTCCATTTATCTCCATCATAGATATAGTTTACGGCAGAGACACGACAACGGAAGTGGGACCGATGAAGAATCGCCGGCTGAGGGTGCTGCTGCCCGCCGTCGTCGTGCTGATCTGGCTGCTCGGCGCCGCCGTGGGCGGGCCGACCTTCGGGCGCCTCGAGGAGGTGTCCAGCAACGACCCGGCGTCCTTCCTGCCGGCGAGCGCGGAATCCACCGAGGCAGGGGAGCTGCAGCAGCGGTTCAGTGACTCGGATGCGGCCCCCGCCGTGATCGTGGCGGAGTCGGAGGCGGTGATCAGTCCCCAGGAGCTCGGCTCCTACGCAGAGCTCGGGGCGGCACTCGGCGAGGTCGAGGGACTGGAGCCACCGGCCGAGGGCGCCCCCGCCGTCGCCGGCCCCATCCCGTCGGAGGACGGTCTCGCCGTCCAGTACATCGCCTTCGTCTCCCCGGACGCCGAGCTCGCGGACGTGGTGGGGGAGCTGCGCGCCGTGCTCGACGACGACCTGCCCGACGGCGTCACCGGCTACGTCACCGGACCCGCGGGGTTCACGAACGACCTCGTGGCCGCGTTCGGCGGGATCGACGGGATCCTGCTCGGGGTGGCCCTCGGGGCGGTGTTCGTGATCCTGCTCGCCGTCTACCGCTCCGTGGTGCTGCCGTTCCTGGTGCTCCTGACCTCCGTGTTCGCGCTCGCCACCGCGATCCTCGTGGTGTTCGGTTTCGCGAAGCTGGACTGGATCCAGTTGAGCGGGCAGAGCCAGGGCATCCTCTCGATCCTCGTGATCGGTGCCGCCACGGACTACGCCCTGCTGCTCGTGGCCCGGTTCCGGGAGGCACTCGCCGAGCACGAGAACACGTGGGACGCCCTCAGGGTGGCGTACCGGGGGTCGGTGGAGCCCATCCTCGCCTCCGGTGCCACCGTGATCCTCGGTCTGCTGTGCCTCTTGTTCTCGGACCTCAACTCCAACAGGAGCCTCGGCCCCATCGCGGCGATCGGCGTCGTGTTCTCCCTGGGCGCGGCCCTCCCCCTGCTGCCCGCGTTCCTGCTCCTGTTCGGGCGCGGTGCCTTCTGGCCGCTGCGCCCGCACTACGAACCGGAGGGCGGGCACGACGTCGTCTCCTCCTCCGGCAGGCACGCCGCGACCACCGGCACGTCCGCCCCCACCGGCCTCGAAGGACTCAAGGGCGTATGGGCGCGTGTGGCCCTGCTCGTGGGCCGGAGGCACCGTGCCGTGTGGATCACCACGCTGCTCGTCCTCGTGGCCGGGGGGCTCGGGCTCACGCAGCTGCAGGCGAACGGGGTGCCGCAGTCGGCGCTGATCCTCACCCCGTCCGACGCCGTGGACGGGCAGGAGGCCCTGGGGCGCCACTTCGACGCCGGTTCAGGCAGCCCGGTCTACGTGGTGGCGCCGGAGGCGGAGCAGGACGCGGCGCTCGACGTCGTCACCGCGGAGGACGGGATCTCCGACGCCGCGCTCACCGCGGACCCGGCCGGCGCCGCCGTCGTCGAGGACGGCCGCGTGCTCATCAGCGCCACCCTGGAGTACCAGGCGGACTCGGCCGAGGCGGAGGACGTGGTGCGGGATCTGCGGGCCGCGCTCGACGACGCGAGCCCGGACGCACTCGTGGGCGGCGTGACGGCGGTGGCGGTGGACACCAACGACACCGCTCGGGCAGACCTCGTGAAGATCATCCCGATCGTACTCGGCGTGATCCTCGTGGTGCTCGTCCTCCTGCTGCGCTCCGTCCTGGCCCCGGTGCTCCTCGTGGCCAGCGTGGCACTCTCCAACGCCACGGCCCTAGGCGTCTCCGCGCTGATGTTCGACCACGTGTTCGGGTTCGAGGGGGCGGATGCCTCCGTACCGCTGTTCGCCTTCGTGTTCCTGGTGGCTCTCGGGGTGGACTACAACATCTTCCTCATGACCCGCGTACGGGAGGAGTCGCTGAGGATCGGAACGCGGCCCGGGATCCTCCGGGGCCTCGGTGTCACCGGTGGCGTGATCACCTCGGCCGGGGTGGTGCTGGCGGCCACCTTCGCGGCGCTCGGCGTCATCCCGATCCTCTTCCTCGCTCAGATCGCGTTCATCGTGGCGTTCGGCGTGCTGCTCGACACCGTGCTGGTGCGCTCGCTGCTCATCCCGGCCCTGGCCTACGACATCGGGCCGAGGATCTGGTGGCCTTCGACGCTGGGACGGGTCACATCGCCGGAGTAGCCCTGGTGCGGCGCGTCACGGTGACGACCCGCGCGAGCCGGACGCGAGGTGATCACCTCCCGTCAGGGAAGTGTTACGCAAGCTTTGCGCAAGAACCTGTGGATACTTCCTGGCGCACCCCCGCCGTCGCTACTGTTGTGACGTGTCCAGCCCCATGTCGTCGTTCCCCGGCTCCCACCAGGAGTACCGGACGGCTGCCCCCGCGGGGATCAGCGTCCTGGGGATGGCCGCACCCCTTCTCGATCGCAGGGTGCTGGAGGACATGGAACGGGACTTCCCGGACAGCATGGTGGTGGCCCGGTTCGCCGACGACTTCTGCGCCACCCTGCAGGGAAAACTGGACCGGCTCGGTGCAGCCCTGGGGGGCAGCGACAGGGTGGACGCCCACGATGCCGTACTCAGCCTGACGTCCTCGGCCGCCATGGTGGGCGCCCAACGCCTCAGTCAGACCGCACGCGCCACGGAGCGCCAGATCGCCGCCGGTGACCTCGAGGCGGCGGCACGCTCACTCGCACTGTTGTGCGGATGCGGCATCGAGACCCGGCAGGAACTGCAGCGCACCTATCTCACTCACCACTAGCCTTCGGAACGGCGTCGGCCCTCTGCGGCATGATGCGGAACCCCACGCCCCGCACGGTGGTGATGAGGTCGGGATCGCCCTGGCCACGGGCCAGCTTCTGGCGCAGGTTCGCGATGTGCACCTCGATCGCCCGCTCGTCGGTGCGGCTGACGAAGTTGTACCCGCGGTAGTCCCGGCCCCGGGACACACGGACGAGCTCCTCCTTGGTGCGCACGGCGCCGTTGCTCCTCACCAGCTCGTGCAGGAGGTTGAACTCGGTCTTCGTGAGCGGCAGCTCCGCCCCGGCGCAGGTGACGGTTCGCGTCTCACTGTCCACCAGCAGTCGGCCGTTCTGCAGCAGATGCGCCGGCGACGACTGCTCGGACGGCTGGTCGGGAGCGGCGACCGCAGGAGCCTCCGGCGTACGCGGGAGGGCCTCGACCGTTCCACGTGTGACGCCGTGCACGACACGGGGCCTGCGGAGCATGGCGTCGATCCGGGCCCTGAGCTCGCGCGGCCGGAACGGTTTGAGGACGTAGTCGTCCGCACCGGCCTGCAGCGCGGTGAGGATGTCCATCTCGTCGTCGCGTCCGCTGAGGATCACCACGTAGCAGTCCGTGGTGGAACGGATACGGCGCAGTACCTCGTAGCCGTCGATGTCGGGGAGGCCGATGTCCAGGGTCACGATGGTGGGCTTCTCCTGGCGCACCACCTCCACGCCGTCGCGCCCGCAGGTCGCACCGCTGACCTGGAAGCCACCCTGTTCGAGTACCGCGCAGACGAGGTTCCGGATGTCGAGATCGTCCTCGATCACCACGGCGGCACGGCGCTCGCCGGTCATGGCTGCGTCCGCTGCGCGCCGCGGGCCACGTGGCGTCCCGGCGTGTCGTGCTCAGGGTGGGGGTGTTCACGCACTGTGCAGACACCGGTGCGCTGCTGTATCCGAAGCATATTCCGTGGACCTGTTCTCTTCGGCAGCCCGGCTGACCTCGTGGGTCCCGTGGCTTTGCGTCCCCGGTTCGCACCGGGTTTGCCCTTGTCGACGAGCGGCTGCCCGCCCGACGATGATAACAATCTCCGGTGGCACTTTCATGTCATCGAAACGGTTCATCGTCAGCGGACGGTACTCATGACGTGGTCCCAGCGAGATGCTTCCCGGCGACGGGATCCCGAGGGGCGGCGACACGGTGTCGCTGCCCCTCGGGTGCCCGGTCCCAGGAGGCCCTCAACCGCGTCCCGGAGCAGCGCAGGAGCCGGTGCCACGGCCAGGAAGTTCTCAGGGGGGGCTGGTAGGTTGAAAACTTCGTACCCTGCCCCCGGCCGCAGTGTGAGCCCGTCGGTCACCCGCGCCAACCGCACCGATCGACCCGGAGTTCGCGGGTTCCCGCCCTGATGGACAGGCCCATGGAGGAACGGTCGGATGTGCCCGTCCGGATCCGCTGCTCCCCGGGCCGGGACCGGACCGGACGGCGGGTGACCGCCTCGATGTGAAGGATTCGTCGCGTGACCCAAGAGCCAGATCCCGCCGCCCCGATCTACCCGGGCAGGGGCGACCTCGTCACCGTCAGCAACGACGACGGACGACGGCGGCCCCGCTGGCTCCGCCTCGTGACCCTCCTGGTGGTCACCGTCGTGGTGGCCGCGGTGGCCTTCAGCGGCTACTGGGCGGTCCGGCTCGTCACGAACGTGGACTACCTCGCCCTGGGTGCCGGGGGCAGCCGCTCCGGTGCCGGCACCGATGACCGCACGGACCGGCTGCAGATCCTGGTACTGGGCTCGGACACCCGCAGCGGTGCGAACAGCGAGTACGGCACGGAGGAGGATTCCACGGGGTACGGGCAGTCGGACGTACTCATGCTCGTGGACATCTCGGCGGACAACTCCGACGTGAACGTGCTGAGCTTCCCCCGGGACCTCCTGGTGGACATCCCCCGGTGCACCGATCAGCAGAGCGGGGTCACGTACGATCCGCGCCCCGGCGCGATGGTCAACAGTGCCATGCGCGACGCCGGACCGGGTTGCGCAGTGGACACCATCAACCGGGTCACCGGGCTGGAGATCGACCATTTCATGCTCGCCGACTTCAACGCCGTCACCGAACTCTCCGACGCCGTCGGTGGCGTGGAGGTCTGCGTGAGCGAGGCCGTCGACGAACCGAAGTCCGGTCTCAAACTGCCGGCAGGCACCTCCAGCGTGCAGGGTGAGCAGGCCCTGGCGTTCCTCCGTGCACGCGCCGCCTTCGGTGACGGCGGGGACCTCGGCAGGATCCAGGCGCAGCAGGCGTTCCTCGGTTCCCTCACCCGGAAGATCAAGGACGAGGGGACGCTGCGCAACCCGCAGCGCATCCTGGGGATCGCCGATGCCCTGACCAGCAACCTCACGGTGGACAAGGGACTGGCGTCCGTGCCGGCGATGGTGACCATCGCGGACCGGCTCAAGGACATCGACCCGAGCCACGTCAGCTTCATCTCCGTGCCCACGGTCCCCGCCGCCGACCCCAACCGGCTGGTGCTCGACGAGCCGATCGCCTCCGAGCTGTTCTCGGTGCTGCAGCAGGGTTCCGATCTCAGTACGCCGGCGCCGGAGAGCGCTCCGGAGCAGACCCCCGAGCCGTCCGAGGCGCCGTCGGCCGAGGCCGGCGTCAGCTACACCCCCGTCACGGTGGCGGACGGCACCGGCGGCGCGGCCGTGGTGGGCACCGTGGTGGAGCTGCTCACGGACGGCGGCTACGCCGCGGTGCAGGAGGTCCCTGCGGCGGGCACGCCGCTCACCGGCGTGTACTACAGCGCGGGCTTCGAGGACGACGCCGCGGCGGTCGCCTCGGCACTCGGTCTCCGCGCGGCCGCGGCGGTGCAGGACGACACGATCTACGGGGTGCGGGTGTACGTGGGCGGTGATGCGCGCGACGGGCTCGACGCCCTCACCGCCACCCCGGACGTGCAGGGCACGGTCAACCAGACGGCGGACCAGGTGTCCTGCCAGGACACCAACCCCTTCGGCTGAGACCGCCCGGTTCCCCGTCCGGCGATCCTCCGGGAGCGGACGGGGAGCCGGATCAGATGTGCTCCACCTCCGAGGTGGCCACCGCAGCACCGGAGTCGTCGCGGATCTGCAGCTGGACCACGTCCTCGCGGAGCACAGCGGCGTTCAGCGTGCAGGTGATGGTCTGCTCGGACCCGAGGAACGCCCCGGACACGTACTCCGTGCCGTCCTCCCGGACCAGCACCACCTCGAACGCCTCGCCCGCATCCAGTCCGTCCACCTCGAGCACGGTCTCGGTGCCCCACGTGTGTGCCACGAGTGCCGCGTCGACGAGGGCGCCCGCCGGGCTGGACGAGAAGGAGAGCTCCTCCACGGCCCCGAGGGTCCCCGCAGGGCCCGACGGCGGGGCGTCGTCCAGCGCATCGGTGATCACGGAACCACCCAGTGCGCCGGCCACGAGGAGACCTGCGGCCGCCGCGCATCCGGCGAGGACGCGCCGCGGACGTCGGGCGGCCGGTGGGTGCGAGCGCGATCGGGGTGAGGCGCGGTGCGGACCGCGAGCGCGGCGCTGCGCGAGATCCGGGACCGGAGCCCCGACGTCGTCCCCGGGTCCTGCCGTCAGTTCCTGCTCGGCGGCGTCCTGGTCCGTACGTGCCCGCTCCGTCGCGGCCAGCACGTCGTCCAGCAGGTACGACGGCGGTTCGGCCTCCTCCCAGCGGAGGTCCGCGCGGTCGAGCCGCAGAGTGAGTTCCTGCAGCTCGCGGAAGTCGCGGAGGAACGACACATCGGTGGCGCACGCGTGGTCGAAGGCACGGCGCCCCTCGGCGTCCAGCTCACCGGCGAGGGCGGCGGTGATCAGTGCCTCGCGCTCGTGTGCCTGGTCCGTCATGGCTGCTCCTCCTCTCCCAGTGCTGCCCGTAGGGCCTTCAATCCGTAGAACATGCGTGTGCGGAGGGTGGCTGCCGCCACACCCGTGTGGTCCTCCAGCTGCTGGTAGGTCATGCCCTGCAGCTGGATGGCGACGATCACTTCCCGGTGGTCCCGGCTCAGCCGGGCCAGCCCGGAGTGCAGCACGATCCGATCGTCCGTGGCCCGGTCCTCGGACTCCGCGTGCATCCCGCTGTGCAGCCGTTCGTCGGGGACCGGGGTGGGGCGGCGCTGGCGGGCCCTGACCTGGTCGATCACCACGTTCCGCGCTATCGCGAAGAGCCAGGTGCGTTCGGAGGCACGGGAGGATTCGTACTTCTCCCTCGCGCGCCAGGCCCGCACGAACGTCTCCTGGACGCATTCCTCCGCGATGGAGTTGTCGCGGGTGCTGTTCAGGGCGAAGGCGACGAGAGCTCGCCCGTGTTCGTCGAACGCCTCCCGGACGTCGAAGGACGGCGGTTCGCTGGGCAGCGCTACCCTCCCCCTCTCCGCGGTCAGCGTCATGCGACCCCACCCCTTCCCCTGCACGTCGATGCAGAGGGATACGGCTGGGAGTCCTCCTCCGTTCAGTCCGGAAGAAGTCCGATCCGGAAGAACTTCAGGATCGGATGAACGGTGGGGCGCAACGGTGAGTATACCTTCGCAAGGCGGCACCGACCCGCGGCGCCGTACACCGAAAGGGACACCATGCACACGACGACGAAGACACGGATCGCCGGACTCTCGGGAGTCACCGGCGTGGCAGCTCTGGTCGCGGTTCTCGGCGCGTCACCCGCGTACGCGGACACCGCTGTCGAACGCCCCGACACCTTCACGAGCGCCTTCACCGTCTCCGCCACCCCGGACCAGGTGATCAACTCCGACGGAGACTCCGCCCCGGGTGAGCCCGGAGCACTCGGTACCTACAACTTCATGATCAACTCCGACGAGGAGATCATCTGCTACGACATCGCACTGACCGGCGTCACCCCGCCGTACCAGAGCCCGGCCAACACGGCCACCCACATCCACGAGGCAGTGGCGGGCGAGAGCGGTCCGCCGCGCATCGCCTTCCCCAACCCCGAGGGTGAGGGCACGCTGACCAGCGCGGGGTGCCTGCAGGGCCCGTTCACCACGGGTGTGCTGAACGACGGCGTCGACACGGGTGAGGGCTTCTCGCTCAAGGAGATCGAGGCGGACCCCGCGGGCTTCATGGCGGACACCCATACCGCAGCCTTCGTCCCCGGCGCGGTCCGCGGTCAGCTGGCTGCCCTGCCCATGGGCGGAGCCGACACCGGTGTGACGGCGGCCCCTGCGGCGACCGACTCCACGCCCGTGGCACTCGGCGCACTGGCCCTCCTCGGCGCCGGCGTCGGTGGAGCCGCACTGTTCATGCGTCGCCGGGCCGGCGACGCCTAGGTCCTGCTGCGCAGGCACTGACCCGGGCGCCGGTGGGTCTCGGGCCGGCGCCCGGTGATCGGCCTCGGACGCGCCGATCCCCGACGGACCGGTGCGCGGTGGTCGACATGACGAGGGGCCGTTCTTTTCCGATGGGGGAGGGAACGGCCCCTCTGCATGTCCCGGTCCGGTTCAGGAGGCCCTGCGGCCGATCCACTGCTCGGCCTCCGGGGAGAGGAAGACGCCGTCGGCCCCGCGCTCGCCCATCCACCAGGACTCGGCGGCGATCAGCCCACCGGCGCGGCTGATGTCCGCCACCACCTCGGGGGTCAGGGCGGAGCCACTGTTGGCGGCGAGCCACTCGCGCGTCCCGGGCGTCACATCGGTCCACCACTGTTCGAGATCCATGCTCGCAGTATGGCAGGAGCAGGGCGGGGCGGCGAGAGCCGGGTGGATCGCCCGGCGATGTCGAAGCCACCCGCAGGAGTTGAGCGGTGGGGACTCAACTTCATTTTGACCCTGGGGCGATCGCACCTATACTTGAGTGCAGAACGCTCAATCCACGCGCCCGGCGGATGAGCGCCTCGCAAATCCCGGGCAGTCGAAAGGAACTTGCATGTCACGTGCAGTAGGTATTGACCTCGGAACCACCAACTCTGTCGTCTCGGTCCTCGAGGGTGGCGAGCCCACCGTCATCGCCAACGCCGAGGGTGCCCGCACCACGCCGTCGATCGTGGCCTTCTCCAAGTCCGGTGAGGTGCTGGTCGGCGAGATCGCCAAGCGCCAGGCCGTGAACAACATCGACCGCACCATCGCCTCCGTCAAGCGCCACATGGGCACCGACTGGAACGTGGCCATCGATGACAAGAAGTACACCGCGCAGGAGATCTCCGCGCGTACGCTCCAGAAGCTCAAGACCGACGCCGAGAGCTACCTCGGCGAGAAGGTCACCGACGCCGTCATCACGGTGCCCGCGTACTTCAACGACGCCGAGCGCCAGGCCACCAAGGAGGCCGGCGAGATCGCGGGCCTGAAGGTCCTGCGCATCGTCAACGAGCCGACCGCCGCGGCCCTCGCCTACGGCCTCGACAAGGGCAAGGAGGACGAGCTCATCCTCGTCTTCGACCTCGGTGGTGGAACCTTCGACGTCTCCCTCCTCGAGGTGGGCAAGGACGAGGACGCCTTCTCGACCATCCAGGTGCGCTCGACCGCCGGTGACAACCGCCTCGGCGGCGACGACTGGGACCAGCGCGTGGTGGACTTCCTGCTCTCGCAGGCCAAGGCGAAGGGCGCGGACCTGTCCAAGGACAAGATCGCCCTGCAGCGCCTGAAGGAAGCGGCGGAGCAGGCCAAGAAGGAACTCTCCTCGGCCACCTCCACCAACATCTCCCTGCAGTACCTCTCGGTCACCGCGGACGGCCCCGTCCACCTCGACGAGCACCTCTCGCGTGCCAAGTTCCAGGACCTCACCAAGGACCTCCTGGACCGCACCAAGAAGCCGTTCAACGACGTCATCGCCGAGGCCGGGATCAAGGTCTCCGACATCGACCACATCGTCCTCGTCGGTGGTTCCACCCGGATGCCGGCCGTGGGCGAGCTCGTGAAGCAGCTCGCAGGCGGCAAGGAGCCCAACAAGGGCGTCAACCCGGACGAGGTCGTGGCCGTCGGCGCCGCACTGCAGGCCGGTGTGCTGAAGGGTGAGCGCAAGGACGTGCTGCTCATCGACGTCACCCCGCTCTCCCTCGGCATCGAGACCAAGGGCGGCATGATGACCAAGCTCATCGAGCGCAACACGGCCATCCCCACCAAGCGCAGCGAGACCTTCACCACGGCGGACGACAACCAGCCGTCCGTGGCCATCCAGGTCTTCCAGGGCGAGCGCGACTTCACCCGCGACAACAAGCCGCTGGGCACGTTCGAGCTGACCGGGATCGCCCCGGCGCCGCGCGGTGTCCCGCAGGTCGAGGTCACCTTCGACATCGACGCCAACGGCATCGTGCACGTGTCCGCCAAGGACAAGGGCACCGGCACCGAGCAGTCCATGACCATCACGGGCGGTTCCTCGCTCTCCAAGGAGGACATCGACCGCATGGTCCGCGAGGCCGAGGAGCACGCCGCCGAGGACAAGCAGCGCCGCGAGGCAGCCGACACCCGCAACGGTGCCGAGCAGCTGGCCTACTCGGTGGACAAGCTGATCGCCGACAACGCGGACAAGCTGCCCGAGGACGTGAAGACCGAGGTCCAGGCCGACGTCGACGCCCTGAAGAAGGCACTCGAGTCGCAGGACAACGACGACGAGGTGAAGAGCGCGTTCGAGAAGCTGCAGTCCTCGCAGACCAAGCTCGGCGAAGCGATCTACGCCTCGGCGCAGCAGGAGGCCGGACAGCCCGGCGCCGCTCCGGCCGACGACCAGCCGTCCTCCGAAGGCACCGACGAGGACATCGTCGACGCCGAGGTGGTCGACGAAGACGACAACGAGAAGAAGTAGCCATGCCGCACCACGGAAATGAAGAGGAGCACCAGTCCGAGCCGGTGAGCTTCCGCGACAACCGGAAGATCGACCCGGAGACGGGCGAGGTCCGTGGGCAGCAGGACGACGCCGACGCCCCGGCCGCGGAGGAGTCCGCGGCCGGGGAGCAGGCCGGAGCGGACACTTCCGAGGGGGATGCCCTGGCCCAGGCCGAGGCCATCCTGAACGAGGCGGGCGCCGAAGGCGAGAGCAACCCCGCGGTGGACGTCGTCGCGGAACTGCGCAACGATCTCCTGCGCCTGCAGGCCGAGTACGTCAACTACCGACGCCGGGTGGAACGGGACCGCGACGTGGCCCGCGACCAGGCCGTCATCGGCGTCCTCACCTCGCTGATGCCCGTCCTGGACGACATCGACGCCGCGCGTCAGCACGGTGATCTGGCAGACGGCCCGTTCGCGGCGATCGCCGGCAAGCTCGAGAACGTCCTGAAGGCGTACGAGCTCACCCGGATCGACGAGGTGGGCGTGGCGTTCGACCCGAACATCCACGAGGCGCTCATGCAGCAGCCGAGTGCGGAGGTGCAGGCCGACAGCGTCAACCAGATCCTCCGGGCGGGCTACCGTAAGGGCGAGCGCGTCCTGCGGGCCGCCCAGGTGATCGTGGCGGTTCCGGAGTAGGTTGTCCGCCGCTGCGCGGATGCCGAACGGCGGCTACGAAATTCCTGCGGGCCTTGGCGGCCCTTGGAATATTGAAGCCGCCTTCCTCGGCACTCCGCGCAGCTCTTCCCGGTGGGTGGGGATGAAGAATCGTCCCCACCCACCGGGTTCATGACTTTCAGCAGTACTAGAGAAGGAGACGCCCGGTGGCCAGTCAGGATTGGGTCGAGAAGGATTTCTACAAGATCCTCGGTGTCTCCAAGGATGCATCCGATGCGGACATCAAGAAGGCGTACCGGAAGCTCGCCCGGAAGTACCACCCCGACCAGAACCAGGGTGATGCGGCGGCCGAGAGGACCTTCAAGAACATCTCCGAGGCCTATTCCGTCCTGTCCGACGCCGAGCAGCGCCAGCAGTACGACGCGATCCGGGCCATGGGCGGCGGTGCCCGTTTCTCCGCCGGTGGAGCCGGCGGCGGCGCCGGGGGCAGGGCCGGCTTCGAGGACATCTTCGGGAACCTGTTCGGTCAGGGTGCCGGAGCGGGTCCCCGCCAGCGCACCGGGTTCTCCGGCGGCAATCTGCCACCGGAGTTCGCCGACCTCTTCGGCGGGGGCATGCCCGGGGGCGGAGGCGGGTTCCCGGGCGGTTTCCAGTCCGGCCGGACCCAGAAGGGCGCCGATCGCACGGCCAGCACTTCCATCTCCTTCGCCGGTTCCGTCAACGGCACCACCATCGGCCTGCGCGAACCCTCCGGCGAACAGGTGGACGTCCGGATCCCCGCCGGGATCAAGGACGGCCAGAAGGTGCGGGTGAAGGGCAAGGGGCAGCCCGGGCAGGCCGGGGCCGGGGACCTCATGGTCACGGTGAACGTCAAGGAGCACCCGCTCTTCAAACGCGACGGCGACAACATCCGGCTGCAGGTGCCCGTGAGCTTCCCCGAAGCCGCCCTCGGAGCGCAGATCGAGGTTCCCACCCTCACCGGTGAACTCGTCAAGATGCGTGTTCCCGCGGGGACGCCCTCGGGGCGGACACTGCGACTCAAGGGGCGCGGCGTGAAGACCTCGAAGACCACGGGGGACCTCCTGGTCACGGTGGAGGTCGTGGTGCCGCAGAACCTGTCCAAGGACGCCGAAGGCGCCGTCGAGGCGTTCCGTGATGCCACGAAGGACGCGGATCCGCGGTCGGGGCTGGCTGCGAGAGCACGCCTGTAACAGTACGATCCAGCGATCATCGGTTCGGCCGGTGACGGAAGGAGGCAGATCGTGGACCACTCGATGCCCATCTACGTCATCTCCGTGGCCGCGGAGCTCGCCGACATGCACCCCCAGACGCTCCGGCAGTACGACCGCCTGGGCCTGGTGACCCCGAGCCGTGCCCGCGGCCGTGCCCGCCGTTACTCGCAGAAGGACGTCAGCACCCTCCGCGAGATCCAGCGGCTCTCGCAGGAGGGGGTCTCCCTCGAGGGGATCCGGCGGATCCTGGAACTCGAGAACCAGGTGTCCGCGCTCCGCTCCCGCGTCGAGGAGCTGTCCACCGAGCTCGCCTCGCGGAGGATGTACTCCGACCCGAGCCGGGTCTTCGCGGCGGGGCTCGCCGGGGACGTCGTGACGCTCGCCCGCGGGCAGAGGCCCAGACCGCGGAGCCAGGCCCTCGTGGTCTGGACGCCCGAGCGTGCCCACAATGCCCGCTAGATCCTCCCCGTGCACCCCCGGACGGGGGCGCCCGGGGGCCGTCCCGGCCGCACCGCTGCTCGTCGGTGGTGCCGGGCCGGTTGGAATCGTTCCCCGACAGGGGCAGACTGAGGACATGGGACACAGCCGGGAGC
>NZ_LGIU01000104.1 GCF_001187915.1 Arthrobacter sp. RIT-PI-e | reverse complement strand
CTCGCCCGCCCCCCCGGGTCCCGCCCCGCGCCCGGGCACCCGCCCCGGGCCCCGCGGCCCGGCCACGGCCCCCCGGCGCCCCCCCGGCCCCCCCCCCCCCCGCCCCGCCGGGGCCCCCGGTGCCCCCCCGGCGCCCCCGGGGGCGGCCCCGGGGGGGGGGGGGGGTGTTGGGCTCCCCCCCCCGGGGGGTGGGGGGGGGGGGGGGGGGGGGCACAATGGTGCGGTGCCCATCCTGAACAAAGACATGACCCTCTGCATCTCCCTGGCCGCGCGCCCCAGCAACATCGGCACGCGCTTCCACAACCACCTCTACGAGGAACTGGGCCTGAACTTCGTCTACAAGGCGTTCACCACCACCGATCTGCCGTCCGCCATCGCGGGAGTGCGCGGCCTCGGCATCCGTGGTTGTGCGGTCTCCATGCCGTTCAAGGAGGAGGTGATCGCCCTCGTGGACCACCTCGACGCATCCGCCCGTGCCATCGACTCGGTGAACACGATCGTGAACGACGACGGCGTCCTCACCGCCTACAACACCGACTACCTCGCCGTCGAACGCCTGCTCCGGGAGCACGGGATGCCTGTCTCCTCCTCGGTGCTCGTGCAGGGGTCCGGCGGGATGGCCAAGGCCGTGGTCGCGGCGCTCCGGGACTCCGGGTTCGAGCGGGTGACCGTCGTGGCCCGCAACGAGGTGACCGGCCGGGCGCTCGCGGACCGGTACGGCTTCGACTGGCAGCAGGAGGTGGGCAGCACGACGGCGGATCTGCTCCTCAATGTCACGCCCCTGGGCATGACCGGCCCGAACGCCGAGGACCTCGCCTACCCGGAGGACGCCATCGCCGCCGCTCAGGTGGTGTTCGACGTCGTTGCCTCACCCTCGGAGACACCGCTGATCCTCGCCGCCCGGCAGGCGGGTATCCCGGTGATCACGGGAGCCGAGGTGGTCGCGTACCAGGCCGAGGAGCAGTTCGTCCTCTACACGGGCGTCCGCCCCAGCCCGGAGCAGGTGCGCGCAGCCGGCGAGTTCTCACGCCTCCCGGCATGACCGGGCACGCCGCGGAGCTACCCGGGGGCGACCGTTCCGGCACCCTCGAGATCCTCCGCTACGCCGCATTCACGGACCGGCCGGACGGCGGGAATCCCGCCGGCGTGGTGCTCGACGCCGATACCCTGACGCGCGAGCAGATGCAGGCCGTCGCCGCCGAGCTGGGGTATGCGGAGACGGCCTTCGTCTCCCGACGATGCGGGGGGAGCGCGAGCATCCGCTACTTCGCGCCCGAGGCCGAGGTCCCGTTCTGCGGGCACGCCACCATCGCCACCGGTGTGGCGCTCGCCGAGCGGGACGGCCCGGGAGCGCTGCTGCTCTCCACCGCCGTGGGTGAGCTGGAGCTCACCAGTCGTCGCGCCGAGGGAAGGATCATCGCCTCGATCCGCACCGCGGAGCCCTGGGTGGCTCCGCCGGAGCGCTCCGTCCGTGCCGCGCTGCTCCGCTGCCTCCGGTTGGAGGAGGCGGACCTGATGGAGTCCCTTCCCGTTCTCGTCGCCTTCTCGGGCAATGCGCACCCGATCGTCCCGGTGCGCGACGCCGCCGTGCTGCGCGGCCTCGACTACGACTACCCCGAGTTGAAGGAGTTGATGGCGGCGCAGGGCTGGGGTGCCACCGTCGCCGTGGTGCACCGGCTCGGGCCGCACGAGTTCGAGGCGCGGAACCCGTTCCCGCCCGGAGGCGTCCGTGAGGATCCGGCCACCGGGTCGGCTGCCGCAGCCCTCGGGAGTTACCTCCGGAAGCTCGGGGAGGTCCCGGCGCCGTCCACCCTCACGGTGCATCAGGGTGCGGACGTGGGCCGCCCGTCCGTGATCACCGTGGGCATCCCGGTCTCCGGGGGTCCCACGGTGTCCGGTGGTGCGGTGCGGATCAGCGCGTAGGCGTCGAGATCGCGGCGGACCCCGCCGATCTCCCGGTAGCTCCGCAGGGTTCCCTCGTACTCGAAACCGGCGCGGTGGGCCACGGCAACGGACGGCATGTTCCACGGTTCGACGTGCAGCTCGAGCCGGTGGAGCTGCGGCAGGGTCCAGGCGAAGCCGACGACGGCGCGGAGGGCGTCCGAGCCGGCTCCCCGGCCGCGGGCGCGGGGAGCCACGGCGTAGCCGATCTGCGCCCGCCCCGAGGCGAGTTCGCGCAACCACAGCCCGATCATCCCGAGGGCGTGACCGGTCCCGGTATCGGCGATGGCGAACGAGAACCCGGTACCGTCGGGGTGCCGCAGCCGTTGCCGCTCCATGTAGGCCAGTGCTTCCGGCGCGTCGCACCGGGAGGGGAGTGTGCCGATGAGCGGTACGTAGGGGTCGGTGGAGAGATCCTGCACCATGGGCACGTCCGCGTCCTCGAACGGCCGCAGGACCACGGATCCGGCGGCGGGTCGGGTGGGAGGCCACGGCGGGAGCGGAGGAGTAGTGCTCACGGCCGGTACCCGAAGGCTGCCAGCCCGAGCTCCGGGTGCGGGACGAACCCCAGGGAGCGGTAGAACGGGGGGGATCGCCGTGCATCCTCCGTGTCGGCGGCGTCCGTGCTGAGCGCCACGAACATGCAGTGCCGGTACCGGTCGAGGATCTCCTGGAGCAGCAGCCGGCCCACACCGCGCCGCTGGGCGGCGGGGTCCACGAGGATGTCCTGGACGTAGCAGACGGACTCGCCGTCGGAGACGGTCCGTGCCAGCCCGAGCAGCATCCCGGCGTCGTCCCGGACCGTGAGGACCACGTGCGAGTTCGCGAGGCTGCGCCGCAAGCGGTCCGGGTCCCGTGTGTAGGCGGTCCAGCCCACGGAATCGTAGAGGGCGAGTGCTTCGTCGAGGGGCGGGAGGTCACCGGTGGTCAGCTTCACGGGCCCACCCTACCGAGCATCGGTCACGGACCGGCGATGGGTGCCAGTCCCGCGCGGGTGACGGCCACGAGGTCCGCAGGGGCGAGTTCCACGTCGAGCCCCCGCCGGCCGGCGGACACGAGGATCGACGCATGGGACATCGCGGAGTCGTCGAGGACCACCGGTGTTGGCCGCCGCTGCCCGAGCGGTGAGATCCCGCCCAGCACGTATCCTGTTCTCCGCTGTGCCGTCGCGGGATCCGCCAGCACGGCCCTGCGCGCCCGCAGAACGTGCGCCAGTGCCTTCAGGTCGAGGGACCCGCTGACGGGGACGACGGCGGTCACCGGAGCATCGTCCACCTGGGTCAGCAGCGTCTTGAACACCCGCTCGGGCGGGACGCCCAGTGCGCTCGCGGCCTCGTCGCCGAACGCCGTGACCCGCTCGTCGTGCTCGTAGGGCCGCGGGACGAAGCTGATGCCCGCGGCGACGAGGGCCGCCAGCGCCGGTGTCGCGGTCCCCTGCCGAGCCCTGCCCATCGAGGACTGCGCGGCGCTACGACGCGGTGGCGATCGCCGGGAGCGCGTCGACGTCCCAGCGGGTGGGTACACCCCAGGCACCTACGAAGTCGTGCTCCAGGATGAAGTCGGCGACGACATCGCCCGTGAGGACCAGGCCCTCCACGTAGTCGACGCCGTCCTGCTGGACGGGCTCCGCACCCAGGCCCGCGAGGGATTCCAGGAGGGCCGGGGTCCCGACGGGCGTCTCGCCCGTCCCGGAGCACCAGTAGAGGTAGAGGCCCTCCAGCTCGTCCACGGGAACGAGGGAGCCGTCGTCGGTGAGGGTGAGGCAGGTGGAGGAGAAGCTGTCGAGGTGTTGCATGAGGGGATCCTTCGCATGGGTACTGCAGGGTCGCCGGAACGAGCCGACGGGAGAGGACTCGCTCGGAGGCGAGTCGTGTGCGGCAGGGTGCGCGAGCGCGCGGCTACCGCGTGAGGACGTCGACGACGTCGGAGGATCGGATGGCGACGGGCGAGGATCTGCGGCGGTGGGCGGACGGTTCGGGGGAACTCGCCGGCCGGATGGAGGCCGCGGTCGCGGATGAGGTGAGGAGATGAACGATGCGCATGATGCACGCCCCTTTCGGGGATGGTGCCCTGTCCACGGGCCACGGTCGGGAGCCGCTGCGATGAGGAACAGAACTGTAGTCAGCCGCCTGTGTCTAGACCGCTGCTCCCCACACTACGCGCCACCCGGTGCAGGACACCACCAGCTCTTCTGTGAGTTCGCTGTGCAGGGGCTGGTCCTGCATGTGGCCGGCCGAGCACGGGCGGTCCCGGGAGCCGAGTGGTCCCCGGGACCATCAGGACGCGGCGAGCCGGTGCAGGGCGCCGTCGTCGAAGGCGTCGAGCAGGGCTTTGACGTCCTGGTACACCTCGACGGCGCCGGCCTCGCGCAGTTCCGCCTCGCTCGTGCCTCCCGAGGCCAGGCCGATGGTGGGGATCCCCAGCTCCGCCGCGGCGATGACGTCCCACACGGAGTCACCCACGAAGACGGTGTTCGAGGCCTCGAGCCCGCCGGCCTCGAGTGCCGCCTCCAGGATGTCGGGGGAGGGTTTGCTGTTCTCGGCGTCGCCCGAGCTCGTGGCGGCGGTGATGGCGTCGTCGGCGTCGATGACGCTGCGGTTGATCGCGACGTCCTGTTCCGAGGCGGAGGAGGCGAGCACCACCACCAGGCCGTCGCCGGCGCACCGGCGCAGCAGGTCGGAGGCTCCGGCGAACGCCCGCAGCCCCGGGTGGTAGGTGGAGAACACCGCTCCGTGCGTGGCGTCGATCTCGGCATCCTGCTCCGCGTCGCGGTCCTCGCCGAGGAGATGGGCCACGAGCTTGTCGCCGCTCATCCCGATGGCGCGGTGGATCTCGGCCAGCGGGACGTCGTGGCCGAACCGGCGGAAGCCCTGCCACCAGGCGATCGCGTGGTGGTAGTTGGAGTCCACGAGCGTGCCGTCCACGTCGAACAGCACCCCATGCCGTACGTCCGCCGAAGCCGCCGTGCTGTCCGCCATGCCTGCCACCTTCCGGATTCCTGTTGCTGCCGTTCTCGAGTCTAGGGAGTTCCGCCGTCCTATGGTGCCGGGACCGGTTCGACGACGATCACCACGCGTTCCTCGCCGATGCGCGTCAGCACCAGGGTGGCCTTCTTCCGGCCCTTGCCCGATCCGGTCAGGAGCTGTTTGCGCACCTCCTCCGGGGTGGCGGAGGTGCCGCGCTTCTTGATGTCGAGGACGCCGATGCCCTCCGCGCGCACCCAGGCCTTCAGCGCCCTCATGTTGTAGGGGCGTACCTCGAGGATCCGGTACGCACGGGCGAAGGGTGTTTCCCGGTGTGCTGGCGCGCAGACGTAGGCGATCATCGGATCGAGCAGGTGCCCGCCCAGCCGTGCGGCGAGGTCCGCCACCAGTTCGGCGCGGATCACCGCGCCGTCCGGTTCGTACAGATACCCCTCCGGCGCCCCGACGGGCGCGGTGGGGCCGTCGCCGAAGTCCGCGTCCGGGGTCAGCTCCGCCGCACCCCGCGACCCGATCACGAGCGCGGCGCGCCGGACACCCTCGCGGCGGAGCGCGTTGAACCACAGGGCCACCTCGGTGACGTCGCCGTCCACCGAGACCCACTGCGCCTCGCACCGTGCGGGGACGGAGTCGTGCGGCATGCCGGGGCCCATCTTGACGCCCATCGCCGTGCCGCGGTCCGCGAGTTCCTGCACGAAGGACAGGGGAGGGGAGAACGCCTCGGGATCGAAGAGACGGGAGGTGCCCGACGTCGTCGTGGTCCTGCGCGCCGGGTCCAGCCACACGGCGTCGTACTCCGCCGTGTCCACGGAGGAGGCGTCCGCGTTGACCACGCGTGCGTTGGGGAAGGGCAGCAGGTTCATGGTCGCGGCGGCGGCGGTGGTCTCGTCCAGCTCGACGGCGGTCACCTCGCGGTCCAGGGTGGCCAGGGCCATGCTGTCAGCTCCGAGACCGCAGCCGAGATCCGCCACCCTGACCAGGCCGGCGTCCACGAAGCGCTGCGCGTGGCGGGCGGCCACCGAGAGCCGCGTGGCCTGCTCCAGCCCCGCCGCCGTGAACACCATGTGCCCTGCGAACGGGCCGAACTTGGCGGCCGCCCGGGCCCGCAGCCTGGACTGGGTGAGGGCGGCGGCAACGCGCTCGGGAGGGTGCCCGGCCTTCCGGAGCTGTTCGGTGAGCCGCAGGCTGTCCGCTTCGACGTAGGGATCGAGGGAGTTCAGCAGCTCCCAGCCCTCCGGCGTCAGGATGTCCGCGATGTTGTCCGAAGCCATGGGCCCAGCCTAGGTGAAGTACACGCCGATCCTGTTGCCCCGGATCAGCTCCACCTGGATCTCCACGTCGTAGACGTCCTGCAGCACGGCCGGCGTCATGATCTCCTCCGGCGTGCCGGTGTGGATCACCGCGCCCTCGCGCATGGCCACGATGGTGTCCGAGTAGCAGGAGGCGAAGTTGATGTCGTGGATCACCAGCACCACGGTCTTCCCCAGCTCGTCCACCAGCCGGCGGAGCAGGCGCATCATGTCCACGGAGTGCCGCATGTCGAGGTTGTTCAGCGGCTCGTCCAGCAGGACGTAGTCCGTGTCCTGGGCCAGCACCATGGCGATGAAGGCGCGCTGCCGCTGGCCGCCGGAGAGCTCGTCCACGAACCGGTCCGCCAGGATGGTGAGGTCCAGGTAGGCCAGCGCACGCTCGATGTGCTCGCGGTCGATCGCCGTGGACCGGCCGTTGTTGTGCGGGAAGCGGCCGAACCCCACGAGGTCCCGGACGGTCAGGCGGACCGTCAGCTGGTTCTCCTGCCGGAGGATGGACAGCGTCCGTGCGAGCTCGGGCCCGGCGGTGGGGGCGACGTCGAGTCCGGCCACCTCCACGCGTCCGGTGTCCAGGGGCAGGAGGCGGCTGACCATCGAGAGCAGGGTGGACTTCCCGGCCCCGTTGGGCCCGATGATCGAGGTGACGCCGCCGCGGGGGATGACGCAGCTGACGTCGTCCACCACCGTGGCGGAGCCGTACCGTTTCGTGGCGTGGTCGATGGTGAACAACGGACCCGGCCTTTCAGGAGGAGGGTGAGGAACACGATGCCGCCCACGAACTCGATGACGATGCTCAGGGCGGTGTCGAAGGAGAAGACCTGCTCCAGCACCAGCTGCCCGCCCACCAGGGCGATCACGCCGAGGAGGACGGCGATCGGGAGCACCACCGCGTGCCGGAACTGCCGGCACAGCGGGTAGGCGAGCGCCGAGATCAGCAGCCCGAAGAAGGTGACCGGTCCCACGAGGGCGGTGGACACCGCGACGAGCACCGAGCAGATCACCAGCACCTGGGTGACGGTGCGGCGGTGGTCCACCCCGGGGTGCGCCGCGGTGTCCCGTCCGGGGGCCAGGACGTCGAGGGGGGGCCGGAGCCGCCACGCCACAACACCCAGAGCCGTCACCACGAGCGCCGAGATCAGCAGCAGGGTGGGATCCACGCGGTTGAAGCTCGCAAAGAACAGGTCCTGCAGGATGATGTACTCGCTCGGGTCCATCAGGCGCTGCAGGAGGGAGGACACGCCGCGGAAGAACACCCCGAACACGATGCCCACCAGCAGCAGCAGGTGCAGGCTGCGCCCCCGGCCGTTGAAGAGCCACCGGTAGAGCAGCGCCGAGAAGGTGACCATGAGGGTCACCTCGACCAGGAAGCGCAGAGGAGCGCCGAGGTTCAGGAGCGTACCGGCGCCGAGTGCGAAGGCCAGCACCGTCTGGAGGAGGATGTACAGGGCGTCCAAGCCCATGATCGACGGCGTGAGGATCCGGTTGCCCGTCACCGTCTGGAACAGGATGGTGGACACCGCGACGGCCACCGCCACCACCGCCATGGCCCCCACGCGGTTGAGCCTCCGCGGCAGCACGTAGGCGAGGTTGCCCTGCAGTCCCACGAGCAGGAACGCGACGACGACGCCGATCGCGGCGATGCCGAGTGCCACCAGCCAGAACGCGGGCGGCAGCGAGCGCACGGGCTTGCGGCCGGACTGCACCAGGGCCGAGGGGAGGGCGTCGGTCCTAGCGCGCACCGGCACTCCTCCGGACCAGCAGGACGATGAACAGCGCACTGCCCACCACGGACACCACCACACCCACCGGTACCTCGTAGGGGAAGCGGATGATCCTGCCGAGGATGTCGCACAGCAGCACGAACCCCGCACCGAACACCGCGATCCAGGGGACGGCGCGCCGCACGTTGTCGCCGATGAGCAGGGACACGAGGTTGGGCACGATCAGGCCGAGGAAGGGGATCGCGCCGACCACCACCACCACGGCGCTGATGAGGCTCACGAGGACCAGACCCAGGTTCATGGTCCGCCGGTAGTTCAGCCCGAGGTTGGTGGTGAAGTCCTGCCCCATGCCGGCCACGGTGAAGTGGTCGGCACAGACGTACCCGACCACGGCCAGCACGGCCACGATCCACAGGAGCTCGTAGCGGCCGCGGACCAACCCGGAGAAGTCGCCGATCATCCAGGTGTTCAGGGTCTGCAGCAGATCGAACCGGTAGGCGAAGAACGTGGTCACCGCCCCGATCACACCCCCGAGCATGATGCCCACCAGCGGCACGATCAGGGTGTCGCGGAGCGGGATGCGGCGCAGGACCGTGAGGAAGAGCGCGGTCCCGGCGATCGCGAAGACCGCGGCGATCCCCATCTTCGCCACGATCGGCGCTGCGGGGAGGAGCAGCGTGGCCACGAGGATGCCCGCCGTGGCCGATTCCACCGTGCCCACGGTGGAGGGCTCCACGAAGCGGTTGCGCGCCATGAGCTGCAGGATGAACCCCGCGACGCTGAGGGCCATGCCGGCGAGCACCACCGCGAGCGTCCGCGGGACCCGGCTCACCAGGAAGGTCTGCCACACGCCGGCGTCCCCGGCCAGCAGGGCGGCAGGGGAGACGCTCGAGACGCCGACGAAGAGGCTGGTCGCGGCCAGGAGCAGCACGGCCCCCACCGCCCACCGGATCCTCGGGGTGCGGGGGGAGCCGTGCTGCGCAGCGGACCGCTGCGGCCGGAGGGAGACCGTGGTCATCGAGGATCCGCGCTCGCAGCCCTGCGGATCAGGCCGTGACGGCCTGGTTGACGGCGGCGATCATCGAGTCGAGGTTGTTCAGCCCGTAGCCGATCAGGTACCAGCTCGCCGAGTCCAGGTAGGTGACGTGGCCGTTCTTCACGGCGTCCGTGCCGTTGACCAGCTCGTTGTCCAGCACGGCTGCGGCGGCGGCCCCTGCCTCGCCGATCGCGGCGTCGCGGTCGATCACGAAGAGGTGGGCGGGGTTGGCCTCGGCGATGTACTCGAAGGAGATCGCCTCGCCGTGACGGCCGTCCATGGTCACCTCGGTGGCGGGCTCCACGCCGAGCACGCTGTGGATCAGGCCGAAGCGGGAGGTGGCGCCGTAGGCGGTCACCTCGCCCGCGCTGGTCATGACGATCAGACCGTTCCCGGCGTCGGCGGCGGCGGCCCGTGTGTCCTCGATCTCCGCGTCCAGGGCGGCAAGTCGCTCGTCCACCGCGTCCTCGATGCCGAAGATCTGCCCCAGTTCCTCCGTGTTCCGGGTGAAGCTGCCCAGCGGGTCGGCGTCGTCGACGCTGAGGTCGATCGTGGGGGCGATGGCGGAGAGCTCGTCGTAGGAGTCCGCGACCCGCGCCGAGATGATGATGAGGTCAGGGTCCGCCGCGGCGATCGCCTCGAAGTCCGGTTCCTTCAGCGAGCCGATGTTCGTGACGTCCCCGCCCTCGTAGGCCGAGAGCTGGGCCGGGAGGTTGCCCTGCGGTACGCCCGCCACGGGGATGTCGAGGGCGTCGAGGGTGTCGAGTGCACCGAGGTCGAACGTGAACACGGTCTCCGGGTTGACCGGTACCTCGGTGGTGCCCTGTGCGTGCTCCACGGAGACGGTGCCGCCCGTTGCGCCGGCCGGCGCGTCCGCGGCCTCGGAGGAGCCCCCGCAGGCGGTGAGGGCGAGGGTGGCGACGGCGACGGCGGACAGGAGAGGGAGACGCAGAGGTGGCATGGAGAGCTCCGGGGAGGAAGGGCCGAGAGACCGGACGAGGGTTGTTAGGTGAGGCTTACCTTCAGACCGTAGAGGGAGACAGGTGAATTACGCAAACCAACCATGACGTATTCCTCCACGATGACTCCGGACGTATCGCTGGAGCGCCATCCTGATTGGCACTCGTCTTGACCGAGTGCTAACCGTTGCATACAGTCGAACCTGGCACTCGCTCCGTGTGGGTGCCAACCCCGAGGGAAGCGTTCACCGGCACCGCGACGACGGTCTGCGCCACCCCGACGGCCTTCATTCCATTGGTACCGAACGCAAAGGAGAGCCGTATGTCGGTCTCTATCAAGCCCCTTGAGGATCGCATTGTCGTCCGCCCCCTCGAAGCCGAGCAGACCACTGCCTCCGGCCTCGTCATCCCGGACACCGCCAAGGAGAAGCCCCAGGAGGGCGAGGTCGTGGCAGTCGGACCGGGTCGCGTCGACGACAACGGCAACCGCATCCCCGTCGACGTCGCCGAGGGCGACGTCGTCATCTACTCGAAGTACGGCGGAACCGAGGTGAAGCACGGCGGGACCGAGTACCTGGTGCTCTCCGCCCGCGACGTCCTCGCAGTGGTCGTCAAGTAGTAACCCCGAAGAAGAACCCCGGCCCGTCACGGCCGGGGTTCTTCTCGCTGCACGAGCCTGAAAGGAAGCAACAATGGCAAAGCAGTTGGAATTCAACGACGCCGCCCGCCGTGCCCTCGAGGCCGGCGTGGACAAGCTCGCGAACACCGTCAAGGTGACGCTGGGCCCCCGCGGACGCAACGTCGTGCTGGACAAGAAGTGGGGCGCCCCCACCATCACGAACGACGGCGTCACGATCGCCCGTGAGGTCGAGCTCGACGACCCGTACGAGAACCTCGGTGCACAGCTCGCCAAGGAGGTGGCCACCAAGACCAACGACGTCGCCGGTGACGGCACCACCACCGCCACCGTGCTCGCCCAGGCCCTGGTCAAGGAGGGCCTGCGCAACGTGGCCGCCGGCGCCGCACCGGGTCAGCTCAAGCACGGCATCGAGGTGTCGGTGGAAGCCGTCGCCAAGCGCCTGCTCGAGAACGCCCGCGAAGTGGTCGGTCAGCAGACCGCCAACGTGGCCTCCATCTCCGCCCAGAGCACCGAGGTGGGCGAACTGCTCGCCGAGGCGTTCGACAAGGTGGGCAAGGATGGCGTGATCACCATCGAGGAGTCCTCCACCACGCAGACCGAACTGGTGCTCACCGAGGGCATGCAGTTCGACAAGGGCTACCTCTCCCCGTACTTCGTCACCGACGCCGAGCGTCAGGAAGCCGTCCTCGAGGACGCCCTCATCCTGATCAACTCCGGCAAGATCTCCTCGCTGCAGGAGTTCCTGCCGCTGCTCGAGAAGGCGCTGCAGGCCGGGAAGCCGCTGTTCATCATCGCCGAGGACATCGAGGGCGAGGCCCTCTCCACCCTCGTGGTCAACAAGATCCGCGGCACCCTGAACGTCGTCGCCGTCAAGGCCCCCGGCTTCGGTGACCGCCGCAAGGCCATGATGCAGGACATCGCCACCCTCACCGGTGCGCAGGTGGTCTCACCCGACCTCGGCCTGAAGCTGGACCAGGTGGGCCTCGAGGTGCTCGGTTCCGCACGCCGGATCACCGTCACCAAGGACGCCACCACCATCGTGGACGGCACCGGCAGCGAGTCCGACGTCGCCGACCGCGTGGCGCAGATCCGCGCCGAGGTGGAGCGCACCGACTCCGACTGGGACCGCGAGAAGCTCCAGGAGCGCCTCGCGAAGCTCGCGGGCGGCATCGGCGTCATCAAGGTCGGTGCGGCCACCGAGGTGGAGCTCAAGGAGAAGAAGCACCGCATCGAGGACGCCGTGTCCTCCACGCGTGCCGCTCTCGAGGAGGGCATCGTGGCCGGTGGCGGTTCAGCACTGGTCCACGCCGGCAAGGCACTCGACACCGACGCGGACGTCCTGGCACTCGAGGGTGACGCGGCCACCGCGATCGGCCTCGTACGCCGCGCCCTCGCCCAGCCGCTGCGCTGGATCGCCGAGAACGCAGGACACGAGGGCTACGTCGTCGTCTCCAAGGTCTCCGACCTCGAGGTGGGCCACGGCTTCAACGCCGCGACCGGCGAGTACGAGAACCTCGTGGATGCCGGCATCATCGACCCCGTGAAGGTGACGCGTTCCGCTCTGCGCAACGCCGCCTCGATCGCGGCGCTGGTGCTCACCACGGAGACCCTCGTGGTGGACAAGCCCGAGGAGTCCGACGACGAGGGGCACGGCCACTCGCACTAGGACTCGGATCAGGGCTCAGCCCCCTCCCGCACGTCACAGCAGCACCCCGGTTCGCGAGAGCCGGGGTGCTGCTGTTTCTCCGGCAGCGCGGAAGCCGTTCCCCGCTGCCGTCCGCTACGGGGCGGACTCGGCGATCCGCTTGATCGCCGCGAGCGTCGCCGGGATGCCGTCGAGCGCCTGCCGGGTGCGCTCGGCGATCTGGGCGGGCGCACCGTCGCCGTACTTCTCCCCGAACATGGCGATCCCGGCCGGCAGGAAGTCCCAGGACTCGGTCAGTACCGTGTCCGTACGCGCATCCGCCGGAGCCAGGCTGAAGCCCCAGCGGACGTAGCGTCCACCGACCACCCAGGCGAACTCCCGGCCCCGCTCGGCGGCCACCACCTGCGACCGGGTCTCCCACGTCCGCCCCGGCACCTCGTTGCGCCCGGTGAACCACGCACCCACCAAGCCCGCCCGGCCGGCGCCGCCGTCGTCGTCCCACCAGCACGCCGTGCACACCGGGCTCCACTCGCCCGTGCGGGTGATGTCGGAGACCAGGTCGTAGAGAGCGTCGGCCTGCAGATGAACGGTGATGGACTGCTGGTGCTGCCGGATGGCCGTCGGATTCATGGGGACATCCTCCCACCATCCTCCGGGGCCGGTATCGCACGGTTCCGGAGGGCGTCCACGACGTTCCGGACGGCCGTCCGGTGCAGGGTCTCGGGGCGGCAGAGGATGTCCACGTGCCTGCTGAGCTCCAGATCGCGGAGTGGCTTCAGAACCACGGGACCACCGCGTCGGGGAGCTGCGGTGTGGCGGGGCATGGGCGCCCCGGCGGGGCTGTTCGCGATGAGCGCGGCGGCGACGAAGAACTCGTTGATCCGGTGCGTGATGTTCAGCGGCCCTCCTGCGTGGACGGCGATGCTCTGCACCGCGGACTCCAGGGGGAACCCGTCCTGGACGGACACCCATTCCTCGTCGATCAGCTCCGAAACGCCGACGTCGGGTCGGCCGGCGAGCGGGTGACGGACCGACATGGCGACGTCCAGGGGTTCACTCACCAGGGGCAGCACGGTGAGTGATGGCGGCCAGCGGGCGCTGTGCCCGAGGCGGTGGGCGAGCACGAGGTCGTAGTCCGCGGTCAGGGCGGGGAAGGCGTTCTGCCCCACGTCCCGGTCGTGACAGATCAGGCGCGGGTTCCCCTCCCCGGAGAGGTCTGCCAGGAGCGGGCCGAAGTAGGTCATCCCGGCGCTGTTGAAGGCACAGATGGTCACCGTCGCGGTCGGGTCCTGGACGTACCGGCTGACGGCCTGCTCCGCCGAGCTCATCGCGACGCCCACCCGCATGGCGGCCTCCGCCAGCGCCTGACCGGCACCGGTGAGGGCCAGGGTGCGGCCCCTGCGTTCCGTCAGGGGTACCTCGGTGCGGCGCTGCAGTGCGGTGAGCTGCTGGGACACGGCGGACGGCGAGACGTGGAGAGCCCGCGCCACGGCCGCCAGGCTGCCGCGTTCACCGAGCTCCCTGAGCAGGCGTAACTGGTGCAGATCCATAAGCAGACGCTAAACCATTTCTTCACGAACTACCCTCTCGTCTAATGATGGAGAACCCGTGAGACTCGAGAAGTGCCATCACCTCTCCTCCCCCCGACCTCGCACGACTCCTTCGACCGGGGACGGGGACACCGGAATCCCTTTGCAACCCTCCGCTCCTACATCCGGGCACGGCGGATCGATGTCCTCCTCCTGCTGGTGGCCCTGGTGTGGGGCAGCAGCTATCTGGCAGCGAAGACCCTCACCGAGACCGTCGGTGTCACCGTGATCCTCTCGCTGCGGTTCCTCATCACCACCGCCGCGCTGTCCCTGGTCTGGTGGGTCCGGGGCCGACGCACGGTCGGTGTCCGCGAAGGTGTCATCGGGGTAGTGCTCGGTCTCACCCAGGCTGCCGTCCTGATCCTGGAGACCCACGGGATCGCCGGCACCAGTGCCACGAACGCCGGACTGATCATCAGCCTCGTCGTCGTGTTCACCCCCGTGGCCGAGAGCGTCGCCTTCCGGACGAGACTGCCCCGTGCGGTGCTCGGTTCCGGTGTGATCGCCGTCGTCGGGGTGTGCCTGCTGGTCTCGGAGGACGGGCTCGCCACCCCCACGGCGGGGGATCTGCTGATGCTCGCCGCAGCGGTGGTCCGCGCCGTCCATGTCACTGCTGTCGCGGGTCTCACCCGAGGGCGCGCGTACAGTCCGCTGACGCTGACCCTGGTGCAGAGCATCGTCTGCGCGATCGTCTACACCGTCGCCGATCCACGCGGTGTCCTGCATGCCGTCCAAACCTTCGACCAGGCACAGTGGATCGGTGTCCTCTACCTGGGCCTGGCCTGCAGCGTCTTCGCGTTCCTCGTCCAGACCTGGGCGATCCAGCAGACCTCCGCCTCACGGGCCAGTCTCCTCATGGGCACCGAACCCGTCTGGGCGGTCCTCATCGGCATCGGCATCGGACAGGAGACCCTGGCCCTTCTCGGGTTCCTCGGCGCCGCGCTCATCATCACCGGCACCTACCTCGGGCTGCGGGCAGAGACCCGCCACCGGAATCGGCACGAACCCGTGCTCATGCGTCCGAGCGACATCACCCTCGCCTGAGAGGACGTGCCGTCCGAACCAGGATCCCCGGTGCATCCTCGGCCCCTTCCTCCAGGGGCACCTCTGCACAGGGAGGAAGGCATTGTCGTGTGCATCCGGCGGGTGCGAAGATGTAGCACCGGTGAGACGTGACCAGACGTACTCGAACCTGGTCCGCTCCCCGGGCACGGCCACCACTTCACCCCTTCCTCCCTCCGCAGTGACGCGAGGGCTGTGTCCCGAGGAGTCCCATGACCATCACGGTTGCCGGTTCCGACCAGACCCTGGATTCTTCCGGGCGAGGACCGTGGTGGACGCGCCTGCGCAGCTTCGTCGCTGCGGAGGGCCCGAACTCGAACCGCAATGCGCGGAACCTGCTGATCACCACGACCTTCGCCCTGGTGGCCATCGGTTCGATGATGGTCCTGTCGGCGTCCTCGTTCGAGCTCGTGGCGCAGAACCGGTCACCGTACGAGTACTTCACGAAGCAGCTCATGTGGGTCGGCGTCGGCGGTGTGGCACTGCTGGTGTGCGCGTTCACCCCTTTCCGGGTCTACCGGAAACTGTCCTGGGTGATCCTCCTCGGGTCCTTCGCGTTGGCCCTGCTCGTCTTCTCACCCATCGGCCTCGAGGTGCAGGGCAACCGGAACTGGATCAGGATCGGTGGGCTGACCGCCCAGCCCTCGGAGTTCCTCAAGCTCAGCCTCGTCATCTGGGGTGGGATGGTCCTGGCGAGGAAGGCCGGACTCCTGCGCTACGCACGGCACATGTTCATCCCCGTGGTGCCGGGCGCGATGATGGCGATAGGCCTGGTGCTGGCGGGAAAGGACCTGGGCACCGCCATGGTCATCGGGCTCATCGCCGCAGGCCTGTTCTTCGTCGCCGGAGCCAGCTCCAAGCTCTTCACCGGCGGGATCGTGCTCGGGGTAGTCGTCACGCTGCTCGCCGTCGTCAGCAGCCCGAACCGCATGCGGCGCGTCAGTGCCTGGCTCGATCCCAGTGCCGAAGGAACCGCCCAGGGGCTGGGCTACCAGAGCGCCCAGGCCCTCTACGGGCTCGCCGGCGGCGGGCTCTTCGGCGTCGGGGTGGGGCAGAGCAGACTGAAGGTCAGCTGGATCCCCGAAGCGCACAACGACTTCGTGTTCGCCGTCCTCGGCGAGGAACTGGGCCTGGTCGGGGCGCTGCTGGTCGTGGTGCTCTTCGGGGTCCTCGCGTACTCCATCTATCGGATCGCCACCCTCTCCGAGAACCTCGAGATCACCTACGTCTGCGGTGGGATCCTCGTGTGGATCATCGGCCAGGCGATCCTGAACATCGCCGTGGTCACCGGAGTGGTCCCCGTGATCGGGGTTCCCCTGCCCTTCATCTCCTACGGCGGGTCCTCCATGGTCGCTGTCCTCACCGCGATCGGCGTCCTCATCTCCTGTTCCCGCGCCACCGACCAGGCGACCCCCGTCCCGCCCACCACACCGGAGCATCCCAGGGCAACGGTGGTCGGCCGCCGGTTCGCACCGCGCCCGGCACCCGACCGACCCGTACCCGGGACCGTGAAGAACCGGCCCACCACCACCAGGGCAGGCAGCGGCCGCAGGCCCCCGCGCAGGACCACCCCGTGACACGCCGGGCCGCGGGAGCCGTCCTCCGTGACCGGAACGGCGTTCCCCCGCCGGACGACGAGTGGAGGAGAGCCGGTACACGCACCCGACGGCGGGTGTGCGGTTCCGGGTATCCGGTCCTCCGATAGTTTGGAGGGGTGACCGGTGAGCCCGGAAACCCGACGGAGGGGAAGCGATGGGGCCGATCAACAGGAAACCTGGTGTGCTGGGCGTCATCACACTGACCGTGGCACTTGCCATGACGGGATGCGCGAACGATCGGCCGGTCGCGGAACCGTCCCCCGGGAGCAGCAGTGCATCCGCGACCATGACTCCCTCGGCGACGCCGACTCCCTCGGCGTCCCCGACGACCACGCCACCGGCCACGGAACCCGGAACGGCACCACCCCCCCGCTCGACTGCACCGTCGACGACGACTGCGCAACCGACATCGGGCAAGGTGGGGTCCTACCAGACGGGGTTCTCCTACGCCACCGGAGCTCTTCCCGAGCGGTGGCTCAGCCGAACCGGCTGGTACGCGTCGAAGGGGCAGGGGGCGGAGGTCTTCGGGGACCTCGCGGCATTCGTCGACCGTGACACCACGACGAACGACCGGACGCTGGTGGTCACCACCAGTGGCGGGGATGTCCTGTACCGGTCGCCGTCCCTGGGACTGCAGCAGCCCCAGGCCGTCGAACCCGTGCTCGACCGGGTGCGACAGAACGGCAGGGAGTTCGTCACCTTCTTCCAGATCGGTCTCCCGGCACAGCCGGGGACGGGTGGGGGTACCGGGACCCCCGTCGCGCAGCTGATCGTCGTCGACGAGACCGGTGCTGCCTCGGTCGTCGACGACGACGTCAGCCACTACCGGCCACGATCCACCCAGGACGGCGGCAGGGCCCTGTCCTTCACCTCCACCGATGGCAGCCTCGAAGCACAGAGCGGTGTGGCAGCCGGGCCGGATGCCCTCGACTTCATGCGGGTACTGGACGCGGAGACGGCACAACTGGAACGGATCCCTGATCTCGAGGGCCAGCAGTGGCTCGCCCGCATCGACGGTGTGGACGTCTACCGGGCCCCGAGGGGTGCCACGGATCCGACGACGGGGCAACCGGTGGCCATCGCGGGTACGCGTGAGTGGTCGACGACGTTCCACGACCACCCGTCCGGGTCCCTGACGTTCGGCCCGACCTTCATGTCCACGCGCCAGCTCGACGGGACCTGCGAGATCCTCGACCTGCGCACCGGGGAACCTCTCATCTTCGAGGGCGCCGCTCGAGGGTGTGCCCATCCGATCTCCGTGCGGGTACCGTCCGGCAGCGCGTCCAGCCCGAACGGGGAGCTCCTGCTCATGCACTGGAGTGACGAGCAGGGCGTCGACGCACAGTGGGTGGTGGACCTGACGACCGGTGAGCAGAAGAAGATCGACCCGGCCTCCGGGTTCCTGCCGTCAACGGTGTCCGATGCAGGCGATGTCTACGGGGGCGATGCTGCCGGTGACAGGACCGGGTACCTGAGGTTCCCGGACCAGATGCAGCCCCGGTTCGCCGACGGCGGGCGCGATCCCCCCGCCGTGATCAACGGTCAGGGCCTTGCCATGTTCGCGTACGAGGACCTGCCGACCTACTTCGCCGTCCCCGTACCCTGACCCACCTCGATCAGAGCGCGAGGGTCCCGGCCGTCCACGGCGGGGTGCCCCGTACCCTCGGCGGACCCATGGGTGGACCTCGGTCACTGCTGTCAGGACTACGTCCTCGTAACGATCCCCCCGGTGGACGACACCCGGTAGCAGGCGGTCGGTAGCATCGAGCACCTGGGCAGCAGGTCCGGGAACGGTTGCCACCATGGAAGGGGGCATGATGCGGGGGAAGCGGATCGTTTCGGCTATCGGTCCGGTGCTGCTGCTGATGGGGGCAGGCACGGGGTGCGCGGCGGGGCAGGCCCCTGTCGACGAGCTGCCGTCCTACAGCTCGCTGGAGGACGCCCGGCAGGCCGTGTTCGACCACCTCGAGTGCCGGGAGGAACTCCTCGGATCCACCGTCGTGTTCGGCTCCGACGGACCGATGTCCACCGAATCCGTGAAATGCACCCCGACCGTCGAGCTCTTCTACTTCGATTCGCAGGAAGCACGTACCGACACGTACGCCGTGATGGCGGACGCTGCGGAATCAGGCGGCTCCGTGTACTTCGCGGAAGGCCGGAACTGGTTCGTCGTCGACTACTCCGAGGTCGAGGTCGGCTCCGCGAACCCCGTCCCGATCGATCTCTCGGTCCTGTCCGAGTCCCTCGGCACGCGGTTCACCGAGGTGAAGTGAGAACAACCGTGAGCACGCCGTACGGTGGAGGTGCACATGAGGCGGTGCTGCCCTCCCGGCGAGAGCGGACACCGACGATGGAGAAGAGTACTCCGAGGAGTCTGCACCTGACCTCCAGCCGCTTCCTCCTGGACGACGTGGTGCTCGAGCCGGCAACGATCCGGATCCGCCCTGTGGCTGATGACCATGGCCCCCGTACCACCTACGGTGGAAGCATGTCCCGGAAGAACACCGCCCTCAGCATCGCGACGAACCCCCGGTCCCAGGCCCTGGCCGGTGGGGCCCTGAGTCTCATCCCCGGCAGGACGTACCCGGGATGGTTGCGCCACACCATCACGTGGGGCTCCACGGCAACAGTGGTCGCTCTCATCGCGGTCCCACAATTCCGCTCCGAAGTCCTCGAACGCACTTCCGGACAGAAGACCCCACCGGCCGTCGAGATGAGTCCGAAGGCCAGGGCAGGCTTCGCCGCAGTCACCGGCGCCCTGATGTACGGAACGTGGCGGTTCGGGTGGTGGTTCGACGAAGCCGCCGAACAGGCGCTGAGGAGAATGCGGGTGCCCTTTCCCCGGGTGGTGCTGGGGGCAGCCGTGGGCGCGTGGTACTACTACGCCGATGCTCGAGGGCGGCGGAAAGCCGCCGCTCGAGACACGGCGGACGACCTCGAGACCTGACCAGGGACGGAGCCCCGTGCAGTCTGCAGCACTCCGGAGTATGAACCCCCTCGGCCCGACCCCGGAGGGATCGACCCCGTGGTTCACGCACGGTTGCGGAAGGTCCTCTTCCCAGGACGCCGCGAAGACGACGGACCCCCGGCACTCCTGACCAGGAGTACCGGGGGTCCGTCGTGCAGTGGATCCGGGGATCAGGCGTCGACCACGATCGCCGTGACCACGGGCTGGCGGTTGTAGAACCGGCGCATCCAGTTGGAGGTGGCCCGTTCGATGATCTCCTCGGGGTCCTGACGGCGACCGCCCTGGCGGTTCGAGCCGGCGTCGCGCAGCGCCTTCTCGACGGCGGCGCCCGCCTTGTCGAGATCCTCGTCCGAGCAGGAGAAGCCCTTGGTGAAGAACTCGGGGGCCTCGACCATCTCGCCGTTGTCCGGGTCGATGATGGCGAGCACGGTGACCACGCCCTCCTCGGCGAGACGACGGCGCTCCACGAGGTCCTCCTCGGTGATGCCGCCCACGCTGTCGCCGTCCACGAACACCAGGCCGGCCTCCACCTTGCCGGAGAGCGTCGCACGGCCGCGGACCAGGTCCACGGTCACGCCGTCCTGGGCGATCACCACGTTGCGGGGATCCACCCCGGTGGCGACGGCGATCTCCGAGTTGGCCCGCAGATGGCGCCACTCGCCGTGCACCGGCATGACGTTACGCGGCTTCACGATGTTGTAGCAGTACGCGAGCTCACCGGCGCTGGCGTGGCCCGAGACGTGGACCTTGGCGTTGCCCTTGTGCACCACGTTGGCGCCGATCTCGGTGAGCGCGTTGATGATGCCGTAGATGGCGTTCTCGTTGCCGGGGATCAGCGAGCTCGCCAGCAGCACGGTGTCACCCTCGCTGATGCGGATCGCGTGGTCCTTGTTGGCCATGCGGGACAGTGCGGCCATGGGCTCGCCCTGCGACCCGGTGCAGATCAGCACCACCTTGTGGTCGTCGCTGCGCTCGAGCTTCTTGAAGTCCACCAGCAGTCCCTGCGGGATGGTCAGGTAGCCGAGGTCCGCCGCGATGGTCATGTTGCGCACCATGGAGCGGCCCACGAACGCCACCTTGCGGCGGTGCCGGTGGGCGGTGTCGATGATCTGCTGGATGCGGTGGATGTGGCTGGCGAAGCTGGAGACGATGATGCGGCGCGGCGCGGTCCGGAAGACGGCGTCGATCGCGGGGGAGAGGTCTTTCTCCGAGGTGGTGAAACCGGGCACGTCCGCGTTGGTGGAGTCGGTGAGGAACAGGTCCACGCCCTCCGCGCCGAGCCGGGCGAACGCGCCGAGGTCCGTGATGCGGCGGTCCAGGGGGAACTGGTCCATCTTGAAGTCACCGGTGTGCAGCACCATGCCGGCCGCGGTGCGGATGGCGACGGCGAGACTGTCCGGGATGGAGTGGTTCACGGCCACGAACTCGAGGTCGAACCCGCCCATGGCGCGGCGGTCGCCCTCCTTGACCTGGACGGTCTTCGGGGTGATGCGGTGTTCCTTGAGCTTGGCCTCGATGAACGCCAGTGTCAGCTTGGACCCGATCAGGGGGATGTCCGCGCGTTCCTTCAGGAGGTACGGGACACCGCCGATGTGGTCCTCGTGCCCGTGGGTGAGCACCAGGCCCACGACGTCGTCGAGGCGGTCGCGGATGTAGGAGAAGTCGGGCAGGATCACGTTGATGCCCGGCTGGTGCTCCTCGGGGAAGAGGACACCGCAGTCGACGATCAGCAGCTTGCCCTCGAACTCGAAGACGGTCATGTTTCTGCCGATCTCACCGATACCACCGAGAGCGACTATGCGCATGGCTCCCTTGGCCAGTTCCCGTGGTGCTTTCAGTGCGGCAGGTCTTTTATTCACAGATTAGGATTCTCTCGTAGCTGGGGTGAGGCGGAGGGTCTCGGACGCCTTGCGTCGGAGCCGGCCACCTGCATGATGACAATGGTGCGATCCCCGTCGCCCGCGGGGACATACTCCTCCTAGGGTACGGGGTTCGGTGCTCTGGTGACGGATCGGGCCGGTGACGTGAGCGCCGTCACCGGAATAGTGCGTCCCGGTCTTCCGTTCTAGACTTTCCAGAGCCCTGTCGGTGTGCACCGACTCCCGGCCCTCCCCACCCGGTCATCCCGAAAGAGGCGCAGCAGTGAGCGAGCAGTCCAGCCAGATCCACGACCCCTTCGGATTCATCGGCCTGACCTACGACGACGTCCTGCTGCTCCCGGGACACACCGACGTCATCCCCTCGGAGGCTGACACGTCGTCGCGCATCTCCAAGCGGATCACCGTGAGGACCCCGCTGCTCTCCTCGGCGATGGACACCGTGACGGAGTCGCGCATGGCCGTGGCGATGGCCCGGCAGGGCGGCCTCGGCGTCATCCACCGCAACCTCTCCATCTCCGACCAGGCGGAGCAGGTGGACCGCGTGAAGCGCAGCGAGTCCGGCATGATCACCAACCCGCTGACCATCGGCCCCGATGCCACGCTGCAGGAGCTCGACGAGCTGTGCGGCCACTACCGCGTCTCCGGCCTCCCGGTGGCGGACGAGACCGGTCACCTCCTCGGCATCGTCACCAACCGCGACACCCGCTTCGTCCTGGAGCGCGACTTCCCCACCACGCTGGTGAAGAACGTCATGACGCGCATGCCGCTCGTCACCGGGCACGTGGGGATCAGCGGCGACGACGCCATCGGCCTCCTCGCCACCAACAAGATCGAGAAGCTTCCCCTCGTGGACGGCGACGGCGTCCTGCGCGGTCTCATCACGGTCAAGGACTTCACCAAGGCCGAGCAGTACCCGCTGTCCACCAAGGACGACGACGGCCGCCTCCGGGTGGGCGCCGCCATCGGTTTCTTCGGGGACGGGTGGGAGCGCGCCATGGCCCTCGTGGACGCCGGCGTGGACGCACTCTTCGTGGACACCGCCAACGGTCACAGCGCAGGTGTGCTGGAGATGATCGCACGCCTGAAGGCCGAGCCCTCGCTGGCCCACGTGGACGTCATCGGCGGCCAGGCGGCCACCCGCGAGGGCGCGCAGGCCCTGGTCGACGCCGGCGCGGACGGCATCAAGGTGGGCGTGGGGCCCGGCTCGATCTGCACCACGCGCGTGGTCGCCGGTGTGGGCGTCCCGCAGGTCACCGCCATCTACGAATCGGCGAAGGCCGCCATCCCGGCCGGTGTGCCGGTGATCGCCGACGGCGGGCTGCAGTACTCGGGTGACATCGGCAAGGCCATCGTGGCGGGCGCGGACACCGTGATGCTCGGCTCGCTCTTGGCCGGATCGGCCGAGGCGCCCGGTGAACTCATCTTCGTCAACGGCAAGCAGTTCAAGACCTACCGCGGCATGGGCTCCCTCGGCGCCATGCAGACCCGCGGCAAGAACACCTCCTACTCCAAGGACCGCTACTTCCAGGCGGACGTGGCCGGGGACGACAAGCTGATCCCGGAGGGCATCGAGGGGCGCGTGGCATACCGCGGGCCGCTCGCCTCCGTGGCCTACCAGCTCGTCGGCGGCCTCCGGCAGACCATGTTCTACACCGGTGCCCGCACCATCCCGGAGCTCAAGGCCAAGGGCAAGTTCGTCCGCATCACCTCGGCCGGGCTCAAGGAGTCCCACCCCCACGACATCCAGATGACGGTGGAGGCACCGAACTACGGGTCCAAGTAACAGCCTCGTGCGGCGCCCCTCCCGTTCCACGGCGAGCGGGTGGTACGCCGCATGAGCACCCCGCATCGGGGAGCCGCCCGGAGCGCCAGGAGGAAGCTCCCGCTCGCGCCCTACGCCCGGGCCGTGGGCCAGGTCCTCTCCGTGAGCGCGAAGGCCTCGCCCGGGGCCGTGGCCATGAAGGTGATCGGCTCCCTGATCTCGGCCGTCCTGCCGCTGGTGACCACCTACTTCGCGGCGCTCACCACCACCGAGCTCGCCGCGGCATATGCGGGCGAGCCCGACGCCGGGCGGCTCGCCGTCGTCTACGTGGTCATCACCACGGTGCTGGGGCTGCTGTGGGGCGCGTTCACGAGTGTGGACCGCTACATCCAGCAGGTACTGGGGTTCCGGGTGGGTGCTGTGGTGGGGGACCGCATGTACGAGCGGTTCCTCGCCCTGGAATTCTGGCGGTACGACGACAAGGACACGGTGGACCTGTACGACCGTGCCCGCCGCTTCTCCGACTCCTACGCCCGCGTGCTGGACCGCATCGCGGCGATCTTCACGCAGCTGGTGTCCGTGGGGCTGGCGATCGGCGCACTGTTCCTCGTCAGCTGGTGGGTGGCGCTGATCGTCCTGCTGGCGATCATCCCCAGCGTGTACCTTCAGTTCCGGCTCTCACGCGAGCAGATGGCGCACTGGAACACCCAGGTGGACTCCCGCAGGCAGCGGCGCATGATCGAGAACAACCTCATGAAGCCGCAGCACATCGCCGAGATGCGGCTCTACGGGATCGTCCGCCACCTGATGGACCTGCGCTCCACGCTGCGGGACGCCGACGAGAAGCGCCGGCTGGACTTCCAGCGCCGCTACATCCCGAAGCAGCTGCTCGCCGATGCCCTGCAGTACGGCGCCGAGCTACTGGCGCTGGTGTGGATCGTGACGCAGATCGTCGCCCGCGCGCAACCCGTGGGTCAGTTCCTCTACGTGCAGCAGATCGTGAGCCGGGCGCTCAGTACCGCGAACAACCTCGTGTCCTCGCTCAGCTCCATCGACGAGGATCTCGCGAACCTCAAGGACTACGAGCAGTTCATGGACCTTCCGCTCTCCACCACCGCACGCGGGGAGCTGGAGGAGGCGCCCTCCGCCGTCGAGCTCCGCGACATCCACTTCACCTACGCGGGCAGTGCGTCAGAAGTGCTCAAGGGCATCTCCATGTCCTTCCGGCGCGGGACGCACGTGGCGATCGTGGGGGAGAACGGCGCCGGCAAGTCCACCCTGATCCGGGTGCTCGCGGGCCTCTACCAGCCCGGCGAGGGGGACGTCCTCCTCGACGGACGCGATCTCAGGGGGATCCGGATCGACGCCTGGCACCGGCACCTCGCCGTGATGTCCCAGGATTTCCTGCGCTACGACTTCGCCACCGCGCAGGACAACATCCACTTCGGCGATGTCCACGGACCCCGCGACGACGACCGCGTGCGCCGCGCCGCCCGTGACGCCGAGGCGGCGGACTTCATCGAGAGGATGCCCAACGGTTTCGAGAACTACGTGAGCAACTGGATGGAGGATCCCCGCGGGCGGAAGGGCAACGGACTCTCCGGCGGTCAGTGGCAGCGCCTCGCCATGGCACGCAACTTCTACCGGGACGCACCGTTCGTCGTGATGGACGAGCCGACGTCCGCCATCGACGCCCTCGCCGAGCACCGCATCTTCACGCGCCTCTTCGCCGATCGCTCGCGGACGATCATCGCGATCAGCCACCGGCTCGCCACCATCGAGAAGGCCGACGTGGTCCACATGCTCGAGGACGGGCGCGTGGTCGAGAGCGGGACCCATCAGGAGCTGGTGGCCCTGCGCGGGCGCTACTTCCGCATGTTCGAGAGCCAGCTCCCCGGGTCCTGAAGGCCCGCCCGGTCCGCCTATGCGCCGTGCGCCGTCGTCCCCTCCGATGCCGATCCGAGCTCGTCGCGGAGCCGTGCGAGGGCCTCGTCCAGGTCCGTGCACACCGCCGCGTCCGCCGTCACCTGCTGGTCCGCGGGTCCGCTCGTGAACTCCCACCCGCGCTCGGAGGTGCGCCGGATGCTCGCCGCCGCCACGGGGCCGTCCTGTACACGGCGGCGGACGGAGACCAGGGAGTCGCGCTCGTGCGCGGCGAAGTTCTTACCCACCATGTCCAGGGCCATGGCCGTGCAGTCCACCGTCGGCGCCAGGGGAACACCCATCACGATCCCGGCGGGTCGGATGAAGAGTGCCACCCTGCCCCCGGGGGACTCGATGAGGAAGGTCACCGACGTGGAGGTCCTGTCCGCGACCGTCACGTCCACCCAGAGGTTCGCGGTGGTGAGGATCTGCGCGAGCACCTTCGCAGGGCCACGGAGCGAGGTCTTCTCGCCCTCGGTCTCCAGCAGCTCGCGGACCACGAGGGTGGAGAACCCGGCCCGCACCAGGTCGGCGTCACCAGGGAGGTCCGCGAGTTTGAGCATGGAGCGCGTGCCCTGCTCGCCCGCACCCCGGTTCACGCTGAGCAGCGCGAGCAGCTCGTGGGCGGTGAACTGGACGGCTGATTCCGGCGCCTTGGTGGTCATGATGATCCCCGTTCTCGCTGATGGTCCTTGACCTCCAGGCTACCCAGTCCCGGTGCGGGTCCCCTCCGGGGGGTGCGGTGTTCGCTGCGATCATTGGGGGCATGGATGCTTCCCGGCCCGATCCGCAGTCCGCCCTCGAGGGCTCCGCGGTCCTGCTCCGCCCCCTGACGGAGGAGGACCTGCCCGCCCTGTTCTCGGCGATCGGCACACCCGAGGTGTTCGCCGGGGGATGGGGTGGGGGCCCGGCCGCGTACCGGGAGGACTTCGGGCAGTGGTCCGGGTTCCTCCGCCGGTACCTGCAGTGGGAGCGGTGCAACGTCTACGCCGTCTGTCTGCGATCGGACGGCGCGAGGGTCGTCGGCACCACCACCCTGGGGGACTTCGATCTCCCCAACGGGTCCACGCACCTGGGCTGGACGGCCTACGCCCCGGAGGTGTGGGGGACGGCGGTCAACGCGGATGCCAAGCACCTGCTGCTGGGAACGGCCTTCGAGCACGGGTTCGAGCGGGTGCGGTTGCAGGCCGACATCCTGAACCGGCGCTCACAGGCGGCCATCGAACGCCTCGGCGCCTCCCCGGAAGGCGTCCTCCGGCACGTCAACCGCCGTGCGGACGGTACCTGGCGGGACATCGCCGTCTACTCGGTGCTGCGCGAGGAGTGGCCGCGGGTGCGCGAGAGCCTCCTGCGGCGCCTGGAGTAGGTCGGGCGGGCTCCGGATCACTCGCCGCCGAGCGCACGTGAGAGCCGGTGGCTCTCCGTCAGCAGTGCCCGTCCCAGCCCGGGGCGTCGATCCGCCGAGAACCGCGTCTCGATGCCGGTGATGCTCAGGGCGTAGGCCGGGGCGCCGGTCGCGTCGAACACCGCGGCCGCCATGCCCCAGCTGCCCTCGACGATCATGCCCGGGTTCGTGGCGAACCCGTCCCGCCGCACGTCCTCGAGGAGCCGGCGGATCTGCTTCGCCGTGTGCTGACGGCCCCAGGCACCACGGGCCCCCGCGGTGGCGTCGAGGATACGCTCGACGTCGGCGTCCGGAAGGTGAGCGAGGATCACCAGCCCCGCCGAGGCCACCCCGAGCGGGAGTCTCAAGCCCTCGTGGAGCACATGGGAACGGATGGGGAAAGCACCTTCCCTCCGAGCCAGGCACACGGTCTCCAGATCACGACGCGCGGACAGGAAAGCACTCTCTCCCGTGGTCTCCGCCAAGCGGGTCAGGGAGGGGCCGGCGAGTTCACGGATGGGGTAGCGGTGAGCTGCGATCGCCCCCAGCACGTACAGCTCCGGCCCCAGCTGCCAGGTCCCGCCGTCCACCGCGCGGGTGACGAGTCCCTCGGCGGACAGTCCCAGGAGGATCCGGTGCACGGTGGGGCGGGTCAGCCCCGTGGTGACGGCGAGCCCGGCCACCGTGGCACCGTGCTCCTGCGCGGCGATCGCCCGTAACAACAGGGCGACGCGGTGCACCACCTGGGTGCCCGATGCAGTTTCGATCCCATCCGTCATGGATCCACTATATGGACAGATAACGCCGTCCTGCCCGTATGGTGATCGATTGCTCCTCGGATCAGGCGGACCGGTTGACCACCATGTGGAGAGTCCCTAGGTTCTAGGTGATCGGATTATCGACGACGAGGGGGACGAGGGTGTCCAAGGTCAGGGACAGCACACCGGAGGCGCTCGGGCAGCACCTGCGCGACGGCATGACGATCGCCGTGGGAGGATTCGGGCTCAGTGGCATACCGCGGGATCTCATCGAGGCCGTCCGGGACTCCGGGGTCACCGGGCTCACCGTGGTCTCCAACAACATGGGCGTGGACGGCAAGGGCCTCGGGCTCCTGCTCGAGAACCACCAGGTGCAGAAGGTGCTCGCGTCCTACGTGGGGGAGAACAAGCTGTTCGCCCAGCAGTATCTGGACGGTGAGCTCGAGGTCGAGTTCACCCCGCAGGGGACACTCGCCGAGCGACTCCGGGCCGGGGGCGCCGGCATTCCCGCCTTCTACACGAGGACCGGGGTGGGTACCGTCGTGGCGGAGGGCAAGCCGCACGCCGAGTTCGACGGCGTCTCCTACGTCCAGGAGCGCGGCATCGTCGCCGACGTGGCCCTGGTGCACGCCTGGCAGGCCGACGCAGGAGGGAATCTCACCTACCGGTTCGCTGCCCGGAACTTCAACCCGGTCGTCGCCACCGCCGGGAAGGTCACCTTCGCCGAGGCCGAGCACATCGTCGAGGCGGGGGGAATGGACCCCGACCGGGTGGTGACCCCGGGCGTCTACGTCCAGCACGTCATCCGGTACAGCGGAGCACCCAAGGAGATCGAGCAGCGTACGGTGCGCCCCCGACCAGGGCAGACCTCGGCCCACGACGAAGGAGACCTGGCATGAGCTGGACCCGCGACGAGATGGCGGCCATCGCCGCCGCGGAGCTCTCCGACGGCGACTACGTGAACCTCGGGATCGGCATCCCCACCCTCGTGGCGAATCACCTGCCCGAGGGGGTGGACGTGGTGCTGCAGTCCGAGAACGGGGTCCTCGGTATGGGCCCCTTCCCCTACGAGGGCGAGGAGGATCCTGACCTGATCAACGCGGGCAAGCAGACCATCACCCTGCGCCCCGGTGCCTCCGTCTTCGATTCCGCGACCTCGTTCGGCATGATCCGGGGCGGGCACGTGAAGGTCGCCGTCCTCGGCGCCATGCAGGTCTCCGGCTCCGGGGACCTCGCCAACTGGATGATCCCCGGCAAGATGGTCAAGGGGATGGGCGGGGCCATGGACCTGGTCGCGGGAACACCGCGCGTCATCGTCCTCACCGAGCACGTGGCGAAGGACGGCTCCGCCAAGATCAGGACCGAGTGCGATCTCCCGCTCACCGGTGTCCGCGTGGTGGACCGGATCATCACCGACCTCTGCGTGTTCGACGTCGAGGAGGCAGGGCTCGTCCTGCGCAGCATGGCTCCCGCCGTCACCGAGGACGAGGTCAGGGACAAGACCGAAGCCGGGTTCCGTGTCGGGCTGCAGGACGTCACCCCGAAGGACGTGCCCGTGGACGGCGCGCCCACCGCCGATTCAACCGAGGAGAACCGATGAACCAGCCCACCGACGTCGTGATCCTGTCCGGTGCCCGCACTCCGCAGGGAAAGATCATGGGTGCGCTGTCATCCCTGGCGGCGGTGCAGCTGGGGGCCCACGCCATCCGCGGCGCCCTCGAGCGCGCCGGACTCGAACCGTCCGCCGTCGACTACGTGATCATGGGTCAGGTGCTGCAGGCCGGTGCGGGCCAGAACCCGGCCCGCCAGTCCGCCGTGGCGGCCGGCATCCCGCTGCACGTGCCGGCCGAGACCGTGAACAAGGTGTGTCTCTCGGGTCTGCTGGCCGTCACACACGCCGCCCGCATGATCCGCGGCGGCGAGGCGGACGTGGTGGTGGCCGGCGGCCAGGAGTCGATGAGCAATGCGCCCCACCTGGCCCTGGGCGTACGCCAGGGCAAGAGCTACGGGGACCTCGTCCTGGCCGATGCCGTCTCCCGGGACGGGCTGGTCGATGCGACCGAGGACATCTCCATGGGTTCGCTCACGGACTCGGGTAACACCGAGCGGTCCATCAGCAGGCAGCAGCAGGACGAGATCGCCGCCACCAGCCACCAGCGTGCTGCCCGTGCCACGGCCGAGGGTGTCCTCGCCGAGGAGATCGTCCCCGTGGAGATCCCGCAGCGCAAGGGAGCTTCGCTCGTCGTCGACGCCGACCAGGGCGTACGTCCGGATTCCACACCGGAATCCATGGCGCGGCTGCGTCCGGCCTTCCACCCCGAGGGCACCATCACCGCCGGCAATTCCTCCCCGCTGAGCGACGGTGCCGCCGCCGTCGTCATGACCACCCGTGAGTACGCCGACCGGCACGGCCTCGAGTACCTGGCCGTCGTCGGGGCGCCCGGGCAGGTCGCGGGCCCGGACACGTCCCTGCACTCGCAGCCGTCCCGTGCCATCGAGGCGGCCCTGCGGAAGGCCGGGTGGACCGTGCAGGACCTCGACTTCATCGAGGTCAACGAGGCGTTCGCCGCCGTCCTGATCCAGTCCCTGGAGGATCTCGGGTACCCGCTGGAGAAGGCCAATCTCCACGGCGGAGCCGTGGCTCTGGGGCATCCCATCGGGGCGTCCGGCGCGCGGCTCGTCCTGCATGCGGCCTACGAGCTCTCCCGGCGCGGCTCGGGGCGCGCAGCGGTCTCCCTGGGCGGGGGCGGGGGACAGGGCGAGGCCCTCCTGCTCCACCGGGACTGAGGCCGTGTCCTCCGCACGGTCGGCCCCCCGCGGCCGTGCGGAGGAGCGTCACGCGCGGTAGGCTCCCGACTCCGCGCGGGTGACCTCCGGATCGGGTCGGGCCCACCGCACCCCCGGAAGGGCTTGCGGTTCTGCGGCGAGGTGCTGGTCCACCAGCTCCACCCACTGCCTCACGGCCGGCGAGAGCGGTCGATGGCGGTGGTGGATCATCGTGATGGCACGGACGTACTCCGGCACGAGGGGCACGAAGACGAGGTCGGCGAAGCGCATGAGCGGCAGCACGAACCCCGGAACGGGTGTCACGCCCAGCCCGGCCGCGGTCAGGCCGGCCACGGCAGCGACATTCTGCGCCTGCACGAGCGTCGCAGGTGCAACCCCGGCGTCCTGGAGTGCGCGGCCGACGGTGTGCTGGATGCTGGATGCCGCTCCGAAGGCGATCAGTGGTTCGGACTCCAGGTCGGTCCACCCCACGTGCTTCCGTGCCGCGTACCGGTGGTCGGGGCGCATGGCGAGGAAGAACCGGTCCGTGGCCACCGGATGGCGGACGTGGTCCGCGTTCTCCACCGGATCGGCGGTCAGTGCCAGGTCGGCCCTCCCCAGCCTGAGGTCCTCGCTCACCTGATCGCTCAGGTTGTCCTCCACATGGAGCACCACATCGGGGTGCAGCTCCTGGTAGCGGCGGATCACGGGAGGCAGCACAGTGGCCGCCAGCGAGGGCAGCGTGGCGATGGTGATGCTGCCCCGGACACCTGACAGGTACCCCTGGATGTGTTCGAGACCGGCATCCATCTGCTCGATCACCGAGCGGGCGACCGCAACGACCGCGGCACCGTCCGTCGTCAGGACCACATGACGGGTGCTGCGCTGGAACAGGGGCGTACGCAGGCGTCGTTCGGCCTCCAGGACGGTGCGACTCAGGGACGACTGCCCCACCCCGAGCTGGGTCGCGGCCAGCGTGAAGCTCCTGTGGTCTGCAACGGCTACGAGCGCGCGGAGATGATGAAGTCCCAGATTTATGCTCATGGTGCATGATTCTAGGTCCGATTGATCTTTGACCTCATAAGTGATGTGGATCACGCTGAGGGAAACCCTTCGAAAGGAACCACATGCTCGCCTGGACCGGATTTCTCACCATCGGGGTGATCCTGGCGCTCCTGCTCACGAGCCGGGTGGCGGCCGTGGTCGCCCTGGCCGGGGTGCCCATCGTCTTCGCGCTGATCGCCGGCTTCGGTCCGACGGAGATCAGCGAGTTCGTCGCCGACGGCCTCGGGGGAGTCGTGGGCGTGACGGTGATGTTCATCTTCGCCATCACCTACTTCGGCGTGATGCGGGACGCCGGTCTCTTCGACCCCGTGATCCGCCGCATCATCCGCTGGGCGGGCAACGCCCCGGTCACCGTGTGCCTCGCGACGACGGCCCTGGCCATGGCAGCGCACCTCGACGGCGCCGGTGCCACCACGTTCCTCATCACCATCCCGGCCATGATCCCGCTGTTCGACCGTCTCGGCATGCGTCGCCTGACGTTGAGCGTCTGCGTGGGACTGGGTGCGGGCACGATGAACCTGCTGCCCTGGGGCGGTCCCACCGCTCGTGCCGCCGCCACCGCGGGGGTCCCGGCCAACGACCTCTGGGTCCCGCTGATCCCTGCGCAGATCGCCGGAATGATCGCGGCCCTCGGTATCGCCTGGTATCTGGGCAAGCGTGAGCAGCGTCGCATCGGCCGCACCGCGTCGACGACGGCCGACGACGGCGCCGTCGACGCACCCTCCCCCGCCCCGGCCGGACACCGCGGACCGGGAGCCGGAGCGTCGTCGGACACGGGTGCTGACACGTTGACCGAGACGTCGCGGCCCGCGGTCGACGACCTCACCGAGGAGGAGCAGGCACTGCGCAGGCCCCGCCTGCTGTGGTTCAACGCGATCCTGACCGTGGCCGTGCTGGCGGTCCTGATCGCCGGACTGGCACGGCCGGAACTGATCTTCGTCGTCGGGGTGGTGATCGCCCTCGTGGTGAACTATCCGGGGCTCAAGAGCCAGACCGCGCGCATCGAGGCGCACGCCACGGGGGCCATGCTCATGGCCACGACCCTCCTGGCCTCAGGGGCCTTCCTCGGGATCCTCGAGGGGTCCGGCATGATCACCGCGATGGCGGGCGCCGCCACCTCCGTGATCCCCGCGACGGCAGCCCCCGGTCTGCCCCTGATCGTGGGCGTGCTCGGCGTGCCGCTGAGTCTGCTGTTCGGCCCGGATGCGTTCTACTTCGGCGTGCTTCCGGTGCTGAACGCCCTGGGTGAGCAGTACGGCGTCTCATCCATCGAGATCACCCAGGCCGCACTGCTCGGTCAGGAGACCGTCGGCTTCCCGATCAGCCCGCTCACCGGATCCTTCTACCTCCTCGTCGGGCTCGCCGGCGTGGACATCGGGAAGCACATCAAGGCGCTGTTCGGCTGGGCATGGCTCGTGAGCCTGGTCATGCTCGCGGTGGCACTGGTGACCGGGGCCGTCATGGTGGGAGCCGCCTCATGAGTCCTCACCCCATGAACCGCACCGTCCGGCTCGGTGCCGGGGCCGGGTTCGCCGGTGACCGGATCGACCCGGCCGTGGAGCTCGCACGGTCAGCCGACCTCGACTACCTCGTCTTCGAGGTCCTCGGGGAACGGACGATCGCCGGGGCCAATGCGCGGCGTCTGACCGGTTCGGACCACGGCTACGACCCCCTGCTCCGCCGTCGGCTCGAAGCCACCCTTCCCACCTGCAGGCAGCACGGGACCACGATCGTGACCAACGGGGGAGCCGCAGATCCCTCGGCGGCAGGTGCGCTCGCCGTCGAGATCGCGCGCGCCGGGGGGTTCACCGGGACGCGGGTCGGGGTCATCACCGGTGACGACGTCCTCGACGCAGTCCGGCGGGTGGACCCGGAGCTGTGGGAAACAGGGACCCCGCTGTCGGCGGAGACCGACGACCTGGTCTCGGCCAACGCGTACATCGGCGCTGCTCCCGTGACGGAGGCACTCGCAGAGGGTGCCGACATCGTCATCGCCGGGCGGCTGGCCGACCCTGCCCTGTACCTCGGTCCCCTCGCCCATGAGCACGGCTGGGACCTCGACGGGGATCCGGTGCTCCTGGGACAGGGGACGATGGTGGGGCACCTGCTCGAATGTGCCGGGCAGCTCACGGGGGGCTACTTCGCCGACCCGCTCACCAAGCCGGTCCCTGACCTGGCACGACTGGGTTTCCCCTTCGCCGACGTGGAGTCCGACGGCGCCGCGGTGTTCGGCAAGCCGGCCGGTTCCGGCGGACGCCTGGACAGGCGCACGGTCACCGAACAACTCCTCTACGAGGTCAACGACCCGTACGCCTACATCACCCCCGACGTGACGGCCGACTTCTCCGGGGCCCAGCTCGAGCAGACGGGTCCGGACCGGGTGCGGGTGACCGGTGGCACGGGCCGGGCCCGCCCGGACGAGCTGAAGGTGACACTCGGCTTCCGCGGTGGCTGGCTGGGGGAGGGCCAGATCAGTTACGCAGGTCCTCGCGCACGTGAACGGGCCGAGCTCGCTGCGGAGATCGTCCGTACCCGGTTGGCGGACGTCCACGGACTGGACCCGGATGCCGTCCTGGTGGAACTGGTCGGTGCCGGTGCGGCCTTCCGGGGTCTGGCCGGACAGCAGGATCCCGTGGAGGTGCGGCTCCGGGTCGCAGCGCGGGTGGACGACCGGATCATGGCCGACGCCGTGGGGTGGGAGGTCGAGTCGCTGTACACGACCGGCCCCGCCGGCGGTGGCGGGGCCCGCCGGCATGTCCAGGAGGTGCTCGCCATCCGGTCGTGCACCCTGCCCCGGGAACTCGTCCGACCGCACGTGAGCATCGAGGAGGCGTGATGGGAACGATCGACGACCATGCCGACGTCCGGACCGGGGACAAGGGCGACACGCTCATCCTCGCCGTGCTGGCCCGCAGTGAGGAGGCCTACCAGGTGCTCGAGCGGGCCCTGAGTCCGGAGGCCATCGCGACCCACTACGCATTGCCCCTCAGCGGACCCGTGGTGAAACGGTCCCTCCCCGGCCTCAACGCCCTCGTCTTCACCCTCCCCGGGGCGCTGGGCGGTGGGGTCACCGGCTCGCCGGTCCTCGACGGCCACGGGAAGGCCCTCAGCTACCACCTCCTCAGCCTGCCGCTGAGTACTCCGTCCCGTTCCGACCAGTAGAAGGAGAACATCCATGTCCCGGTCCCACCCCAGCACCTCCCCGGGCACAGCACCGCGCCGTCGCCGCGCCGTCGTCGGGCTCATCACCGCCACCGCCCTGCTCTCGCCGATGCCTGCGGTCGCAGCTCCCGTGGTCACCACCCCCGCCACGCCGACCCTCTCCCAGAAGGACCGGGTCCCGGCGGAGCCCGACGACCCCTTCTTCTCCTACGACCGCCCTGCCGAGTACGACGTGGTGCGGGAGGACGTCCGGGTACCGGTGCGCGACGGCACCGAACTGGCGTGTCAGCTGTACCGGCCCGGGACCAGCCCGACGGACGTCGCTCCGGGTACGTTCCCCGGCATCGTCTACGAGTACACCGCCTACGCCAGGAACGCCGAGCAGTTCGGCGAGGAAGCCGGCTACTTCGTGGAGCACGGCTACAACGCGCTGGTGTGCCAGGCCCGCGGTTCGGGGGAGTCCCCCGGGCTCCTGGACCCCTTCAGCCCGCAGGAACAGCGCGACAACTACGACGTCATCGAGTGGCTGGCCCAGCATCCCTCGTCCACCGGGAAGATCGGCCAGATGGGCGTCAGCTACGGCGGGCACAGCACGCTGCTGGTCGCCGTCAACAAGCCCCCGCACCTCGAGGCGATCATCCCGGCCAACGGCATCCACGACTGGTACGAGAACACCATCTACCACGGCGGTATCTACTCCCCTCGCATCCGCAGCTGGCAGGCATCGACCGCTCCCAGCACCTTGGAGACCTACGCCGAGCACCCGCTCTACGACGACTTCTGGCGTGACCGCAGCGTCATGTCGCGCTGGGAGAACCTGACCATTCCCACGCTCGAGATCAACGGCTGGTACGACCGGTACCGCGACGGGATGGTGAAGAACTACCAGGCCCGGCCCGAGAACGTCTGGCTGGTCTCCGGCCCCTGGGAGCACGGATGGCCGTCCGGCCAACCCGAGGACATCGGGTTGGGCGGTTACCTCGCCTGGTGGGACCACTGGCTGCAGGACGACCAAGCTGCGCCCCTCCCGGCCGAGCACGTCACCTCCTACGAGATCTCGAGCACCGGGGTGAGCGCCGGCTGGCAGCAGTTCGACCAGTGGCCGGCCGACCGGGCACGGGAGCTCACCCTCCACCTGCGGCACGACGGCTCGCTGTCACGAGGTGCAGGCCGGCCGGGTGAACAGGGCTTCACCGTCAACACGGAGAGCACGCCTCCCGAGCCCCACGAACAGCTGACCTTCAGCACCGCGCCCATGCGCCAGGACATGGTGCTCGCCGGTGATGCCACCGCCGACCTGAGGACGTCCTTCACCGCAGCGGACGGCAACATCGCCCTGGTCCTCTATGACCAGGCCCCCGACGGCACCACGACCCGCGTCACCGAGGGGTGGCTCAAAGCGAGCCACCGCGACACCCACACCCGGTTGTCCCCGGTAGAGCCCGGTGAGACCTACGACATGGGCGTGCACATCTGGCCCACGCACTACCGGATCCCGGCAGGACATCGATTGGTGCTGCGGGTCTCCAGCGATGACCATCCGCAGATCGAATCCACCGCACCGGACGGCGACGTCACCGTGAAGACCGGGGCCAGGGGGTCCACCCTGAAGCTCACGGTCCTGCACGACACCCGACGCTGACCCGTACCCGGTGCCCGGCCGATGGCGTGTCTGCTCGTCGTGGGCCGGGTACCGGCCACCCCGTCGTCCCCGCCGCGCTCGCCGATCCGACCCTGGGCTAACCTTGAGCAGTGACTTACGAGATCGAGATCGGCCGAGGCAAGCGCGGACGCAGGGCATATTCGCTGGACGACGTGGCGGTGGTGCCCTCCCGGCGGACCCGCGACCCGCTCGATGTGTCCGTGAACTGGCAGATCGATGCCTACCAGTTCGGGATGCCCGTGGTGGCGGCACCGATGGACTCCGCGATGTCCCCCGCCACCGCCATCGCGATGGGCAGGCTCGGGGGCCTCGGCGTCCTCAACCTCGAGGGACTCTGGACCCGGTACGAGGATCCCCGGCCGGTCCTCGACGAGATCGCCGGCCTCAGCGCCGACCGGTCCGGTTCCTCGGTGACCCGGCGGATGCAGGAACTCTACGACGCCCCCATCCAGGCGGAGCTCATCACCAGCCGCCTGGCCGAGATCCGCGAAGCCGGCGTGACCGTGGCCGGATCGCTCACCCCGCAGCGCACCCAGGAGTTCTCGAAGACGGTCCTCGCCGCAGGGGTGGACATCTTCGTGATCCGCGGCACCACCGTGTCCGCCGAGCACGTGTCCAAGAACGAGGAGCCGCTGGACCTCAAGAAGTTCATCTACGAGCTCGACGTCCCCGTGATCGTGGGCGGCGCCGCCGGGTACACCCCCGCACTGCACCTGATGCGCACGGGTGCCGCCGGCGTCCTCGTGGGCTTCGGCGGGGGAGCCACCACCACCACCCGCCGTGCCCTCGGCATCCACTCGCCCCTGGCCTCCGCCATCGCCGACGTCGCCGGGGCGCGCCGGGACTACCTGGACGAGTCCGGCGGCCGGTACGTCCACGTGATCGCCGACGGCGGCATGGGGGCGAGCGGTGACATCGTCAAGGCCATCGCCATGGGGGCGGACGCCGTCATGCTCGGCACCGCGCTCGCCCGGGCCGAGGAAGCACCCGGTAAGGGGTGGCACTGGGGCCAGGAAGCGCACCACGGCGAGCTGCCGCGCGGGGACCGGGTGGACGTGGGTACGGTGGGTCCGCTCCAGGAGGTGCTGTGGGGGCCGTCGCACCACACGAACGGCACGTCCAACATGATCGGCGCGCTCCGCCGGGCCATGGCCACCACCGGGTACTCGGATCTCAAGGAGTTCCAGCGCGTGGAAGTGGTGGTCTCGCCCTACACCTCCACGGACTGAGCGGGCAACGCGCCGCGTCATCCCTGCTGCTCCCGTACCGCGGCCCCGCTAAGCTGGGGGTGCCCCGGACGACGCCGCAGGTGGTGGCTCGCACCGGTGCACGGCTCCCGCTGTCGTGGGTCCCGGAACCGGCTCCGAATCCCGAAAGGCCCACTGTGAGCGACCTGTCCCTGGAGCTCCTCGACGCCGAGCTCACCACCCCCGAGCTCGTGATCCTCGAGCTGGAGGCGGCCTCGAAGGAGGACGCCGCCGCGCAGCTCGCCGGACGTCTGCACGCCGAGGGGCGGATCTCGGACCTGCAGGGGTTCCTCGATCAGGTCAACTCGCGTGAGCACCAGATGGCCACGGGTCTGCCGGGCGGGGTGGGCCTGCCCCACGCACGCAGCGAGTTCGTGAACCAGACCTCGATCGCCGTCGGGATCACGCGCTTCGGATACAGCCTGGACTTCGGGGCGGTGGACGGCCCCGCCACGCTGGTGCTGCTCATCGCCACCCCGGCGCAGTCGTTCTCCGAGCACCTCGAGGTCCTGGCAACCATCGCCCGGAGCCTGTTCAAGGAGAACTTCCGGGAATCGCTGCGCCGGGCCCACGACGCCGAGGTCATCGCCGAGCTGATCAACTCCTCACTGGTGTTCTTCGACCACTAGCGGCGGCGCCTCACTCGCTCCGCCAGGAGTGCCACAGCGACGCGTAGGCCCCGTCGAGCGCGAGCAGCTCGTCGTGCGAGCCGAGCTCCGAGATCCGGCCGTCCTCCACCACCGCCACGCGGTCGGCGTCGTGCGCGGTGTGGAGCCGGTGCGCGATCGCGATCACCGTGCGCCCCTCGAGCACCGCGTTGAGCGAGCGCTCCAGGTCGCGCGCCGCCTGCGGGTCGATCAGGGAGGTGGCCTCGTCCAGCACGAGGGTGTGCGGGTCGGCGAGGACCAGCCGCGCCAGCGCCAGTTCCTGCGCCTGGGCGGGCGTGAGCTCGTGCGCCCCGGAGCCCACCTCCGTGCCAGTGCCCTCGGAGAGCTGCTCCACCCAGTCGAGCGCACCCACGCTCCGCAGCGCGTCCACGATCTCCGTCTCGTCCGCCTCCGCCCGGCCGAGGCGCACGTTGTCCGAGACGGAGCCCACGAACACGTGGTGCTCCTGGGTGACCAGCGCCACCTCCCGGCGGAGATCGTCGAGCGGGCGGTCCACGAGGGGTACGCCACCCACCGTGACGGAGCCGGAGGTGGGCGGGTGGATCCCGGCGATCAGCCGGCCGAGCGTGGACTTGCCTGCCCCGGACGGTCCCACCACCGCGAGGCGCTCGCCGCGCCGCAGCGTGAGATCCACGCCGTGGAGCACGTTGTGCCCGGGGCGGTAGGCGTAGGTCGCGGCGGACACCACGATGTCCTCGTCCGCCGGTGCCGCCGCGCTCGCCTCGCGGTCCGGTTCCACGTCCTTGACGCCCACGATGCGTGCCAGCGACGCCGCGCCCACCTGGATCTCGTCCGTCCACATGATGAGCAGGTCCACGGGGTCGATCAGGCGGACGGCGAGCAGTGCCACGGTGGCGACGACGCCGGGGGTCACCACGCCCTCACCCGCGAGCCAGCTGCCCCACAGGAGCACGGCCACGGCCGGCAGCCAGAAGGCGATGTCCGCTGCGGGGAACAGCACCGAGCGCAGCCACAGCGTGTACCGCTCCGCGCCGTAGCTCTTCCCGAGGGCGGCGTCCAGGTCCTGGCGGCGCAGCTCGCCGAGATCCAGCGCATCCACCGTGCGGGCACCCTCGATGGTCTCGGTGATGGTGCCGTTGACCCCGGCGTAGGTCTCCCGCTCGCGGAGGTACCCGGTGGCACTGCGCCTGAGGTACCAGCGCGTCACCGGCCACAGCAGCGGCAACCCGACGAGGAGTGCCACGGACAGAACGGGGGAGGTGACGACGGCGACCACGAGGGTGAGCACGATGGTCACGAGGGACACCACCACCTGCGGCACCCCGAAGCGCACGGTGTGGGAGACGGCGTCGATGTCGTTGGTGGTCCGTGCCACGAGGTCCCCGGTGCCCGCCCTCTCCACGGTGGAGAGCGGCAGGGCGGTGACGTCGGACAGGAAGTCCTCGCGCAGCTGCGCGAAGACGCGTTCGCCGAAGACCATGCCGGAGCGCGTGGCGTAGCGGCGCAGCACCGACTGCACGGTGAGGAAACCGAGCATCGCGAGGGACACGACGGCGACGAAGCGGCCCGTGGTGCCCTCGGTGACGGCGTCGATCAGCAGCCCCAGCAGCAGCGGACCCGCCAGGCCGGCGATCGCCGAACCCACGTAGAGCGCGATCACCACGCCGAGACCGCGCCGGTGGTGCCGGATCAGGCGCGTGGCCTCGGCCCGCACCGCCCGCGGGCTCGCCACGGGGAGGGTACTCGTACTACTCACTGCGGATCACCAC
>NZ_LGIU01000056.1 GCF_001187915.1 Arthrobacter sp. RIT-PI-e | reverse complement strand
GTTCCGGCTGGGCCAGCTCCGCGACGACGGGGATGAACACCCTCGCCGCGGCCAGCGCCTCCACGACGCCGCGCTCGCCGGGCCCCGGCGAGGCCGCGTCCTCGCGCAACCGCCCGACGGCGGCGGCGAGACCGGCGTCCGCAGCGCCGTCGTCGTCGTCGAAGGCATGGAGCGGGTTGTCCGGTCCGGAGAGGTCCCGACCGGCCCACGCCTGCCCCGCGGAGTCGGTGAGATTCCGCGCGTTGCCCGCCAGCGCCGCCGCGATGTGGGCGGGGAGCTGCCGTCCGCTCACGCCTCGGGCTGTCCCGCCACGTCCAGCGCCTGAGGCAGCGTGAACGCCCCCGCGTAGAGTGCCTTGCCCACGATCGCACCCTCGAGTCCGTGCGGTACCAGCTCCCGCAGGGCTGCGATGTCCTCGAGGCTGGAGATGCCGCCGGAGGCCACGACGGGCCGGGCGGTCCGCGCGAGCACCTCGCGCAGCAGTGACACGTTCGGGCCCTTCAGCGTGCCGTCCTTCGTCACGTCCGTGACCACGTACCGGGCGCACCCGGCGTTCTCCAGGCGCTGCAGCACCTCCCACAGATCGCCGCCCTCCTCGGTCCAGCCGCGGGCGGCGAGGGTGGTGCCGCGTACGTCGAGGCCGACGGCGACGGCGTCGCCGTGGCGGGCGATCACGTGCTCGGTCCACTCCGGGTTCTCCAGGGCCGCGGTGCCGAGGTTGACCCGGGTGGCCCCGAGTTCGAGGGCGGCCTCCAGCGAGGCGTCGTCACGGATGCCGCCGGAGAGCTCCACCTTGATGTCCAGCCGGCGGACCACGCGCTCGAGGAGGTGGCGGTTGGACCCGCGACCGAAGGCCGCGTCGAGGTCCACCAGGTGCACCCACTCGGCCCCGGCCTCCTGCCAGGCGAGGGCCGCGTCGAGGGGGTCCCCGTACCCGGTCTCGCTGCCGGCCTCGCCCTGGACCAGGCGCACCGCCTGGCCGTCCGCGACGTCCACCGCGGGAAGGAGCTCGAGGGAAGGTGAATCGGAGAAGGGGCTCATGATCTGCTTTCGGGTGGGCGGCGGCGCCGCGGTGGAAGGTGTACCGGCTACTCGCCGGGAAGGGTGAAGAGGTAGGCCGCCAGGAGGGAGAGCCCGGCGAGCACCAGGAAGGCGATCCAGACCCAGCGCGGGAAGTCCTGCCCGCGGAGGGAGAAGGCACCACCGATGAGGAGCCCTGCGGCCCCCATGAGGACGAGGCTCAGCACCTGCTCACCGCAGACTGCCGATCCAGTTCCGGAGCAGCTGGGCGCCCGCGTCGCCGGACTTCTCGGGGTGGAACTGGGTCGCGGTCAGCGGGCCGTTCTCCACGGCGGCGATGAACGGCCCCCCGTGGTCGGACCAGGTCACCTGCGGTGGCTTCATGGCCGGCTGCGTGACGTCGAAGGACCAGTCCTGCACGCCGTAGGAGTGGACGAAGTAGAAACGCTCGTCCCGGAGGCCGTCGAACAGCACGGTGTCCTCCGGCGGGGTCACGGTGTTCCATCCCATGTGCGGCACCACCTCGGCCTTCAGCCGCTCCACGGTTCCCGGCCATTCACCCATCCCGGGCGCCCGGACGCCGTGCTCCACCCCCTCGTCGAAGAGGATCTGCAGCCCCACGCAGATGCCGAGCACCGGGCGGCCACCGGCCACCCGCCGGCCGATCATGCGCAGCGCGTCCACGTCCTTCAGGCCCTTCATGACCGCGGCGAAGGCACCGACGCCGGGCACCAGGAGGCCGTCGGCGGTGAGGACGTCGTCGGGATCGGCACTGAGGGTGACGTCGGCACCCACGTGCTCGAGCGCACGCACCACGGAGCGTACGTTGCCCGATCCGTAGTCGAGGACGGTGACGGTGCGATTGCTCACAGTGCTCCCTTCGTGGAGGGGATGCCCTCCACCCTCGGATCGGACTCCACTGCTTCCCGCAGTGCCCGGGCGAGGGCCTTGAACTGTGCTTCGACGATGTGGTGGGGGTCGCGCCCGGCCAGCACCGTGACGTGGAGGCAGATCTGGGCGTGCAGGGCGATCGCCTCCAGGACGTGGCGCGTAAGCGAGCCCGTGAAGTGACCCCCGATCAGGTGGTACTCCTGCCCCGCGGGTTCACCGCCGTGCACGATGAACGGGCGTCCGGAGATGTCCACCACGGCCGAGGCCAGCGCCTCGTCGAGCGGCACCGAGGCGGACCCGAAGCGACGGATCCCCGCCTTGGTGCCCAGCGCGATCCGGAGGGCCTCCCCGATCGCGATGGCGGTGTCCTCCACGGTGTGGTGCACGTCGATGTGGGTGTCCCCGGAGGACGTGACGGTGAGGTCGATGAGCGAATGCTTGGACAGGGCGGTGAGCATGTGGTCGTAGAAGGGCACCGAGGTGTCGATGCTCGAGGCGCCCGTCCCGTCGAGGTCCAGCTCCACGAGCACGCTGGACTCGCTGGTGACCCGCTCGATCCGGGCGGTGCGCGCACGTACGGCGTCTACTGTCATGGCATTCCTTCTGTGCACGGCACGGGGCCGGGCATCGATCGGCCCCGGGGGTCCGTGCTGGATGGGGAGCGGGCCTGCGGGAGGACCACCGTCCCAGTCTAGGAGGAACCACCCTCGGGTTCCTCCCCGGAGTCCCGCTGGGGAGTCAGAGCAGGTCGCGCAGGGTGGACAGGAACAGGGTGGTCTCCTGCTCGGTGCCGGCGGTCACGCGCAGGGACCCGGGGATACCGACGTCGCGGATGAGCACGCCCGCCTCGAGGAGCCCCTCCCAGATCCGCCGGGGATCCTCCAGTCCCGTGAAGAAGACGAAGTTCGCGTCCGACGGCGCCGGCGAGAGGCCCAGGGCCTCCAGCTCCCGCACGATCCGGTCGCGCTGCACCTTGATGGCCTCCACGTTGGACAGCAGTGTCCCCGCGTGGGTCAGGGCCGCGTTCGCCACCGCCTGTGTGACGGCCGAGAGGTGGTACGGCAACCGGATGAGGCGGAGCGGGTCGGCGATCTCCGGTGCCGCGGCCAGGTACCCGAGCCTCGCCCCCGCGAGGGCGAAGGCCTTGCTCATGGTGCGTGACACCACCAGTCGCGGCCGTCCCGGGAGGAGGGTCAGGGCGCTCGGCGTGCCGTCCTGGGTGAACTCGCCGTAGGCCTCGTCGACGATGACGATCGCCCGGGCCTGCTCGCCGGCCTCGTAGGCCGCCTCGACCACCTCGAGGTCCAGGGCCGTGCCGGTGGGGTTGTTGGGTGAGCACAGGAAGACGATGTTGGCGCCCGACTCCCGGACCTCCCGGGCGGTGTCCCCGGGCGTCATGGTGTATGCCGCGCCCCGCGGTGCGGTGACGTACCGGGTCCCCGTACCGCTCGCGAGCAGCGGGTACATCGAGTAGGTGGGAGGGAACCCGATCGCCGTCCGCCCCGGACCCCCGAAGGCCTGCAGGAGCTGCTGCATCACCTCGTTGGACCCGTTCGCGGCCCACAGCTGATCGGGGACCAGCCCGTGGCCGAGGTAGTCCGCCAGATTCCGCCGCAGCTCGCCGAACTCGCGGTCCGGGTAGCGGTTCAACCCGGTCGCGGCCTCCGCCACCGCTGCCACGATCGCCGCGTGGACGTCCGCCGGCACACCGAAGGTGTTCTCGTTGACGTTCAGGAGGACGGGTACGTCGAGCTGCGGTGCGCCGTAGGGCTGCAGGCCCACGAGGTCGTCACGCAGGGGCAGGTCGGCGAGGGCGTCGGAGGGAGAGGGCACCCACCGAGCTTAACGGAGCGGTCGGGTGTGGACCAACGAGCGGTACCGGTTCCCCGGGGAGGTCAGTGTCCCACCGGGACCAGGAGGCGCTGACCGGCCTGGACGATCGAGGTGTGCAGATCGTTGAGCTCCACCATCTCGGCGACCACCACGCGCGGGTCGCGGTCCGGGGAGTGCCGGACCGCGAGGTCCCACAGCGTCTCCCCCGGGGTCACACTCACCTCCAGGGTGACCGTGGAGACCGGCGTGTCGTCACCCGCCTGCGCCTGCGACGTCAGGAATGCGCCCAGCAGGATCAGGGCGATGACCCCCAGGGCGAGGGGAAGGCCGATCAGGAGGAAGCGACCGCGGCGGGGCAGTGTCATGGACGAGTTGGTCGTCGTGGACGAGTTCGTCGCCCCCGCCCGGGTCGGGTGGAAGGCGTCAGGGCCCACGGTGGCGGACGAGGAGGGGCGATCGCGCCGCAGGGCGGAGGACCAGACGACCGTGGATCCCGCTGCGGTCGTGGACTCCCGCGTGCCCCCGATCGGAGTGCCGATGGGGCGTGACAGCCCGTTGGCCGCCGCCCAGGACGCCCGGACGAGGCGGAGGTGCGCTTCCTGGCGTGTGATCACCGACGCGGGATCCGCGGTCACCTGCCCGAGAACTACTGCATGTGCCATCGATCTACCTCTTTTCCTTCGAACGATCAACCCGTTCAGGAAGCTGCTTTAGAACACGTGTTCTATTTCTTCCGGACTCATTTCTAGCACTGATGGACGATCACTGTCGAGACTCGGTCGAACATATGTTTGAAAACCGCGTGATCCTGGCCTAGCGTGGGGACGGTAGTCCGGTTCCGCCGTCGCCCGTCCCCCGGTGCGGCCGGGCCGCTGCTGCGAACATCACACAATCACCTGCCACCGACACTTCGACTGCCGGATCCCCGGCGGTCAGGGATGCACCGGGTGGAGGGACGACGTCGAACGAAAGGCGCACCAGTGGCGGAAGCACTACCGGCCGAGCAGCAGGACCCGACCACGGCCGGCACGTCCGCGCAGGCGAGCACCCTCCCTGCCGGTCGGGGCAGACCCCGCGGCCGGTCCGCGTCGAAGGGGCTCACCGCGCGCCAGCTGAGGATCCTCGAGACCATCCAGCAGTCGATCGCCGACAACGGGTACCCGCCCTCCATGCGGGAGATCGGCGACACCGTGGGACTCGCGAGTCTCTCGAGCGTCACGCACCAGCTCTCCCAGCTGGAGCGGCTCGGGTACCTCCGCCGCGACCCGAAGCGTCCGCGCGCCATGGAGGTGCTTCTTCCCCTCACCCTCGCCCCTGCGGGGGAACCCCACGCGACGGGCGGGACGCAGTCCTCGCCGCGCGGCAGGACGTCGGAGCACCAGCTCGCCGTGGACACGGCGCTGGTTCCGCTCGTGGGACGCATCGCGGCAGGTGGCCCCATCCTCGCGGACCAGCAGGTGGAGGACATGATGGCCCTGCCCCGTCAGCTCGTGGGCCACGGGGACCTGTTCATGCTCAGGGTGGCCGGTGACTCCATGGTGGATGCCGCGATCTGCGACGGCGACTGGGTGGTGGTCAGGCGTCAGCAGAGCGCGCAGAACGGGGACATCGTGGCGGCGCTGCTCGACGACGAGGCGACCGTCAAGACCTTCCGTCAGCGTGACGGCCACACCTGGCTGCTTCCCCAGAACACGCGGTACGAACCGATCCTCGGAGACCACGCCAGCATCATGGGCCGGGTCGTCTCGGTGATGCGCTCGCTCTGATCCGGGCGGGGCCGGCGTGCCGCCCCCTGCCGGGACTCGACCGCACCGGTACGTCGGTCAGTCCGTGGACAGCCGGTGCAGGATCCCCGTCACCGTCTCCCGGTCCGTGGTGGCCCAGAACGGGGGCAGCGCCGCACGGAGGAATCCCCCGTAGCGGGCGTTCGCGAGGCGGCTGTCCAGGACGGCCACCACCCCGCGGTCCCCCGTGGTCCTGATCAGACGCCCTGCGCCCTGCGCGAGCCGCACGGCGGCGTGCGTGGCCGAGATGCTCATGAAACCGTTGCCGCCGTTGCGGGCCACCTCCCGTGTACGAGCGGTCATCAGCGGATCGTCCGGGCGCGGGAACGGGATGCGGTCGATCACCACGAGCCGGCACGACTGCCCCGGGACGTCCACGCCCTGCCAGAGCGACATGGTGCCGAACAGGCAGGTGTCGGGCTCCTCCGCGAACTGTGTGACGAGCGCGCTCAGCGAGGACTCGCCCTGGCACAGGATCTCGAAATCCACCTCCGGCCGCAGCGCCTCCGCGGCCTCCTCCGCCGCCCGCTTCGAGGAGAACAGGCCGAGCGCCCCGCCCCGGGAGGCCTGGAGCAGGCCCAGCAGTTCCTGCAGCTGGGCGTCGGAGGTCCCACGCTCCGGCTTCGGGAGGTCCTTCGCCACGTAGAGGACACCCTGTCGCGGGTAGTCGAAGGGGCTCCCCACGTCCACGCCGGTCCAGGCCGGGGCGCCGGTACCGCTGAGACCCAGGGACCCGGCCACCGGACCGAACTCGGCGCCGATCGCGAGCGTCGCCGAGGTGAGCACCACCGTGTGGTCCTCGAACAGTCCCTCCCGCAGTCTGCCGGCGACGGACAGCGGGGCCACGCTCAGGGTCGCGGGCGCCGACTCGTCCGGCTGCGAGTAGCCCGACCCGGAGGTGAACGTGCCGGCCCTCGAGGCCCAGACCACCTCCTTCATGTCCGCGGCGGCCAGGATCCGCTCGGCGAGCTCGAACACCTGCGAGGTACGCGAACGGGCCTGCTGGCGGCCGCCGTCGGCGTCGGCCTCGGACTTCCCCTCCGACCGCGTGTCCGAGAGCGCCGCACGTGCCGCGTCCCGGACCTGGGTGAGGGCGAGCTCGAGGTCCTCGGGCATGGTCGAGGAGGGTACCAGCCCCGTGGGCACCAGCTCGGACGCGGCCTCGAGGGCATCGGCGGCCGTCTCGAGGGCGGAGGGACTGATCGAGGCGTGGCGCCGCAGGGCCGCTGCCGCGGCGGTCACCATCGAGGCGGACAGCTGGCCCGACACGGCGCCGGTGACGCGGTCGTGGAGTTCGTGTGCCTCGTCGATCACCACGACGTCGTACTCGGGGAGCACCGAGATCCCCTCGAAGGCGCTGATCGCGAGCATCGCGTGGTTCGTGACGACGATGTCGGCGTCGGCCGCCGCGGACCTCGCCCTCTCGCTGAAGCATTCCTGCGCCACCGGGCAACGGGCAGCACCGAGGCAGTCCATGCTGGAGACGGACACCTGGCGCCAGGCGCGGTCACTGACGCCGGGCACGAGCTCGTCGCGGTCGCCCGTGTCGGTCTCCTCGGCCCACGCGCGCAGTCGGACCACCTCCCGGCCCAGGGCCGAGGCCGGTGCGCCGGCCTGCACCGCCGGGGCCGGATGCGGTGCCGCGTCCTCACCGAGGCTGAACAGGGTGTCGGCCACCGCCTCGTCCTGGGGGAACCCTCCCCCGGTCTTGTGCAGGCACACGTAGTTGGACCTGCCCTTGAGGAGCGCGATGTCCACCGGACGCTCGAGCCGCGGCTGCAGCGCCTCGAGGAGCCGGGGAAGATCCCGACCCATGATCTGCGCCTGCAGCGCGAGCGTGGCGGTGGAGACGATCGAGGGGCGCTCGCTCTCCATCGCGTGGGAGATGAGGGGCACGAGGTAGGCCAGGGACTTCCCGGTACCGGTTCCGGCCTGCACCAGGAGGTGCTCCCGCGACCGGATCGACTCGCTGACCTGACGGACCATCTCGTGCTGACCGGCACGCGCCTCACCGCCCATCGCCTCCACGGCGGCGTCGAGCAGCTGGAGCGCCTGCCGGGCCTCCGGGGAGTCCGGCGCCGGAGGTGCGGCGCCGGACCCCGTACGCTCACTCATGCCGGAGATACGGCTCCAGCTCGGCTGCCAGGCCCTCGCGGACCATCACCTCGAGTCTCGTCCCCTCGCCCACGTGCTCGATGCCGAGGATCTCGGCGTCCTCCTCGTGGAGGCGGCTGACCACCTCGCCGTGGGCGTAGGGGACCATGAGATCGAGCTTGACGCCGGGTCGCGGGATGCTCGTGCTGATGAGCTGCCGCAGCTCGGTGAGACCGGCGCCCGTGCGGGCGGAGACCACCACGGTGCGGGGCTCGCGCTGGCGCAGGCGCTCGATCACGAATGGATCTGCGGCGTCGGCCTTGTTCAGCACGATGATCTCCGGCACCTTGCGGGCATCGACATCGGTGAGGACGGAGCGGACGGCGGCGATCTGGCCCTCCGGGTCCGGGTGGGAGGCGTCCACCACGTGCAGGATCAGATCGGCGTCCGCGACCTCCTCGAGGGTGGAGCGGAACGCCTCGACCAGCTGGGTGGGCAGGGAGCGGACGAACCCCACCGTGTCCGCGAGGGTGTACCCGATGCCGTCCGGCGTCTCCGCCTTCCTAATCGTCGGGTCCAGCGTGGCGAAGAGCGCGTTCTCGACGAGGACCCCGGCATCGGTGAGCCGGTTCAGCAGGGACGACTTCCCGGCGTTGGTGTACCCGGCGATCGCCACCGAGGGAACCTGGTTGCGGCGTCGGTTGGAGCGCTTGGTGTCACGCGCCGGCTTCATCCCGGCGATCTCGCGACGCAACTTGGCCATGCGGGTGCGGATCTTGCGTCGATCGAGCTCGATCTTCGTCTCACCCGGTCCGCGCGAGCCCATGCCGGCGCTCGCGCTACCGACCTGCCCACCGGCCTGACGGGACATCGACTCGCCCCAGCCGCGAAGACGCGGGAGGAGGTACTCGAGCTGCGCGAGTTCCACCTGGGCCTTGCCCTCGCGCGACTTGGCGTGCTGGGCGAAGATGTCGAGGATCAGTGCGGTGCGGTCGATGACCTTGACCTTCACGATGTCCTCGAGGCCACGACGCTGGGACGGCGAGAGCTCGCTGTCCACGATCACGGTGTCCGCCCCGGTGGCCTGCACCACGCTCTTGAGTTCCTGGGCCTTGCCCGATCCCAGGAACGTGCCCGGATCGGGCTTGAGACGGCGCTGCACCATGCCGTCGAGCACCTCCGAGCCGGCGGTCTCGGCGAGGGCCGCGAGTTCCTGGAGGGAGTTCTCGGCGTCCTGTGCCGTACCCTCGCTCCACAGGCCGGCGAGGACCACCCGCTCGAGCCGGAGCTGCCGGTACTCGACCTCCGTGACGTCCTCGAGCTCAGTGGACAGCCCGGCCACACGGCGCAGTGCCCGACGTTCGGCGAGGTCCTGCTGGTCGCCGTCGGAGTCCGAGGGTTGCGCATCTCGTGAGAGCGCCAGGGCCCGTGAGCGCCAGGTCCTCTCGGTCGGCGCTGCCTCGTCCGACGCTCCCCCTGCCGGTTCCGCCGCGGGAACGTGGTCCGGTGCGGCGGTCTTCGCGCTGGCAGCTTCGTCGCTGGCGAGGATGCGGTCGATGACGGCCTGGATCTCCTCCGGCCCCATGTCGGGTCCGGTGGGGCGTCCGTTGTTCGTGGTCATGGTCTCCCTAGCTGGATGGTCCTTCATCCTACGGCGGCCCGGTGACGCTCTCCAGCGTATTCTCCCAGCGCGAAAACCCCTCGCCGGACAGGCCTCCGCACTCCGGCGACTAGGCTTCCAGCATGGAGTCCTCGCACTATTTCAGCGCCCAGCCCGCCGGACCGGAAACCCGCCGACCCCTGTCCGTGGTCCTGGACGGATCCCGCCGGCAACTGGTCACCGCGTCCGGGCTGTTCAGCCCCGACGGCGTGGACAAGGGGACGGCGATCCTGCTGGACGCGGTCCCTGGTCCCGAGGGCAGGCGCCTGCTGGACATCGGGTGCGGCTGGGGGCCGATCGCGCTCACCCTCCACTGCGGGCCCCCGACGCCGAGGTCCTCGCCGTGGACGTGAACGAACGGTGCATCGCCGTCACCACCGAGAACGCGGCCCTCCTGGGCCTTGGGAACATCACGGCGACGACGCCGGACGCCGTGGGGGCGGAACAGGAGTTCGACACGATCTGGTCGAACCCGCCGATCCGGATCGGCAAACCCGAGCTGCACGCGCTGCTGCTGCGCTGGGTGCCGCGCCTGGCCCGGGGAGGCCGGGCCTGGCTGGTGGTGCAGAAGAACCTCGGAGCGGATTCGCTGCAGCGGTGGCTCGCCGAGACCCTGCCGGAGGACTTCTCCGTACGCCGCGCCGAGACCTCCAAGTCCTTCCGGATCCTCGAGGTGCACCGCGCCTCCTGACCGGAGCCACCCCCGGTCCGCGGGTGCGCGAGGCGCGGTCGGCGCGGACCGGGCCCGGCGCAGGATCGGGCCCGGCGCGGGACGCCGTCCGCCACGAGGACGGCGGGACCGCTGAGCTGGACGTGCTCGCGGCCTTCAGGACCGGCGAAGAACGTCACGCCCACCACCCCGCCGGGGACCGTCACCAGCCACCGTGAGGGGGCGCCGCCACCGGCCCAGTACCGGGTGGCGGCGGCCGCCGCACAGGCCCCGGTTCCGCAGGACTGCGTCTCGCCGACCCCGCGCTCGTGCACGCGCAGGGTCAGCCGCCCCACGCCGTCGTCACCCACCAGCGGATCCGCCGGCACCACGAGCTCCACATTGGTGCCCTCGGGCGGCAGCGGCCGGACGGCGGGCGGGCGGGGGAGCTCGCTGCGCTCCAGCCCGGCGTACTCGGCGAGCGCCACCACCGTGTGGGGATTGCCCATGCTGACGGACAGCGCGGGCCGGTCGACGGCGAGCCCACCGATGTCCACGAGGGAGTCCGTCCCCCGTGCCAGGGCGGCCTCCGGGAACACGAATTCCCAGGGCCCCATGTCCACCGCGTAGCCGTCCCCCGAACGGGTCACCCGCTTGACGCCGGCGCGGGTACCGATCGCCAGCCCACCGCCCTCGGGCAGCTCCGCTACCCCCTGGGCGAGGAGGTAGTGGGCGAAGACCCGTACGCCGTTGCCGCACATCTCGGACAGGGAGCCGTCGGCGTTGCGGTAGTCCATGAACCACTCGGCGTCGGGCTCGGTCTGCAGCAGCGCCCTGCCCTCGGGGAGGGCGGCGGAGCGGACGGCCCGGATGTAGCCGTCGGCGCCGACCCCCCGGTGCCGATCGCAGACGGATGCGACGAACGCGGGGTCCGCCGGTCCGGTGCCCTCCGGGTCCAGGACGAGCACGAAGTCGTTGCCGGTCCCGTGGCCCTTGGTGAAGGAGAGATCCCCGGCTCTCCCGGCTCCCCCGGCGGTGGAGGAGGGAGCAGGCACGGACGCGGCGGCGGTGGTATCGGTCACCGTCCTAGGATAGGGGGACCTGCTGCGCGACGGTGTCGAGTGCCCGCTCGGGGGGCCCCGGCCCGTCGACGTCGAGCCAGTGGACCCTCGGGTCGGCGCGGAACCAGGTCAGCTGACGGCGGGCGAAGCGCCGGGGCGCCGCGATGGTGTCCTCGACGGCCGCCTCCTCGCTCAGCACGCCGTCGAGCACCTGCAGGAACTGGCCGTACCCGAGCGCCCGCGAGGCCGTCCTCCCGTTCCGCAGACCCCGACCGTCCAATCGTCGTACCTCGTCCGCGAGGCCCGCCCGGACCATGGCGTGCACCCGGTCGGCGAGCCTCGCCCGCAGTGTCTCCCGGTCCACCCGGAGTCCCAGCTGCACCGCCGGCCGGTGGTAGATCCGCTGCGGCATGAAGGCGCTGAAGGGTCGGCCGCTCGCCTCGAACACCTCCAGTGCCCGTACCAGCCGGCGGTCGTCGTCGATCCGCTCCGCCGACACGGGGTCCACGGCGCGGAGCCGCTCCCGGAGCGCCTGGCTGCCGTCCGCCCCCAGCTCGGCCTCGAGCCGGGCGCGCACCGCGGGGTCGGTGGGCGGGAACTCGAGTTCGTCCAGCACCGCCCGCACGTACAGTCCCGAACCACCCACGAGCACGGGCACCCGGCCGCGCCCCCTGATCTCCTCGATGACACCGCGGGCCTGCGCCTGGTACGCGGCGACACTCGCCTCCTCGGTCACCTCCAGCGTGTCCAGCAGGTGGTGCGGGACACCTCCGCGTTCGTCCTCGCGGAGCTTCGCCGTGCCGATGTCCATACCCCGGTAGAACTGCAGGGCGTCGGCGTTCACCACCTCGCCGTCCAGCCGCTGTGCCAGTGCGATCCCCACGGCCGACTTGCCCGAGCCGGTGGGCCCCACCACTGCGAGCACGGGCGAGGTCAACGGCCGGGCGTCCGTACCGGCAGGGAGGGCATGCCCAGTGACACCGCACGCGGTGCGCCGTCCACGATCGTCGGCACACCGCAGGAATCCGCCTGGCTGCGGTCCCACGCGTCACCGGCCCGCGACCGGCGGAGGGCGTACTCGTCCGGTGCCGGGTCCGAGAGCAGATGGAACGAGGCCGCCTCGGTGATTGGCAGACCCACGAAGTCCCCCGGCCGGGGCGTCTGCGCACCCTCGGGGACCGAGAAGTGGACCAGGCGCTGGTCGCGGGCCCTTCCGGTGAGACGGTGCGTCTCACCGCCCTTCCGCCCCTGCTGATCGGTCACGAGGACCTCGACGAGGGTGCCGACCTGCCGCGCGTTCTCCTCGCGGGCGATCCTGTCCTGCAGCGCCGTCAGCCGTTCGAACCGCTCCTGCACCACCGCCTTCGGCACCTGGTCCGGCAGCTCCGCCGCGGGGGTGCCCGGCCGCTTCGAGTACTGGAAGGTGAAGGCGGTGGCGAAACGCGAACGTTCGACGACGTCGAGCGTGGCCCGGAAGTCCTCCTCCGTCTCGCCGGGGAAACCGACGATGATGTCCGTGGAGATGGCGGCGTGCGGCATGCGCTCGCGGACCCGCTCGAGGATGCCGAGGAAGCGCGCGGACCGGTAGGACCGCCGCATGTCCTTGAGCACCTTGTCCGAACCGGACTGCAGCGGCATGTGCAGCTGCGGCATCACGTTCGGCGTCTCCGCCATGGCGTCGATCACGTCGTCCGTGAAGGCTGCCGGGTGCGGGCTGGTGAAGCGCACCCGCTCGAGACCGGCGACGGACCCGCAGGCGCGGAGCAGCTTGGCGAAGGCACCGCGATCACCGAACTCCACGCCGTAGGAGTTGACGTTCTGACCCAGCAGCGTGACCTCCACCGCGCCGTCGGCCACGAGCGCCTCGATCTCGGCGAGGATCTCCCCCGGGCGGCGGTCGCGCTCCTTGCCCCGCAGCGAGGGCACGATGCAGAACGTGCAGGTGTTGTTGCAGCCCACGGAGACGGACACCCACCCCGCGTACACCGACTCGCGGCGGGTGGGGAGGGTGGACGGGAACACGTCGAGCGCCTCGAGGATCTCGAGCTGGGCCTCCTGGTTGTGCCGTGCCCGCTGCAGGAGTGCGGGCAGCGCCCCGATGTTGTGGGTGCCGAAGACGGCGTCCACCCAGGGGGCCTTGCGCAGGATGGTCTCGCGGTCCTTCTGGGCGAGGCACCCGCCCACGGCGATCTGCATCCCCGGCCGGGTCTCCTTGACCGCCTTGAGCATGCCGAGGTTGCCGTACAGCTTGTTGTCCGCGTTCTCACGGACGGCGCAGGTGTTGAACACCACCACGTCCGCCTGCCCGTCCTCCACGGCGGTCAGTCCCGCGTCCTCGAGCAGGCCCGAGATGCGCTCGGAGTCGTGCACGTTCATCTGGCAGCCGAACGTCCGCACCTCGTAGGTGCGGGCGTCGTCACCGCCGGGTGTGTACCGTGCGCTGCTGCTGGGTTCTCCGAGGGGGACCGGAAGTGTCGTACTCACGGTCCCAAGGGTACGGCGGCCTGCGTGGGCGCCCACAATCCGGACCGCTCCGGACGGTCCGCTGCTTGTCAGGTCCCGGGATCCTCTAGGAGGGCGTCGGGACCGTCGACATCGTCGGACTCCCGCTCCGCGAGGACGTCCCGGACGACGGAGAATCCCATGCCCGGTCCGTAGCCCTTGCGTGCGAGCATCCCGACCAGCCGTCTCACTTCCTTGTCGCGCGCCTGCCGGTCGGCCGGGTCCACGCCGCTGCGCGCCCTGCGACGCACCAGCTCCCGGGCCCGTTCGTACTCGTCGTCATCCGTGAGCTGCAGCAGTGCGGTCTCGGCCAGGTCCGCGTCGATGCCCTTGTCGGCGAGCTCCCGGCGCAGGACGGAACGGGAGAGGGACTTTCCCTCGGCCCGGCTGCGGACCCACATGCGGGAGAACTCGGCGTCGTCGATGAGCTTCACCTCCTCGAACCGATCGAGCAGGGCGTCCGCGACGTCGACCGGGACGTCCCGCTCGGCCAGTTTGGACGCGAGCTGCCTGCGACTCCTCGGGGCCAGGGCGAGCTGACGCAGCAGGACGGACCGGGCCTCGGAGGACCACTCCTCCTGACTTCTCGGCGGTTCCCGCGGATCGGGCTCGGGGCCCGGCTCTGCGTCCTGGGACGGGGCGCTGTCGGCGGACGTCCCGACCACCGGTCCGAACGGGGAGACGGACGGGGCGGAGCCGCCTGGACGCGTGCCCCGGCCCCACCCCGATCCGCCGCCGGACGTCGTGCGGGTTCCGCCACCGCCCGGTTTCCCACCGCCACGCGGGCGCCTCGCTCCACTGCCCGATGTACCGCCGCCCGACCTGCCACCACCGGAGCGGTCCTGCCGCGCAGGGGCATCATCGGCGAGCTCCTCGGGGAGCGGATCAGGAATGCCTGCCGACCGGCCGAACGAGGTGCCCCAGTCGATCGGATCGGGCGGGCCTGCCGGCACCACCGCTCCTACTCCCCGCTGACGGCCTTGAGCTTCGGCTCCTCGGCTTCCTCCGGCTGGACACCGATGCCCAGCTTGACCCGGATCTTCTGCTCGAGCTCGTCCGCGAGGTCCGGGTTGTCGATCAGGAACTTGCGGGCGTTCTCCTTACCCTGTCCGAGCTGGTCACCGTCGTAGGTGAACCAGGCACCCGACTTCTTGACCAGGGCGTTCTCCACCCCGACGTCGATCAGCCCGCCCTCGCGGGAGATGCCGTGCCCATAGAGGATGTCGAACTCGGCCTGCTTGAAGGGCGGAGCCATCTTGTTCTTGACGATCTTGGCCCGCGTGCGGTTACCCACGGGGTTCACGCCCTCCTTGAGCGTCTCGATGCGCCGTACGTCGATGCGCACCGAGGCGTAGAACTTCAGGGCCTTGCCACCCGTGGTCGTCTCCGGGCTGCCGAAGAAGACACCGATCTTCTCGCGCAGCTGGTTGATGAAGATGGCCGTGGTCTTGGTCTGGCTGAGGCGACCGGTGATCTTCCGGAGCGCCTGACTCATCAGGCGGGCCTGCAGACCCACATGGCTGTCTCCCATCTCGCCCTCGATCTCCGCCCGTGGCACGAGGGCGGCGACGGAGTCGATGACGACGATGTCGATGGAGCCGGATCCGACCAGCATGTCCATGATCTCGAGGGCCTGCTCACCAGTGTCAGGCTGGGACACGAGCAGTGCGTCCGTGTCCACACCGAGCTTCTTCGCGTACTCGGGGTCCAGGGCGTGCTCGGCGTCGATGAAGGCCGCGATACCACCGTTGCGCTGGGCGCTCGCCACCGCGTGCAGTGCCACGGTGGTCTTGCCCGAGGACTCCGGGCCGTAGATCTCCACGACGCGACCCCGTGGGAGCCCGCCGATGCCGAGCGCGGCATCCAGCGCGATCGAGCTGGTGGAGATGGTCTCGATGGGTGCACGTGTCTCGTCGCCGAGACGCATGACGGAGCCCTTGCCGTACTGCTTGTCGATCTGGGCGAGAGCAGCTTCTAGGGCTTTCTCGCGGTCTGGAGCGGCCATTCTTCACCTCTGTTGTTCATGGCCGATCGGCCCGTGGACGTGTTCGATCTCGACTGTATTCGCCTGCGCCGACACTTTGAGGAAGGGCCGCCGCTATGTGCACAAGAGGGTGGCACCACCGGTCCCAGTGTAGCGCCGACCGAACAGATATTCGATTAATCCTGCGCTGTGCCGCGTGTTCCGGAGCTCGTCCGGCCCGGTCCGGCAGCGCTCTCACCGCGGCTCGATGTCACGGCCCAGCCAGCGCTCCGTCGGGACGTCCTGGGCCCGGCACACGGCCTCCCACACCCTTCGGGGCTCCAGGCCGTCGTCCAGCGCCTCGGTGGCCGTCCGGTTCCCCAGCCGATCCATCACGAGGTCCCGGGCCAGCGACCTCGAGTACCGCTCACCGAACTCGTCGTCCATCAGTCGCCAGAAATCACTGCGTCGCATCCGTGCCGCCGTCCTCTCGTGCATCCGTGCCGGCAGGTACCTCCGGCCGGCCCTCCCACTCCATCATGCGCCGCACCCGGGCGGGCCGATCAGGCGGAGGTGGCCCGCCCGTCCGGCGAAGGAGCTGCCCGGGGTTCCCGCGGTGGGCGGGGCCCGGTGCGCGGCGCGTACTGGCCGATCGGGCACAGAACCCTACAATTGGCGCATGACTGCCAACCCGAGCACCACCGGACCGGGCCGGGACCTCCCCCACCCGGGCGTCGATGCGGACACCGATGCGGCCATCGAGGCGCTGGAGCAGCAGCTGAGCATGCTGTGGCGCCGTGCGAGGTCCAACTCGTACAAGGTGGCGCGCCGCGTCCACCCGGACATGGAGCCTGCCGCCTACGGGCTCCTCGTGATCCTGCAGCGCGAGGGGTCGTTGCGCCTCACGGACATCGCCGCGAGCGTCGGTGTGGGGAAGCCGTCGGTGAGTCGGCAGATCGCGATGCTGGAGCAGCTCGGGCTGGTACAGAAGGAGGCGGACCCCCTCGATGGTCGGGCGCAGGCCATCTCCCTGACCGAGGCCGGCACGCGTCAGCTGGTGGCCGCCCAGACCGCACGCAAGCAGGCCTTCCACGAACTGATGGAGGACTGGGACGTGGTGGACCTCACGCGGCTCGGCACCCTCATCGCCCAGCTGAACGACACCTACACCAGGGACCACTGGTAACCACACGGCGAAAGGCCCGCCCCGGGACGGGACGGGCCTTCCACGGAGGACGTGGGGATCCGGGTCTCAGCGGTTCGTCGCCGCGAACCCCCGGCGGAAGTCCTCGGTGAGGTCCTCGCCGAGGTCGTCGCCGAACTCCCTGGAGAGTTCCTGGGGGACGGTGTCCGGTACGGAGACGCCTTCTGCTTCTGCGAGGCGGTCGCTGACTTCCCGCAGCATCGAGGAGAGTGGTACCTCGAGTGCACTGCAGATCGATGAGAGGAGTTCAGAGGATGCTTCCTTCTGACCACGCTCCACCTCGCTGAGGTATCCGAGGGAGACCCTCGCACTGTGCGACACCTCTCGCAGGGTTCGGCCCTGGCGCTGGCGCACGTCCCGCAGGACGTCACCGATCTCATGGCGGAGAACCACCATCTTGCGCTCCTTGGGCTTGCGCTGTGCATCATCCGCCAACCCCACATCGCGCCAACGGACGACGCCGTTCACGGATACGGGCTGCTTTACCATCTGTATCGCCTTGCTCCCTCATGAGTGCGGCAGGACATCGACGATGCGCTGCGGAAATGGTGACCTGCCCGGTTGTTCGAGCCCGATCCGCCAACCCTACCAACGGCCGGCTTTGTTTATAACTACCCTTCGGACCTGTTTGTTCCCCGCGTGAGCTCCTCGAGCACCTCGGCGAGCACCGCATCGCGGGAAGCGGCCCGGACCGCCTCCCGGTCCCCGGCGAAGCGGTGCTCGGTGGTCAGGGTGCGTCGGGCGGTGGAAACGGCCGTGAACACCGTGCCCACGGGCTTTCCCTCGTGGGCCGACGGGCCGGCGACGCCGGTGGTCGCGAGACCGACGTCGGCGCCCAGGGCCGTCCGGGCACCCTCTGCCATGGCTGCGGCGACCCGCGGATCGACCGCTCCCGCGCCGGCGAGCAGTGCCGCGTCCACGCCCAGCAGATTCTGCTTGACCGATCGCTGGTAGGCGACTATGCCGCCCTGGAGCACGGAGGAGGCTCCGGGGACGTCCGCCAGGGCGGCGGCGACCAGGCCCGCGGTCAGGGACTCCGCCGTGGCGATCGTGACGCCGTCGGCCGCCGCACGGGCGATCACCTCCGTCGCGAGGTCCGTCACGCGCGGGACCTCGCACGCAGCCGGATTGCCTGCACCACGTAGTCCGCCCCGGTGACCAGGGTGATCACGACGGCGGCACCCATCACCGCGGCGCCGACGAGCCAGGCCCACGTGCCGAGCGCCTCGAGCGGGAGGAGGAACAGGAAGATCGCCAGGGTCTGGACCACGGTCTTCAGCTTGCCGCCGCGCGAGGCCGGCATGACCCCGTAGCGGATCACCGCGAAGCGCAGCAGCGTGATGCCGAGCTCCCGGACGAGGATGACGACGGTGACCCACCACCACAGCTCACCGAGCACCGACAGCAGTACGAGGGCGGAGCCGATGAGCAGCTTGTCTGCGATCGGGTCGGCGATCTTGCCGAAGTCGGTGATGAGTCCCCGGCTGCGTGCGAGATCGCCGTCGAGCTTGTCCGTGTAGATGGCCACCACGAAGGTGAGGATCGCCAGCCAGCGGAAGAGCCCGCCGCGGGCGTCGTCCAGGAGCAGGAACCAGACGAAGAACGGCACGAGCAGGATGCGGACCACCGTCAGGACGTTGGCGATGTTCAGGACGGGCACGGCCGGGCTCGGGGAGGTACTCACGGTGTCAGGCTACCTGCCGGTGAGGTTCCAGGCGTCGTCGCCGTCGTCGTCCTCGGACCCGTCCGTACCGTCGTGGTGGTCCACGGCCTGCGGACGTGCGGCGAGGTCCTCCGCGACGAGATCCACCGGCTCCTGCGCCCGCCCGGTGCGTGCGGGCTGTTCGTCCCCGCGCATGGCCGCGAGCACGGGGGCAAGATCGTCCGGCTTCACCAGTACGTCGCGGGCCTTCGACCCCTCGGAGGGGCCGACCACCCCGCGGGACTCGAGCAGGTCCATGAGCCGGCCGGCCTTCGCGAAGCCCACCCGCAGTTTGCGCTGGAGCATCGAGGTGGAGCCGAACTGCGTGGTCACCACGAGCTCGGTGGCCTGGAGCAGCACGTCGAGATCGTCCCCGATGTCGTCGTCGATCTGCTTCTTCGGCGCGTCCACGGCGACGTCCTCGCGGTACACCGCACCCAGCTGCGCCTTGACGTGCTCCACCACGCGGTGGATCTCGGACTCGGTCACCCAGGCACCCTGGACGCGCATCGGCTTGGAGGCGCCCATGGGCAGGAACAGGGCATCGCCCTGCCCGATCAGCTTCTCGGCGCCGGGCTGGTCCAGGACCACGCGGGAGTCCGTGACCGACGACGTCGCGAACGCCATGCGGGAGGGGACGTTGGCCTTGATGAGGCCGGTGACGACGTCGACCGAGGGCCGCTGCGTGGCGAGGACCAGGTGGATCCCTGCGGCACGTGCGAGCTGGGTGATGCGGACGATCGAGTCCTCGACGTCGCGCGGTGCCACCATCATGAGATCGGCGAGCTCGTCCACGATCACGAGCAGGTAGGGGTAGGGCCGCACGATCCGCTTGGAACCCTCGGGCGGCACCACCTTGCCGTTCCGCACGGCCTTGTTGAAGTCGTCGATGTGCTTGAAGCCGTAGTTCGCGAGGTCGTCGTACCGCGTGTCCATCTCGCGCACCACCCACTGGAGGGCCTCGGCGGCCTTCTTGGGGTTCGTGATGATGGGCGTGATGAGGTGCGGGACCCCCTCGTAGGCGGTGAGCTCCACGCGCTTGGGATCCACCATGACCATGCGGACCTCGTCCGGGGTGGAGCGCATGAGGATGGAGGTGATCATGGAGTTCACGAAGGAGGACTTGCCGGCACCCGTGGCACCCGCGACGAGCAGGTGCGGCATCTTGGCGAGGTTCGCGACCACGAAGCCGCCCTCCACGTCCTTGCCCACCCCCATCACCATCGGGTGATCGGTCTTCCGGGCGTTGCCCGAGCGCAGCACGTCGCCGAGGGAGACCGTCTCGCGGTCCGTGTTGGGGATCTCGATCCCGATGGCGGACTTGCCCGGGATGGGTGAGAGGATCCGGACGTCGGAGCTCGCCACGGCGTAGGAGATGTTCTTGGACAGCGCCGTGACCCGCTCCACCTTGGTACCGGGGGCCAGTTCGATCTCGTAGCGCGTGACGGTGGGGCCCCGCGAGAAACCGGTGACCTTCGCATCCACATTGAACTGGTCCAGGGTGTGGGTGAGCGCGGCGACGACGGCGTCGTTGGCCTCGGACCGCTCCTTGGGCGGGGTGCCCGCGGGCAGGTAGTCCGCCGACGGCAGGGTGTAGGCGACGTCACCGGCGAGCTGCAGCTGCTCCGTGCGCTGCGGGATCGGCGGCAGCACGGGCACGGGCGCGGGCGCCGCGATCGGCGGCGGGGCCGCCGGTACGACGTCGATGGCCTCCGTGGCACCCTCGGGTACCCGCTCCGGCGCATCCCCGACCCCGTGCGAGCCGGTTCCGGGCCTCCGGGGACGCCCGGGCTGCTCGGCGGCGGGTTCCTGCCCGGTCGGCTCGGTCCGACGGCGTACGCCCGGCGGAACGGCGGGGGCCGGGGCACCGGCCTCGCGGGCCCGGCGCTCCTCGTCCTCGATCAGTGCGCGCTCGAACGCCTCGTCGCCCACGTACCCGTCCTCGGACGCGTGCTGCTCGGCGTCGTCGGGCACCTCGTCCTTCGCCCTGCCGAACCGCCGCCGGCGGCGATTCGGTGCGGACGCGGCGGCCGTGGGGCCGTGCGGCTCGTCCAGGTAGCTCTGGTCGTGCTCGTCCTCGTCGTGCCGCTGCGCGGACCCCGGGTCCTGTCCCATCAGGTGCTCGTAGAGTGCCCGCATCCTCGAGGGGACGGAGCGGACCGGGGTGGCCGTCACGATCAGCAGACCGAGGACCACGAGCAGGGCGAGCAGCAGACCCGTCGGCCACGCGGTCAGGACGCTGCCGAGCGGCCCGGCCACGAGGAATCCCACCACGCCGCCGGCCTCCCACAGGGCGTCGAGCCCGTCCGCCAGCACGGGCCGACCGCCCACGAGGTGCGCGATGCCCGATCCGGCGAACAGGATGACCAGCTGCCCGATCGCGATGCGGTTGTTGGACCGGTGCCGTTCCGGGTGACGGAAGAGGCGGACAGCCCCGATGGCGAGCATGAACGGCACCAGGGGCGCCATCCACCCGAACGTGCCGCCCGCCGCGGCGTGGACGATGGCCGCGGGGACGCCCGTCAGCGCCCACCACTCGACCGCGGCGACGGCCAGGGCCACCAGCAGGAGGAAGAGACCGGAGCCGTCACGGCGCTCCTCGCGTTCCGGGTCGACGCCGTGCCCGAAGGTCCGCACCCCCGGCCCCACGAGCTTCGCGACGCCCATCCAGACCCCCCGCACGGCGCGCAGCGGCAGGGCCGGCCGGTCCGTGGACTCCGGTGCCGGCTCGGCCGGGCGTGATGCGGCCGAGGCCCGTCCCGAGGTCTTCGCCGGAGCTCTCGTCGAGGCCTTCGTGGGGGCGGGTCCGGTGGCCGCCGAGGAGCCCTTGGCGCGGGTCTTCTGCCGGCCCGCAGGGGCAGGGGTCGTTCGAGTGGCCATGATCCTCACGGTACCCGACCCGGCCCCCGGTCCGCCGTACCCGGCCGGCTCAGGCCTCGATGACGAGGGGGATGATCATGGGGCGCCGGCGGTGACGGCGGTTCACCCAGGCACCGATGACGCGGCGCACCACCTGCTGCAGCTGGTGCGCGGTGTGGTCGCTGTTGTTCCGCACCGCCTCCTCGAGGGCCTCGGCGATGCGGGGCCTGATCTCGTCGAACACGGAGTCGTCCTCCGCGAAGCCCCGGGCACTGATGTCCGGACCCGAGACGATCTTCCCCGTGGTCCGGTTCACCACCGTGATGATGGAGATGAAGCCCTCCTCGCCGAGGGTCCTGCGGTCCTTGAGGTCGGCGTCCGTGATCTTGCCGACGCTCGAGCCGTCCACGTACACGTACCCGCACTCGATCGATCCGACCACGCGGGCCCGGCCGGCCACCAGGTCCACCACGGAGCCGTCCTCGGTGAGCAGGATGCTCGACGCCGGCACGCCGGTCTGCCGGGCGAGCCCGGCGTTGGCCATCAGGTGCCGTGTCTCGCCGTGCACCGGCATGACGTTCCGCGGACGGAGGATGTTGTAGCAGTAGAGCAGCTCCCCCGCGGCGGCGTGCCCGGAGACGTGCACCTTCGCGTTGCCCTTGTGGATCACGTCCGCGCCGAGCTTCAGGAGCCCGTTGATCACGCGGTACACGGCGTTCTCGTTACCGGGGATGAGCGAGGAGGCGAGGATCACGGTGTCGCCCTTGCCGACGCGGACGCGGTGATCGTTGTTGGCCATGCGCGAGAGCGCCGCCATCGGCTCGCCCTGGGAACCGGTGGACATGAGCACCACGCGGTCGTCCGGGAGGTCGTCGACGTTCTTGATGTCCACGAGGATGCCGTCCGGCACCTTCAGGTAGCCGAGCTTCGCCGCGATGGCCATGTTGCGCACCATGGACCGTCCCACGAAGCACACGAGGCGGTCGTGCGCGGAGGCGGCGTCGAGCACCTGCTGCACCCGGTGCACGTGCGAGGAGAAGGACGCCACGATGATGCGCTTGCGCACCCGGCCGAAGAGATCCTCCAGCACCGGGCCGATCTCCCGCTCGGAGGTGGTGAAGCCCGGGACGTCGGCGTTGGTGGAATCCACCATGAACAGGTCCACGCCCTCCTCGCCCAACCGGGAGAACGCGCGCAGGTCCGTGATGCGCCCGTCGAGCGGCAACTGGTCCATCTTGAAGTCGCCCGTGTGCAGGACGGTGCCGGCCCGCGTGCGGATGAACACGGCGAGGGCATCGGGGATGGAGTGGTTCACGGCCACGAACTCGCACTCGAACGGGCCGAGCCGTTCGATCTGCCCCTCGGCGACGGTCAGCGTGTACGGGCGGATACGGTGCTCCTGTAGCTTCGCCTCCACCAGGGCCAGGGTGAACTGGGAGCCGATGAGGGGGATGTCCGCCTTCAGGCGCAGCAGGTACGGGACGGCGCCGATGTGGTCCTCGTGCCCGTGGGTCAGGACCAGGCCCACGACGTCGTCGAGCCGGTCCTCGATGGAGGAGAAGTCCGGCAGGATCAGGTCCACCCCGGGTTGCGTCTCCTCGGGGAACAGGACACCGCAGTCCACGATGAGGAGCTTGCCGTCGATCTCGAAGACGGCCATGTTGCGGCCGATCTCGCCGAGTCCGCCGAGCGGGATCACCCGGAGCGTGCCGGGCTCCAGGGCCGGAGGGAGAACCCGGGGTCCCGGGCCCACCCCGGCCGCCTCACTCATGCTCGGGCGCCCCGGCCGCCGTCGAGGGCGGGGAGCACGCTGCCGGCGTCTGCCAGGTCCGCGAGGACCGGCGCGAGTTCCTGCTCGTCCGGTTCCACGAGCGGCAGGCGCACGGTGGGACTGGGCAGCACGCCCTGGAGGTGCAGCACCTGCTTGGCCGAGACGGCGCCCTGGAGGTGCGTCATGAGCGCCCTGACCACCGGGTCGAGCTGGAAGTGGATCCGCCGCGCCTCCTCGAGGTTCCCGGCCGCGGCGGCGTCCACCAGGGCCCGGAACGCCTTCGTGGCCACGTGCACGCTGACGCTGACCACCCCGACGGCGCCCGCGGCCATCCACGGCAGCGTCAGGCCGTCGTCGCCCGAGTAGACGTCGAGGTCGGTGGCCGCGAGGACCCGGGTGACGGCGGCGAAGTCGGCCTTCGCGTCCTTGAGGGCCAGGATCCGCGGGTGCTCCGCGAGGCGCAGCATCGTGTCGGTGGCGATGGGGATGCCGGCCCGTCCGGGGATGTCGTAGACCATGATGGGCAACTCCGTGGCCGCCGCGACCGCCTCGAAGTGCGCCACCACCCCGGCCTGGGACGGCTTGTTGTAGTACGGCGTCACGACGAGCTGCGCGTGGGCCCCGGCCCGCTCCGCACGCCGGGCCATCTCCACCGAGTGCGAGGTGTGGTTGGTCCCGGTACCGGCGATCACGCGCGCCCGGTCGCCCACGGTCTCGGCGACCACCCGGAAGAGGTCCTCCTTCTCCGAGTCCTCGAGCGTCGAGGTCTCCCCCGTGGTGCCCGAGACCACCAGGCCGTCGCAGCCGTCGTCCACGAGCTTGGTGGCGAGGTGCGCGGTGGCCTCAAGGTCCACGGCGCCGTCGGGCGTGAACGGGGTGACCAGGGCGGCCACGAGGGTGCCGAACGGGAGGGAGCGTGAGGGGGTGTCGATCATGCAGGAAACGTTACCCGGTCCGCACCCTGCGGCGGGGGGCGGGACGTGCTGTGCGACCATGTTCGCATGCAGATGACGTACGCCCCGCGACGGTTGACCGGGATCGACGCCGCCCGGGGCGTCGCGCTCTTCGGCATGATGAGCACGCACGTCCTGCCCCTGTACGCCCCGGGGACGGTGGAGGCCACCTGGACGGCCCTGCTGTTCTCGGGCCGGGCGTCCGGGCTCTTCGCCGTGGTGGCCGGGATAGGCCTGGCCCTGCTTACCGGGGGGAGCTCCCCGCACCGTGACCGTACGCTCTCCGCCGACCGCACCGGCATCGTGGTCCGGGCCCTGGTGATCGCGCTGATCGGGCTGGTGCTCGGGGGGCTGGAGACGAGCATCGCGATCATCCTCGTCCACTACGCCGTGCTGTTCCTGGTGGCGCTGCCCTTCACCGGTCTGCGTCTGCGGAGCCTCGCGGTGTGGGCCGCCGGCTGGGTGCTGGTGGCACCGGTGGTGGCCCACCTCGTCCGCCCCGTGGTGATGGAGACCCTGGACCAGCCCGTGCTCGGGCAGAACCCGGTCTTCGAGCACTTCCTCGTGCCGCAGACCCTGGCGGCGGATCTCCTCGTCACGGGGTACTACCCGGTGCTGCAGTGGCTCGGCTTCATCCTGGTGGGCATGGTGATCGGCCGGCTGGATCTCTCCCGCCCCGGTGTGCACCTGATGCTGCTGTGCGCCGGGGTGCTGGCCGCCGCCGGCGCCAAGCTCGTCAGCGCCCAGCTCCTCGGCCCCGGGGGCGGGCTGGCGGCCCTGCTGGCGACACCCGAGGCACGGCTCTATCCGCTCGAGGCCATGCTCGACGTCGGGGTGACCGGACTCGACCGGTCCGGGTCCTGGTGGTGGCTCGCCGTCTCCGCACCCCACTCGGGAACCAGCCTGGACCTGATCCACGTGGCCGGCTCCGCGGCAGCCGTGGTCGCGGTCTGCCTGCTGCTGACGCACTGGCTGCCCCAGGCGCTCCTGCCGCTCTCCGCGCCCGGGGCCATGACGTTGACCCTCTACAGCCTGCACGTGTGCGTCATGAGCTGGGCGGACCAGCTCGAGCCGCTGCCGGATCCCACCGGGCTCTTCTGGCTGCAGGTGGTGGTCGCCGTGGCGGTCGGGGTGCTCTTCCGGCGCCTGGGCTCGCGCGGTCCCCTGGAGCTGCTCACCTCGGGTGCGGCGAACGCGGCACGGCAGGGCCGGGTGGACGCCGGTCGTTGACGTCCCCGACGACGGCCGTCGTCGGCGCAGCAGGGACGGCGTCGTGGGAGGGCGTCCCCGTAGGAACGGGGCCGGGCCTCCTACGCGCCGGAGGACCCGGCGTACAGCTTCCCGGCGGCGCGCATCGCCCGCCGCGCGCGCTTGCGGGCACCCGCGGCGGCGGCGGCGCAGGAGCGCCTGAACCAGCGGCGCCAGTTCTCCGGATCGGCCTCCGCCTCCGCCCGGTAGGCGGGGAAGGCCTCGTCGGCGGCGGAGCGCACGATCCGCCCGGCGGGGGTCCGCGGGAGGTCGTCCACCGGCAGACCGCCCTCCGCCTCGAGCTGTCGTGCCATGCGCTCGGTGCGGGCACCGAAGAGGAGCTCGCGGATCATGGCCCAGGCACCGACGCCGGGCAGCAGCAGATAGGCCGCGCCGATGGCCTTCGCCACGGGATCGGGGTCACCGAGGAGGAGGACGCTGCGCTGGAGTGCGACGACGAGCCAGAAGACCAGGAGCACTGTGACGAGGGCCACGCCGATCTTGACGCGCTGGCGGGAGAGGAACGCGAGGGCGCCCATCAGCTCGGGGCTCCGCCGAGCCAGAGGGCGAGGGAGCCGTCCAGACCCACGGTCAGCCCCGGGTGCTGCGCCACGGACCGGATCCCGAGGAGCACCCCGGGCATGAAGGACTCGCGGGGGAAGGAGTCGTGCCGGATGGTCAGCTGCCCCCCCCCCCCGCCGAGCAGCCCCTCCTGGTGGGCCGTGAGGCCGCGCGGGCGCCCCGAGTGCACGGGGACGCCGTCCACGGGGGCACCGCGGGCGCCGTCGAGCTGGTCGTGCGTCGCGTCGGGTGCGGCGGGCAGCCCGGCGGCCGCGCGGGCCGCCGCCGCGAGCTGCGCGGTGCGGACGGCGCTCCCCGACGGGGCGTCCACCTTGTCCGGGGGGGGCGGCTCCACGATCTCCGCGGACTCGAAGTAGCGCGCCGCGGCTGCGGCGAAGGCCGTGGCGAGCACGGATCCGAGCGCGAAGTTGGGGGCGATCAGCACCCCCGTGGCCGGGGTGCGCCGCAGCTGGTCCCCTAGCGCCGTCAGGCGTTCCGTCGTCCAGCCCGTGGTACCCACCACGGCGTGCATCCCGTGCTCCACCGCGAAGGCGACGTTGTCCGCGGTGGCGTCGGGGACGGTGAGATCCGCCACCACGCGGGCGCCCGGGGACACCAGCCGCTCCAGCGGGTCGGGGCTGCCGAGGGCGGCGACGAGTTCGAGGTCGGGGGCCTCCTCGACGGCGCGCACGGCCTCGGTGCCCATCCGGCCGCGGGCGCCGAGCACGGCGACGGGCAGTAGTTCGGTCATGCGGCCCAGCCTACTGTTCCGCTCCGGCGCCGACCCACTCCACGGTGCCGTCCGTGAAGAACTGCTCCTTCCAGATGGGCACGCGCTCCTTCACCCGGTCCACGAGATCGGCGCACGCCTCGAACGCCTCACCGCGATGCGCGGCCCCCACGGCGGCGACGAGCGCCTGGTCCCCGATGGCGAGCGGTCCCACGCGGTGGGCCACCCAGATGCGGACGCCGTCGTGCTGCGCCGCGATCTCCTCGGCCACCTCCCGGATGATCCGCCCCGCACTCGGGTGCCCCGAGTAGGTCAGGGACGTGACACCCTTGCCGCCGTCGTGGTCCCGCACCACACCGCTGAAGCCGACGACGGCACCGCAGTGGGGCGAATCGACCCCGGCGTACGCCTCCTCGGGGGAGATGGGGGTGTCAGCGACGGCCGCGTGGACCACGTCACCGGTGGTCATGGGAACCCTCCAGCTGGGAGCAGATGTGATCGATCAGGGGCTCGAGGACGGCGAGGCCGTCCTGCACGCCCCCGGGTGAGCCCGGGAGGTTGAGCACGAACGTGGAGCCCGCCGTACCGGCCAGCCCGCGACTGAGGGCTGCCGTGGGGACCGTGGCCAGCGAGGCGCCGCGGATGGCCTCCATGATGCCCGGCAGCTGCCGGGTGAGGTGGGGGGCGGTCTGCTCGGGGGTCGCGTCGTCGGGGCTCAGCCCGGTCCCCCCGCTGGTGATGAGCACCGCGGGGCGCGCCTCGAGCGCCGCACCGATGGCGGCTCCCACGGCCTCGCCGTCCGGTACCACCACGGCGTCGGCCACGGCGAACCCGTGGGCGTAGAGCCAGGCCGCGATGGCCGGCCCGCACTCGTCCTGGTAGGTGCCGGCGGCCGCGCGGGTGGAGGCGATCACGACGGCGGCGGTGCGGAGGTGCGTCACAGTGCCCAGTCCCCGCTCTTGCCGCCGGACTTGGAGAGCACGCGCGTACCGGTGATCACCGCGTGCTTGTCCACCGCCTTGATCATGTCGTAGAGGGTCAGGGCCGCCACGGAGGCGGCCGTGAGGGCCTCCATCTCCACGCCGGTGAGCGCCGTGGTCCGCACGAGGGTGCTGACGCGGATGCTGCCGCCGTCGGGCTCGAAGTCCACGGTGACCTTGGACAGCGGCAGCGGGTGGCAGAGCGGGATCAGGGTCGAGGTCTGCTTCGCCGCCATGATCCCGGCCACACGGGCCACCGCGAGGGCGTCGCCCTTCGGGAGGCCGCCGTCGGTGACCAGGGCCACGACGTCGGCGGTGGTCTCGAGGGTCGCCTCCGCGACGGCCTGCCGTACGGTGGGCCGCTTCTCGGAGACGTCGACCATGTGGGCCGTGCCGTCGGCCCGGACATGGGTCAGGGACGGGTGGTGTTCAGTGCTCACGGTGCATCCTTCCTGGGGATCCCATTCAACCAGCCCGGATCACCCGATCGTGACCTGCTCGGTGACGAGCACGTCCTCCACGGCGAACGGGTCCGAGGGCACGGGCCCGATCAGGGTCAGGCGCACGCTCTCGCCCGCGGCGCGTGCCGTGACGTCCACGGGCAGGTGGACGAGGCAGTTGGAGGTCGCCAGGGCGTGCAGCAGGTGCGAATCGGGGCCACCCACCAGCATGACGCTGCCGTCACGGTAGAGCCCACGGCGCACCTGGTGCTTGCCCTCGGGGCTCCGGACGTCCTCCACGAGTACCGCGTCGAGCTCCAACCGCGGCGCCGGGGCGCCGGTCAGGCGGTGCAGGGCCGGGCGGAGGAACATCTCGAAGGAGACCAGCGCACTGACCGGGTTGCCGGGGAACCCGAGGAAGGGGATGCCGGACAACGTGCCGTGCGCCTGGGGGCCACCCGGTTGCATGGCCACGGAGGAGAACTCCACGCTGCTCCCGACGAGCGCCTGCTTCACCACCTCGTAGGCTCCCTGGCTGATCCCGCCGGTGCTGAGCACCAGGTGGGTGCTGCCGGCGGGGGCGGCGGCCAGTGCCCCGCGGAGCACGGCGGGGTCGTCGCCGAGCAGCCGGTGCCGCGTGACGTGGGCCCCGGCCTCCAGCAGGGCGGCCTCGAGCAGGGTGCTGTTCGCGTCGTAGATGGTGCCGGGGGCGAGGTCCGTGCCCGGCTCGGCCACCTCGTCACCGGTGGAGAGCAGCAGGACACGGAAGCGCTCGCGTACGGGGACCTCGCCCACACCGCAGGCGGCGAGCAGACCCAGCTGAGCCGGTCCGAGCTGGGTCCCGGCCCGCACGGCCACGTCGCCGGCGGCGATGTCGCTCCCGGCCCTCCGTACGAACCGTCCGCTCCCGATCCCGTGCGGCAGGTCCACGCTCGGTGTCCCGCTCGCGTGCTGGGCCCCGGTGTAGAACTGCGCGGGGTCCGCCTCCTCGATCGGCACGACGGCGGCGGCACCCTCCGGCAGCATGGCGCCTGTCATGATCGGGGCGGCCGTGCCGGGAGCCAGGGGTGGGGGTACCGAGCCGGCCGGGATGGCCTCGGCGACCGTCAGGGCGGAGGGCGCCCCGAGATCGTCGGCATGCACGGCGTAGCCGTCCATCTGCGAGTTGTCGAAGGGCGGGAGGCTCACGGGTGCCCGGACGTCCTCGGTCAGGGTGCGGCCGAGTGCCTCGGTGAGCGGGAGCACCACCGGGCGTGCGGCGTCGTAGCCACTGCTCCACCTCAGCAGCCCGGCCACGGCGGCCCGGTGCTCGGCGACGGTTCTTCTCATGACGTGCTCGTCCACTCCCCTCCGCTGCGGCACCGGCCGGCGGGGCCGGCGGGGGTTCAGGGCCCCGTGAACGTTACCGGGTGCAGGCCCTCGGCGCCGTCCGGTGCGGGCGCCACCTCGGCGTCCGACTGCACATCACCCGTGCGGTCCGTGGCCCGGACCTGCACGGTGTGGGACCCGGCGTCCAGCCGGAGCCCCACGGAGTACTGGCACCAGGTGTCCGCGGAGATCGCCCGTGCGAGGTCGGCAGGCTGCCAGGCACCGCCGTCCACCCTCACCTCCACGGCCGCGACACCGCGGTGCTGGGCCCAGGCCACTCCTCCGACGGTGACCTCCCCGGCGGGGACCCGCGCCCGGTCGCGGGGGACGTCGATGCGGGAGGAGGTCTTGACCGGCCCGCGCTCGGACCACCCGCGTGTGGACCAGTACGCCTTCTCGTCGGCGAACCGGGTGACCCTGAGCTCGCTCACCCACTTGGTCGCCGAGACGTACCCGTAGAGCCCGGGGACCACGAGCCGCACCGGGAAGCCGTGCTCCACGGGCAGCGGTGCACCGTTCATGCCGACGGCCAGGAGGGCGTCGCGGCCGTCCGTGAGCGCCTCCAGCGGCGTACCGGCGGTGAAGCCGTCCACGCTCCGGGAGAGCACCATGTCCGCTCCCGCCCGCACGCCGGCACGGGCGAGCAGCTCCCGCACCGGCCACCCCAGCCAGCGGGCGTTGCCGGTGAGGTTCCCGCCCACCGTGTTGGAGACGCAGGCGAGGGTGATGTGCCGCTCGATCATCGGTTCCTCGAGCAGCTCCGCGAAGGTGAGCTCGAGCTCACGCTCCACCAGCCCGGTGACGCGCAGGGACCACCGGACCGGGTCCACCACCGGGACCACCAGGGCGGTGTCGATGCGGTAGAAGGAGTCCGCGGGGGTCACCAGATCGCCCATGCCAGGAACCCCGAGGTCGGCGCCGGGTGGCACCACGGAGCCTGCCCTCCCGGGCTGCTCCGACGGCGCGGGCAGGACGATGGCGGAGCGGAGCCGCGCCACCGTGCCCTGGGAGGAACGCACCGCGACGGCGGCCGTGCCGCTCGCGGCCGCCACCACCAGCGCTCCCCCGGCGCCCTGCAGGAACCGGCGCCGCGCGGGGGGAGCGCCGCCGTCGTCGATGTGCACCGTATCCTGCCAGCGGCGCAGCAGCCGCGTCAGGGCGGCGAGGACCACCAGGGCCACCAGGATCGCGACGCCGGGCGCCACCAGGGACATCGTGGAGGACTGCGGGCGTGCCGCGACGGCGAGGGCGCCGAGCAGGCCGAGGACGAAGACCACGAGCCGGCCGCGGAACGGACGCCGGTGCTCGAGCACGCCGACGGCCAGGGAGAGGCCGAGGACGCCGGACGCGATGCAGGCGGGCAGCCCGGCCTTGTCCGCGGTCCCGAACCAGGAGGCGGCCCAGTCCTTGATCCCGGGGGGAACGACGTCGATCCCGGGGGAGCCCACGGGGGTGCCGGGCGTGCCCGGGGGCCCCGGCCCCGCGGCGGCGAGGCCCCCGCCGATCCCCCCGAGCCCCCCCGCCAGTGCGCCGGCGAGCGCAGCCCATGGCCGTGTGCGCATCCGCCTCACCTCTCTCCCCGGCGCAGGTCCGCGCCGTACCGGTACCGTCTGCGTGCACCGCGCCGTCGGTGCGCCGTCGGTGCGCCGTCGGTGATCCGACAACGGCAGCCACCCGCACGTACACGGTCTCCCGGGCCGGATGGTTCCCGGACAGGTCCCGGTGGGTCTGGTGGGCCTGGTGGGTCTGGTGGGTCTGGTGGGCACCGGCCCGGGACACCGCCCGCGCCCGTCTATAGGTTCCTCGCCGGGGACGGAAGGGCTGCCGCCGCCCGTCGTCGAATGGGGACGGACGCGGCCCGAGGCGTAGGATCGTTGCCATGGGAATCCAGTTGGGAATGCCGGGCATCACCCGCGGGGACACGGCCCAGGGTCTTCTGGACACCCACGGCAGGCGGGCCACGGACATGCGGTTGTCCCTCACGGACAAGTGCAACCTCCGCTGCACCTACTGCATGCCGGCGGAGGGTCTGAACTGGCTGCAGAAGGACCAGGTGCTCTCCCGCGAGGAGATCGTCCGCCTGGTACGGATCGGGGTGGACCAGCTCGGCATCCGGGAGCTCCGGCTGACCGGCGGGGAACCCCTGGTGCGGGCCGACCTGATCGAGATCATCCGCGACATCCGCGCGAACCACCCGGAGCTGCCCATCTCCATGACCACCAACGCCCTGGGGCTGGACCGCCGGGCCGCGGCCCTCAAGGACGCAGGCCTGACGCGCATCAACGTGTCCATGGACTCCCTGCACCCCGGTACGTTCGCCCAGCTCACCCGCCGTCCGTTCCTGGACCGGGTGCTGAAGGGGATCGAGGCCGCGTCCGAGGCCGGCCTCGGGCTGGTGAAGATCAACGCCGTGCTCATGCGGGGCATCAACGACCACGAGGCCCCGGACCTGGTCGCGTGGGCGGTGGCGCGGGGCTTCGAGCTCCGGTTCATCGAGCAGATGCCGCTCGACGCGGACCACGGGTGGACCAAGGAGGGCATGATCACGGCCGCGGAGATGCGCGGGCTCGTGGAGACGCGCTTCGTCCTCACCCCCGATCCCCGGAACCGCGACGGTGCTCCCGCCGAACGCTGGGAGGTCCGCGACCCGGGCGCACCCGACGTGGTGCTCGGTACCGTGGGGATCATCGCCTCGGTGACGGAGCCGTTCTGCGCCGACTGCCGCCGCACCCGGGTGACGGCCGAGGGCAAGGTGATGAGCTGCCTCTTCTCCCGCGAGGAGACGGACCTGCGGGACCTGCTGCGCTCGGAGGCCGGGGACGACGACGTCGCACGGCGCTGGAGCGAGGCCATGTGGCTGAAGCCGAAGGCGCACGGCATGGACCACACCGGCCTGGGTGCCGCCGACTTCGTCCAGCCCGACCGATCGATGAGTGCCATCGGTGGCTGAGGTGCTGGTGAGGTACTTCGGTGCGGCCAAGGCCGCCACCGGCGTCGCGGAGGAACGGCTGCCCGCGGGGCGCCCCGTCGCCGTGGTCCTGGACGAGCTGCGGGAGCGCGCCGGTGTCCCGGGGGCGCCGTCGCTGGCGAGGGTGCTCGAGCGCAGCAGCTTCCTGCTCAACGAGGTGGCCCTCCGGGAGCACTCCACCGTGCTGCAGGACCACGACGTGCTGGACGTCCTGCCGCCGTTCGCCGGAGGTTAGGGCGGGCCCTGCCCCGTCCGCGGGGCCGACCTCAGCGCAGACGCAGGTCCGGTGCGTCCAGCGCTTCGGCGCCCCGGACCCCGAGGGCCAGCGCCGGGGTGATGCACCCGCTGCGCCCTCCACCATTGTCGGGTCCCAGCATCGCGGCGGCGACCGCGAGCACGATCCCCGCCGTCGCCGTGTAGCCCGGATGGCCCGTGCCGGAGAGCGTGGCCGAGCCGTTGCCGCCGGTCTCGGCGAATGCCTCCGCACGGACCTCCCACTCCCAGTCGGTCAGCTGGTGGCCGGTGGGTCCGGTACCGGCCGCGGGTGCTCCCCGCCCGATCACGGCGGCCACCGCGCGCCGCAGGGGGCGGGGCGAGCGGGCCACGAGCAGGAGGGCGGACTGCAGGGCGGACCCCAGCGCGGCACCGAGCAGCGCGGACGGGGCGCCCGGCCCCTTCGCGGTCCCGGAGTCGACGCCCTCCCGGAAGCTCGCCGGACGGTGCTCGGTACCGGCCTCCGCGGCGAGCAGCGCCGCCGTGCGGTGCACGGTGGGAGGGTCGAGGAAGGGCACGGGCACCGCGGGCGCGAGGACGCGGTCGGCGTGGAGCCGTGGGCGGACCCGGAGGGGGCTCGTGGCCCGCACCATGGCTGCCGCTCCCGTCGGCGGGAGGAGACACGCCGGGTCCCCGATGCTCCGGGCGTCGGGCACCCCGAGCTGCTCCACGATGCTCGCCACCGTGCCGCCCGACACCGATCCGCCGAGCCCTGTGCGGCCCTCCGGCGTCCGGGTGAACGTGATGCTCACGGTGACGTCGCGGACGGCGCCTCCCGCCCCGGGCCCGTCCGGACGGGGATCCACGTCACCGAGCGCCCTTCTGGACGCAACCAGCGTGGTGACGTCCGCGGGCATCGCCTCCCAGCCGGCCATCTGCACGATCTGGATGCCGGCCGCCCGCGCGGCGGCGTCGAAGCGCCGGTCGACCTCGACCATGAGGGGCAGCTCACCACTGAGATCCACGTAGGACGCCCCCGCGGCGAGACACGCCTCGATCACCTGCTCCGCGGTGTGCGTGTAGGGGCCGGCGAGGTTGACCACGGGCCGCGTGCGCCGTGCCGGGTCCGCGGGGGGGGCGGGGCCCGCCGGGTCGACCGCGACGCCGCCCGCGTCGGGCGCCCCCGCCTCGGCTGCAGCCGTCCGTACCCGGTCCTCGTCCCGGCCGGCCGCGGCCCAGCGCAGCGGTGCGTCCGAGGACCCCTCTCCTGCTGCACCGGGCATCGGGTTCTCCGCGAGGCGCCGGAGGACGCACCGCCCGGTCACCCCGGTGGCACCGAGCACCACGAGATCGAACTCCCGTGCTGCACGGGACGCGTCGGGGATTCCGGAGAAGGAGCTCATGTCCGAAACCCTAGCGGAGCCGACGCGTCCGCGGCGGTGACACCGGCACGCACCCCGTCAGCCGCGGAAGTCGGCCTCCGTGTCGAACGGGCCCACCACCACCGTGGTGCGGGGGGCGGCGGCGAGTTCCTTCGCCAGCGCCTGCACGTCCGCGGCGGTGACGGAGCGGATGCGGTCCAGCGAGGCGTCCACGTCCACGAACTCGCCGGACACGAGCTCCGCGCGGCCGAGCCGTGACATCCGGGAACTGCTGTCCTCCAGCGCCATCACCAGCCCCCCGGAGAGCTGCCTCACGGCCCGGCGCAGTTCGTCGTCGTCGATGCCGTCCGCCGCGAGCCGCTCGAGCTCGGCGGCCAGCAGGTCGATGACCTGGCCGGTCTTCGCCGGCGTGCACCCGGCGTACATGCCGAAGTACCCGGCATCGGCATAGCCGGCGGAGAAGGAGTAGGTGGAGTACACGAGACCGCGCTTCTCCCGGACCTCCTGGAAGAGCCGCGAGGACATCCCGCCGCCCAGCACGGCATTGAGCACGCTCATGGCGAAGCGCCGCTCGTCCATGGCCTTGATCGACGGGCAGCCGATGAGGATGTTCGCCTGCTCCACGGCCCGGCGGATCACGTGGACCCCCGGGGGGCCGGTGGCCTGCGCCGCCGTGGCGGAGCGGCGCGGGGCCGGCAGGGCCCCTGGCCCCAGCTCCCAGCCGGCAGTCTCCAGGGCGTCCTGGACGAGACCGCAGACGACGTCGTGGTCCAGCCCCCCGGCTGCGGTGACCACCAGTTCCGCGGGCGTGTAGAAGCGCCGGTAGTGGGCCAGGACAGAGTCCCGCGGCACGGACAGGATGGCCTCGGGGGTGCCCCCGATCGGCCGTCCGAGCGGATGGTCACCGAGGACCAGTTCCACGAACTTCTCGTGGGCCACGTCCCCGGGGTCGTCGCCGTCCATCGCGATCTCCTCGAGGATCACGTCGCGCTCCTGCTCGAGCTCCTCGGGGTCGAGGACGGCGGAGGTGACCATGTCGGCGATCACGTCGATCGCCATCGGCAGGTCGGAGTCGAGCACGCGGGCGTAGTAGCACGTGTTCTCCTTCGCCGTGGCCGCGTTGGACTCCCCGCCCACCTCGTCGAAGGCGGAGGCGATGTCCATGGCGGTGCGGCGCGTGGTGCCCTTGAACAGCAGGTGCTCCAGGAAGTGGGTGGACCCGTGCTGACCGTCCGCCTCGTCGCGGGAGCCCACGCCCACCCAGAAACCGATCGTGGCGGAGCGCTGGCCCGGCATGGCCTCGGTGAGCACGCGGACGCCACCGGGCAGCACGCTGCGGCGCACCACGTTGCCGCCGGGATCGCCGGCCACGAACGTGGGATCAGGGCGGCCCGCGCCGGCGCGAGGTGTGGGCAGCAGGGGCAGGGATACTGCGGGGTACAAGGACATCCTTGTCTTTCTCCTGGTGTGGGGAAGGCGGACGGCCCCGGCGCGGACCGAGTCGATCGGTGCGCGCCGGGGCCGTCCGGTGCTCGTGGAGAGCGAGCTGTCAGGCCTCGGTGGCCTCGGGCAGCTCGACGCCGTCGTCCTCGGAGGAGTCCTCCGCGACGACGGGCGAGAGGGAGAGCTTTCCGCGGTCGTCGACCTTGGTGATCTCCACCTGGACCTTCTGGCCCACGGAGACGACCTCGTCGACGTTGTCCACGCGCTTACCGCCGGCGAGCTTGCGCAGCTCGGAGATGTGCAGCAGGCCGTCCTTGCCCGGGGTCAGCGAGACGAACGCACCGAAGGTGGTGGTCTTGACGACCGTGCCCAGGTAGCGCTCACCGATCTCGGGGACCTGCGGGTTCGCGATCGCGTTGACGGCGGCGCGGGCGGCTTCCGCCGACTCGCCGTTCGTCGCGCCGATCAGCACCGTGCCGTCGTCCTCGATGGAGATGTCCGCCCCGGTGTCCTCCTGGATCTGGTTGATCATCTTGCCCTTGGGGCCGATGACCTCGCCGATCTTGTCCACGGGGATCTTCACCGAGATGATCCGCGGTGCGAACTCGGAGAGCTCGTCCGGGGTGTCGATCGCGGCCTGCAGCACGCCCAGGATGTGCAGGCGTGCTTCGCGGGCCTGCTTCAGGGCCGCCGCCAGCACGGAGGCGGGGATGCCGTCGAGCTTCGTGTCGAGCTGGATCGCGGTGACGAACTCGGAGGTGCCGGCGACCTTGAAGTCCATGTCACCGAAGGCGTCCTCGGCACCGAGGATGTCGGTCAGTGCCGCGTAGCGCGTCTGACCGTCCACGACGTCGGACACCAGGCCCATGGCGATGCCGGCCACCGGGGCGCGCAGCGGCACGCCGGCGTTCAGCAGGGACAGGGTGGAGGCGCAGACCGAGCCCATCGACGTCGAGCCGTTGGAGCCCAGCGCCTCGGACACCTGGCGGATCGCGTAGGGGAACTCCTCGCGGCTCGGCAGGACGGGCACGAGTGCACGCTCCGCCAGGGCCCCGTGGCCGATCTCGCGGCGCTTCGGCGAACCGACGCGGCCGGTCTCGCCGGTGGAGTAGGGCGGGAAGTTGTAGTTGTGCATGTAGCGCTTGCGTGTGACCGGGGACAGCGAGTCGATCTGCTGCTCCATCTTCAGCATGTTGAGCGTGGTGACACCCATGATCTGGGTCTCGCCGCGCTCGAAGATCGCCGAACCGTGCACGCGCGGCAGCACCTCGACCTCCGCGGTGAGCTTGCGGATGTCGCTGAGGCCACGGCCGTCGATGCGGACCTGCTCGGTGAGGATGCGCTGGCGCACCACGGCCTTGGTGAGCGAGCGGAAGGCTGCGGAGAGCTCCTTCTCGCGACCCTCGAAGGAGCCGGCGAGGGACTCCATGAGCTCGGACTTCAGGGCGTCGGAGGCGCTCTCGCGCTCCTGCTTGTCGGCGATCTGGAAGACCTGCGCGAGCTTGTCGGAGCCGGCGGACTCGACCGCGGCGTAGACGTCGTCCTGGTAGTCGAGGAACACGGGGAACTCGACCGTGGGCTTCGCGGACCGGGCGGCGAGGTCGGCCTGCGCCTCGCACAGTGCGCGGATGAACGGCTTGGCGGCCTCGAGGCCGTCGGCCACGATCTCCTCCGTGGGGGCGGTGGCGCCGTTCTCCTTGATGAGGTTCCAGGAGTTGTCGGTGGCCTCGGCCTCGACCATCATGATCGCGACGTCGTCACCGGCGACGCGCCCGGCGACCACCATGTCGAAGACGGAGTTCTCGAGCTCGGAGTGCTTCGGGAAGGCGATCCACTGGTCCTCGCCGCTGCCGTCGGAGACGAGCGCCACGCGGACACCGCCGATCGGGCCGGAGAAGGGCAGACCGGAGAGCTGGGTGGACATGGACGCGGCGTTGATCGCCACGACGTCGTAGCGGACGTCGGGGTTGATCGCGAGGACCGTGACCACGACCTGGACCTCGTTGCGCAGGCCCTTGACGAAGGCGGGGCGCAGGGGGCGGTCCATCAGGCGGCAGGCGAGGATCGCCTCCGTGGAGGGGCGGCCCTCACGGCGGAAGAACGAGCCCGGGATGCGGCCCGCGGCGTACATGCGCTCCTCGACGTCCACCGTGAGCGGGAAGAAGTCGAAGCCCTCGCGGGGGTGCTTGCCGGCCGTGGTGGCCGAGAGCAGTGCGGTGTCCTCGTCGATGTAGACCATGGCGGACCCTGCGGCCTGCTGGGCGAGACGCCCGGTCTCGAACCGGACCGTGCGGGTTCCGAAGCGACCGTTGTCGATCACTGCTTCGGCGTACTCAATCTCGGGACCCTCCAAGAGAGTCACCTCCGTTTCTCGGGTAGCGGAGGCGATCGGCACCCTGCATGGCCCGCCCCTCCTGGGCGGCCCACAGCATCCGGTCTTCGATCGAGATCCACGGAGACGGGTGCGTCCCGGCTCCGGAGACCACTACCGAGGACCGCGAATGCGCGGTGCCGGTCGACTCCTGTTGTGCGTTGGGTACTTCTCGAACTGTGCTGCTGGTGCTGACGGGCCGGAACCCCCGCACCCGGAGGCCCTGCGGACCCCTAGTGAGAAGGCGGCTTCCTCCCGGTGGGAGGATGCCGCCTTCCGGTGCTTCCTAGCGACGCAGGCCGAGGCGCTCGATGAGCGTACGGTAGCGCGTGATGTCGGTGTCCCGCAGGTAGTCCAGCAGGCGACGGCGGCGACCCACGAGAAGAAGCAGACCACGACGCGTGTGGTGGTCGTGCTTGTGCATCTTCAGGTGCTCGGTCAGGTCGAGGATGCGGCGGGAAAGCATCGCGATCTGCACCTCGGGTGAACCGGTGTCACCTTCGGCCAGGGCGTATTCCTTGATGATTTCCTGCTTGATGGCGGCGTCAAGGGCCACGAGTAACTCCTAGAGTTGTACCGTGATCAGGTGCTGAGCACCGTTTGCACGGCGACACAGAAAAATCCAGCCACCACGGACTGCAGCCGGACCTGGTCCGAGTCTAGCTCGTGGGGCGCTGTTCTGTCGAAGCGGATCCGCCGACGCCGAGCACCGAGCGTGCACGGTCCACGTCGAGCTCCATCTGCTCGATCAGGGCCTCGGGCCCGGTGTAGGTGATCTGTCCGCGGAGGTGCTCCACGAACTCCACCACCACCGACTGCCCGTAGAGGTCGAAGTCCTGCACACGCTCGGGCGGACGGTTGATCACGTGCGCCTCGACCTGCCGGTCCACGCCGTCGAAGGTGGGGTTCGATCCCACCGAGACCGCCGCCGGCCATCTGCTGCCCGCCTGGTCCACGAGCCAGCCCGCGTAGATGCCGTCCGCCGGGATGTACCCCTGGGCGGAGGCCGCGAGGTTGGCCGTGGGATACCCCAGTTCCCTGCCGCGCGCCGCGCCGTGGACCACCTCGCCGCGCATGCGGTGGTGCCGGCCGAGGATCCTCGCGGCGGTGCCGACCTCCCCGGCCTCGAGTGCCTCCCGCACCCAGGTGGAGGAGCAGCGGCGCTCGCCGTCGTCGTCCGTGGCGGCCAGGGGGTAGCTCGCCCCGAAGTCGTCGATCGCGATCACCTCGAAACCGAGCTTCTCCCCCAGCTCCCGCATGGAGTCGAGGTCACCGCTGTTGCCCCGGCCGAACCGGACGTCGTGGCCGATCACCACGGCCCTGGCGTTGAGCGCGTGCACGAACACGCGCTCCACGAACTCCTCGGGGGTGTGGGCCGCCAGCTCGAGTGTGTAGTGCATCATGAGCAGGGCGTCCACGCCCGTCTCGGCCAGCGTCTCCACGCGGTCGTCGAGGCCCATGATCAGCTCGGGCGCGGACCCGGGGCGGTGCACCTGGGCCGGGTGCGGGTCGAAGGAGATGACGACGGCGGCGGCGTCACGCTCCCGCGCGGCCCCGACCACCTGCTCCAGGACCCGCTGGTGACCGCGGTGCACGCCGTCGAAGTTGCCGAGGGTCAGGACGGAGGGCCCGAAATCGTCCGGCACACTGTCCAGATCTCTCCAGTAGAACACGCATCTCCTTCGCGATCCGGGCAGGCCCGGCTGTGGTGGCCGCCGGGGTGGACGGCCTCCCCCATTATGGACGGAAGGGGCGGATCTGCCGGCATCGACGGCGGGCGGCCCGGGTCCGGGCCCTCGGCGCTGCGGGCACCGGCTAGCTGTTGTGGGTCATGACGTTGCTAACGCGCCAGGTGGTGTGAGCGTGCGAAAGGGGTAGGTCCCCGAGCGCAGGATGGAAGTACCTCTACAACCCATCCGCGCGAAGGACCTACCCCTCATGA
>NZ_LGIU01000063.1 GCF_001187915.1 Arthrobacter sp. RIT-PI-e | reverse complement strand
CCGCGGCGGCGTCAGATGGGTATAAGAGGCGGGTGCTGGGGTGTGGGGTGGAGGGGGTTCGGTTGTTTCTGGTGTTCCCGCGCAGGTCTTGCGCACGTGTCCCCGGGTTCGGGGTCTTCCGGTGTTCTCCGGGAGGGTGTGTGGGGGTGTGTTGGGGTTGTTGGTTGAGAACTGCATAGTGGACGCGAGCATCTTAAAAAGAAGCAATTTCTAAGATAAATCTGGTTTCGGTCTTCGGATCGTTCCTGATTTTCTCGATATGTTTTTGATCTTTGTGGTCAAGTTTTTAAGGGCACACGGTGGATGCCTTGGCATCAGGAGCCGAAGAAGGACGTGGGAATCTGCGATAAGCCTGGGGGAGTTGATAACCGAACGTTGATCCCAGGATGTCCGAATGGGGAAACCCCGCCCGGCGCGCGAGTGACCGGGTGACCCGTATCTGAACACATAGGGTACGTGGAGGGAACGTGGGGAAGTGAAACATCTCAGTACCCACAGGAAGAGAAAACAATAGTGATTCCGTCAGTAGTGGCGAGCGAACGCGGATCAGGCTAAACCAGTGGTGTGTGATAGCCGGCGGGCGTTGCATCACTGGGGTTGTGGGACTTTCCGTACCAGTTCTGCCGGATTGGTGAAATGAGTGCGTGCGTATAGGTGAACGGTCTTGAAAGGCCGGCCGGAGAGGGTGTAAGTCCCGTAACCGTAATGCGTGACGCCGTTTGGAGAGGATCCCAAGTAGCACGGGGCCCGAGAAATCCCGTGCGAATCTGCCAGGACCACCTGGTAAGCCTAAATACTCCCTGATGACCGATAGCGGACCAGTACCGTGAGGGAAAGGTGAAAAGTACCCCGGGAGGGGAGTGAAATAGTACCTGAAACCGTGTGCCTACAAACCGTTGGAGCAGCCTTGTTGTTGTGACAGCGTGCCTTTTGAAGAATGAGCCTGCGAGTTAGTGTTACGTCGCGAGGTTAACCCGTGTGGGGAAGCCGTAGCGAAAGCGAGTCTGAAGAGGGCGTTCAGAGTGGCGTGATCTAGACCCGAAGCGAAGTGATCTACCCATGGCCAGGTTGAAGCGACGGTAAGACGTCGTGGAGGACCGAACCCACTTCAGTTGAAAATGGAGGGGATGAGCTGTGGGTAGGGGTGAAAGGCCAATCAAACTTCGTGATAGCTGGTTCTCCCCGAAATGCATTTAGGTGCAGCGTTGCGTGTTTCTTATCGGAGGTAGAGCTACTGGATGGCTAATGGGCCCTACAAGGTTACTGACGTCAGCCAAACTCCGAATGCCGGTAAGTGAGAGCGCAGCAGTGAGACTGTGGGGGATAAGCTTCATAGTCGAGAGGGAAACAGCCCAGACCACCAACTAAGGCCCCTAAGCGTGTGCTAAGTGGGAAAGGATGTGGAGTTGCCCAGACAACCAGGAGGTTGGCTTAGAAGCAGCCACCCTTGAAAGAGTGCGTAATAGCTCACTGGTCAAGTGATTCCGCGCCGACAATGTAGCGGGGCTCAAGTACACCGCCGAAGTTGTGGCATTCACATGTATCCCAAGCCGGAGACCTCGTGTTTCCTGAGTTCAGGGGTGTGGATGGGTAGGGGAGCGTCGTGTGGGCAGTGAAGTCGCGGTGTAAACCAGCGGTGGAGCCCACACGAGTGAGAATGCAGGCATGAGTAGCGAAAGACGGGTGAGAAACCCGTCCGCCGAATGATCAAGGGTTCCAGGGTCAAGCTAATCTGCCCTGGGTAAGTCGGGACCTAAGGCGAGGCCGACAGGCGTAGTCGATGGACAACGGGTTGATATTCCCGTACCGGCGAAGAACCGCCAATACTGATCGAGGGATACTAACCGCCAGAAGCATGACCGCCCACCCTTGTGGTGACGTGGTTTTTTGTGGATCGCGGGATACTGATCTCGGGAGGTAAGCGTATTAACAGGTGTGACGCAGGAAGGTAGCCGAGCCGGGCGATGGTAGTCCCGGTCTAAGGATGTAGGACGAACCATAGGCAAATCCGTGGTTCTGGTTTCGATACCGGGTCTGAGATCTGATGGGACCCCCGTATGGGGGGATTCGGTGATCCTATGCTGCCTAGAAAAGCATCGGCGCGAGGTTCTAGCCGCCCGTACCCCAAACCGACACAGGTGATCAGGTAGAGAATACTAAGGCGATCGAGAGAATTATGGTTAAGGAACTCGGCAAAATGCCCCCGTAACTTCGGGAGAAGGGGGGCCCCAACTGTGAACCACACTAGCTGTGGGGAGGCGGATCGGGGCCGCAGAGACCAGGGGGAAGCGACTGTTTACTAAAAACACAGGTCCGTGCGAAGTCGCAAGACGATGTATACGGACTGACTCCTGCCCGGTGCTGGAAGGTTAAGAGGACCGGTTAGTTTCACGCTTGCGTGGGACGAAGCTGGGAATTTAAGCCCCAGTAAACGGCGGTGGTAACTATAACCATCCTAAGGTAGCGAAATTCCTTGTCGGGTAAGTTCCGACCTGCACGAATGGAGTAACGACTTCCCCGCTGTCTCAACCATAAACTCGGCGAAATTGCAGTACGAGTAAAGATGCTCGTTACGCGCAGCAGGACGGAAAGACCCCGAGACCTTCACTATAGTTTGGTATTGGTGTTCGGTGTGGCTTGTGTAGGATAGGTGGGAGACTGTGAAGGGCGGACGCTAGTTCGCGTGGAGTCATCGTTGAAATACCACTCTGGTCACTCTGGATATCTAACTTCGGCCCGTAATCCGGGTCAGGGACAGTGCCTGATGGGTAGTTTAACTGGGGCGGTTGCCTCCTAAAAAGTAACGGAGGCGCCCAAAGGTTCCCTCAGCCTGGTTGGCAATCAGGTGGCGAGTGTAAGTGCACAAGGGAGCTTGACTGTGAGAGAGACATCTCAAGCAGGGACGAAAGTCGGGACTAGTGATCCGGCGGCACATTGTGGAATGGCCGTCGCTCAACGGATAAAAGGTACCTCGGGGATAACAGGCTGATCTTGCCCAAGAGTCCATATCGACGGCATGGTTTGGCACCTCGATGTCGGCTCGTCGCATCCTGGGGCTGGAGTAGGTCCCAAGGGTTGGGCTGTTCGCCCATTAAAGCGGTACGCGAGCTGGGTTTAGAACGTCGTGAGACAGTTCGGTCCCTATCCGCTGCGCGCGCAGGAAATTTGAGAAGGGCTGTCCTTAGTACGAGAGGACCGGGACGGACGAACCTCTGGTGTGTCAGTTGTACTGCCAAGTGCACCGCTGATTAGCTACGTTCGGATGGGATAACCGCTGAAAGCATCTAAGCGGGAAGCCTGCTTCAAGATGAGATTTCCCTACACCTAGAGTGTGAGAGGCCCCCAGCCAGACCACTGGGTTGATAGGCCGGATGTGGAAGCAGGGACTAACGACCTGCGAAGCTGACCGGTACTAATAAGCCGACAACTTACACCACACACCCACCCCCACCACAAGCAGAAACCCGGCACCCCGGCAACGAGGTACCAGGAACGAAGCCCACCGGTGACACACGGGGTGACGTGAAGATCACATGCTACGCGTCCACTATGCGGTTCCCGACCAACAACCAGGGAACACACCACCTGCACCACCCAGGTGAACCACAACACCACAACTGAATACATGTTGTAACCCACAGACTTACCACCCGACCGACACCACCACCGGCCACCCCACCCCACCCACAAAAGGGGGGTAGGACACGGCCCGGACACGGTGGACACCGGTCAGGGACGGTAACACGAGTTACGGCGGTCATAGCGTGGAGGAAACGCCCGGTCCCATTCCGAACCCGGAAGCTAAGACCCACAGCGCCGATGGTACTGCACCCGAGAGAGTGTGGGAGAGTAGGACACCGCCGGACACCCCTTAGGCTGAGGCCCCCACACCACCCGGTGCGGGGGCCTCACCCACATAACCACCCACCCCAAGCACATCGGCAGAACAAGCCGGCAGGGCACGCGACCCACACGCGCAGAACAAGACCGCGGGACACCCGCAAGGCTCCAGAGGCCGGCACAAGAGGACCGGGGCACCCACCCGAATGAGGCAGCGCGTGGTGCGGGCAACGATACAACCCGGCATCCGGAGCACTACCGCCGGACTACAGGTCACGCAGCTACTCAACCCGGACACGAATCGGTCCAGGTGCCGTCGATCGTATTCCGACGCAGTCGCTCGCAACACGGACACATGGCAGTCGACCATCATGGGCACCATCCATCGCAGGCAGCCGAGCGCCTACGCTGCTCAGCGCTTCAGCGCTGCATCCACGCCGACAGTCCCGGTGTCGACCAGCGCCGCGCATCGATGTCGAGTACTGATGGGCGGTGTCGTGGAATCACCGGCACCGCGGTGAGAACTCCGAGCAGTACGTCTCGGGCATCGGCACCCGTGCCGCGACCAACCGGACGATCCAGCACTACCGGCGAAGACCGGCAGGGGAGCAGGAGAAGCACGTTCGTCGACACCGCGCGCATCCTCGTCAGTCCGGGGACGTGCCTCGCTGATGAGGGTCCGCGGTCCGCTTCGTGGTTCCATAGTGGAGTACCCCCACAGCAAAATAGAGATCCGCCGGCATCGTGTGCCGGTACCTGATGAGAGGACCGCGCTGCGATGGCTGAGCAGAAGCACACCGACGAGAACGACGGCACGAGCGGCCGGGCGGAGAGCGTGGACGGCGAGCAGCAGACATCGGGTGGAGCCGGACGTCGTCATTCCTGGGGATCGAAGTCATCGGGTGGAAAGGGTCCTGCTCCGCAGAGAGGCGCGCAGGACCCGGTGAACAGTTCGGCGTACCCTGTCGGGTACGAGCAGCGCGCGAAGGGCGGGACGTCGAGTCCTGATGCCCCCCTCGAACAGAACGGATCAGCAGCGACGTCGCCTTCGTCGAAGGGGGGCGAGGAGCGCCGCGAGTCTCCGCGTGGGAACCGCACCGACGGACCGCGTTCAGCTCCCGACGATCGACCGGCGCGGCAGGAGAAGAGCCCCGCTCCCGGAGCGTCCTCGTCGAGGGACGGCGGTGGAACGCGTGGACCGAGGAAGGACCGCGCGGGTGGACGAAGCACCTCCGCCCCCCGCTCGGGTGAGCGGAGGGACGGCGCGTCCCGGGACGGCGGTCGTGGAGCTGGTCGTGATGTCACCCCGCGCACCGATTCCTCGGCACGGACGGATCCCGCCGGCCGATCCGGATCGGCCGGGCACGGAGCATCATCCGGGCGGGGCCGCTCGTCCGAAGAACGGGGACGGCCCGGGTCGGCGTCGTCCGGAGGGCGTTCGGGCGGAGGTCATCGGAGTACCGAGCGTGGTGCGCCGGGCCGACGACCTACGGACCGTGAAGCCCGTGGTGCCGGTGGTCGTGGTGGAGAGGACCGACGTCCGGGGAGCCGCTTCGACAAGCCTGCCCCCGATGCACCGCGCACGCACAACGCGCGTGACCTGAGAAGCGCCAACCGCCCCGACCGCGAACGCTCACCGGAGATCGACGATGACGTCAAGGGTGATGAGCTGGACCGCGTGACCCGCGCACAGGTGCGCAATCTGGAGGAGCGCAGTGCACAGTGGGTGGCCAAACACCTCGTGATGGCGGGCCGCCTGATTGACGTCGACCCCGAACTGGCCTTCCAGCACGCCCTCGCGGCGAGCCGCCGTGGTGGACGACTGGCCGCGGTACGTGAGGCCGTGGGCCTCACTGCATACGCTGCCGGTCACTACGGCGAGGCCCTCCGCGAGTTCCGGACCTTCCGGAGGATCAGCGGCTCGAACGTGCATCTTCCCGTGATGGCCGACTGCGAGCGTGGGCTGGGTCGTCCAGACCGGGCCCTGGACCTGGCTCGCGGGGACGAAGCGGAGAGCCTCGACGCTGCCGGCAAGGCGGAGCTCGCAATGGTGGTCTCCGGCGCGCGGACGGATCTCGGGCAGGCGGATGCAGCCGTATCCGCACTGGAGATCCCGCAGCTCGACCTGCACCGGGCGTTCTCCTTCAGCCCTCGGTTGTTCCGTGTGTACGCAGACGCCCTCGATGCCGTGGGCCGGTCCCAGGAGTCCGGTGCCTGGCGTCGTCAGGCCGCCGTCGCGGAGAAGGCGCTCGGGCTCGACGACGAGACCGAGCCCGGCATCATCGACCTCGGGGACGACGACGAGGAGGCACTGATGCCGGTGCCGAAGGTGACGGACGTCCTCGGTACCCCGGGCCGGCCGGCCACGGAGGACGAGTCGGGTTCCGGGCAGGACGAGCCGTCCGATGAGGGCACAGACATCGGGACCACCGCGGACGGCCACGCGGCCGAGCCGACGGAGGACGGTGGTCCGCAGACGGAGGGAGCCGCCGATCCGGAGGGCAAGCAGCATGACGCCGATGGTGCAGAGGTGGCACCGGAACGGGTGGACATCGACGGCGGGCCGACATCCGCGACGGACCGGATGGCCGATACCGGTGGTGACCGGGACGATGCCGACGCCGGTGCAGCACCGGCGTCGAAGGACGACGTCGATGAGTGACCGCCTGATCGACGGGTTCGACGGCGTGCTCAGCGACCTGGACGGCGTGGTGTACGCAGGACCGGACGCCGTCCCGGGAGCCACCGAGGCGCTCACCCGCCTGGGCGAGGAGGGCAAGAGTCTCGCCTACGTGACGAACAATGCCTCACGCTCCTCCGGGCAGGTCGCGGCCCATCTGCGTGACATCGGTGCCCCGGCCCGGGCCGAGCAGGTGTTCGGTTCCGCACTGGCGGGTGCCGAACTCCTCGCGGAGCAGGTGGTCGCGGGTGCCACGGTGCTCGTGACCGGGAGCGAGACCCTGGCGGACGCCGTCCGTGACCAGGGTCTCCGGGTGGTCGCCTCGGCCGAGGAGAAGCCCGACGCCGTCATCCAGGGGTTCTCGCCGATGCTGGGGTGGAGGGATCTTGCCGAGGCCGCGTATGCCGTCGCCGCGGGCGCGGTCTGGGTGGCGACGAACACCGACATGTCCATCCCGCAGGAGCGTGGCATCGCGCCGGGTAACGGGACGCTCGTGGCAGCGGTCTCGGCAGCCACCGGGAGGTCGCCGCTGGTGGCGGGGAAGCCGGAAGCAGCCCTGTTCCGGACCGCCGCCCACCACTCCGGTGTCGCCCGTGCGCTCGTGATCGGCGACAGGTTGGACACCGACATCCTCGGCGGCAATCGCGCCGGGATGGCGACGGCGCTGGTGCTGACTGGCGTCGACACCGTCAGGACGGCTCTGGCCGCGGCGACGGATCAGCGTCCCACCTACCTGATCGCCTCCCTCGCAGCACTGTACGAGGCGTATCCTGCGATCACGATCGAGGACGGCCTGCACTCCTGCGGTGGAGCGAGTGCCCGGGTGATGGAGGGGACCGTCAGGGTCGACGGTCGGGAGGACGACCTGGACGCATGGCGTGCTGCCTGCGCCGCGTGGTGGGCCGCTCATCCGGACGAGGACACCGCGCACACACCGGAGGTCGAGTTCGGGACCATCCGCTAGGAGGGCGAGGTACGTGCACGGGCGGGCCAGGAGCAACGGCAGGACCTCGAGGTCGACGGGACGGGCGCCGCTCCGCGGTGACGAGTGCAGGACTGCGATCGGGGGCGGGGCGGTGGAGCGCGTCCCTGCCCGGCGGCCGTCGACGCACGGGCCGGCCAGCTGGGACGAGGTCGGACCGACCGGGAGCAGGAAGCGCGGGAGCAGGATGTGCGCGGGTGGGATGCGCAGGGGTGGACGACGGATGAACAGGAGGACCGGGTAGTGGACGAGGCGCCGATCGAGGGACCGGACGCGGACGGACCGGACGCGGCGAGTGCGGAGGTGGAGGGATCGCCGTCGAGCAGGACGGGCGACACCCACGTGGATGCGATCCTCACCGTCCTCGAGGACCTCGACGACGAGCCCGTGACCCAGCATGCCGCGCGGTATCTCGAGGTGCATGCGATGCTCAGCAACGAACTGAACCCGGCAGCGGGACCACGGGGGGCGGGTGCTCATGGCCCGGCTTGACCAGGAACTCGTCGGCCGGGGTCTCGCGCGTTCCCGGTCCCATGCCGCGCAGCTGATCTCGGCGGGGCGGGTACTCCGGGCCGGAGCGGTACTCCTCAAGGCGTCCGCACCCGTCGCCGATTCGGACGTCCTCGAGGTGGAGGACCGCGGTGAGGACTACGTGAGCCGCGCGGGGACCAAGCTCGACGGCGCCCTGGCGGCCTTCCCGGCGATCGACCCGACCGGCAGGCGGTGCCTGGATGCCGGTGCATCCACCGGCGGGTTCACGGATGTGCTGCTCCGACGGGGCGCCCGCGAGGTCGTGGCGGTGGACGTGGGCCACGGTCAGTTGGTGCAGCAGCTCCGCGATGATCCCCGGGTGCAGGTCCACGAGGGGATGAACGTGCGTCACCTCGTACCCGAGCAGATCGACGGCCGGGTGGATCTGACCGTCGCCGATCTGTCCTTCATCTCGCTCACCCTGGTGCTCCCGGCACTGGCGGGCGCCACCAGAGCCGGAGGTGAGCTGCTCCTGATGGTCAAACCCCAGTTCGAGGTGGGCCGGAGCCGGCTGAACAGACTGGGCGTGGTCACCTCGCACGAGGCCCGGCGTGATGCCGTGGCAGGTGTGGTGCGTTCGGCGCTGGGCACCGGTCTGGACGTCTCCGGGATCGCCCGTAGCTCGTTGCCCGGGCAGGACGGCAACCTGGAGTACTTCGTGTGGACAAAGGTGCCGCCGGCGCGATTGATGCCTAGGATCGAGGGGGAGCTGGACCGGCCGATGGAGCATGCGCTCGAGCAGAGCGGTCTCTTCGCCGACTCGCGCCGCACCACCGACAACGACGGAGCTCGATGACTAGACGAATCCTGGTGCTAGCGCACACCGGCCGCAGGAACGCGATGATCGCCGCCCAGGAGGCCTGCACCCGGCTGCACGACTTCGGGCTGCAGCCGGTCATGCGGCCCGAGGAGCTCGCCGACATCCAGGGTGAGTACGGCGAGCTGGCCGCGACCGCGGAGATCCTGGGCGACGACGTGGGCCTGGCCGACGTAGAGCTCGTCATGGTACTGGGCGGGGACGGCACCATCCTCCGTGCCGCGGAGCTGGTGCGCGAGGCGGACGTACCGCTGCTCGGGGTCAACCTCGGACACGTGGGGTTCCTCGCCGAGAGCGAGCGCGCCGACCTCGAGGAGACGGTGCGCTGGGTGGCCGACCGCAGCTACACGGTGGAGGAACGCACCACCATCGAGGTCCTCGTGTGGCACAGCGGTGAGCTCATCGGGCGGAGCTGGGCCCTCAACGAGGCGGCGATCGAGAAGGTCAACCGGGAACGCATGATCGAGGTGGTCCTGGAGGTGGACGGACGCCCCGTGAGCTCCTTCGGCTGCGACGGCGTGGTGCTCGCCACGCCCACCGGTTCCACCGCCTACGGTTTCTCGGCCGGCGGTCCCATCGTCTGGCCGGGGGTGGAGGCGCTGCTCATGGTGCCCATCAGCGCCCATGCGCTCTTCGCCAAGCCGCTCGTCGTCGCGCCGACGTCGGTGCTCGCCGTGGAGATCCTGACCCGCACGGAGGCCGCCGGTGTGCTCTGGTGCGACGGGCGCCGCAGCATCGACCTGCCGCCCGGGTCACGCGTCGAGGTCCGGGCGTCGGAGCATCCGGTGCGCCTGGCGCGAACCCGTCAGACGCCGTTCTCGGAACGTCTCGTCCGGAAGTTCCAGCTCCCCATCCAGGGCTGGCGCGGTCCGATCCACCAGGAAGGGGGGACGCGATGATCGAGGAGATGCGGATCCGCGACCTCGGCGTCATCACCGACGCGACGCTGCGACTGGGGCCCGGGTTGACGGTGGTGACCGGTGAGACCGGTGCCGGCAAGACCATGGTGATCACGGCACTCGGGCTCCTGCGCGGAGCCCGGTCCGACGCCGGGGCCGTACGGTTGAACGCCAGGTCGGCGTCCGCCGAGGCCGTGCTGCGCCTGGATCCGGCGAGCCCGGCGGCGGTACGCGCCGCGGAGGCGGGAGCGGAGCTGGAGGAGCACGACGGCGGAGTCGAGCTCATCCTCGCCCGCACCGTGACGGGGGAGGGCCGCAGCCGCGCCTTCGTCGGCGGCCGCAGCGCGCCCATCGGGGTCCTCGCAGAACTCGGCGACGAGCTCGTGGTGGTGCACGGGCAGTCGGACCAGCTCCGGCTCAAGGGGGCACCGGCGCAGCGCCAGGCACTCGACAAGTTCGGCGGGAAGGCGGTCGAGCGGGTCCTCACGGCGTACGCGGACACCTTCCGGCGCCGGCGCGACGCACTGGCCGAGCGGGATCGGCTGCGCAGCGAGGCGAGGGAACGGGTACGCGAGGCCGAGGGCCTCGAGTCGGCGCTGAAGGAGATCGGCGACCTGGAACCGCAGCCGGGTGAGGACGCCGCGCTCAAGGCGGAATCCATGCGTCTCGGCAACCTGGAGGAACTGCGCACCGCGGCACTGGTGGCCCACCAGGCACTGGTCTCGGAGGAGATCGGTGCCGGAGCCGATGCGGTCTCGCTCGTGGACGAGGCACGCCGTCAGCTCGAGTCCGTGGCCGAGCACGATGCCGAGCTCGGGAAGCTCTCCGAACGCGTGGCCGAGGTGGGGTACCTCCTGGCGGACATCTCCGCCGAGCTGGCCGGGTACGGCACCGCCCTCGACGGCGAGGGTGCGGGCAGGCTGGAGGAGGTGGAATCGCGCCGGGCCGCCCTCTCGGTGCTCCTGCGCAAGTACGCCCCGTCCGTCGACGAGGTGCTGGCCTGGCAGGAGGACGCCGTGAAGCGCCTGCTCGAACTCGGTTCCGACTCCACACGCGTGGAGGAACTCGACGACGTAATCGTGGAGCTCGACCGCGAGGTCGACGAGCTGGCCGCCACCCTCTCCGGACTACGACGTACGGCGGCGGACACCCTGGCGGGGCGGGTCAGCGACGAGCTCACGGCCCTCGCGATGCCGGACGCCCGGCTGCTGATCGAGGTCACCCCCGCCGAGGCCCTGACCGTCCACGGCGCGGACGAGATCACCTTCACCCTGCAGCCGCACCCGGGCTCCGCGCCCCGAGCCCTGGGCAAGGGGGCCTCCGGCGGTGAGCTCTCGCGGGTGATGCTCGCGATCGAGGTGGTCCTGGCCGCCGTCGACCCCGTTCCCACCTTCGTGTTCGACGAGGTGGACGCCGGTGTCGGCGGGAAGGCGGCCGTGGAGATCGGGCGTCGCCTCGCCATGCTGGCGGAGCACGTCCAGGTGATCGTGGTGACCCATCTCCCGCAGGTGGCGGCCTTCGCGGCCCGGCACATCCGGGTGACCAAGAACGTCACACGCGAGGACGGCGGTGGCGGCGTCACCGCGAGCGACGTGGAGGTGCTGCCCGACGACGAGCGTGTCCGGGAGCTGGCGCGGATGCTCGCGGGCCAGGAGGACTCCGCCTCGGCGCGGGCCCACGCCGAGGAACTGCTCGCGGATGCCGCGCGCACGGTCACTCGGTGATAGTCTCGAACCCCGTGGTGCAGCAAACAAACTCCCGGTTCCTCAAGTCCGCTACAACCAAGCACATCTTCGTGACTGGTGGCGTGGCCTCCTCACTCGGCAAGGGACTGACGGCGTCCAGCCTGGGTCACCTCCTGAGGGCGCGAGGCCTCTCCGTGACCATGCAGAAGCTCGACCCGTACCTCAACGTCGACCCCGGCACCATGAACCCCTTCCAGCACGGTGAGGTGTTCGTGACCGACGACGGCGCCGAGACGGATCTCGACATCGGGCACTACGAGCGCTTCCTCGACGAGAACCTCGACGGGTCGGCGAACGTGACCACCGGCCAGGTGTACTCCAGCGTGATCGCGAAGGAGCGTCGCGGTGAGTACCTCGGGGACACCGTGCAGGTCATCCCGCACATCACCGACGAGATCAAGCGCCGGATGCGGCTGCCCGCCGAGGCGTCGCCCGGCAAGAAGGCGCCCGACGTCATCATCACCGAGATCGGCGGGACGGTGGGTGACATCGAGTCGCAGCCCTTCCTCGAGTCGGCGCGGCAGGTCCGCCAGGACATCGGGAGGAACAACGTGTTCTTCCTCCACGTGTCCCTCGTCCCCTACATCGGGCCGTCGCAGGAGCTGAAGACGAAGCCGACGCAGCACTCCGTGGCCACGCTGCGTTCCATCGGCATCCAGCCCGACGCCATCGTGATCCGGTCCGACCGCGAGGTGCCGGCCGCCATGCGGGAGAAGATTGGCCGCATGTGCGACGTCGACATCGACGCCGTGGTGAACGCGGCCGACGCCCCCAGCATCTACGACATCCCGAAGACGCTCCACGCGCAGGGCCTGGACGCCTACATCGTCCAGGCCCTGGACCTCAAGTTCAAGGACGTGAACTGGACCAAGTGGAACAAGCTCCTCGAGGTGGTCCACAACCCCAAGCACTTCGTCGAGGTGGCCCTCGTGGGCAAGTACATCGACCTCCCGGACGCGTACCTCTCCGTCACCGAGGCACTGCGAGCCGGCGGGTTCGCGAACAAGACGAAGGTGACGATCAAGTGGGTGCCCTCCGACGAGTGCGAGACCCCCGAGGGCGCGCGGGCCGCACTGGAGGGTGTGGACGCCGTGTGCGTACCGGGCGGGTTCGGTATCCGCGGTCTCGAGGGCAAGCTCGGGGCGCTGACCTACGCGCGTGAGCACCGGATCCCCACCCTGGGCCTGTGCCTCGGGCTCCAGTGCATGGTGATCGAGTACGCCCGCAACGTGGTGGGCCTCGAGGGCGCCTCCTCCAGCGAGTTCGAGCCCGACACCGAGTACCCCGTGATCGCCACCATGGCCGAGCAGCTCGAGATCGTGGCCGGCGAGGGCGACATGGGTGGAACCATGCGCCTGGGACGCTGGGAGGCGAAGCTCCAGGAGGGCTCGGTGGTCTCGGCCACGTACGGCGGGAGGACCACGGTGTTCGAACGTCACCGCCACCGCTACGAGGTGAACAACGAGTTCCGCGGGCAGATCGCCGAGGCGGGCCTGGTCTTCTCCGGCACCACCACGGACGGCGAGCTCGTGGAGTTCGCCGAGCTGCCCAGGGACGTGCACCCCTACTACGTGTCCACCCAGGCACACCCGGAACTGAGCTCGCGTCCCACGCGTCCGCACCCGCTGTTCGCGGGGCTCGTCAAGGCGGCCCTCGACGTGCGCGGCGGGAAGGCCTGAGCATGGCCGTCCAGGACGCGGGAGGCTTCGCCGACGAGCAGAGCCCGCGGCGCCGCCTGAGCACCGAGACGGTGTACCGGGGGCGGATCTGGGACGTGGTGAGCGACAGGTTCGCCCTGGACGAGGACACCGACCCGATCACCCGCGACTACATCTCCCACCCCGGTGCCGTGGCGGTCCTGGTGCTCGACGACGCCGATCGCGTCCTGCTGCTGCGCCAGTACCGCCATCCGGTGCGCATGACCCTGTGGGAGATCCCCGCCGGTCTGCTGGACGAGGAGGGTGAGGACTTCCGGGACGCCGCAGCACGCGAACTGGCGGAGGAGGCCGATCTCACGGCCGACCGCTGGGACGTCCTCGTCGATCTCTTCCTCTCACCGGGTTCCTCCTCCGAGGCGCTCCGCATCTATCTGGCCCGCGGCGTCGGCGAGGTGCCCGAGGCCGAGCGCCACACCCGGACGCACGAGGAAGCCGAGATCGAGCTCCGGTGGGTGGACCTGGACGACGCCGTGACGGCGGTTCTCGAGGGGCGGATCCACAGCCCGTCCGCCGTCGCGGCCATCCTCGCCGTACGGGTGGCCAGGGAGAACGGCTTCGCGCAGCTCCGCCCGGCCACCACCGACTGGCCGGAACACCCCAGCCGGCACTCCACCTGGCCACGTGGTGCCGTGCTCGAGGACTGAGCACCATGGCGGACCCCGAACCCGGCGACGACGGACCACTGGGCGTCCTCGTCCGCGACTACCTGCAGCACATGACGGTGGAACGGGGCCTGTCCGCGAACACCCTCGCCGCCTACCGGAGGGACCTGCGCCGCTACCAGCTGTTCCTCGACGCCCGCGGCACCACGGAGGCTGGCAGGATCGGGCAGGACGAGGTCTCCGCCTTCGCCCGGGCCGTCACCACGGGTGAGGACGGCATGGCACCCCTGAGCCCCCGCTCGGCCGCCCGCACGATCGTCGCGGTGCGCGGCCTCCACCGGTTCTGGGCGCTGGAGGGGGTCACCGAGGACGATCCCGCCCGGGACGTGCACCCGCCCATGACCGGCCGGCGGCTGCCGAAGGCCGTCCCGGTCGAGGACGTGGTACGGATCCTCGAGGCCGTGGACACCGGCACGGCGTCGGGCCGGCGTGATCGTGCACTGCTCGAGTTCCTCTACTCCACCGGCGCGAGGATCAGCGAGGCCGTGGGCGTCGACGTCGACGACGTCCCGGCGACCGATGCCCTCCGGGGGCCCGCCGTCGTCCGGCTGCCGGGCAGGGGGTTCGGGGAACGACTGGTGCCGGTGGGCTCCTACGCGGCGCAGGCCGTCGAGGCGTACCTGGCGCAGGGGCGGCCCGCCCTCGCCGCGAAGGGCGAGGGGAGCCCCGCGCTGTTCCTCAACGTGCGCGGGGGGCGGCTGAGCCGCCAGAGCGCGTGGAGCATCCTCAGGGCCGCCACGGAACGGGCCGGGGTGGAGCGGGAGGTCTCGCCGCAGACGCTGCGGCACTCCTTCGCCACCCATCTGCTCGAGGGCGGCGCGGACGTGCGGGTGGTGCAGGAGCTGCTCGGCCACGCCTCCGTCACCACCACGCAGGTGTACACGCTCGTCACCGCCGACACCCTGCGCGAGGTCTACGCCGCAGCACACCCCCGTGCGCACTCCTGACGGCGACGGCGGCGCGTCCGAGCACTCGCCGGCAGGGCACGGCCGCGTGGCCGGGGGCACCCGCCCGGTCGGGCTGGGGGAGTGGCTGGACATCGACGGCGTGGCGCACCGCTGCGTCACCCTGTGCTTCCTCTTCCGCACACGGGACGGAGTGGAGGAGGTGCTGCTGGGTCTGAAGCGCACCGGCTTCGGCGCGGGCCGGATCGTGGCCCTGGGCGGGAAGATCGACGGCTCCGAGACCGCCCTGGACGCGGCGGTGCGCGAAGTGGCCGAGGAGAGCTCGATCCGCCTGGAGCCGGGGGAGCTGGAGGCGGCGGGGCGCGTCACGTGGTCCTTCCCCGCAGCGCCCCGCTCCAACATGACCGCTTTCCTGTTCACGGCGGACGTCGGGGCCGTGACGGCACGGACCACCGAGGAGATCGAGCCGCACTGGTACACCTTGGACGCAATCCCGTGGGACGGCATGTGGCAGGACGCCCGCCACTGGTTACCTGCGTTCCTCCCGAACCGTCGGGTCGACGCCCGGATCGTGATGGCGGAGGACAACCGGGGCGTGGCGAGCGCCTCGGTGCGTGGGGAGGATCAGGAGGCGTCCACGTGCCGTTCGTCCGGGCCGTCGTAGACGCTCAGCGGACGGATCAGTGAGTTCGCGGCCCGCTGCTCCATGATGTGCGCCGTCCACCCGGTGATCCGCGCGGCGATGAAGAGCGGGGTGAACATCCCGGTGTCGAACCCCATGAGGTGGTACACGGGGCCGGCGGGGTAGTCGAGGTTCGGTTTGATGCCCTTGGCCTCCTCCATCGCGGTCTCCAGCCCCCGGTACAGGCCGAGGATCTCACCGCGGCCGTAGTACTCGATCATGGCGTCGAGGGCGGCCTTCATGGTGGGCACCCGGGAGTCGCCGTTCTTGTACACGCGGTGACCGAAGCCCATGACCTTCTTCCTCGCCGCGAGGGCGTCCTCCATCCAGGCCTTCGCGCGGGCGGTGGCGTCCTCGGCGGACTCGTCCTGCCGGATCCCGATCTCCTCGAAGGTGTGCATGACGGCCTCGTTGGCCCCGCCGTGGAGGGGACCCTTGAGGGCGCCGATGGCGCCCGTGACCGCCGAGTGCAGATCGGCGAGGGTGGAGGTGATCACGCGCGCGGTGAAGGTGGAGGCGTTGAAGGAGTGCTCGGCGTACAGCACCATCGAGACGTCGAAGGCGCGCACCACCTCCGCCGGCGCCTCCTCGCCGAAGGTCATCCACAGGAAGTTCGCCGCGTACCCGAGATCGTCCCGCGGTTCCACGAGCTCCTGCCCGCGCCGGCGCCGCTGGTCGTAGGCCACCACGGCCGGGAACACCGCGAAGAGGGCCGCGGCCTTCTCCAGCTCGGCCTCCCGCGAGCTGTCCCCGGCCAGCGGATGCGCGGCACCGAGCACCGAGACCGCGGTACGGGCCACGTCCATGGGATGGGCGGTGGGCGGAAGCAGGTCGACGGCGGCGATCACCGCGGCGGGGAGGGCCCGGTGGGCCCGCTCGAACGCGTCCGCCGTGTGCCGCTGCGCCGCGTCCGGCAGCTCACCGGTCCACAGCAGCTGGGCCACGTCCTCGATCTGCCGGTGCGCCGCCAGCTCCTGCACGGGATACCCCCGGTACAGCAGCGAGTTCGTCTCGGGATTGACCTTGGAGATCGCCGTGGTGTCCACCACGACCCCCGCGAGCCCCTTGCGGATGTCTGCCTCTGCCATGGTGGTTCCTCCCTGGTGCTGGTGCTGGTGCTGGTGCTGGTACCCGGTCCGTGCGGCGCCGACCGCTCGGATCAGCGAGCCGCCTGATCGGCATCGCCCGGGCGGCGCGGGCTGCCGGGGACCTCGAAGTCGAAGACGGACGAGTCGAACCTGGTGTACCCCTCGTAGTCCACCAGGTCGTAGAGCCGGCGCCGCGTCTGCATGTCGGCCACACCGTGCTCCTGGGTGCCGTGGGCCCTGATCGAGTCCAGCGTACGTTCGGCGGCGCCCATCGCACTACGCAGCAGGGTGACCGGGTAGATCACCATCGTGGCACCGGCGTCCTGCAGCTGCTCCACGGTGAAGAGCTCGCTCTTGCCGAACTCGGTCATGTTCGCGAGGATCGGGACGTCCACGGCCGCCCGGACGGCACGGAACTCGTCGAGATCGCGCATCGCCTCGGGGAAGATGGCGTCCGCACCCGCCTCCACGAGCGCGCGGCACCGGTCCTGCGTGGCCGCGAGGGTGTCCGTCCCGCGGAGATCCGTGCGGGCCATGACGAGGAAGTCCGGATCGCGCCGGGCATCCGCCGCGGCCCTGATCCGCTGGACGGCGGTGTCCAGGTCCACCACGTTCTTGCCGTCGAGGTGCCCGCAGCGCTTGGGATTGACCTGGTCCTCGATGTGGCAGCCCGCGAGCCCCGCGTTCTCGAGTTCCTGCACGGTGCGGGCCACGTTCATCGGTTCACCGAAGCCGGTGTCCGCGTCCACGATCGCGGGCAGGTCCGTCATCCGCGCGATCTGCCCGGCGCGCTGCGTCACCTCGGTCAGCGTGGTCAGGCCGATGTCCGGCAGGCCGAGATCGGCGGCGATCACCGCACCCGAGATGTAGACGCCGTCGAACCCCTTGTCCTCGATGAGTCGCGCCGACAGCGGGTTGAACGCTCCCGGGAACTGCTGGAGGCGCCCGGAGGCGAGGGCGGCGCGCAGTGTGCGTCGCTTGGCCTCGGGGGTGATGTTCGAGTACAGCATGGTCCGGCCCTTCCTACAGGAGTCCCTGCGGCGCGGCGGCCGCATCGAGGTGGCTGGGGCGGGCCACGATGTTGCGCGCCCCGAGGGCCCCCGCCGGCAGCTCCGGCAGCTGCTCGACGGCGGTGAGGAACCTCTCCAGCTCGGCGTCGTCGACGACGCCGGCGGCCAGCATCCTCAGCTTGGCCACGTAGTCGGCGCGGGCGAAGGGCCGGGCCCCGAGCGGGTGGGCATCCGCGACGGCGATCTCGTCGGAGATCACCGTGCCGTCCGTCAGGGTGATCTCCACCCGTCCGCCGAAGGCCTTCTCGGCGATGTCCAGGGAGTGGTAGCGGCGGGTCCATTCCGCGTCCTCGAGGGTGGTCACCTTGTGCCAGAGGGCCACGGTGTCCGGGCGTGCCGCCCGTTCCGGCGCGTAGGAGTCCTCGTGGTGCCACCTGCCGTCCTGCAGCGCCACCGTGAAGATGTAGGGGATGGAGTGGTCGAGCGTCTCGCGGGTCGCGGTGGGGCTGTACTTCTGGGGGTCGCCCGCGCCGGACCCGATGACGTGGTGCGTGTGGTGCGAGGTGGAGATCACCACGGAGACCACGTTGGCCGGGTCGGTGACCTCGGGGTGCGCACCGTGCAGCCTCCGTGCCAAGTCGATCCAGGCCTGCGCCTGGTACTCCGCCGAGTGCTCCTTCGTGTAGGTGTCGAGGATCGCGCGCTTCGCCTCGCCGGCGCCCGGCAGCGGCACCTCGTAGGCCGCGCCCGGTCCGTCGAGCAGCCAGGCGATCACGCCGTCCTCACCCTCGTAGATGGGGGTGGGCGAGGTCTGCCCGCGCATGGCGCGGTCCACGGCCTCGATCGCCATCTTGCCCGCGAACGCCGGGGCGTGCGCCTTCCAGGTGGAGATCTCGCCCTTCCGGGACTGCCGGGTGGCGGTGGTGGTGTGGAGCGCCTGGCCGACGGCGTGGAAGATCACCTCGGGCTCGAGTCCCAGCAGCGTGCCGATGCCGGCGGCGGCGGAGGGACCGAGGTGCGCCACGTGGTCGATCTTGTGCTCGTGGAGGCAGATGGCCTTCACGAGATCCACCTGGATCTCGTACCCGGTGGCGATCGCGCGCACGAGGTCGTGTCCTGACGCGCCGGTGTGCTGCGCGGCGGCGAGGACGGGCGGGATGTTGTCGCCGGGGTGGGAGTAGTCGGCGGCCAGGAACGTGTCGTGGTAGTCCAGCTCCCGGACGGCCACCCCGTTGGCCCAGGCGGCCCACTCCGCCGAGACGGGGGAGTCCGTCCCGAACACCAGGGCACCCGCCCCGGAGGCGGACACGGGATGGGTGGCCGCCTGGGCACGGGCCGCCACCACGGGGGCCCGGTTCAACGAGGCGATCGCCACGGACGCGTTGTCGATGATCCGGTTGACCACCATGTCCGCCACCTCCGGTGTCACCGCCACGGGGTCGGCGGCCACCTCGGCGATCTTCCAGGCGAGTTGCTGCGCACGCGGCAGGTTCTCCTCGCTGCGGTGGACGCGGACGGGGTGGAGCTCGACCATGGTGTTCCTCTCATCTCGGTACTCGGTCTGTCAGGGGGTGCTGGCACCCGCGCGCGGGGCGAGCAGGTGCTCGAGGCTGTTGTGGAGGTGGACCCGCACGGAGGCCTCCGCCAGGTCCGCGTTGCCACGGCCCAGGGCGACGGCGATCTGCTCGTGCTCGCGCGCCGAGGCCAGGAGACGTGCGGTGTCGTCCCTGGCCAGCCGACGGATCCGGGCCAGCTGCGTCCGGACGGGTCGCTGGGCCCGGAGCAGGTACGGGTTCCGCGCCGCGGCGTCGATCTCGTCGTCCAGCCGCGCCACCAGGGCGTAGTAGTCCGGTCGCCGTCCGTCGTCGTCGATGAGTCGCGCGGCAGCACCGAACTCCCCGGCGAGCGCCGAGAAGGCAGCAGGATCACCACGGTGGGCCGCGAGCCGCGCGGCAGCGCACTCGAGGGGCAGCCGGACGTCGAACAGGTCGGCCACGGCCGTCAGGGAGACGGTGGAGACCACCACGCCGCGACCGGTGTGCGGGGTGGCGAGGCCGTCGGCGACCAGCCGCGTCAGGGCCTCACGCAGCGGGGTCCTCGACACACCGAGCCGGGCGGACTGCTCCACCTCGGCCAGGACGTCCCCGGGGGAGAGCCGCCACTCGAGGATGTCCGCGTGGAGGGCCGCGTAGGCGCGGTCGCTGGCGCGCATGCCGCCTCCCGTCCCTCCGCGTGATATCCGGTCAGCGGTGGTGCTCGAGGATACCGAAGCCCTCCGCTGCCATCAATGTATGCACACCGGGTGTCAGGCGCAAGCCATCACCCTTCCCGACGGAACACACCGGACGCTGTGTATACATCCTCGTGTCATCGAGTCCCTGTCATCTAATCCTGTCGTCGTCCCGGATCGCTCTCCCTCGGTGCGGTCCCGGCCACCCGCGTCAGTGGGCCGCACTGCCGTCGGGCAGACCGTACTCGAACTCGGGACGTCCTCTCGACCCGTAGCGGGACGAACGCTGCACGGACTGCTGGTCCGCCAGGTACTCGAGGTAGCGCCTGGCCGTGACCCTGGAGATCGCCAGTGCCTCGGACACCTCCGTGGCCGAGGTGGGCGCGGAGCACGTCGCGAGGAAGGCGGAGACCCCGCGGAGCGTCTCGGCCGAGAGCCCCTTCGGGAGCGTCGTCCCCCCACCCGCGGTCCGCAGCGAGGCGAAGGCGTGATCCACGTCCGCCTGCGTGGTCACCGAGGTCTGCTCCACCAGGGTCCGCCGGAACTCCTGGTAGGCGCCGAGCTTCTCCTGGAACGCGGAGAAGGTGAACGGTTTGATCAGGTACTGCACGATCCCGGAGGAGATCGCCGAGCGGACCACCCGCAGGTCGCGGACCGCGGTGATGGCGATGACGTCGACGGGGAGACCGAGCGCACGGACGCGGCGGACGACGTCCAGACCGTGCACGTCCGGGAGATTCATGTCGAGCAGGATCAGGTCGACGCCGGCCGTGGCCGGCCCGGGTGTGCCCGCGAGCCGGAGGAACACGGCGAGCTCGGCCCCGCTGCGTACCGTCCCCACGAGGTCGAAGCCGGTCATCCGGCGCACGTACTCCGCATGGGCCTCGGCGGCCACCGGATCGTCCTCCACCACCAGGACGCGGATCCCGCTCATCCCGTACCGCCGGTGTGCCCGGGCGCAGCGCCGTCCGCCGGAGGGCCCGCGGTGTGGTTCCGGGAGCCGCCCCCGGTGTCGAGGGCGTCCGGGGCGTCCGTGGCATCCGGCGGTGGTGTGGGTACGGGGAGCCGGACGGTGAAGCGGGCCCCGCCGAGTTCCGTGTCCGTGACCTCGACGTGCCCGCGGCAGCGTTGCACGGCCTGACCGACGAGGGCCAGGCCGATCCCCCGACCGGGGCCCGGGCAGCCCTGGTCCTGCTTGGTGGTGTAGCCGAACTCGAACACCCTGGCCTTCTCCGACTCGGGGAGCCCGTTCCCGCTGTCCTCGACGACGATCTCCAGCAGCGGCGCGCCGTCACGGCCCTGCGCCCTCCGTACCCCGAGGGCCACGCGGGGTTCCTCCGACGCCGCGGCCTCGTCGAGTGCGTTGTCGAGCAGGTTGCCGATCACGGTCACCAGGTCCACCGGGTCCAGTCCCGTGGTCCCGGTGCCCGCGGCGATGTCCGGCACGAGTTCGATCCCGCGTTCGTGGGCCTGGGCCGCCTTCCCGACGAGGAGCGCGGCGATGAACGGCTCGTCCACGGCGTGGAGCACCTCGTCCGTGAGTCGCTGCGACTGCTGCAGATCGCGGGTGGCGAACTCGAGCGCCTCGGCGTTCCTCCCGAGCTCCACGAGCGAGACGATGGTGTGCAGGCGGTTCGCGTGCTCGTGGGTCTGCGAGCGCAGCGCGTCGGTGAGCGTGCGCATGGTCTCCACCTGCCCGGTCAGGGCCTCGATCTCGGTGTGGTCGCGCAACGTGGTCACGGTGCCCAGGGCGCCCGGATGATGTGCGGCGCGTCCGGCCGGGGTCGGTGGCACGGCCGGTTCCTGGTTCACCAGGAGTACCCGGCTGTCCGTCAGGTGCACCTCGTCGTGGGCCCTCCGTCCCGAGGCCAGCAGGTCCCGGAGGGAGGCCGCGACCGCGAGTCGGGCCGCCTGGACCGGTTCCGGTGTCCCGTCGAGCCCGAGCAGCCGGGCGGCCTGGTCGTTGTAGAGGACCAGGCGACCCCGGGCATCGGTCAGCAGCAGGCCCTCGCGCACGGAGTGGAGGACGGAGTCGTAGAACACGAAGGTGCGCGAGAGGTCGTCCGGTCCCATGCCGAGGGTCGCATCGCGCAGCCGACGGCTCAGCAGGAACGAGGCGAGGGCTCCTGCCGCCAGGGCCCCGAGGGCTATGGCCGCGACGAGGGGGAGCTGCGCGTTCCGGGCGATCGCGGCCCGGTCCACCGTGATCCCGGCGGCCACCATCGCCCGTACCCGGCCGGCGTCGTCGAGGACCGGCGCGATCGAGCGGATGGACGGCCCGAGGGTACCCGCGTAGGTCTCGGTGTACGTCCCGCCGGCCAGGGCCTGCGTCACCGAGCCGATGTAGGGCTTGCCGATCTGCTCCGGATCGGGATGGGTGAACCGCGTCCGGTCCGTCGCCATGATCGTGACGAAATCGACGCCCAGCTGGTCCATGATGTCGACGGCGTAGGGCTGCAGGACGGACGACGGGTCGGGCTCCTCCACGGCGCGGAGCACCGCCGGGTCGAGCGCGATCGTCGTGGAGACGGCGACCATCCGCTCGGCCGCGGCGTCGTTCACGCTCCGTGCCGCGTCGGCGTAGAGGATCACGGACAGGGACAGGGAGAGCACCAGGACGAACACGAGCTGGACCAGGAAGTACTGCCGGGCGAGGCTCCAGCGACTCACGCGGGGATCCTGCTCCTTCCCGGTCCGGGGGCGGCCGCCGGGGACGGCCGGGCGCAGCTGGTCATGAACAGTATGAACTCAACGGTGATCTGGATCACTTTGCTGTCACGATGGTGTGGAAACACCCAACACTACGCTTCCCGGGAGGACCCCGCAGCCGGAGAACGACCTCCGGCGGCCGGTGCAGCCGGGCGGCCCACCCCCAGGGAGAACTCCATGGCTATGGCGCCATCGCGGTCCGAGAGCGGACCTGCACAACCCCGCAAGAGGGTCGACAAGACCCATTTCCTGTACATCGCCGTCATCGTCGCCGTCGTCCTCGGCGCGGTCCTCGGTCTGGCCGCACCCGAGTTCGCCAAGGGACTGAAGCCGATCGGCACCGCCTTCATCAACCTGATCAAGATGATGATCGCCCCGATCATCTTCTGCACGATCGTGCTCGGCGTCGGCTCCATCGCGAAGGCCGCGACCGTCGGCAAGGTGGGCGGTCTCGCCCTGGGGTACTTCATGGTGATGTCCACCTTCGCGCTCGGGATCGGTCTCGTGGTCGGGAACCTGATCCAGCCCGGTGAAGGACTGGACATCTCGTCCTCGACGTACGAGATTCCCGCCGCGGCCGAGGGCGCACCCGAGGGCACCGTCGGGTTCCTGATCGGCATCATCCCCACCACGCTGCTGTCCGCGCTGACGGGGCCCAGCATCCTGCAGACCCTCTTCGTGGCACTGCTCGTCGGATTCGCCCTGCAGAAGATGGGCTCCGCCGGCCGTCCGATCCTCCGCGGCATCGGCCACATCCAGGCTCTGGTGTTCCGCATCCTCATCATGATCATGTGGCTCGCGCCCATCGGTGCCTTCGGCGCGATCGCCGCCGTCGTCGGCGAGACCGGCGTGCAGGCCATCATCAGCATGGCGACGCTCATGATCGCCTTCTACCTCACGTGCGCCCTGTTCATCGCGGTCGTCCTCGGCGGCCTGCTGAAACTGGCGACGGGCGTGAACATCTTCAAGCTCATGAAGTACCTCGGCCGCGAGTACCTGCTGATCTTCAGCACCTCGTCCTCCGAAGCCGCCCTTCCCCGCCTGATCGCCAAGATGGAGCACCTCGGCGTCTCCAAGCCGGTGGTCGGCGTCACCGTGCCCACCGGGTACTCGTTCAACCTGGACGGGACCGCGATCTACCTGACCATGGCGGCCCTGTTCGTGGCCGAGGCGCTCGGCAAGCCGCTGGAACTCGGCGAGCAGGTCTCCCTGCTGGCCTTCATGATCATCGCGTCCAAGGGAGCAGCCGGTGTCACCGGCGCCGGCCTGGCCACCCTCGCCGGCGGCCTGCAGTCGCACCGCCCCGACCTGGTGGACGGTGTCGGGCTCATCGTCGGCATCGACCGCTTCATGTCCGAGGCCCGTGCGCTGACCAACTTCACCGGCAACGCCGTGGCGACCGTCCTCATCGGCACCTGGACGAAGGAGATCGACCGGGCCCGCGTGGACGAGGTGCTCGACGGCCGCATGCCGTTCGACGAGGCCACCATGACCACCGACCACCGCTTCGACGACGACAACGACGTCGAGGAGAGCTCGGCCGTCACCACCGCGGCGGCCGTCGACGGACCCCCGACGCGCTGATCCCGCCGGGCCACGAGCCCTGACCACGACGACGGCGGCGCCCCGGAGCGGGTCCGGGGACCGCCGCCGTCGGTCCCGCCCGTTGCCGCGCGCCGCAGCAGGGAGGGCGGCCCGCGCGCGGGCGTTGTACGGTTGATCGAGAGAAACATCAAGAGAAACACCGCCCGGATCCGACGTCCCGGCCGGCCTGCACCAGATCCGACGGAAGCGTGGAGAAAAACGTGAGTACTGAACAGGGTTCCACTCTGTCCGCCGCAGCGGACCCGGGCCTCGGCCCGCCCGGCCGAGCCGTGACCGAGTTCCCCGAACCCCGCGCACTGGACTCGCACGGTCCGGCGAGGATCATCGCCATGGTCAACCAGAAGGGCGGTGTGGGCAAGACGACGTCCACGATCAACCTCGGTGCCGCGCTCGCCGAAGCCGGGCGCAGGGTGCTCCTGGTGGACTTCGACCCGCAGGGTGCGCTCTCGGCGGGGCTCGGCACCAACCCCCACGAGCTCGACGTCACGGTCTACAACGTGCTCATGGACCGCAAGGTGACCGTCCACGACGCCATCCGGCACACCGCGATCGAGAACATCGACCTGCTGCCGGCCAACATCGACCTCTCGGCGGCCGAGGTGCAGCTGGTCAACGAGGTCGCGCGCGAGCAGGTCCTCGACCGTGCGCTGCGGAAGGTCGCGGACGACTACGACGTCATCCTCATCGACTGCCAGCCCTCGCTCGGTCTCCTGACCGTCAACGCCCTCACCGCGGCGCACGGTGTGATCATCCCGCTGATCTGCGAGTTCTTCGCCCTGCGCGCGGTGGCCCTGCTCGTGGAGACCATCGAGAAGGTCCAGGACCGGCTCAACCCCCGCCTGCAGATCGACGGCGTCCTGGCCACCATGTACGACGCCCGCACCCTGCACAGCCGCGAGGTCATCGCCCGGCTCGTCGAGGCGTTCGGCGACAAGGTCTTCGAGACGGTGATCAAGCGGACCATCAAGTTCGCGGACGCCACGGTGGCCGCGGAACCGATCACCTCCTACGCCGCGAACCATTCGGGAGCCGACGCCTACCGGAACCTCGCCAAGGAACTCATCAGCAGGGGCGGGGCGCCCTAGGTGCCCGGAGTCCTCCGCCCCCTCCGGCGGGACTGAATGACCACCGCGGTCGAGGTCGGTACGGCGGTGCACGTGGCCCGCACCGTCTTCGAGGTGCAGCTGACCAACTTCAGCGGCCCGTTCGACCTCCTGCTGAACCTCATCTCGCGGCGTGAACTGGACATCACCGAGATAGCGCTCGCACAGGTCACGGACGAGTTCATCGCCCACATCCGCCGCGCCCAGGCCACGGACGGCGAGTGGAAGCTGGACGAGGCGAGCGAGTTCCTCGTGGTGGCCGCCACCCTCCTGGACCTGAAGGCGGCACGGCTGCTCCCCGCCGGAGCCGTGGAGGACGAGGAGGACGTCGCGCTCCTCGAGGCCCGCGACCTGCTGTTCGCCCGGCTCCTCCAGTACCGCGCCTTCAAGGACGTGGCACGCGTGCTCGCGGACCGTCTCGACGAGGAGGGCGCGAGGTACCCGCGTGACGTGGCGCTCGAGCCCGAGTTCACCCGACTCCTGCCGGAACTGCTCTGGACGCACTCGCCCGAGGAGTTCGCCGCCCTGGCGCTGAAGGTCCTCACGCCCCGCCAGGAGGAGCCGACGGCGGTGGGCATCGAGCACCTCCACGCACCCGTGGTCAGCGTGCGCGACCAGGCCGCGGTGCTGCAGGACCTGCTCGAGCCCGGAGGGGCGCTCAGCTTCGGCAGGCTGACGGAGGGCGCGGCATCCCGCCTGGTGGTCGTGGTGCGGTTCCTGGCCCTCCTGGAGCTCTTCCGGGACGGCGCGGTCTCCTTCGAGCAGGCAGCGCCCCTGTCCGAACTCCTCGTACGGTGGACCGGGAGAGCCGGCCGGAGCGTGCCCTCCCTCCCGGAGGACGGGACAGGACACGACGGGACAGGACACGACGAGCGGGTAACGGGCGACTCCGGCGACGGCGACGGCGCAGGGACGGACACGACGGAAGGAGGAGCCGATGCCTGAGTCCGCGGGCGCGGCTCCGGGCCCTCACCCCGCCGTCGAGGAGCTGCCGGGCGGTGTCCGGGCAGCGGTGGAGGCGATCCTCATGGTGGCGGACCGCCCGGTGACGGAGGAACGGTTCGCGAGCGTGCTGCAGGTCCCGCAGGAGGAAGTGCTCGGGGTGCTGCAGGATCTCCGGCGGGAGTACGACGGCCGCGGGGACGATGACGGCTATACTGGGGTCGGTGCCCGAAGCACCGGACCCACCCCGCCGCGCGGTTTCGAACTGCGCAGCATCGCCGGTGGGTGGCGCATCTTCTCCCGGAAGCACTTCGCAGCCGTCGTCGCGGACTTCGTCCTCGACGGGCAGACCGCACGGCTCTCGCAGGCTGCGCTCGAGACCCTGACGGTCATCGCGTACCGCCAACCCGTCTCCCGTGCCCGGGTGTCCGCCGTGCGAGGGGTCAACGTCGATTCCGTGGTCCGTACCCTCCTGCAGCGGGGACTCGTCGTGGAGGTGGAGAACGATCCGGAGACCGGAGCCGTGCTCTACGGCACCACCGCCCTCTTCCTGGAGAGACTGGGACTGGACGGCGTGGACGACCTGCCGCGGATCGCCCCCCATCTGCCGGGGCCGGAGAGCCTCGGGGAGTATGACGAAACGACGTATTGAGCTCGACCTACACGAAGGACTTCCCACATGACGCAACAGCCAGGATCCGGTTCCGGACGCAACCCGCCCCGCCGCGGCGGAGCATCCGGACGCTCGTCGGACGCTGGCCGCGGCAGGAAGCCCTCGCCGCAGGGTGAGCGTGGCCGCGGCGGTGCCGGGCGATCCTTCCCGGACCGGGGGAGAGGATCCGCCGAGGACCGCCCCACCGAGAACCGTGCATCGGAGAACCATGCATCGGGGAACCGCGCGTCGGGCCGTGCGGAGCGCAGCCCGCAGGCCCGGTCCTCGCAGAACCCCTCCTCCCGGAGCCGCTCGTTCCCGGATCGTGGCGGTCGGGATGCCGGCGGTCCCCAGGCCCGCTCCTCCGCTGACCGCGGAGGCAGGGACGCCGGACGCCCCGCGGAGGGACGCCCGGCGTCCTCCACGGGGGGCGATCGCCGCGACCCCGCCGGCCGTGCGGGTGCGGGACGATCCACAGGGGGCTTCCCCTCCAGCCGTTCGGCCGCTCCGGGGGCCCGCTCGGGCGGCAGACCCGCGCGACCGGGCGCAGGAGCCAAGCAGGGGGCCCGCCCCGGCGCCCAGGGCGGCGCACGTCAGCAGCCCGCCGGTGCCAAGGCCTTCGGCAAGGAGCGTTTCGGCCAGAACCTGGGACCCGTCCGTGCTCCCGCGAAGCCCCGCCGTTCCAGCCGCCCCGCCGACGAGATCGACGTCCACACCCCCGAGGGCGTGCGCCTGCAGAAGGTCATGGCGCTCGCCGGCGTCGCCTCCCGCCGCGTCTGCGAGGAGATGATCCTCGACGGCCGCGTGGAGGTGGACGGCACCGTCGTCACCGAGCTGGGCGTGCGCGTGGACCCCGGGCAGGTGGCGGTCCACGTGGACGGCATCCGCCTCCAGCTCGACGAGCACCTGAAGTACTACGTCTTCAACAAGCCGCGCGGCGTGGTCTCCACCATGGAGGACCCGGAGGGCCGCCCGTGCATCAGAGACTTCCTGAAGACCAAGGACAAGGGCGAACGCCTCTTCCACGTGGGACGGCTCGACGCCGAGACCGAGGGCCTGCTGCTGCTGACCAACGACGGCGAGCTCACCAACCGCCTGACCCACCCCTCCTACGAGGTGCCCAAGACCTACCTCGTGCAGGTGCGCGGGCCCATGGCGCAGGGCGTCGGCGCCCAGATGAAGGAGGGCATCGAGCTCGAGGACGGCCTGGCGCAGGTGGACTCCTTCAAACTCGTGGACTCCACGCCCGGCCATCTCCTCGTGGAGGTGGTCCTCCACTCCGGACGCAACCGCGTGGTCCGCAGGCTCTTCGACGCCGTGGGACACCCCGTGGAGCGGCTGGTACGCCTGCAGGTCGGTCCCATCCGGGTCGGCGACCAGCGCCAGGGCAGCATCCGGGTCCTCGGACGCCAGGAAGTGGGACACCTCCTGGCCTCGGTGGGTCTGTAGACCGATGACGGTGCGCACGGAGCACGGGACGCATCTCGCGGGGCCGGTCCTGGTGATCGGGGCGGGACTGCTGGGGGCCAGCATCGGCCTGGGCCTGCGGGCGCGCGGCCTCGACGTGGTGCTCTCGGACGCCTCACCCTCCACGGAGGCGGTGGCCCGCGACATCGGGGCCGGCAGGGTCCTCGACGAGCAGGGCACGGACACGGCACTGCGTCCGGAGCTGGTGGTCGTGGCCACGCCCCCGGACGTCACCGCACGCGTGGTGGCCGGTGCCCTGCACCGCTACCCCGACGCCGTGGTGGTGGACATCTGCAGCGTGAAGGAGGCGGTGGTGCGGGAACTCACCGCGCTGCCCGACGTCGTCGCCCACCTGCCGCGCTACGTGGGTACCCATCCCATGGCCGGCCGTGAGAAGTCCGGTCCGGTCGCCGCGCGCGGTGAGCTGTTCACCGGGGCGCCGTGGGTGCTCTGCGCCCACGCCGGCAGCGCGCCGGAGGCGGTGCTGCTCGCCGAGTCGCTCGCCGTCGACCTCGGGGCCGTACCCGCCCGGATGACGGCGGAGGAGCACGACGACGCCGTCGCGCTGATCTCCCACCTGCCCCAGGTGGTGTCCTCCCTCGTGGCCAGCAGGCTGCAGGAGTCACCGGCACGCGCCCTCTCGCTCGCGGGCAACGGGCTCCGGGACGTCACGCGCATCGCCGCGAGCGATCCTCGGCTCTGGGTGCAGATCCTCTCAGCCAACGCCGCGCGCCTCGTGGACATCCTCCACGGGGTCCGCGCGGATCTCGACCGGCTGATCGCGACCCTCGAGGACCCCGCGGCGAACGGCGCGCGATTGGACATGGCGCAGCTCATGGCGGAGGGCAACGCGGGGCAGGCGCGTGTTCCCGGCAAGCACGGAACGCCTCCCGGCTCCTTCGCGCACCTCACCGTGCTGGTGGACGACGTCCCGGGCCAGATCGCCAAGCTCCTCACGGAGATCGGTGACACGGGGATCAACGTGGAGGACTTCCGGCTGGAGCACTCACCGGGCCGGGAGCTCGGCCTAGCCGAACTCTCCGTGCTGCCGGGCAAGGACAAGGAACTGACGGAGTCCCTGACGCAACGGGGCTGGAAGGTAGTGCAGTGAGCCAGACATCAGCAGAGGTCCCCGCGAACCACGGACCGGGCCATGTCCACCCCACGGAGCCCGCGGCGTCGCTGTCCGGGTTCCGCCTCGGCAAGTCGCTCGTGATCGCCATCGACGGCCCGTCCGGGTCGGGCAAGTCCAGTGTGAGCCGGGAAGTGGCGCGGAGGTTCCGCGCCGCGTACCTGGACACCGGTGCGATGTACCGGGCCGTGACCCTCCACTGCCTCGCGACCGGCGTCGATCTCGAGGACCGGGCGGCCGTGGAGGCCGCGGCCCGTTCCCTGGACCTGTTCGTCAGCACCAGCCCGGACCGGGAGAGCGTGACCGTCGACGGGGCGGACGTGACCGCCGCCATCCGCGAGCCGGGTGTCTCGGCGTCGGTGAGCGCCGTGGCCACCACGCTCGGGGCGCGCGCCGAACTCATCCGACGCCAGCGGGCCCTGATCGCCGGTGCGGGGCACCGGATCGTCGCCGAGGGCCGGGACATCACCACCGTCGTCGCCCCGGACGCCGAGGTGCGGATCCTGCTGACCGCGAGCGAGGAGGCGCGCCTGCGCCGGCGCGGGGACCAGCTCGGCGGGACCCAGAGCGAGGCACAGCTCAAGCGGCAGGTGACCGACCGGGACGCGCGGGACTCCACCGTGGTGGACTTCCGGCAGGCCGCCGACGGCGTGGTCACGCTCGACTCCTCCGACCTCGACTTCGAGCAGACCGTGGCCGCCGTCGTGAGGATCGTGCGCACCGTGGCCAACTAGCAGCACCGCAAGGCACTCCCGGGCGCCAGCCCACCAGGACCACCGTCGGGAGACGGTACACACCAACCGAAGGAACCCCAGATGAGCGAGAATCTTTCGCCGAACGCATCCGCCACGGACCAGCCGGACGGCGAGGAGTACGAGCCCGCCGGCACGGACCGGGTGGACGAGTTGCTCGAGAACCTCGACGACGCCGACGCGGAGCAGCGCGCCGCGTCCCTGCGCGCCGGTCTCGAGGACTACGAGCTCGACGACGAGGACGCCGCCCTCCTCGCACGGCAGGACGAGGACTACGACGACGAGGCCGAGGGCCGGATGAACCCGGTGCTCGCCATCGTGGGGCGTCCCAACGTCGGCAAGTCCACCCTGGTGAACCGCATCCTCGGACGCCGTGAGGCCGTGGTGGAGGACACCCCCGGCGTCACCCGGGACCGCGTCTCCTACCCCGCCCAGTGGACCGGCCACAACTTCACCCTGGTGGACACCGGTGGGTGGGAGTACGACGCCAAGGGCATCAACGCGCGCGTGGCGGAGCAGGCGGAGATCGCGGTGGACATGGCCGACGCCGTGCTGCTCGTGGTGGATGCGACCGTAGGGGCCACGGCCACGGACGAGGCCGTGGTGCGCATGCTGCGGCGCAAGAACCGCCCCGTGATCCTCGTGGCGAACAAGGTGGACGACATCCAGAACGAGGCCGACGCCGCCATGCTGTGGGGCCTCGGTTTCGGCCAGCCCTGGCCGGTGTCGGCCCTGCACGGCCGGGGAACGGCCGACATGCTGGACCACGTGGTGGAGATCCTGCCGGAGTTCTCCGAGCACGGCGGGATCGAGCGCTCGGGTGGCCCGCGCCGCGTCGCACTCCTCGGGCGTCCCAACGTGGGGAAGTCCTCGCTGCTGAACAAGCTGGCGGGCTCGGACCGCGTGGTGGTGGACCCGCTCGCCGGGACCACCCGCGACCCCGTGGACGAGATGATCGAGCTCGGCGGGCGCACCTGGCGCTTCGTGGACACCGCGGGGATCCGCCGCCGCGTGCACATGCAGCAGGGCGCCGACTACTACGCCTCCCTGCGCACCCAGTCGGCGCTCGAGAAGGCGGAGGTCGCCGTCGTGCTCCTCGCCGTGGACGAGGTGCTCAGCGAGCAGGACGTCCGCATCCTCAACATGGCCATCGAGTCGGGCCGGTCGATCGTGCTGGCCTTCAACAAGTGGGACCTGCTCGACGACGAGCGACGCCGGTACCTCGAGCGTGAGATCGACCAGGATCTCGCCCACGTGGACTGGGCACCGCGGGTGAACATCTCGGCGCTCACCGGATGGCACAAGGACCGCCTGGTCCCGGCCCTGGACGTGGCCCTGGAGCCCTGGGACCGCCGCATCCCCACGGGGCGGCTCAACGCCTTCCTGGGCGAGCTCGTGTCCGCCCACCCGCACCCGCTGCGCGGGGGGAAGCAGCCCCGCATCCTCTTCGGTACGCAGGCCTCCAGCCGGCCGCCGAAGTTCGTGCTCTTCACCACGGGTTTCCTGGATCCCGGCTACCGGCGCTTCATCACCCGCAGGCTCCGCGAGACGTTCAGCTTCGAGGGCACACCCATCGAGGTCAGCATGCGGGTCCGGGAGAAGCGCAGCCGCAAGCGCTGATCCGCCGGCGGGTACTGGACCACCCTGGGAATGCTGTAGTGTTGTCCGAGTGGTTTGGCCCGCAGCGCGGGTCGATCGGGATGTGGCGCAGCTTGGTAGCGCACTTGACTGGGGGTCAAGGGGTCGCAGGTTCAAATCCTGTCATCCCGACCACGAAACCCTGGTGGAAGGCAACTTCCACCAGGGTTTTCTCGTTCCCGGGAGTGGTTGTCCACCGGCACCGGGGAGCACCTCGCACCGGTTCCCGATGTGCCTATACTCGTCCAGTACCCGCACGGCAGGCTGTTCCCGGCGCCGTCGCAGTCCGCGTCCGAAAGGCAACCATGAGCAACATCCCCGACGGCCTCCACTACACCGCGGAACACGAGTGGGTCAGTGAGCCGACCGCCGACGGCATCGTCCGGGTGGGTATCACCGATTTCGCGCAGGACGCGCTCGGGGACGTGGTCTACGTACAGATGCCGGAGGTGGGCGCCGGCGTGAGCGGGGCGGACGTGGTGGGTGAGGTGGAATCCACCAAGAGCGTGAGCGACATCTACGCGCCCGTCACCGGCGAGGTGGTGGGCCGCAACGAGGCGCTCGACGACGATCCCTCCCTCCTGAACACCGACCCCTACGGCGAGGGCTGGCTGCTCGAGATCAAGGTCTCCGACCCCTCGGTGGTGCAGGGACTCCTGAGTTCAGCCGACTACTCCCAGCAGGTAGGCTAGATCCACCTCGCGAAGGCAGTGGGGTGGAGGTGCGGCGCACGTGCGCGAATGCCGCAGCAGGGGAGGACGAACCGATGGTGCCGAGTACGAAATCAGCCGGAAATGGAGAAGAGCCGATCATGACGTCTCCTGAGACAACGACCATCGGTCTACCGCCGCAGGCCGCCGTGTCCGACCTGGAACGACACCTCACGCACGAGGAGCAGGCCTCCGTGGCTGCCCTGCCGGCGGGATCCGCCCTCCTGGTGGCCCACTCGGGCCCCAATGCCGGGGCACGGTTCCTGCTCGACGAGGACGTCACCCGGGCAGGACGGCACCCCAACGCGGACATCTTCCTGGACGACGTCACCGTGTCGCGGCAGCACGCCGAGTTCCGGCGCACCCAGGACGGCTTCATGGTCGCGGACACGGGCAGTCTCAACGGCACCTACGTCAACAACGACCGCGTGGACGGTGTCGCGTTGCGCACCGGCAACGAGGTGCAGATCGGCAAGTTCCGCCTGACCTTCTACGCGGCCCACGGGGGCCCGACCCCCGCGCCGCAGGGCCCGACGGACCGGGTCTAGCACCTCGTCATGCCTTCCTCCCAGCCGGCGCACCGCCCCAGCACCGTGGGCGCGCTTCCTTCCGGGGCCGCCGTGCTCACCATCGGTGAGGTGCTCGGCGAACTCGCCGAGGAATTCCCCTCCGTCACCGCCTCCAAGATCCGCTTCCTGGAGGAGAAGGGCCTGATCTTCCCGAAGCGTACGCGGGCGGGCTACCGCAAGTACGCGGCCCACGACGTCGAGCGACTGCGCTTCGTCCTGGGCGTCCAGCGTGACCAGTACCTCCCGTTGAAGGTCATCAAGGACTACCTCGACGCGATCGACCGTGGGGAGCAGCCGCCGTCGCTGCCCGGGGGAGTGAGCCTCGCACCGCGCGCGGTGTCCGAGCAGACGGCCCGGGACCTCGGTACCCATCGCCGCCGGCTCACCACGGAGACCCTCGCGGCGGAGGCCGGGGCCTCGCGCAGGCTCGTGGACGAGCTCGTCAGCTTCGGGCTGATCGCCGCGGAGGAGAACCGCTTCGACGAGCATGCCCTCAAGGTCACCAGGGCGTGCGTGCAGCTCGAGGGCCACGGGATCGAGCCCCGCCACCTGCGCCCCTTCCGGGCCGCAGCGGACCGTGAGCTCGGACTCGTGGAGAGCGTGGTGGCACCCATGGCCTCACGGAAGGACGTGGCGTCCAAGGCACGCGCCGCCGAGGCGGCCCGTGAGATCAGTGAACTCTGCCTCGGACTCCACAGTGCCCTGGTGCACGGCCACATCTCCCGGATGGACAGTTAGGGGCCACCATGATCGAGATCGAAGTGGTGGGTGTGCGGATCGAGCTGCCCTCGAACCAGCCCCTGGTGCTGCTCCGCGAGGCGGAGGGCGAGAGGCACCTGCCCATCTGGATCGGCGCTCCGGAGGCCAGCGCCATCGCCTTCGTGCAGCAGGGCATCGTACCGCCGCGCCCCATGACCCATGATCTGCTGGTCGACGCCGTGAGCGCGGCGGGCCGAACCATCACCGAGGTGCGCATCACCTCGGTGGAGGACACCGTGTACCACGCGCAACTGGTCCTCGACGACGGCGGTACCGTGAACTCCCGGGCCTCCGACGCACTGGCGGTGGCCCTCAGGGTCCCCTGCCCCATCTTCTGCGCCGACGACGTCCTGGCGCTGGCGGGGGTGGAGATCGCCGACGCGGAGGACGCCACGAGTGGTGGGAGCGAGGAGAACGCCGAGAAGGAGGTGCGGCAGTTCCGGGAGTTCCTCGCGGACGTGGAGCCGGAGGACTTCGAGGGATGAGCCGGCCGGGGGCGTCCGCACCGGCGGGCGACACGGACGCTCCGCCAGGATCGCCTCTTTGACCTTCCCCCACCCGCGATCTAACGTCGAGACATACAGTTCCCATTGCGTGCGCGATGGCCCGGGCGCACACTTGAGTGCAGATCCTGCGGCTTCCCCGGCTCGGGGGGACGACCGGGAACAGAACGAGGAGGCAGCACGTGAGTCCGAAGGGTGACGCCGACGAGGCATCCGGCCCGGTGACCACGGGTACCCCTCCGAGCACCCAGGGTCTCCTGTTCACGGAGGATCTCCCCGTCCTCGACGTGGACGCCGGGTACCGCGGGCCCACCGCGTGCAAGGCGGCGGGGATCACGTACCGGCAGCTCGACTACTGGGCGCGTACGGGGCTCGTGGAGCCCGCTGTCCGTGGCACGTCCGGCTCCGGCACCCCGCGGCTGTACGGTTTCCGGGACATTCTGGTGCTCAAGGTGGTCAAACGTCTGCTGGACACCGGTGTCTCCCTCCAGCAGATCCGCACCGCCGTGGAACATCTGCGTGAGCGCGGGGTGGAGGACCTGGCACAGATCACCCTGATGAGCGACGGCGCGAGCGTGTACGAGTGCACGTCGGCGGACGAGGTGATCGACCTCGTCCAGGGGGGTCAGGGGGTCTTCGGGATCGCCGTCGGACGGGTGTGGCGGGAGGCCGCGGGCGCCCTCGCCGCGCCGCCGCGCGAACACGCGCTCCTCGAGGACTTCCCCGGGGACGAGGTCGGGAACCGCAGGGCTGCACGGAGGATCGGCTGACCCTGCGCTCAGCGTCGCCCGCGGTCCCTCGGCCGCTCGAGGTCCACCATGTTGGTCAGCAGCTCGTCGAACTGCGCCGCGGTCCGTGCGGCGCCGTCCCCCGGCCAGTGGTGCACAGGATGCGCGGCTCCCTGGATCTGCTGCCAGTCAGCCTGTTCCGGCAGCACCGGCCCGAGCAGCGCGTCGCCGAACATCTGCCGCATCTCACCCAGCCGGAACGCGTGCTCCACCGAGGCGGGGCGCACCCGGTTGGTGACGATCCCCGCAGCGCGCAGGTCCGGGGCGAACTCGCGCCGGAACAGCTCCAGGGCGCGCATGGTGCGTTCGGTCCCGGCCACGGAGAACAGGCTCGGTTCGGCCACGAGCACCACCTTGCTGCTGGCGGTCCAGGCCATCCGGGTGAGGCCGTTGAGCGAGGGTGGGCAGTCGACGAGCACGAGGCCGTAGCCCTCGAGACGGGACAGGAGGGCGGCGAGGCGGCGCTGGTCACGGCGCCCGAGGTCGGGGCGGTCGTAGATGCCGGCGTAGGCCGAGCCCATCGCGACGTCGAGCCTCGGTGTGGCCCGACGGTTCCGGGCGGCCGCCGTGGCCACCCAGCCACTGGTGACCGCGTGCGCACGCAGATCACCACGGCGTGCGTTTCTCAGCAGGCGGCCGATGTCGAGCTGACCCGAGGGCCGCACCCCGAGACCCGTGGTCGCATCGGCATGCGGGTCGAGGTCGACCACCAGGGTGGGCACACCCGCCGCGAGCGCCGCCGATGCCAGCCCGAGGGTCACCGACGTCTTTCCGACGCCTCCTTTGAGGCTGCTGATACTCACTACCTGCACGTGTCGAACCTCTGCTTGATCGTGGCCGTCACCTGCGAGGCCGCCGTGATGGGATCCCCGACCATCATAGGGGGAAGCTCCACACCCGCCGGGCCGACGGTGCGGGCGGCCCGTGCGGCATCCGGGGACCGGACGAGGGCGCTCCGCCGATAAACTGCACCGTGTGACCCATTACGACCTCGCGATCATCGGTTCCGGCTCAGGGAACACCCTCATCACCCCGGAGTGGGAGCACCGGAAGGTGGTCCTCGTGGAGGGCGGCACCTTCGGGGGGACGTGCCTGAACGTGGGGTGCATCCCCACCAAGATGTACGTGTACCCGGCCCAGCTCGCCTCCGCCCCGGCGGAGGCCTCGCGGCTCGGCGTGGACCTCACCTTCGACGGCGTCCGCTGGGCGGAGGTCCGGGACCGCATCTTCAGCAGGATCGACGTCATCTCCGCCGGAGGCCGGGACTACCGCGCCGAGGATTTGGAGAACGTGACGCTCGTCGAGGAGCACGTTCGCCTCACGGGGGAGAGGTCCTTCGTGACGTCGTCCGGTGAGGAGATCACGGCGGACCAGCTGGTCATCGCCACCGGCTCGCGCCCGGTGGTCCCGGACATCCCCGGCAGCACCCTCCCGCAGGTCCACACCTCGGACACGGTCATGCGGCTCGATCACCTGCCGGCGCGGATCCTCGTCATGGGTGGGGGATATGTGGCGGCGGAGTTCGCGCACGTGTTCGGTGCCTTCGGGGCCCGGGTGACCATCGCCGTCCGTTCGGGCGGGATGCTCCGGCATCTCGACGACACCGTGTCCGCCGCATTCACGGCGCAGGCGGCCTCCCAGTGGGATCTCCGCCTGGACACGGACGTCACGGAGATCGCCGCGAACCCGGACGGCAGTGCGACCGTACGACTGAACGGGCCGGGAGGACCTGCGGAGGTGGAGGTGGACGTCGTGCTGGTCGCCGTGGGCCGCGCGCCGAACACGGACACGCTCGGGGCGGCGGAAGCGGGCCTGGACCTGCACGACGACGGCCGGCTCGTGGTGGATGAGCACCAGCGGGTGCTGCGCGGAGGCTCACCCGTGCTCGGGCTGTGGTCCCTGGGGGACGTGAGCAGCGACTACCAGCTCAAGCACGTCGCCAACCACGAGGCGAAGGTCGTGGCACACAACGTGGTGCACCCCGACGACCTGCGGAGCAGTGACCACCGGTTCGTCCCGGCCGCGGTGTTCTCCCATCCGCAGACGGCGTCGGTGGGGATGACGGAGGAGCAGGCCCTGGTGCACGCGGAGGCCTCGGGCACCGCGGTGGTCACCGCGGTGCAGCACTACGGGTCCACGGCCTACGGGTGGGCGATGGAGGACACCGAGGGGTTCGTGAAGCTCATCGCCGACCGGTCCACCGGACGCATCCTCGGCGCGCACATCCTCGGTCACGAGGCGTCGATGATCATCCAGCCGATCATCCAGGCGATGTCCTTCGGGCTCGATGCGCGGACCATGGCGCGGGGCCAGTACTGGATCCACCCGGCCCTCACCGAGGTGGTCGAGAACGCGCTGCTGTCGCTCCCCCTGGACTGAGCCCCCGGTCCGACGCCGACGCGGAACCGCCGCCCGGGTCCGGGGACACCGGGCGGCGGCCGGGTCCTCAGCCCTTCGCGGTCGAGTAGATCGAATCCACCACGTCCGAGTAGTCCTTCAGCACCTGGGCGCGCTTGATCTTCAGCGACGGCGTGAGGTGCCCGGTGGTCTCCGTGAAGTCGGTGGGGACGATCCGGAACACCTTGATGGCCTCGGCGCGGGACACGGTGGTGTTGACGTCGTCCACGAGCGACTGGATCTCCGCGAGGACCGCGGGATGCTGCGCGGCCTCGGCCGTGCTGGTGGCGGCGGGCAGCTGGTGCCGGTCCAGCCACCCGGGCAGCGCTTCCTCGTCGAGGGTGATCAGGGCCGAGATGAAGGCCCGCTGGTCACCGACCACCACGCACTGGGACACCAGGGCGTTGGAGCGGATGGTGTCCTCGAGCATCGCGGGGATGACGTTCTTCCCGCTGGCGGTCACGATGATCTCCTTCTTGCGGCCCGTGATGCGCAGGAAGCCGTCGTCGTCGAGCTCCCCGATGTCACCGGTGCGGAACCATCCGTCCACGAAGGCGTCCCCGGTGAGGTCGGGCCGGTTGGCGTACCCCTTCATGACGCAGACGCCCCTGGCGAGGATCTCGCCGTCGTCCGCGATCTTCACCCCGTTACCGGGGAGGGGGGCTCCGACCGTGCCGATCTTGATCTTCTTCGGGGTGTTCACCGTGATCGGTGCCGTGGTCTCCGTGAGGCCGTAGCCCTCGAGGACCATGAGCCCGATGCCGTGGAAGAAGTGGCCGAGGCGGTCACCCAGGGGCGCACCACCGGAGACGGCGTGCTGCACGCGCCCGCCCATCGCGGTGCGGATCTTGCCGTAGAGCAGCCGGTCGAACACGGCGTGCTTCACCTTCAGGGTCAGCGGGATCCTGCCGGCCTGCTCGGCCCTGGACCAGGCGATGGCCACGTCCGCTCCGGCGTGGAAGATCTTGCCCTTGCCGCCGTCCTCGGCCTTCAGCATCGAGTTGTTGTACACCTTCTCGAACACGCGCGGGACGGCGAGGATGAAGGTCGGCTTGTAGCTCTGGAGGTCGGGGAGCAGGTTCTTCACGTCCGGCGTGTGGGCCACGGTGGACCCCGAGGCCACGCACAGCACCGAGATGAAGCGGGCGAACACGTGGGCGAGGGGGAGGAACATGATCGTCTGCCCGCCCTCGCGCGCCACCTCGGGGAGGGCCGCGGCGGCGTTCTCCGAGAGCTCCACGAAGTTCCCGTGCGTGAGTTCGCACCCCTTGGGCCTGCCGGTGGTCCCGGAGGTGTAGATGATGGTGGCGACGTCGTCCAGCCCGGCGTGGGACCGGCGGTCCGTGAGGGTCTGATCGTCCGTCCCCGCACCCGCCGTCCGGAGGGTGTCCAGGCCGCCGCCGTCGAACTGCCACACGTGGCGGAGGGAGGTGATGCCCTCCAGCGTCACGGCCTCGCGCACCACGTCCTCGTGGCGCGCCGATTCCACGAAGGCGCCCACGGCGCCGGAGTCACTGAGGATCCACGCCACCTGGGCGGGGGAGGAGGTCTCGTAGACGGGCACGGACACCGCCCCGGCGAACCAGATGGCGAAATCGGCCAGGGACCACTCGTAGCGGGTCCGTGCCATGATCGCCACGCGGTCCCCGGGCTGCACATCGGACGCGATCAGCCCCTTGGCGAGGTGCTCCACCTGCCGGCGGAACTCGGTGGCCCGGATCTCCTCCCACTCACCGGAGGAGTTCTTCACGGCGAACAGCGCGGGATCGGACGGCTTGGCCGCCTGACGTACCACGAGGTCGGCGGTGTTCGTCCGGCGGGGGACGTCCACGAGGACGGGAACGCTGATGTCACGCACGATAGCTCCTTCGGTATCACCTGGCCCTGGGGTGGTGCCAGCCTATCCGTTCACCGGGGCGGATGGCCGTCACGTAGTGTACGAATCGACAACCACGCCGACCGCGCCCCGCACCCGTCCAGAAGGGACCACCATGCCGATGAAGCCCGAGCGCGCCTCCACGCCCCCTGCGCGCCGGACACGGGTGGACGCCGGCGCCCTGCAGCGCGGCAGCGCCTCCCTGACGGCACGTTCCCCGCGGAGCGCCTTCCCCAACCCCGCGCGCCGCGGGCTGTCGGTGGGCGTGGACATCGGGGGCACCAAGGTGGCGGCCGGCGTGGTGGACGTCCGCGGCACGCGGGGTTGGGG
>NZ_LGIU01000071.1 GCF_001187915.1 Arthrobacter sp. RIT-PI-e | reverse complement strand
GTCACCGGGGTCACCGAGACTGCGACGGTGAGGTTCCGGCCCACCGTGTTCAGGCGCATGGTGCCCCACTCGTACGAGCCCGCAGGAGGGCCGTCGAAGAGCATCAGCCGCAGTTCGTAGCTTCCCGGTGCGAGGGCCGGGAGGTCGAGGGTGTGGGTGGTCCTCCCGGTCAGGTCCCGGCCCTCCAGGAAGACGTCCGCCTTCCTGGCGCCGTTCTGCCACGCCTCCACGTAGACGACCTTGTTGGCCTGGGACCCCGACGGCGAGGTCACGGTCACGGTGAGGGGCGTTGCTCTCCCACCGATGGCAGACCCCTGGCTGACCGAGCCCTCCCACACGGCGGGCTTCGGGGCGGGAGCCGGAGCAGGCGATGTGGTCGTAGTGGGCTTCGGGGCGGGAGCCGCGGTCGGTGACGCGCTCGGCTTGGCGGTGGGTGATGCCGTCGCGGTCGGTTTCGCGGTGGGTGATGCCGTCGCGGTCGGTTTCGCGGTGGGTTTCGCGGTCGCGGTCGGTTTCGCGGTGGGTTTCGCGGTCGGTGTGGGAGTCGGTGACGCCGTCGGCTTCGGTGTGGGGGCCGGGGAAGGCTTCGGGGTAGGCACGGGTACATCCGTATCATTCGCTTCGATCCACGTTTCCACCGCCGTGAGTCGTTGGGCCAGACAGGTGGAATCCGTAGTGGTACAGGGGACGGTGAAATCGGTGGTGGCCGCAGCGCTGGAGGCACCGATCGTCATCGCGATGGCTGCCAGAACGAGGGCACTTCCCAACCTGAACGACATGACGCTTCCTTACACGAGGTGCGGACTGGATGTCCTCGCCTCGGGCGGAGCTCCGGGTCCCACGAGCGGACCGTCGACCCGATACCGAGGCGGACTCCACCTTCGTAGTACGGCGCACCGCAGGTCCGGTCGCGAACACGGGAACCTGATCAAAACCTGCGGTTCCAGGGGTGTTCAGTGGGGCGGGTGTTGACGGAAAGCTGTGCAGCCGCGCCGCGGCCGGCACTCCGGGAATGATCTCGCGAGGGCCGGGGTCGGCGTGTTCACCTCCGGCGTCAGCGCCGCCGCCGTCCTGCCGTGGGCAGCAACCGGGCAGTGCAACGGACCGTGTGCGGTCGGATCAGCGAGCTTCCTCGGATGCCCTCTGCCGGGGGGCGGGCCGGACATTCCGGCGGCCGCGTCCGAACCGGATGTCCCGGTTGTCCGCGGTGATCGCGCAGGCGCAGGCCCCGAGCATCGCGGCGAGGCCGGCCACGAACAGGCCGAGGTTCCCGGAGGGCAGGAGGGCGACAAGGATCAACAGCCCTGCGATCAGGGTCAGAAACCACTGGAAGAACCTCATTGTCACCACCTCACCCTCGGCGTGCATTCATTATGACCGTGCCGGTGGCGGGCGGCCAGGCGCCACGCGGTGAGGGCCGGCGAGCTTGTGCTGCCCCTCGTGCTGTGCGGTCCGGCCGAATCGGTGCATACGCGGGCCTCCGTCTGGGCCGACCACGCTCCTACCGCGGGACTGTCGGGACCCCACGACGGGGTCAGTGCCGCCGCCTCTCGGCCGGTGCCGGCGTCGTTCTACGGCCGTCGTCGTGCAGCGAGCAGGAGCCAGGCGATGCCGGTGCCGATCAGGGCGCCGGTGGTGTTGGCGAGGACGTCGTAGAGGCTGGCCACGCGCTGCGGGAGGAACACGAGCTGGGTGAGTTCGATCAGGGTGGAGAGGAAGAAGCCCACGGCCGGGGCCAGCCACCGCCAGCCGCGTGGGGCCAGGAGCACGAAGAACACGCCGAAGGGCACGAACATGACGATGTTGGCGCTGAACTCCACGAAGTCGTAGTCAACCCACCTCGGGAACCCCGCGCGTTGCAGGGTGGCCAGCGCCCGCCGCAGGGCGCTGCCCCCGGCGGCGTCCACCGGGGCGGGGGAGAGCACGATCAGCCCCACCATGGCGAGGTGGAGCGCGGTGAGACCTAAGGTGATGCGGCGTTCACGGGGGGAGGGCAGGGGCGTGGCAGGCACGAAGGAACTCCTTGAGCGGGAAGTCCGGCGACTGCTATGGCGCCTTCTGAGACACCCCAAGTATCCCTCGATCCAGGATTCCCCGGCGCTGCAGCTCCGCCCGCAGGGCCGGGGCGATCTTCTCCTGGTACTCCGGGCTCATGTGCACGGCGTCGCGCTTGACCGGCACCCCTCCCACGTAGCTGGGGCACCACTGCTCGGCGCAGAACCACGGGGTCGGGTCCAGGAACAGGGCGCCCATGCCGGCGGCGAGCTCGCGCTCCGCCGCGGCGAAGGTGCTCCACTGCTCCTCGACGGTGCCGGCGCAGTAGGACGGCGAGACGAACCGCGAGTAGCAGTCCTGGATGTCCGTGAACAGCGGGGGAGGGGCCAGGAACACCACCTGGCCCGCCGCGCCCTCGAAGCGCTCCACCATGGCGGTCATGGCATCCTGCCACTCCTGTGGCGTCAGCGGCTCCTCCGCACCCTCGAGATAGCGTGCCTCGTAGGTGTTGGCGATGAACACCACGTCCGGTTCCAGGGCGATCACGGCCTCCACGGCCTCGGCCTTCCGGCCCTCGCACGCCGCCATGGTGCGGGGGTTCGGGTTGCGGATCAGCGGCTCCGTGAAGGTGCACCCCGAGGTGCCCAGGCTCGTGAACTCCCAGCCCGGGCCGGCGGTGAACGCCGTGCGCAGCGGGTCCACCCAGGTGGTGGCCATGGAATCGCCCACCACCACGGCGTGACGCTCCGCCCCCGGGTCCCCCCAGGTGCAGGACTCCACCTCCATGGGCTCGGGCCCGCTGCAGTCCAGGACGTCGCCCGGGGCGATCAGCCCCGCCATCGCCTCGTCGATGGGGGGCTCCAGCACCGGCCACCCGGCGTCGTCGAGGGCGTCCCGGATCTCCGCCTGCAGGGCCGCCTCCGGCCCGGCCGCCGCCGGCGTCGTGGTGCCCGTCAGCTCGATCTGCCGGGACGGCGCCGGCAGCAGGACGAACAGCACGGTGGCGACGACGGCGGTCACCAGTGCCGCGCTCCCCGCCAGCTTCACGTCGCGGCCCACGCGCCGGGGCCGTGCGGGCCGGCTCGGGTCGCCGTGTCCCTGGTTGCCGTGGTCCTGTTCGCTGTGATCCTGTCCACCACTGTGGTCCGGCGCGCTCCGCGTCCGGGCGGGCCGGCGCTCGCGGGAACCGGACAGCACACGGGAGCGGCGCACCGGGTTCTCCACGAGGTGGTACGAGTACACCGCCAGCAGCAGCATCCCCACTGCGCACACCGTGTAGTAGAGGGCTCCCCGCTCCACGAGCACCGCCTCGGCCAGCACGATCACCGGGAAGTGCCAGAGATACAGGGAGAAGGAGATGTTCCCGAGGTACCCGCTCGCCCGGTTGGTCAGCGGCTGCAGGTACTCGTGCCGCTCCGCGCCCGTCCCCGCGAGGATCACCAGCGCGGCGCCGGCCACGGGCAGCGCGGCCCAGGGACCGGGGAAGGGCAGTGCATCGTCGATGAGGAACAGGCCCGCCACCATCACCGCGATGCCGAGCCAGGCGAGCACCGGGCGGATCCGGCGCCCCAGGCGGGAGCACAGCGGGGCCATGATGGCCAGGCGCGCGCCCGCCCCGAGTTCCCCCCCGCGGGGAAGGGGGAGAAGTCCGCCCGGGCGGGCAGCGCCTGCGTCCCCCCCAGCGCCCACCCGAAGGGGGCCAGCGAGATGACGCCGATCCCGATGCCCGCGCCCCCCCTCGCCCGCGCGGCGCCCCCGCGCGCCGTACCACCAGGGGCAGCACCAGGAGCATCACCGCCGGCCACACGAAGTAGAACTGCTCCTCCACGGAGAGCGACCAGACGTGCTGCAGCGGGGACACCTCACCGCCCGCCCTGGAGTAGTCCGTGCCGGTGGCGGCGAAGCGCCAGTTCGCGGCGAAGAGCGCACCGGCCACGGCGTCCCGCCCGATGTCCAGGGCGCGGGCGCCCCCGAACACCAGGGCGGAGGCCAGCGCCGTGGCGGCCAGCACCACGGTGGACGCCGGGAGGATCCGCTTGATCCGCCGCCGGTAGAAGTCGGAGAAGGAGATGCGGCCCGTGGACTCGTACTCCCGCAGCAGCAGGCCCGTGATGAGGTACCCGGAGATCACGAAGAACACGTCCACGCCGATGAACCCGCCGCTGGGCCACCCGAGCAGGTGGTCCAGCACCACCACCGTGACGGCGAACGCCCGCAGGCCCTGGATGTCCGGGCGCACCCGGGTACGGCTCGTCGGGTTCTGCCGGGCTGGGGGGGGTGGGGGCATGGCACTCTTCGACGACGACGGTGGCCAGGACGGTAAGGGGCCTTCCTGATTCTAGTCCGGGCGGACACGCCGGTTCCCGGACGACGGCGAGACGTCCCGCCGTCAGGCACCTGGCAGCCGGTGCGGTACCCTTGGAACCGATGCCTAGGCGAGGGAGCGGGCCGGTTCCATGCGGAATCCGGCTCATCTCCGTGATCGACGGTGGCTGGTGACTCTCCTTGTCGCCGGACTGCCTGTTCGCGTGAATCCTCCGCCCGGGCGAGAATCCGGAGTTCCCCGCACACAGCGGGAACCCATGACATCCCAGGAGACACCCCATGGCTGATCAGAAGCTCCCCGCACAGGTACGCACCGACTTCGGCAAGGGCGCCCCCCGCCAGGCGCGCCGCGCCGAGGTGAGCCCCGCCGTGATCTACGGCCCCGGCGCCGCCCCCCCCCACGTGCTCCTCCCCGCCAAGGCCACCACCCTGGCCGTGCGCACCGCCAACGCCCTGCTCACCCTGGACGTGGACGGCGAGGACCACCTGGCACTGGTGAAGGACATCCAGCGCAACCCGATCAAGCAGATCGTGCAGCACCTGGACCTGCTGACCGTGCGCCGCGGCGAGAAGGTGGAAGTGGACGTCACCATCCACGTCGAGGGCGAGCCCGCACTCGAGACCACCTACAACCTCGAGACCACCACCCTGCTGGTCGAGGCCGAGGCCACCCACCTGCCCGAGACCCTCACCGTCAGCATCGAGGGCCGCGAGATCGGCGAGCACGTCTACGCCTCCGACGTCACCCTCCCCAGCGGCGTCACCCTCGTCACCGACCCCGAGACCCTCGTGGTCAACCTCATGGCCCCCGTGGTCCAGGACCTCGGCGAGACCGAGGCCAGCGACGACGACACCGAGGCCATCGCCGAGGGCGCCACGGCCGGCGACGCCGACGCGGACGCCGTCGTCACCGACGCCGACGAGAAGTAGGCAGCACCCTGGTGTCCACCGACACCTGGCTCGTGGCCGGGCTCGGGAATCCCGGGCCCGGCTACGCCGGCAACCGCCACAACATCGGCCAGGTGGTCCTGGACCTGCTGGCCGCCCGCGTGGGCGGGCGCTTCACCTCCTCCAAGGCCCAGGCCGTGACCCTCGAAGGCCGGCTGGGCATCGGAGGTCCGCGCGTGGTGCTCGCGAAGCCGCTCACCTACATGAACCTCACCGGCGGCCCGGTCTCCGCCCTGGCACGCTTCCACGACGTGGCCCCGGATCACGTGATCGCGGTGCACGACGAGATCGACATCCCCTTCAACACCGTGAAGCTCAAGCTCGGCGGGGGAGAGGGCGGGCACAACGGCCTGCGCGACATCAGCCGGGCCCTCGGCACCAAGGACTACCTCCGCGTCCGCGTGGGCGTGGGCCGTCCGCCGGGCCGGCAGGACACCGCGGACTACGTGCTCAAGGACTTCGGCACCGTGGAGAAGAAGGACCTGCCCTTCCTGGTCGACGACGCCGCCGACGCCGCCGAGCTGCTCATCACCGAGGGGCTCCTCGCCGCGCAGCAGCGCTTCCACGCCCCCGCCTGACGTACCGAGGGGTACGGCGACGCGGCGGTGGGCCACCGGGACGCGCACCGCGGAAACCACCGGGAAACACGGTTCGGTGGGACCTGCGCGGTAAAGTGACCGGCAGGACAAGTGCTGTGGGGCGGAACTCTTATGCGGACGTGGAATCATCTTTCCGGATCTCGACCGGACATCTCGGTGGGTGGTTCTGCTGTGCGCCCGTCCGGGCGGTGCAGGTGACGAACGTCAACGGTCGCTGGCCGTTCGTGGGCCGGGAGGACGAGTTCGCGTCCGTCCGGGACGTGCTCACCGACGAGACCGGCCGCGGCGTCCTCCTCGTGGGCACCTCCGGCATCGGTAAGACCACCCTGGCCCAGCAGGTCATCCAGGGCCTGGCCGGAACCATGGACCACATCTACCTCCGTGGCTCCGCCTCCCACTCCACGGTGCCCTACGGCGCCCTCAACGTGCTGCTCGCCGAACTGGACGAGGACACCGCCCGGAACCCCCTCCTGGTACTCACGGCCCTGCAGCGCAGGTTCGACTCCACCGCGGCCTCCCGCCCCACCGTGATGCACCTCGACTCCGTGGAGGACGTCGACGAGCTCTCGGCCACCGTGATAGCGCACCTCGCGCGCGTGGGCGCCGTGCGCCTGCTGGTCACCTGCGAGAACCTGCTGCGCGCCCCGGGCGAGTTCCTCGACCTGTGGAAGGACCGCGTGCTGGAGCGCTTCGACCTGCACCCGCTGGGGTTCGAGGCCACCGCGGACCTGCTCGGCGCCGCACTCGGCAACCCGGTCTCGCGCTCCGCCGCCCAGCAGCAGTGGTCCGTCAGCGGCGGCAACCCGCGCTACCTCCAGCTCGCCACCCGGGCCGACGTCGAGTCCGGGCACCTCTTCCGGCGCGACGGCGTCTGGGTCTCGCTGGATGCCCCGCGCCCGGAGTCGGGCCGCTCCGTGGCGGACTGGAGCACCGCGAAACTCGCCGAGCTCTCCCCGGAGGACCGCGCCGTCGTCGAGGTCCTGGCCGTGTCCGGGCCGCTGCCGGTCAGCCTGCTGCTGGAGGTGGCGGCGTCCACCTCCCTGGACACGCTGCAGAGTGCGGGCATGGTCACCCTGGAGCGGGAGGACGCGCCGTCCGTGCGCCTGACCTACGAGGTGTTCGCCGACGTCGTGCGCGCCCAGCTCCTCTCCCTGCGCGGCCGGCAGGCGCTGGAGACCATCGGCGCCCGGCTCGACCACCCCTTGCTCCCCGCCCACGGGCGCGTGGCGCTCACCGGCTGGACACTGGCCCAGGGCGGGGACCTCGCCCCCGAGGACCTGGTCACCGCCGCGCGTCTCGCCAACGACCGGTGGAGCAGCGGTGCCGCGGAGCAGTTCCTCGCCGCGCTTCCCGCGGAGCAGGAGAGCGCCGCCGTGGCGATCGAGCGCAGCCGCCACCTCTGGATCGACGGGCGCCACCGGGAGGCGCTCGCCTCGATCGACCCGCTGCTGCAGGCCGTGGACACCGGGTCCGTGCCGCTGCACTCCTGGGCCGAGGCGAAGCTCCTGGCCGCCCGCCTCAGCGAGGTGGACCGCACGCGGGCGGGGAGGACGCAGGAACTGCTGGACGACGTCGCCGCGCGCCTGGAGCACGAACCCGACGACGCCGTCGTCGCGGACCTCAGGGGCCGCGTCGACTTCCTCCGCGTGGAAGCGCTGGTGTTCGAGGGCGAGTACGGGCGCGCGGCCGGGCTCGCGGACACCCTGCTGGGCACCGGGGCCGACGACTCCCGGTGGTACCTCAAGATCCGCAGCCTGCTCAGCCTGGCCCAGGTGTCCCTCGGCTCCGCCGAGCAGGCCGTCTCGCTGATCCGCAACGTCACCACGCGGTTCGCGGCCTCCCCCTACAGCCGGATAGACCGCGACCTCGCGGACGCCAACCTGTTCCAGGTGCTCATGCTCGCCGGGCACTGGTCCCCCGCCCTCGACCACGCACGGCTCCACGGCGGGAACAACGACGCCCCGCTGTTCAACGGCTCACCCTCCGAGTTCGCCGAGGGGGTGCTGCTCTCCTACCTCGGCAGGAGCGAGGAGGCCCTGGCCAAGCTGCTGCCCGCCATCAGCCAGTTCCGCATCCGCGACCGGCACGGGCTGCTGCCGCTGGCCGAGGCGGCCGCCGCCTACGCCTCCATGCTCGAGAACGCCACGGACGCGGCGGAGGACCACCTGCGTGCGGCGCAGCTCACCGGACCCCTGCGGTCCTGGCACCTGCGGGAGTGCGTGCAGTACTTCTCCCTGCTCACCGAGGCCTGGCTCAGCGCCCCGGACGCCCCGGCCACCGAGTTCCTCGAGCACGCCCAGGCGCTCTCCGGCCGCGGACAGCACGGCCTGGCGCTCTACTTCCTGGCCCAGGCGGTGCAGCTGGGCCGGCACGAGGCCGCGCAGACACTGGCCGACGTGGCAGCGGCGAGCGACGGCCCGTTCGCGGAGCTGTGCCGCGGGGTCGCGGCCGGCGTGCTGGCCAAGGATGCGGGGATGCTGCGGGAAGTCGCCCGGCGGGCGCTCGACGCCGGGAACCACACGCTCGCCAGCGACGTCGCGTCCCTCGGCATCGAGTACCTCTCCGAGGCGTCCGACCCCATGATCCGGGTGCACGCCGAGCAGATCCTGCGCAGGACCTCGACCCCCGCCCGACGGCACGTACGCCGGAAACTGCTCAGCGAGCGCGAGCGCGCCATCGCCAGGATGGTGGCCCGCGGCGTCCCCAACAAGGAGATCGCCCTGCAGGAGCACATCTCACCCCGGACCGTGGAGGGCCACGTGCACCAGATCATGACCAAGCTCGGCCTCTCGAGCCGCAAGCAGCTCTCCCTGGTGTTCGGGCAGCAGCAGTGATCCGCGTGGAACCGGACGCGGACCTCGTGGGTCGCGCCCGCCTGGTGAAGGAGGTGACCTCAGCGCTCGACGACGTCGCCGGGTTCGGTGCCATGCTCGTGGGCGAACCCGGGGTGGGGAAGACCGCCCTGGCCGCGTACGTGCTGGAGCACCTGCGCTGGACGGCGCCGGTGCTGCACGTCAACGGCGGGCCGTCCCTGCGCAGCATCCCGTTCGGGGCCCTGGCACCCTACCTGCACACGCTCTCCGTGGCGGACGCCGATTCCCCCGTGGCCGTGCTGCGGGCCGTCATGGCGCACCTCACCGCGGGCCAGGTGGGACGGCCCAGGCACCCGCCGCTGCTCGTGGTGGACGATGCCCACGAACTCGACGACAGCTCTAGCGCCCTGTTGGCCCAGCTGATCACCGCGCGCCGGGCCAAGCTGCTCGTGATGATCCGCAACGCACCGGATGCACCCGCCGAGATCGCCGACCTCGGGGCCGACGGCCTGCTCACCCGGTTCGAGGTGACCCCGCTGGACCGCGACGCAGTGTCCCTGCTGTGCACCAGGATCCTGGGAGGGCCGGTGCTCACCGGCACCAGCCACGCGCTCGCGATCATCACCGGGGGCAACCCCATGTTCCTGCGTGCACTGCTGGAGCAGGGGACGCAGGACGGCTACCTGGTGGAGCGCAACGGGGTGTGGCGCCTGGCCAACGAGCAGACCCCCACCCATCTGCGCCTCGGGGACCTGATCCGCTCCCAGCTGCGGTCCCGGAGCCCGGAGGACCTCGAGTCGCTGGAGCTCGTGGCGCTCGCCGAACCGATCCCGCTGCAGGCCCTCACGCAGTGCATCGGGTCGGAGGCCGTGGAGCGGTTGCAGAGCCACCAGCTGATCGTTCCGGGGCAGGGTCCCGACCACCCCGTGTCCCTCCGGTACCCCCTCCACGGCGAGGTCCTCCGCGCCCAGGTCCCGGCAGCACGGAGCATCGTGATCCGCCAGGAGGTGCTCGCGGTCCTGGAGACGGAGCCGAGATCACTCGAGGACTTCCTCCGCACGGTGTCATGGGGCCTGGACTGCGGCATGCCGCTGGAGGACAGGATCCTGCTCGAGGCCGCCGGCGTGGCCAACCGCCTCCATGACCACGCCTTCGCCGCGCGTGCCGTGCGTGCCGTCTCCGCCCCCGACCTGCGCTCCCGCACCCTGGTGGAGCTGGCACGGGTCCAGGCGGGGCGGGGGAACTACGGCTACGCGGAGGAGCTGGCCGAGGAAGCCATGCGCCGGGTCACCGACCTGCGGGCCGCCAAGGAGGCCACCCTGCTGGCCTTCGACCTCAAGCTCGCCACCGGCGGACCTTTCGAGGACCTCAGCGACATCGTGGACCGCCTGCGGTCCGTGATCGCCGACCTCGAGCTGCGGACCAGCGACCAGGTCCTGGCGGAGGACGCCGAACGGTACCGTCTCGGGTGCCGGCTCCTGGACTGCCGTGTGGCGATCCTCCAGGGAAGACTCGCGGGGGTCGAGGAGGAGCTGCGCACGATCCTCACCGCCCCCGAGGGTGGCAGGGAGACCCGGGTGGGTGCGAGGATCCTCCTCGCCGAGGTGTTGACCACCGCCGGACGCCCGAACGATGCGAGCGAGTACTCGGGGGAGGCGCTGCGGATGATCGAGGACTCCGGGGCCGACCTCATCGGCTACCGGGAGCTCGCCACCGCACACCACATCCTCGCGCTGGTGTACTGCTCGCAGCTGCCGGAGGCGCGGGCGGTGCTGCAGTCCGCCGCCACCCGTCATCCCGGCAGCATCGTGTACTTCGCGGGCTGGACCGACTTCGTGGACGGCATCGCCGCCCTGCGCGGCGGGCAGAACAAGGAGGCGAGCACCCGCTTCCTCCTGGCGCTCGAGGCCCTCCGGGAATCCGACGTCGGCCAGATGATGACCGTGCTGCTGGGTCTCGCGGCGTTCTCCTGCGCCCTGGCAGGTGACGCCGTGCGGGCGCGGACCCTCGTGGACGAGTTCGAGAACTCGCCGAAGCGCGGCTCGCGCTCCGCACGGCTCCACGGGCGCGTGTTCATGGCCGCGGCCTCCTCGCTGCTCGACGACGCCCCCGGCTCCAGGTCCGAGCTCCTGCAGCTCGCGGAGCTGGCGGAGAAGGGCGGGCTGCGTCAGCTGGCAGCACTGGCCCTGCAGCTGTCCCTGCTCCTCGGCGACACCAGGGGGGTGCCGTCCCTGGTGCGTCTGCTCGAGGACGCACCCGGGGAGGATGCCACCGGGCTCCTGGCCTTCGCGGCGGCCACCCAGGCACGTGACACCTCGGCGATGCTCGACGCCGCCACCACCGCCGGTGCGCAGGGCAACCTGGCCCTCGAGTTCGCCGGCCTCTCCCTGGCCTCCACCTACCTGGCGGAGCAGGGGGCCACGAGCAGTGCACGCGCGCTGCAGCGCCGGCTGACCATCCTGTCCGCCGACCGGCAGGGTCCGGTGCCCACACCCCTGGTGGCGGCCGCCCCCGCAGCCAACCTGCCGAAGCTCACCCCCACCGAGCGGAAGATCGTGGCACTGGTCAAGGAGGGGTACTCCAACCGTGCCATCGCGGCGTCCAAGAGCGTCTCCGTCCGCACCGTCGAGGGGCCCCTCTACCGGATCTTCGCCAAGCTCGGCGTCAACCGCCGTGAGGAGCTGCGCGACTTCTGAGGAACTCGTCACGGTTCACTTCGGGGATCCCGTGCAGGTGGTGACGCCGACCCGCGGTGCCGTGCACGCGCGGTGACGGGTGATCAGTACTCGCGACCCGGGAACGGTATTCCTCCTAGGCTCTGACTGTGGTTCCCCGCACGCCTGGTTCCCGGTGAACCGGTCGCGATTTCCGTACGGGAAGAACATTCTCTGCGCCAGGGATTTTCTCGAGGAATGCGCATGCGTGGAACTCGAGGAGGGTGAATTCCTCCGCCCGGGCCGGGATGTCCTGCACCAGCGGGTGATTCCTGATTCTGCGTGGCCCCCGATCGAGGACGATCGGCTCACCGCACCCCTGATCGGAGCCGACGGCGTCCGGGCCCTCTCGAGACCGGGGGTCCGTCCCCAGCCGCCGTCGGCTCCTTCTCCCCTTGACCACTGTGCACTCTCCGCTGTTCCCTGCGCGGTGCTCACCAGGTTCGGCCCGCTGCGCCGTGGTGCGGATCCGGTGCATACCGGGCCGTTCCGGGAAGGAAGGGGCTGAACACCGAGTAGGTATTCATCTGGATGCCGTGTACTCAGGTGCTCACTAAGGTAGTAATTACTCGTTCTACTCCTGATTACCCTACCTACGCTTTCGGAGAAAGTAATTTCCGGTTTCAGCTCGGTATGGGGATCCTCATGGTCAATGTCACGCGCCTTTTCGGCATGCAATTCTTCGGTTCGCACAACAATTCTCATACGGGAATCGAAGCGCCATGAGACGCCGGGAAGCGAAGGTGCGCTGGATCTCACTCGCCTCCGCCGTCGTGCTGGTCACCGGCCTCCTCGCAGCCCTTCCCCTGGCGAGTCCTCCCGCCCAGGCCGTGCCCGGGAACCTCGTGGTGAACCCGTCCCTCGAGGACGGCCAGGGCCTGCCCACCTGCTTCTCCCGCTCGGGCTGGGGCACCGAGGGCACCTGGACCTTCCAGCCCGGCCGGGACGGCGGACGCGCGGTGCAGGTGGCCCTCCAGGGCCGGCAGGCCGGCGACAGGAAGCTCCTGCAGGCCGAGACCGCCGAGTGCGCACCCCGCGTGCAGGCCGGCACCACCTACGACATGGAGGTCTGGTACACCTCCACCGCACCCGTCACGCTCACCATGTTCCGGCACACCGCGGCCGGCTGGAGCTACTGGGGTGACGTGGAACGCGTCCCCGCCGCGAACGGCTGGACGGCCGCCCGCGCCACCACCCCCGTGATCCCCGAGGGTACCGACCAGATCATCTTCGGGTTGTCCCTGGACACCGATGGCACGCTCGCCACCGACGACTACTCGCTGGTCCCCGTGGTCGCGCCGGGCCCACCGCCCGCCGCGGAACTGGTGCCCAACGGGAACCTCGCGCAGGGTGCACCCGTCCCGGCCTGCTACCAGGTGGCCGGATGGGGGGCCAGGACCGTGCGCCAGGGCCTCTCCACGGACGTGCCCGCCGGCTCGCCGCAGGGAACCCGCTCCTTCCAGGTCACCGTCAGCGACTACGCCTCCGGGGACGTGAAGCTGCTCACCTCCGAGGCCGCCGGTTGCCCCCCCGCCGTGACCGCCGGCGAGGAGTACGACCTCTCGGTGGACTACCGCAGCACCGGCACCGCGCAGCACGGCCTGAGCCTCTTCACGCACACCGCCGCCGGGTGGCAGTACTGGACGGACGTCAAGGCCGTTCCCGCCGCGGACGCCTGGACCGCCGCCCCCGCACGTACCCCCGTGATCCCCGACGGCGTGGACCGCCTGGCCTTCGGGCTCTCCGCCGCAGGGAACGGGACGCTCAGCACCACCAACGCCTCCGCCCCCCAGGTGGTCCCGGAGGTGCTACCGCCCCTCGGCGCCCCCGAGAGCGTGGGCAGCTGGACGGTGCAGGACGAGGAGCTGCCCATCCGCGCCCTCCACAACACCCTGCTGAACGACGGCCGGATCCTGCTGATCGCCGGCTCGGGCAATGCCGAGGACCTCTTCGACGCCGGTGAGCTGCGCGCCGTGGTCTGGACACCGGACACCAACGAGTTCAAGGACATCCCGGTGCCCTACGACATGTTCTGCGCCGGCCACGTGACCCTCCCGGACGGCAAGGTGCTGATCGCCGGGGGCACGGCGTCCTACCCGGAGGGCGACCAGGGGCCCAACACGTTCAAGGGCTCGGAGAAGAGCTACTACTTCGACCCGGAGGACGACACCTTCCACCCCACCACGGACATGGCCGGGGCGCACTGGTACCCCTCCCTGACGAAGCTGGGCAACGGCAACATCTGGTCCGCCGGCGGACTCGACGAGAAGGCCGAGGGCACGGTCCTCACCGAGATGTTCGACTGGAAGACCATGAGCTGGCTCCCGCCGAACCAGGTCCCGCAGACCTGGAGCTACTGGGGCACGTACCCGCACATGTTCCTGCTCGACGACGGCACCATGTTCTACACCGGCGCCCACACCTTCGGCAATGGGCTCCCCGGCACCGGCGCCAGCCTCTACGACTGGCGGACGGCGTCCATCTGGGACGTCCCGGGACTGCGCCAGAAGGACATGCGGGACCAGGCGGGGTCCGTGTTCATCGGCCCAGCCCAGGACCAGAAGCTCATGATCGTGGGCGGGGGCAACACGGACGGCAACGCGCCGGCCATCAACCTCGTGGACATCATCGACCTGAACGAGCCGGCGCCCGCCTACGTCCCCGGCCCCGATCTCCCCGGTCCCGGCAAGGCGTACGTGAACCTCGTCAACCTGCCGGACCGCACGGTGCTCGCCGCCAACGGGGCCCGGCTGAACCGCACGGACAACGTGAACACCGCGGCCCTCTACGACCCGGAGGCCAACACCTGGCACTCCATCGACGCGGACCCGGTGAGCCGGAACTACCACTCGACGTCGATCCTCCTGCCGGACGGGCGGGTGGCGATCATGGGCTCCAACCCGGCGGACAACTCCTTCGAGCTCCGGGTCTCCGTGTACAGCCCGCCGTACCTCTTCAAGGGGGTCCGGCCCACGGTCACCTCGCCCGAGGCGGCGTCCTACGGGGACACCATCACCCTGGACGTGACCGGTGAGCCCACCACGGCGTCGCTGATCTCCCCGATGTCCGCCACCCACCAGACGGACACCAACGCCCGGCTCGTGGACGTGCCCCTCGCGGGGACCGGTGCCACCCGGGTGGCGCAGATACCGGACAACCCGAACCTGCTGCCGCCGGGGCCCTACATGCTCTCCGTGCTGGACGCGGACGGCGTGCCGAGCATCGCGGATTGGATCTGGATCTCATGAGCGGCCCGGACCAGAACCCGAACCCGGCTCCGACCCCGAACCCGACGCCGTCCCCGTCCCGTGGTCCGGTCCCTGACACCCGGATGCCGCGGCGCCAGCGGCGGTTGCTCATCGCCGCAGGGCTCGTGGCCGCTGTGGCCGTGACCTGGGGAGGCTTCGCCGCCACCGCGACCGTGGCACCGGCCGGCGTCGGGGCCGCCGCGGCACAGGAGGCACAGCTCGCCGACAGCCGGGAGGTAGGCACGCAGGCAACGGGCCCCTCGCCGCCGCGGACCTCACCGTCAGGAGCCCCCTCGGGTGCCCCCGAGGCCGGTGGGACGCCGCCCGGCCCCCGCCCCCCGGCCCCCACCGCCGGTGAGGCATCCGCGCCGGGGACGCCGTCATCGGATCCGGGTGCAGCATCCGCGCTCCCGGCCACGGGACAGCACGAGGGCCATGGGAGCGCATCCGCATCAGCATCCGGGACCGACGCCGCACGGCCGGGAGCGGGTCTGCCGGGAACACCGCTCACCGGGACGGAACCCACGCCCCCGGTGGCCCAGGCCTCCGCGGCCCGACCGGGGACGCAGCAGGAGATGAGCCTCGAGGCGGCAGCCGCGCAACCCGTGGCCGCCGTCCCCGGTGCCGCGACCCCCGACGCCGCGGCGCCGGGCGCCGCCGGGGGAGCGGACCGCACGCAGGGACTCACCCCCCGCGGGCCGATCGACCCCGCCGAGGTCACCAGCGGGCTCGCGGCGCTGGGCGGGTGCCTGCCCGAATACGGCACCAACGGCCAGTGCCTCCCCGTAGTGCCCCCCAGCATGGCCGAGCACGCGCAGCAGATGGCGGACAGCGGCATCAGCATCGCCTCCATGGACCACCCGTGGTCCTGCACGGAGGTGCGGCAGCTCTTCCCCGAGGGCCTTACCGTCCGGCAGGCCGGCGCGGATCCGCAGAATCTCGACACCACCGGGGACGGCACCGCATGCGGCGCAGACGACTGAACCCCGCACCCACGACCCCGACCTCTCGATCCTTCCTGGAGCGCTCATGATCCTCTACCTGCTCGGCTGCACCCTCATCGTGGTGGTGGCCCTGACGCTCTTCGCCATCGCCTCCTCCACCCTCTACCTCAACACCTACGCCTGGTGGGACCCCAAGACCCAGGTCCGCACCTCCTACGCGGGCCTCCTCGAGACCGAGTCGCTCTCCTTCTCGCTGATCATGCCCTGCCGCAACGAGCGCGAGGACGTCATGCGGGCCACCCTCATGGCCCTGCTGGTGCAGACGCACTCCCGCAAGGAGGTCATCATCTCGGTGGGGCACGACGACCCGGACACCGCCGCGTGCGCGTTCCGGCTCGCCAACGAGTTCCCCGACCTCGTGCGGGTGGCCGTGGACGAGCACGAGACCAAGAACAAGCCGCGCCAGCTCAACGGGGCGCTCGCCCTGTGCCGCAACGACGTGGTGGGCGTGTTCGACGCCGAGTCCATCGCGGCCCGGGAGCTGCTGGCGAACATCGACAGCGTGTTCGCCCGGCGCAACGCCGACGTGGTGCAGGGTGCGGTGCAGCTCATCAACTACCGCGACACCTGGTACTCGCTGCGGAACTGCCTCGAGTACTTCACCTGGTTCAGGTCCCGGCTCCACGCCCACTCGCGCCAGGGCTTCATCCCCCTGGGCGGGAACACCGTGTTCATCAAGCGGGAGCTGCTCGTGGCCGTGGACGGCTGGGACGGCAACTGCCTGGCGGAGGACTGCGACCTCGGTGTGCGGCTCTCCACGCTCAACCGGCGCATCGTGGTGGCGTACTCGCCCGAACTCGTCACCCGCGAGGAGACCCCGGACTCCCTGGCCACCCTGGTGCGCCAGCGGACCCGGTGGTCGCTGGGCTTCATGCAGGTGTTCGCCAAGGGGGACTGGAAGGCGCTGCCCACCCGGAGGATGCGCACGATCGCCTGGTGGACGCTCATGCAGCAGCACTTCATGGCCTTCGCGGGGATCTGCATCCCCATCGCCATCATCGCGGCCGTCTGGGGGGACTTCCCGCTGCTGGTCACCCTGATCGCCTTTTTACCGCTGATCCCCACGCTCGCCACCATCGCCTTCGACGTCTGCATGCTGCGCGAGTTCGGCCGGGACCACCGGTTCGAGCTCTCCGCCTACGACTACACGAGGCTGGTGATCGGCACGCCGTTCTACCAGCTGGTCCTCGCGTTCTCCGCACTGCGCGCCCTGGTCAAGTTCCGGCGCGGTGATTTCGCATGGGAGAAGACCAGCCACTCCGGCTCGCACCTCTCCTACATCGAGGCTCCCGTACCGGCACCGGCCACCGCCCAGGTGTAGGTGCCCGCCCGCTCCCTCCTGCTCCTCCCGCATCCGCACCACCTTTCTTCCTACTCCATCCTCCCCACAGCCTGTCCCACCCGGTCCGGTTGATCCCTCGCGCCCCAGGAGAACCCGATGGCACTGCTCGAACTGAAGCCACCTCCGCTCCGCCTACCCCAGCGGCCCTCGAGCCGTGGTGCCCACAAGGCGCCGATCACCCGGGACCACCCCTTCGTCCTCACCCGGTTGGCACCGGCCGACCGCTTCACCATGATCGGCCTGTTCGTGGCCTCGGTGGTGCTGAGCCTCTGGAACCTCACCGGTGCCCCGAGCTACCAGGACGACGAAGGCACCTACACCGCGCAGGCGTTCGCCGTGCACGACGGCCAACTGGCCCCCTACACCTACTGGTACGACCACCCGCCCCTGGGCTGGATCCAGATCGCCGCCCTGAACTGGATCCCTAGCATGCTGAACCTCGGCGACGGCACCGAGATCGGTGCCACCCGGTACGTGATCTCCGTGTTCTTCGTGGCCAGCGCCCTCCTGCTCTACATGCTGGCGCGCCGGCTGCACGTCCGCATCCCGTTCGCGGCCCTGACCACCCTCGTGTTCGTGCTCTCCCCGCTCTCCCTGGTGCTCGGGCGCCAGGTCTACCTGGACAACATCGGGGTGCCCTGGCTGCTGCTGGCCTTCTACCTGGCGCTGAGCCCACGGCACTCGCTGCGCGACCACGTGCTGGCCGGTGCCTGCTTCGCCGTCGCCGTGCTGTCCAAGGAGACCCTCGCGATCTTCGGGCCGGCACTGGTGCTCTCCATGATCAACCGGCCGCGCTGGAGCAACCGGGCGTTCTCCCTCGTAGGCTTCCTCGCGGTGGGCGGCCTGCTGCTGGCCTTCTACCCGCTGGCGGCCCTGCTGCGCAACGAGCTCCTTGCCGGAGACGACCACGTGTCCCTGCAGGACGCGCTGAGCTACCAGTTCCTCGAACGCTCCGGCTCGGGCACCATCTTCGAGGCGGGCTCCAGCAGGGCCGAGCTGTGGACCGGGTGGCTCTACTTCGACAAGTACCTGATCGCCGCCGGGCTCGTCGCGGCAGGGGTGTGCCTCTTCCGGCGCAACGCCCACTTCGTGGCCCTCGCGATCGCCTGCTTCGCCGTGCCGATCGTGCTGGGCCAGGGGTACCTGCCCGCCATGTACATCATCGCGGTGATCCCCTTCCTGGCCCTGGCCCTCGGCACCGCCGTGGACGTGCTCTGGACGGGCACGGAGAAACTGTGGAAGCGCATGCCCCACCTGAGGGTCCCGCTGCGCAGCGGGTTCGTCGGGGCGCTGGCCCTGGCCCTGGTGCTGATGTCCATGCCGCAGTGGTTCCAGCAGGACCGCGAGCTGCTCACCGCGGACACCAACGCCGACTGGCTGAGCACCGTGCACTGGGTGCAGGACAACGTGGGCACCGAGAACGTGGTCCTCGCGCCGTACTCCATGTGGCACGACCTCAACGCCAGCGGGTGGAACGACCCCTGGCAGATGATCGCCGTCGAGAAACCCGACCTCGACGCCCAGTTCGCCGACGTGCACCCCGGTGGCTGGCGCGATGTCGACTACATCATCGTGGGCCCGATCGTGCTGGACAACATCGAGAACCTCGGTCTCACCCAGACCGGCCTGGCCCTCGAGAACTCCGAGCCCGTGGCCACCTTCGGCGAGTGGAGCGTCAACCGGGTGGACGCATCCTCGGCCGCGGCGGAAGGGAACTGACATGCTGCTCTCCGTGATCGTGCCCACCTTCAACGAGGCCGGCAACATCGAGGAACTCCTCCGGCGGATCGACACCGCGTGCCGGGGGATCGACGCCGAGGTGATCGTCGTGGACGACTCCTCCGACACCACACCCCAGGAGGTGGAGCGGTACGCGTCCGGGGTGCTGGTGCCCGTGCACCTGCACCACCGGGACAAGCCCGAGGGCGGCCTGAGCGGTGCCGTGGTGGCCGGTGTCACCGCCAGCAGCGCCACCTACTGCCTCGTGATGGACGGCGACCTGCAGCACCCGCCGGAGCTGATCCCCGTGCTCCTTGCACAGCTCGAACGGGAGAGTGCCGACGTGGCGGTGGCCTCGCGGTACTGCGGAGCGGGCGGGAACAACGACGGCCTGGCGAATGCGTACCGCAAGCTCGTGTCCACCGGCGTCACCACCGTCACCCGCGCCCTGTTCCCGGTGCGTCTGCGCCACTGCACCGACCCCATGACCGGGTTCTTCGCCTTCCGGCGCTCGCAGGTGGACCTCGCCTCGCTGCACCCCAACGGCTTCAAGATCCTCCTCGAGATCCTCGTGCGGAACAGGCTGAAGGTCACCGAGGTGCCGTTCGTCTTCGCGGAGCGCACGGCCGGGGAGTCCAAGGCCACGCTCAACCAGGGTCTGCGCTTCCTGCGCCAGCTCGGCGAGCTGCGTGCCGGGCGGGTGGGGCTGTTCGCCGTCGTCGGCGGGATCGGCACGGTGCTGAACCTGTTGATCATGGGCTGCCTGTTGGCGTTCGGGGTGCACTACGTCCCCGCGGCGATCGTGGCCGCAGAGCTCACCATCCTCACCAACTTCGTGATGCAGGAGAAGCTGGTGTTCGCGGGTGACCGCCGCACCGAGTCCGCCGTGCGCACCCGGTTCCTGCAGTCCGTGGGCTTCAACAACGTGGAAGCCCTGCTGCGGATGCCCGTCCTGGTGCTGCTCGTGGAGATGCTCGCGTTCAACAGCATCCTGGCGCAGGCCGGCACGCTGGCCGTGGCCTTCGTGGTGCGCTACATGTTCCACGCCAAGGTGGTGTACCGGAAGCGGGACACCACGCCGGACCTCGTGGGTGTCGGCGAGACCGAGGCCGTGGCCACCGCACCGGCGGCTGCGGACGAGTTGCTCCTCGATCCGGAGCCCGGCCGCGGGGTTCCCGCTGCCGACCCGGATCTCGGCGGCTCAGCCGTCGATCCCGGTCGGGCGAACGTCGCCGCCGGGGCCGCCGGGACTACCGGAGCCGTCACCGGCGTGCGGGCCGGGCGGCGTGCTGCCGCCGTCGAGCCCGGTCAGGACGACGACGTGACCGGGCAGGTCCGCGAACCGGTCGGTCGGCACCGGTTGAGGGCCGTGGCCCCGCCGGCTCTGCCGGTCTCGCTCGTGCAGGCGGAGGACGCCGTGATCGCGCCCTTCACGGCGCAGCGGCAGGCGCCGCCCTAGCCGCGAGCGCCGGGTGCGCCGTCCGGGGCGGACGGCGCACCCGGCGCCGAGAAGGCGAGCTGGGCGTTGCGCACCAGGATGCCCACCGTAACCACGTCGGCCTGCTTAGGTAGCACTGGGATGCCCGCGCACCCTCCCCGGTGGCACGATTGGGGCGAGGAAACCCTGCGTCAGCGCAGGGGAACGCGACCCGATCCGAGGAGCCCACCGTGCCCGTGGTTGAAACACCCGTGACGCTCACCCCGCTGGACGCCGGACTGACCGACGCCGAGGTGCGCCGCATCCGCAACGACTTCCCGATCCTCGGCACCGAGATCAACGGCTCCCCGCTGGTCTACCTCGACTCGGGCGCCACCTCGCAGAACCCCACCAGCGTGATGGAGGCCGAGCAGGAGTTCTACGAGCAGCGCAACGCCGCCGTGCACCGTGGCGCCCACACCCTCGCGGTCGACGCCACCGACGCCTACGAGGACGCCCGCGCCGCCGTCGCCCGCTTCATCGGCGCACGGGTGAACGAACTGGTATGGACCTCCAACGCCACCGAGGGCATCAACCTCGTGGCGTACGCGATGTCCAACGCGGCGGCCGGGCGCGGTGGGGAGGCCGCCCGCCGGTTCGCCGTCGGCCCCGGCGACCGCATCGTGGTCACCGAGATGGAGCACCACGCCAACCTGATCCCCTGGCAGGAACTCGCGGCCCGCACCGGGGCCGAACTGCAGTTCATCCCCGTGGCCGACGACGGCACGCTGCGCCTCGAGGACGCCGCCGCCGTGATCACGCCGAACACGCGCCTGGTGGCGTTCTCCCACGCCTCCAACGTGCTGGGCACCATCAACCCGGTGGGCGAGCTCGTGGCGCTCGCGCAGGCGGTGGGCGCCCTCACCCTGCTGGACGCCTGCCAGTCCGTACCGCACCTGCCCATGGACGTGAAGGCGCTCGACGTGGACTTCCTCGTGTTCTCCGGGCACAAGATGCTGGGCCCCACCGGCATCGGGGCGCTCTACGGGCGGGCGGAGCTGCTGAACGCCATGCCGCCGTTCCTCACCGGCGGCTCCATGATCACCACCGTGACCATGGAGCGGGCCGAGTACCTGCCCGCCCCCAACCGCTTCGAGGCCGGGACGCAGCGCATCTCCCAGGCCGTGGCGCTCGGTGCGGCGGCGAACTACCTCGCCGAGACCGGGATGGAGCGCGTCGAGGCGTGGGAAGCCGCGCTCGGCGCTCGCCTGGTGGAGGGCCTCGGGGCGATCCCCGGCATCCGGGTGCTCGGTCCCGGTTCGGGTCTGCCGCGCATCGGGCTCGCCGCGTTCGACGTCGACGGCGTCCACGCCCACGACGTCGGGCAGTTCCTCGACGACAGGGGGATCGCCGTGCGGGTGGGCCACCACTGCGCCCAGCCGCTCCACCGGCGCCTCGGCCTCACCGCCACCACGCGCGCCAGCACCTACCTCTACACCACCACGGACGAGGTGGACGCGTTCCTGGACGCCGTCGCCGGGGTCCGCCCTTTCTTCGGAGCATCCTCATGAGCGCGGGCCTCGAGCAGCTGTACCAGCAGATCATCCTGGACCACGCGAAGGAACGCTACGGTTCACCGCTGCGGGAGTACGACGGCGCGGGGCGTGCGGGTGAGTCCCACCAGCTGAACCCGGTGTGCGGGGACGAGATCACGCTGCGCGCCGGCGTGGCGGACGGCTCCGTGACCACCGTGACCTGGGACGGGGCGGGCTGCGCCATCTCCATGGCCTCAGCCTCCGTGCTCACCGGGCTCGCCGAGGGTCTTCCGCGCGACGAGGTGCTGGTGCTGGTGGACGCGTTCCGCGAGGTGATGCGGTCGCGCGGGAGGATCGAGGCGGACGAGGAGGTGCTGGGAGACGCCGCCGCCTTCTCCGGCGTCTCGCGCTTCCCGGCCCGGGTGAAGTGCGCCATGCTCGCCTGGGTGGCCCTCGAGGAGTCGCTGCTGGCCGCGAACGGCTGAACCGTCGTCGTCGCCCGCGGCTGGATCAGTCCGCGGGCTGCGGCAGCTGCAGGGTGAAGCGGCTGCCCTCGCCCGGTGTGCTGGTCACGGTGATGCTTCCGCCGTGCTCGCTCACGATGCTCTTGGTGATCAGCAGCCCCAGCCCCACACCCGGCACGGTGGAGGTGCGCGCCGAGGGGGAGCGGAAGAAGCGGTCGAAGACATGGAGCAGATCCTCCTCCTCGATACCGACCCCGGTGTCCTCGACCCGGACGGTCAGCCCCTCCGCGTCGAGGCAGGCGTCGAGGGTGATGCTGCCGCCCGTCCTGTTGTACTTCGTGGCGTTGCTCACCAGGTTGTCCACGGCCTGCGCCAGCCGCACCGGGTCCGCCACGGCGGTGAGGCACGACGGCGCCCGGTTCCTCAGGTGCAAACCCGCCCGTTCCGCGCAGGGCAGGGCGGACGCCGCCGCCTCCTGGAGGAGCCGCCCCACGTCCGTGACGACCGGGTGCACCTCGAACGTGCCGGCGTTGATCGCGAGGAGATCCTCCACCAGCCGCTCCAGGCGCAGGACGTTGCGCCGTACCACCTGCAGATTCCGGAGCACCTGCTCCGGGAGGTCCGTCTCGATCGTGAGGTCGAGGTAGCCGAGGATCGAGGTCAGCGGGGTGCGGAACTCGTGCGAGACGTTGGAGAGGAAATCGTCCTTGGCCTGCAGCGCCAGGATCAGCTCGGTGACGTCGTTGAAGGAGACCACCGTGCCCGCGTACGCGCCGGCGTCGTCGTGCATGGCACGCGAGGAGACCGCGATGGCGTGCTGCGAACGCCCGGTACCCACCCACACCTGCAGGGCCTCCAGGTCCTCACCACTGACGGCCCGCCGTACAGGACGCTCCTCCACGGGCAGGGGTGTCACGCGGTCCTCCCCGAAGATCAGCAGTTGCGTCTCGTCCGGGTCGCCGATGCCGGGAGGCGCTGCGGCCGCGTGGGCGCTGCGCTGCGGGGCGTTCATGATGAGGTCGTCGCCCTCGGCGTCCACCGCCAGGAGCCCCACGGGTACGGCGTCGAACACGGTGCTCAGGAGTCGCTCACGCTGCTGTCCGGCGACCATGCTCTCGCGCAGCTCCGCCCGTGACACCCGTAGCTCCTCCTGGCGTGCACGGTTGTCCCGGGTGAGTGCGCTGATGGTCAGGGCGAGGGCGATGAGCATCAGCGGCAGCATCACGGGCTGTACCACCTGGTCGAAGCTGATCCGGTACGGATCGAGCACCAGGGAGAGCCAGACCATCGCGAAGGACGGGACGGCGGTCAGCAGGACGGCCGTGCGCATGCGCACGTTGGAGGCCGCGATCCACACCACGGGGAGCGCCGCCACGAGTCCCACCGCCACATAGCCCTCGCCGGCCGATGCGCGGGACATCCCCACCGCCAGCAGGTTCACGAGAGGGACCAGGATCACGTACCGGCCGGGAACCCTGCTCCACGGGAGGATGCAGCAGACGGCGAGCACGACGACGGTGATGAGGAGACCGGTGACGAAGAGCGTGGGGGAGTGCAGCGCCGGCCGGTCTAGGAGGCCGAGCAGGACAGCCAGGCCGAGCGTGATGACAGTGGAGGTCTGGCTGAGGAGGATGCTCCGGCGGTGCGGTGTCCTCGGCCTGTCCGCATGACCGGAGAGGTCCAGGCCCTCCGCGCTCCATCCGTGGAATGGCGGGGCGGGGTCAGGGGCGGCGGTCTTCGAGGACATCGGGTACTCCATCGGCGTCGGCGTCCACGGTGTCGATCTCCTCGATGCGGCGGTAGTGCTTGTTCCGCAGGCGTAGGACGATGCTCGCGAGGAGCGCCGCCGTCAGCGAGGCCGTGAGGATCGCCACCTTCGCGTGGTCATTGTGCTCGTGGCCGGCACCGAAGCTGAGATCGTTGACCAGCAGTGAGACCGTGAAGCCCACCCCCGCCAGCATGCCCACACCCAGCAGGTCCCACCAGCTCAGTCCGGGATCGAAGGTGGCCTTGCGGGCGCGGGTGACCAGGAACGTGGTGAGCAGGATGCCGACCGGCTTGCCGAGCACCAGCCCGAGGACCACCCCGATGAGCACGGGATCGCCCAGGGCGCTGACGAAGCCCTCGACGCCGCCGATCAGGACCCCCGCGGAGAAGAAGGCGAACACCGGCACGGCGACACCGGTGGAGAGCGGGCGGAAGCGGTGCTCGAACACCTCGGCCAGCCCGGGGTGGCCGGGCCTGGGGGCCAGGGGTGGTCCGTCCGGGGTGGGGCGCAGGACCGGGATGCAGAAGCCGAGCAGTACCCCGGCCACCGTGGCGTGGACGCCCGAGGCGTGCATCAGCGCCCAGGTGACGATGCCGAGGGGCAGCAGGATCACCCACGGCGCCCACGTGCTAGCGCCGAAGAACCCCGACCTGCGCTGCGCGAGGAACGCGAAGAGCCCAAGCGGCAGCAGCATCCACAGGAGGTAGCCCGGGTGCACGTCGGTGGAGTAGAAGAACGCGATGATGGTGATGGCGATCAGGTCGTCCACCACCGCCAGGGTCAGCAGGAAGATCCGCAGCGCCCCGGGCAGGTGGGAGCTGATCACCGCGAGGACGGCGAGGGCGAAGGCGATGTCCGTGGCGGTGGGGATGGCCCAGCCGCGCAGGGTGTCCGGTGAGGTGAGGTTCACCGCCGTGTAGACGAGGGCCGGGACCAGCACGCCGCCGAACGCCGCGGCCACCGGCACGATCGCCCGGCTGATCCGCCGGAGGTCCCCGGAGACGAACTCCCGTTTGAGCTCCAGCCCCGTGAGGAAGAAGAACACCGCGAGCAGGCCGTCGGACGCCCACTGACCCACGGAGAGCCTCAGGTGCCACGGCTCGTACCCGAACTCGACGTCCCGCACCGCGAAGTAGGAGTCCGTGAGCGGGGAGTTGGCCCAGATGATCGCCACCGCGCTCGCGATCAGCAGCAGGATGCCACCCACGGTCTCCTTGCGGAGGATCTCCGTGATCCGCAGATGCTCGGGGGGGCTGGAGCGCTGGAGGATCACGGGGTGTGAGCCACCGCCCTGCGGGGTATCTCCCTGTGCCATGGGTGGCTCCTTCGTGGACCTGGTTCCTGGATGGGGAGGCGGGGGCCGGTGGCTCAGGCCACGAGGGCGCGGATGCCGATGACGGGCGTCGCGACTCCGAGGATCATCGACGTCGAGACGAGCATGAGGTGCACGGTGAGGAAGCGCGTGGGTGCACCCTTCTCGTCCCGTGCCCGCGGATCCTTCAGCACCCGGCGGAGGAACGGCGGCCAGACGATCAGCGACCACACCCCGGAGAGGATCAGGATCAGGGCCAGGGGAGTGGCGAGTTGCACGGGGAGTCCTTTCGGGGGCTGCGGGAGGAGGTGCGGGAGGTCAGTGGGTCTCGAGCCACTTCTTCGCCTCGGTGCCCTGCACGTTCAGGGCCTTGCCGATCATGGGCTCCGCAGAGGCGGCGATCTTCCCGCCGAGGAACGGGATGGACGAGGTCACGTTGCCCTGCAGGTCCACCACCGTGTCCGTCCCCTGCGCCACGAGGCGCTGCACGGCCGTGACGGTGAGCGGCACGTTCGCCACGGCCATGTTCACCGTGGCCCGCCGGGAGCCGTCCGCCTCGGGCGCATCCCACCGGTCCGTCTGCGTCACCGAGAGCGTCTCACCCACGAACTTCCGCGCCATCTCGGGGAGCCGCTGCGTGGGCAGGGTGCGTACGGCGGTGACGGTGAACGCCCCGGCGGGATCGCCGTCGACCGTGAGGGACTCCAGCGTGCCGCCCACGTACTCGCTCATGTGCCGCACGAAGCCCTCGTCCGTCAGCACACCGAGCACGGTGGCGGTGTCATAGGGGAGCGTGGTGGATGCGTTCAGTGCCATGATTCCTCCGGGGGCGCCCTTCGGGGCGGTAGGGGCAGGGGTCCTCGGTAATCCTACGGCCTGCACTCCTGCCCGAGCCGTGACGGCGGGCGGGCCGGCGAGGGCGGTGTCGGGGCTGGCGTCGGGGCTGGGTCAGTGCGACGTCGATGTCGGGGTGGTGCCGAAACGCACGGCTTTGTTGGGCGACGGCGCCGGATCCGCGGCGTGTCGGGCTGCGACACGCACTTCTCCCGTGGAAGCCGGACGTTTCGGCAGGCGCCTCAGGACGGAGCACGTACCGGGACGCCACGCACAGGCCGTCGCACCAGCCGCCGGAGCGTCCCGGAGGCGCACCAATCCCCGGCGGCGCCCGAGCACCCGGCGCAGGGGGGCGGACAAAGCGTCGGCAGCGGTTGTTAGGCTGGGAGAACCCCGGAGACGATTCGTCTTTCCGGGCTTTTGTGCTGTCTCCGCGCGTCCCTCCGGCCACCCGCCGCAGGGGACGACGGCGGAGGAACCCACGCCTGAGGAGCCTCGAACACCATGAGCCTGAACGGATTGCGCGCAGCGCTGGCCGAGGACGCGTCCTACGCACGCGTACGCACCAACGCCTCACGCCCTGTGGAGCAGCGCAGCGCGGACCTGCAGATCGGCGCACCCGCCGGCATGCGGGCGGCACTGCTCGCGGAGATGGTGGACGCGCTCCCCACCGCCGGGAACGGGAACGCCGGGAACGCCGCCTCTGGGAACGGAACCGGCGGCAACGGCACCCGGGCCGCGGACGACGCCGTCCCCGTGGTCCTCGCGATCACCGCCACCGGGCGCGAGGCCGAGGACCTCGCGGCCGCCCTGCGCAGCTACCTCCCGGAGAGCGCCATCGAGGAGTTCCCCAGCTGGGAGACCCTCCCGCACGAGCGCCTGTCCCCGCGCTCGGACACCGTGGGGCGCCGGCTCTCCGTGCTGCGCCGCCTCGCCCACCCCGAGGGTTCCCCGGTGAAGGTGATCACCGCGCCGATCCGCGCCGTGGTGCAGCCCCTGGTCGACGGCCTCGGCGACCTCGAGCCCGTGTCCCTCAAGGTGGGCGACGAAATTCCCTTCACCGACGTCGTCACGGCGCTCGCCGACGCCGCGTACGCCCGCGTGGACATGGTCACGCACCGCGGGGAGTTCGCCGTGCGCGGCGGGATCATCGACGTCTTCCCGCCCACGGAGGACCACCCCATCCGCGTGGACTTCTTCGGCGACGAGGTGGACCAGCTGCGCTGGTTCGCCGTGGCCGACCAGCGCTCGCTGACCACGGACGAGCCGCCCGCCGCCCTGTACGCGCCGCCCTGCCGCGAGATCCTCATCACCCCGAGCGTCATGTCGCGTGCCGCGAAGCTGCAGTCGGAGCTGCCCGCGGCGGCCGCGATGCTGGAGAAGATCGCCGGGGGCATCGCCGTCGAGGGCATGGAGTCCCTCGCACCGGTGCTCGTGGACGCCATGGTGCCGTTCGCCGGGGAGCTCCCGGCGGGCTCGATCGCCGGCGTCATCGAGCCCGAGAAGGTACGCGCCCGTGCCCACGACCTCGCGGCCCCCAACGAGGAGTTCCTCGCCGCCGCGTGGTCCACCGCGTCCGACGGCGGTGCCGCACCGCTGGATCTCGGCAGTGGACTCGGCACGGACCTGCAGGAGGCGAGCTTCCGCTCCCTCACGGACACCCGTGCCACGGCGCTCGCCAACTCGGTGGCGTGGTGGGGGATCACCTCCTTCGGCGCCGACGAGGAGCTGGCGGACGTGGACAGCTTCACCCTGCACGCCCGCGAACCGCGCGGCTACCAGGGCGACGTCGCCGAGATGATGGAGTTCATCGGCGGGCGGATGCGTGACCGGTGGCGCCTCGTGGTGGTCACCGAGGGCCCCGGTCCGGCGCAGCGCCTGGCGGAGCTGTTCGCCGACAACGACATCCCGTCCTCCCGCGTGGAGTCCCTGGACACTCCGCCGCAACCGGGCGTCATCGGCATCACCACGGGCTCTGCGGGCCGTGGCTTCGTGGTGGACGGCCTGAAGCTGGGTCTGCTCACCGAGGCCGACCTCCTGGGCCGCACCAGTGCCGCCGGCACCCGGGACATGCGGAAGATGCCCTCACGACGCCGGAACGCGGTGGACCCCCTGCAGCTGAAGGAGGGCGACTTCGTGGTGCACGAGCAGCACGGTGTGGCCCGCTTCGTGGAACTGCTCCAGCGCTCCACCGGCGCCGGCCCCACCCGCACCACGCGCGAGTACCTGGTGCTCGAGTACGCGCCGTCCAAGCGCGGCGCCCCGGGCGACCGCCTGTTCGTGCCCACGGACCAGCTGGACCAGGTGACGCGCTACGTGGGCGGGGACGCCCCGGCGCTCAGCAAGATGGGCGGCTCCGACTGGAGCAAGACCAAGAGCCAGGCGCGCAAGGCCGTCAAGGAGATCGCCGGGGAGCTCATCCGGCTGTACTCGGCGCGCATGGCCTCCCGCGGCCACGCGTTCGCCCCGGACACCCCCTGGCAGCGCGAGCTGGAGGAGGCCTTCCCGTACATCGAGACGCCGGACCAGCTGACCACCATCAACGAGGTCAAGGCGGACATGGAGCGCGAGATCCCCATGGACCGCCTGGTCTCCGGCGACGTGGGCTACGGCAAGACCGAGATCGCGGTACGGGCCGCGTTCAAGGCGGTGCAGGACGGCAAGCAGGTGGCGGTCCTGGTGCCCACCACCCTGCTGGTGCAGCAGCACTTCGAGACGTTCTCCGAGCGGTTCTCCGGCTTCCCGGTGCGCGTGCGCGCGCTCTCCCGGTTCCAGACCGCGAAGGAGTCCCGCGAGACGGCGGAGGGGCTCACCTCGGGCGCGGTCGACGTCGTCATCGGCACCCACCGCCTGCTCTCCAAGGAGACCACGTTCAAGGACCTGGGGCTCGTGATCGTGGACGAGGAGCAGCGCTTCGGCGTGGAGCACAAGGAGGCGCTGAAGAAGATGCGCACCAACGTGGACGTGCTCGCCATGAGCGCCACGCCCATCCCGCGCACGCTCGAGATGTCCCTGACCGGCATCCGGGAGACCTCCACGCTGGCCACCCCGCCGGAGGAGCGCCACCCGGTGCTCACCTACGTGGGCCCGTACACGGACAAGCAGGCCTCGGCCGCGATCCGCCGCGAGCTGATGCGCGAGGGCCAGGTGTTCTTCGTGCACAACCGGGTGTCCTCGATCGACAGGACGGCGGCGCACCTGAAGGAACTGGTGCCCGAGGCGCGCGTGGCCGTGGCGCACGGGCAGATGACGGAGTCCCGGCTGGAGCAGATCATCGTGGACTTCTGGGAGAAGCGGTTCGACGTGCTGGTGTGCACCACGATCATCGAGACCGGCCTGGACATCTCCAACGCGAACACGCTGATCGTGGACCGCGCCGACTCCTACGGGCTCTCCCAGCTCCACCAGCTCCGCGGGCGCGTGGGGCGCGGGCGGGAGCGGGCGTACGCCTACTTCCTCTACCCCTCGGAGAAACCGCTCGGCGAGGTGGCCCTCGAGCGGCTGAAGGCCGTGGCCGCGCACAACGAGCTCGGCGCCGGGATGCAGCTGGCCCTGAAGGACCTCGAGATCCGCGGTGCGGGCAACCTGCTGGGCGGGGAGCAGTCCGGGCACATCCAGGGCGTGGGCTTCGACCTCTACATCCGCCTGGTCGGCGAGGCCGTGGCGAGCTTCCGCGGGGAGGCCGAGGAGAAGGCGGCGGAGATGAAGATCGAGCTGCCCGTCAACGCCCACCTCCCGCACGACTACGTGCCGGGGGAGCGCCTGCGCCTGGAGGCCTACCGGAAGCTGGCCGCCGCTGTCACGGACGAGGGGATCGACGCCGTGGTGGCGGAGCTGAAGGACCGCTACGGGGAGCCGCCCGCCGCTGTGGAGAACCTGATCGCGGTGGCCCGGTTCCGGGTGTCCGCCCGCACGCTCGGCCTCACCGACGTGGCGCTGCAGGGCAACTTCATCAAGTTCGCCCCCGCCGAGCTCCCGGAGTCCAAGCAGCTGCGGCTGAACCGGTTGTACCCGGGGTCCTCCGTGAAGCCGGCGCTGAACGCGGTGCTGGTGCCCAAGCCGAAGACGGCGCGGATCGGGGGACGCGATCTGGTGGATGCGGACATCCTGGCCTGGGCCAAGAACGTGCTGGAGTCCGTGTTCACGCCCTGATCCCCGGACACACGAAGAGGCCGCCCCGTCGGGGCGGCCTCTTCGTGTGTCCATCCGGTCCGGTGGAAGTGCTTCCTCAGCGGATCAGGAGCTGACGCCCGCCGAGGTCTCCTTCTCGTCCGTCTGCTTGCCCCTGGCCAGGTTGTAGCCGGTGTCCGCGCGGCCCATGATGCCCTGCGGGATGAAGAACGCGAGGAACGAGAGGACCACCACGGCGCCCATCGGCCAGATGGTCTCGAGGCTGAGGAACGTCAGCAGGTAGATGCCGAGCAGGAACATCCCGAAGATGAGCACGAACCACAGAAGGTTGCTGACGAGGTGACCCTCCCCGGCGTGGCTGGGCTGGCGCTCCTGGGGCTGCTCGCGGTCCTCGGTTGACCGGCGGCTCTCCGTTGGCTGGTGCGACATTGGATCTCCTCGTGACGTGATGTGAGTGCTGCCCCGTCAGTACCCTGCGGCGCCCTGTTCACCCCTAACGATAGCGACTCCGGAGCTCGCACCGATACGCGTGGCCCCGGCGTCGATCATCGCACGGGCGTCCTCGAGCGAGCGGACACCGCCGGAGGCCTTGACGCCGAGGTCCGGGCCCACGGTCCGCCGCATGAGCGCGACGTCCTCCACGGTGGCGCCTCCGCCGTTGAACCCGGTGGAGGTCTTCACGAAATCGGCGCCCGCCTCCACGGCGGCCTCGCACGCGAGGACCTTCTGCTCGTCGGTGAGCAGGGAGGTCTCGATGATCACCTTCACGATCGCACCCTGCTCGTGGACGGCCTCGGCCACCGCGCGGATGTCCCCGACCAGCCGCTCACGGTCACCGGCACGGGCGGCGGCGATGTCGATCACCATGTCGATCTCGTCCGCGCCGTCGGCCACCGCGCCCACGGCCTCCAGCACCTTGATCTCGGTGGTGGTGGCGCCGAGCGGGAAGCCGACCACCGAGCAGGTGAGAACACCTGTGTCCTTGACCGCGGTGCGGACGGTGCTGACCCATACCGGGTTCACGCAGACGGACTTGAAGGAGTGCTCCACGGCCTCGCGGCAGACCGTGAGGATCTGCTCGCGCGAGGCGTCCGGCTTCAGCAGGGTGTGGTCGATGAAGGATGCGAGGGAGGCGTTGTTCGGCATGCTCCCATCCTTCCATGCGCGCCCGGCCGCGGATCTCCCCGACCTGCCAACGTCGATCCTCAGAGTCCGAGTGCCGCCCCGACGTCGCGCTTCACCGCGGCCAGCCGCTGCTGCGCGGCGATTCTGGCGTCCTCGAGGGACACGGCAGGGTCCGCCGGCTCGATCACCTCGAGGTAGCACTTGAGCTTGGGCTCGGTGCCGCTGGGGCGGATGATCACCCGGGTCTGATCCGCCGTCAGGTACAGCAGGCCGTCCGTGGGCGGCAGTGCAGCGGACCCCCGCGCGAGGTCCTCGCTCACCGTGAGCTCGGACCCGGCGAACGACGACGGCGGATGCTGCCGCAGCCGCGTCATCAGCTCGCCCAGGACGTCCAGGTCATCCACGCGGACGGAGAGCTGGTCCGAGGCGTGGAGGCCGTGGGTGCGGTAGGCGTCGTCGAGGAGGTCGAAGAGCGTGCGGCCCTCGGCCTTCGTGGCCGCGGCGAGTTCGGCGAGCAGCAGGGCGGCGGAGATGCCGTCCTTGTCCCGGACCAGCTCCGGTGCCACGCAGTACCCGAGGGCCTCCTCGTAGCCGAAGGAGAGCCCGTGGACCCGGGCGATCCACTTGAACCCGGTGAGGGTCTGCTCGTGGGGGACGCCGGACGCCGCGGCGATCCGGCCGAGCAGGCGGGAGGAGACGATCGAGTTGGCGAAGACGGCGGGTGCGTCCCCGCCCCGTGCCACCAGGTGCAGCCCGAGGAGGGTGCCCACCTCGTCTCCGCGCAGCATGCGCCAGGTCCCGGAGGCGGGTTCGCGGGCGGCGAGCGCCACGCGGTCGGCGTCGGGGTCGTTGGCGATCACGAGGTCGGCACCCACCTGCTCCGCCGTCTCCACGGCGAGGTCCAGCGCACCCGGTTCCTCCGGGTTGGGGAAGGCCACGGTGGGGAAGTCGGGGTCCGGTTCCGCCTGCAGCGCCACGAGGGTGACGTCGTCGAACCCGGCGCCGGTGAGCACCGCGCGGGCGGTGCGCCCGCCCACCCCGTGCAGCGGGGTGAGCACGATCCTCAGGTCCCGGTCCGTCCGCGCGGGGTCGGCGAGGTCGCGGACCCCGGCGACGTAGTCCGTCTCGATGGCCCCGGGCAGCACGTTCCACCCCTCGTCCGCCAGGTCCACGCTGTCCGTGGCGGCGATGTGCGCGGCGATCCCGGCGTCGTGCGGGGCCACGATCTGCACGCCGCGGGCGTCCTCCTCCACGGCGCGCCCGCCCAGGTACACCTTGTACCCGTTGTCCTGCGGCGGGTTGTGGCTCGCCGTGACCATGATGCCCACCTCGCAGGCCAGGGTACGGACGGCGTAGGCGAGCACCGGGGTGGGCAGTTCGCGCGGCATGAGGAACGTCTGGAGGCCCGCCGCGGTGAAGATCGCGGCCGTCTCCTCGGCGAAGATCCGCGAGTTGTGGCGGGCGGCGCAGCGGGCCCCGCGCGGGGCACGCAGGCGCCGGCGGCGAGGCCGGCGCGGGGGCGGCCCCCCCGGCGGCGGCGCGGCGTACCACCCCGCGGTTCATCCGGTTGGGCCCGGCCCCCAGCGCTGCGCGCAGACCGGCCGTGCCGAAGGCCAGCGGGCCCGAGAAACGGTCCCGCAGGTCCTCCTCGGCGGCGTCCGCGTCACTGCCGCCGGAGCGCACGCGGTCGGCGAGCGCGCGGAGCTCCCTGGCGGTCACCGGGTCCGGGTCGGTGCCCGCCCAGGAGTCGGCGTCGGCGAGGAGGGTGGCCAGGTCCGGGGTGCTCATGCGGGTCCCTACTGTGGTGATCGAGCTGTGGTGGTGGAGCGGTTGTTCGGTGTGCGGAGGTCGGGTCAGATCGCGGCGACGATGTCCGCGAGCAGCCTCGAGATCCGCGGCCCGGCGGCCTGCCCGGCCTCGAGCACCTCGGCGTGGCTGAGCGGCACCGGGCTGATGCCGGCGGCCAGGTTGGTGACCAGGGAGATCCCGAAGACCTCCATGCCGGCGTGCCGGGCGGCGATGGCCTCGAGCGCCGTGGACATGCCCACGAGGTCCGCGCCGATCCGCTTGGCGTACTGCACCTCGGCGGGGGTCTCGTAGTGCGGTCCGGTGAACTGCGCGTACACGCCCTCCTCCAGCGTGGGGTCCACGGTGCGGGCGAGGTCCCGGAGGCGGGGGGAGTAGAGGTCCGTGAGGTCCACGAACGTGCCGCCCTCGAGGGGGGACGACGCCGTGAGGTTGATGTGGTCGCTGATCAGCACCGGGGTGCCGGGCTCCCATTGCTCCTGCAGGCCACCGCACCCGTTGGTGAGGACCATCGTCGTCGCCCCTGCGGCAGCAGCGGTGCGCACCCCGTGGACCACGGCGCGCACGCCCTTGCCCTCGTAGAAGTGGGTGCGTGCCCCGAGCACCAGGGCGCGCTTGCCGTTCGGGGTGAGCACGGAGCGGATGGTGCCGGTGTGTCCCACCACCGCGGGGGCGGAGAAGCCGGGGATCTCGGCGGCGTCGAGCGTGTGGGTGGTCTCGCCGATCAGCTCGGCCGCCTCACCCCAGCCCGAACCGAGCACCAGTGCGGTGTCGTGCTGCTCGACCCCGGTGGCCCGGGCGATGGTGGCGGCGGCCTCGCGGGCCAGGTCGAAAGGATCGGAAGTCACCGCTACAACTTACTCGTTGGACGAGTGTTAATCACTCGCGCAACGAGTGATTCGGGGTCATGCCGCGGCCGTTCCCACGTTCCACCCGGGCGGTTACGTACCGGCCGTATGCTCCTGGCGATACCGCGCGCGGATCGTTTGGGCGCCCCGAGAAGCGTGGGGGAGAATGGGACGGTGACGAACCCACTCGATTTCAGTTCATTGCGCCTGGCGATCCTGGGCGGCGGACCCGGCGGGTACGAGGCGGCCATGGTCGCCGCCTCGCTCGGAGCGGACGTGACCATCGTGGAGCGCCAGGGCCTCGGCGGCTCGGCCGTCCTCACGGACGTGGTGCCGTCCAAGACCCTGATCGCCACCGCGGACACCATGACCCGCTTCACGGACGCCACCGGACTCGGTGTGCACTTCTCCGCGGACAGCACCGTGTACGCGGACCTCGACAAGGTGAACCAGCGGCTCCTGAAGCTCGCCGTGGAGCAGTCCTCGGACATCCGTGCCACGCTCGAGCGTCTCGGCGTCCGCGTGATCATCGGCTCCGGCAAACTCCTGGACAACCACCGCCTGGAGGTGGAGGCCGACGGCGGGACCACGGTCGTCGAGGCCGATGCCGTGCTCCTGGCCGTCGGCGCCACGCCGCGTGAACTGCCCTCGGCCAAGCCCGACGGCGAACGCATCTTCAACTGGACCCAGCTCTACAACCTCACCGAGATCCCCGAGCACCTGATCGTGGTGGGCTCCGGGGTCACCGGCGCGGAGTTCGCCAGCGCCTACAACGGCCTGGGCTCCAAGGTGACGCTCATCTCCAGCCGCGACCGCGTGCTCCCCGGGGAGGACGCCGACGCCGCCGAGGTGCTCGAGGGCGTGTTCAAGGACCGCGGCATGACCGTGCTCTCGCAGTCGCGGGCCAACGCCGTGGAGCGCACCGACGACGGTGTGCGGGTGCAGCTCGCGGACGGCCGCACGGTGGAGGGCAGCCACTGCCTCGTGGCCGTGGGTGCGGTGCCCCGCACCGCCGGGATCGGTCTCGAGGAGGCCGGGGTGGCACTCACCGAGTCCGGCCACATCGAGGTGGACGGCGTCTCGCGCACCACCGCCCCCAACGTCTACGCCGCCGGCGACTGCACGGGCGTGTTCGCGCTGGCCTCCGTGGCCGCGATGCAGGGCCGGATCGCCATCGCCCACCTCATGGGCGATTCCGTGAGCCCCATCAAGCTCAAGCAGGTGGCCTCCAACATCTTCACCTCGCCCGAGATCGCCACCGTGGGGGTCAGCGAGGAGGACATCGAGTCCGGACGGTACCAGGGCGACGTCGTGAAGCTCTCCCTGCACACCAACGCCCGCGCGAAGATGATGAACGTCAAGGACGGCTTCGTGAAGGTGATCTCCCGCAAGGGCTCCGGCACCGTGATCGGCGGTGTGGTGGTGGGCCCGCGCGCATCCGAGCTGATTTTCCCGCTGGCGCTCGCGGTGACCAAGAAACTGCACGTGGACGACGTCGCCAACACGTTCACGGTGTACCCGTCGCTCACCGGGTCCATCTCCGAGGCAGCGCGCCGGCTCCACGTACGGATCTAGTCCCGTACCGCTCGGCGGCGCTGGTCGGAGCCCTCACCGGGGTCGAGGGGAGAGGGGCGGGGATGGACATCGCGCTCTTCCTGGACGGCACGTGGCAGGATCGCGACGACTTCACCAACATCGTGCAGCTCTGGGAGCGCACCCCTGCTGCGGGCACCGCAGGAGCACCGCAGGAGACGTACTACGATCCGGGGGTCGGGACGGGCCACGGACTCCTGGAGCGTCTGCTCGGTGGTGCTTTCGGCTACGGCCTGGACCGGCACATCATCGACGCCTACCGCTTCATCGCCGACCACCACCACTCCGACGACGACCGGATCTACCTCCTCGGGTTCAGCCGTGGTGCTTTCACGGCGCGGAGCCTGGGCGGTGTGATCGCCAAGTGCGGGATCATCGCACCCGAGATCCTGTCCGCCGAGGCCGTCTTCGCCCGTTACCGGCGTGGAGGTGACGCCCCCGGCCTGCGCGAGATGCAGGCGGGGGAGGAACCGGCGACGACGGCGCAGGATCGTCTCCTGCTGGAACGATCGCGTCTCGTCCGCATCCGGTTCATCGGTGTCCTCGACACCGTCGGGAGCCTCGGCATCCCAGGCGGTCTCGGGCACTGGCTCTCACGCAGGCGGTACGCGTTCCACGACACCGCGCTCAGCGGGCTGGTGGATCACGCCTGTCACGCGGTGGCGATCGACGAGCACCGCGCACAGTTCACCCCCACGCTGTGGAGCGGTGTACCGATCCCGGTCGGCGACCACGTCACCCACGTGGAGCAACGCTGGTTCGTCGGCGCCCACTCCAGCATCGGCGGTGGGGGTACGTCGCGACCGAGCATCGACAATCCGCTCTCGGTGCTCACGCGTGAGTGGATCGCCGGTCGTGCTGCCCAGGCCGGGCTCGTGCTCCGGCTGCCCGTGGTACCTGTCGAAGGGGACGAGTGGCGTGGGCCGATCCGCGCCCCCCGTACGCTCGGTGGCCTGCTGCGTCTCCTCCCCGGGCGCAAGCCCCGGCTGCGCCCGGTACGCACGAGCACCGGTGAGACGATCGACGGTTCGGTGCTGCGCCGCTGGGGAACGGGGGCGCCGCCCTACCGCCCGGGGAACCCGAACCTCGCCGCGTGGGTCCGGGAGCTCACCGGGCGGTGAACCGAGTTCCCACGGTCCACATCGTGGACACGCTTATCCACGCTACGGACACCGATGGTCTGATGTCAGGATTCCACTGACGCACGGACGCCGTGCTGCTCATGCTCGTTCGTGGGCCCACGGCGTCTCGGGAGAAAGCCGACGCTCCATGACCTCCTCGACCTCCGCTGGTACCAGCGGGACCACCACGCCGCTGAACTCCCGGGGGAGGGTGATCTTCGCCAGCCTCATCGGCACCACCATCGAGTTCTACGACTTCTACATCTACGCCACGGCCGCCGTGCTCGTGTTCCCGGTGCTGTTCTTCCCCACGCAGTCGGACGCCAACCAGCTCCTGAGCTCCTTCGCCGTGTTCGGCGTGGCCTTCGTGGCCCGTCCGCTGGGGTCCATCCTGTTCGGGCACTTCGGCGACAAGGTGGGGCGGAAGGCCACCCTCGTGGGCTCCCTGCTGACCATGGGCATCGCCACCTTCCTGATCGGCGTCCTGCCCACCGCCGAAGGTGAGGCCTGGGTGTTCTGGGCGCCGTTCATGCTGGTGGTGCTGCGCTTCTTCCAGGGCCTGGCGCTCGGCGGTGAGTGGAGCGGTGCGGCACTGCTGGCCACCGAGAACGCCCCGGAGGGCAAGCGGGCCATCTTCGGGACGTTCCCGCAGCTCGGCGCCCCGATCGGGTTCATCCTCGCGAACCTGCTCTTCGTGCTCCTGAGCACCGCGTTGACCCCGGAGCAGTTCCTCGCCTGGGGATGGCGCGTGCCGTTCCTGCTCAGTGCCGTCATGGTGATCGTGGGCCTCTACGTGCGGCTCAAGCTGATCGAGAGCGCGTCCTTCCAGAAGGTGCAGCAGACGGGCAAGGTGGTCAAGCTCCCGCTCGGCTCCGTGTTCGCCAACCACTGGCAGCGGCTGCTGCTCGGGACGTTCATCATGTTCGCCACGTACGTGCTGTTCTACTTCATGACGGCCTTCACCCTCACCTACGGCACCAGGGCGTCCAGCATCGAGCAGGCCAGGTCCCGGGCCGAGGCCGCCGGTGGCGAGTTCACCGCTGCGCAGGAGGCGGCGTTCGTTCCCGGGCTGGGGATGGAGCGCACCGACTTCCTGTGGATGCTGATCATCGGCGTGGTGTTCTTCGGGATCTTCACCATCGTGTCCGGCCCGCTGGCGGAGCGCTTCGGCCGCCGGAAGATGCTCCTGGCCACCACCGTGGGCATCGCCGTCTTCGGTCTGCTCTGGGCGCCGCTGTTCGGGGCGGGGACCGTGGGCGCCATGGCGCTGCTGATCATCGGGTTCATCCTCATGGGTCTGACGTTCGGCCCCATGGCCGCCGTGCTGCCCGAGCTCTTCCCCGCCAACGTCCGCTACACGGGCTCCGCCGTGGCCTACAACGTCTCCAGCATGATCGGTGCCGCTCCGGCGTCCTTCATCGCCGTCGCGCTGTGGCAGCTCGCCGACGGCAGCACCGTGCTGGTGGGGGCGTACCTGAGCGTCGCTGCCGTCGCCACGTTCATCGCCCTGCTGATCTCGCGGGAGACCCGCGACAACGACTACGAGAACAACGTCGCCTGACCCTGACCCTGTCCTCCCGACCGACGACGGCGCGGCACCCGCTCGAGGGGTGCGGCGCCGTCGTCGTCCGTACCCGGACGCCACGGTGCAACGGGTACGCCGCCCGTACACTGGGAGCGATGCCGTCCGCTGGGGTGACGAGGGGATCGACGCATGCCCGGAGGGCATCAGGACAGCGGGAGCAGAGGACATGGAGCAGCAGGTACTCGCGGGGCGCTACGTCCTGGGCCCGCGCGTGGGTACCGGTGGCATGGCGGAGGTCTTCGAGGCCCACGACACCCGCTTGGAGCGGGACGTGGCCGTGAAGCTCTTCCGTGCCGGCGCCGCGGACGGCATCGAGCGGGGATCCGCCGAGGCACGGCTCCTGGCCGGCCTCGACCACCCCGGACTGGTGCGGGTGCTGGACATGGACGCCGGGGAGGAGTCGGGGGAGCGGGCGTACCTGGTGATGGAGCTGGTCCGCGGTCCGGACCTCAACGTCCTGCTGCGCAGCGCGGGAGCACTGGGGCGGGAGGGCGTCCGGCGGCTGGCCCTCGAGCTGGCCAGGACCCTCGAGTACATCCACGGCCGGGGCATCGTGCACCGCGACATCAAACCGTCCAACATCCTCACCCGGCCCGCCGAGCAGTACGGTGACAGATTCGGTCATCTCCTCACCGATTTCGGGATCGCCCGGTTCTTCGACGGCGGACGGCTCACGGCCACCGGCCAGGTGATCGGCAGCGCCGCGTACTTCAGCCCCGAGCAGGCCCGCGGCGACGACGTGGGGCAGGCCTCGGACGTCTACTCGCTCGCACTGGTGCTCATCGAGTGCCTCACCGGGGAGAAGGCCTTCCCGGGAACGGGAGTGGAGAGCGCCCTGGTGCGTCTGCACCGGGGCCCCTCGATACCGCACGCCGCCGGGCCCGGCCTGTCCGCCGTGCTGATGTCCATGACACTGGACGATCCCGGGGCGCGTCCCACTGCGGCGGCGCTGGTGCGGTCGCTGACGGCGCTCGGTCCGCTGCAGCCGCACGCAGACGCCCTTGACCGCCAGGATCCCGACGACGAGGGCGACGACGACACGACCGCAGCATCGGCGGCGGTGCCCTCCTCGGCGCCCTCGTCAACGGGATCCTCCCCGACCGCCGCGGCGTCCGGGTCCGACACGTCGTCCTTCGCGCCGACGTCGGCCACTGCCGCGCACACCACTGCTGCGCCGGCCACTGCCGCGCCGCCGTCACCTCGTGCCGTGCCGCTCCCGGACGAGCTCGGGACCGCGGTCCTGGCCCGATCGGAACCGATGACGCGGGCGGTGGGGGCATCGGGGAGCGACGCCGGTACGCGCACGCGCGCCCCGGACACCGCGCGCCTCACCCGTGCGCTCCCCACCGGGACCGCGTCCACCGCGGCACTGCGCACGGAGGCCTCCGATCGGACGGAGCGCCACCGGGTGCCGGACATGCCTCCCGGTGATCGGGTGACCACGGGACGCACTCCGAGGAAGCGCAGGCGCACCCTGCTCCGGATCGTCACGTTCGGAGTGCTCCTGGCCATCGCGATCGGGCTGTGGAGCAGTGGCGTGCTGGACGTCGGGTCCGCCCCCGATCTTCCCCCGCTCCCGCCGGTCCCCGGTGAGACCGGGAAGCGACTGCAGGAACTCTACGAAAGCGTGCAGCCATGAAGTTCCGCTGGACAGTGACGGTCCCGGCCCTCCTCCCCGCGCTGCTGCTCACGGGGTGCAGCGACGGGGCGCTGGACACCGATCTCGCGCGAGAGCTGCAGGCCGACGTGCGGCGCATTGCCGATACCGCGGCGGACGGGAACTCCGCGGGCGCCATCACGCTCGCGCGGGCCCTGGAGGCCGATGGGCAGAGCGCCCGGGCGGAGGGCACGGTGACGGAGGATCGCGCCACGGTGATCGGTGACACCATCGAGGAGCTGATCGCCTCACTCGAAGCGGACGGGATGCAGTTCCAGGAGGAGCCTGCGCCCGCCGAGGAGACCGTGGAACCCGCACCCGCGGACACCGCTCCCGCGCAGCCCGACCCGGTGCCTGCGACACCACAGCAGGAGCCCGACGAGGCGGACGAACCGGATGAAGCGGACGAACCGGACGCGGCGGGGGAACCCGAGCCGGTGGACCCCGCGCCGGCTCCTGAGCAGCCCCCGCCCGCGTCCCCGGCGCCATTGCCCGCCCCGGGGGGCGGCGGCGCGGGGGGCGCCCCCGCCGAGGGTGGCGCCGGCGATGTCCCAGGCGACCAGGGGATCGGAAACTGGGGTAACGGTACCGGTAACGGTAACGGTAACTCGGGCAACGGTGGCAGCCCGGGTAACGGCAACGGCAGCAGCGGTCGGGGTAACGGCGGCTAACCGGGATGTGCAGGTCGGGTCGGTCGCACTCGCCCGATCAAGGCCACCACCGGGCCCGGCGCCCGACCTCCCGGCACGGAGGTCCACGCAGCACCGCCCGCCGGTGGGTCACGGCGGGCGGTGCTGCGTGCGGTGGCGGTGACCCGGCGTCGGTTCAGTCCTGGATGGTCGCGATCACGGAGCCGGCCGAGACCGTGGCGCCGGGGTCGCTGGTCAGCCCGGGGGTGGGGCCCGCCCTGGGCGCGGGGAGCGGCCGCCCCCTCTTCCTGGCTTCGAGGACCACCACCGGAGCGCCCC
>NZ_LGIU01000062.1 GCF_001187915.1 Arthrobacter sp. RIT-PI-e | reverse complement strand
CCCGCCGCCCCCCCCCCCCGCCCCGCGACCGCACGCCCCCGCGGGGGCCCCTGCGCCGTCGCACCCGCCGGGAACCCGGTGCGCCGTCCCGGGCCGGCCGGAACCTCCCGGCCGCGATCGGCGTGGGCGCGGCCCTCCTGGCACCGGTGCTGGTGGGCCTGCTGTTCTTCCCGGTGGCCTTCGTGGCCGTGGTGGCGCTCTTCGCCGCCGTCGGTGTGTGGGAGGTGGCACGGGCGCTGGCGATCCGGCACATCCACGTACCGCTGGTCCCCACGCTCGCCGCCACGCTGGTGCTGCCCTTCGCCGCCTACTTCGCCGGCACCGGCGGTCTCGCCGCGGCCACCACCTTCGCCGTGCTGGCCCTGTTCCTCTGGCGTTCCCTTGACCCGGCACCGGACCCGGCCAGGAGCATCATGGCCGGTGCGTTCACCGTCCTGTGGATCCCCTTCATGCTCAGCTTCGCCATGGTGCTGATGCGTGCCGACGGCGGGTACCGCGTGATCATCACGCTCCTGCTGCTCGTGGTGGCGAACGACACCTTCGGGTACCTGGTGGGTGCCTTCTTCGGCAAGCACGCCATGGCGCCGAGGATCAGCCCCAAGAAGTCCTGGGAGGGATTCGGCGGCTCCATCGGCGGGGCCTTCGTGGTGGGCGGGCTCTGCTCCGTGCTCCTGCTGCAGCAGCCGGTGTGGCTGGGACTGGCCCTCGCCGTCGCCATCGTGGCCGCGGCCACCGCCGGGGACCTCGCGGAGTCGATGATCAAGCGAGAGCTCGGCGTGAAGGACATGGGGACCATCCTCCCCGGGCACGGCGGGGTCATGGACCGGCTCGACTCGATCGTCTTCGCCTCCCCGGTCGCGTACCTGCTCTCCGCTACATTGGTACCGGGATTGCTGTAGGCGCCTGACCGGCACCCGGGATCCCGGGAGGGATGGTGCTCCCGCACCGTCCCGGTAGGTCTCAGCAGGAGGATCCCAGCAGCATGGACGTGGCTCGCTCGGACACCCCGTTCCCACGCGTGGGCCGCCGCGTCACCGGGTACCACGTACGGCAGGTGGACCGCTTCATCACCCGGGCGCGCCGCTGCTACAACCTCGACGACCCCGGCGGGGAGCAGCTGACCGGCGCCGAGATCCGCGCCGTCGCGTTCAGCCGCTCACGGGGCGGGTACGACCCCCGGAGCGTCGACGCCGCGCTGGACCGGCTCGAGGACGTGTTCGCCCGGCGCGAGCGGGAGCGCTTCATCGAGGAGAAGGGCGAGGAGGCCTGGCTGCGCAGCGTCGGGCGCACCGCGGCGATCCTCCGGCGGCGGCTCGGGCGACCCGCGGGAGAACGGTTCCGGCGGCCCGCCCGCGTACGCAGCAGGAGCTACGACGTCGAGGACGTGGACCGCCTGTGCGACGCCGTCCTCGGGTACCTCGAGAGCGACGCACCCCTGAGCGTGACCATGGTGCGGCACGCGGTGTTCCGCGAGGTGCGCGGGAGCGAGGGGTACGGGGAGAACCAGGTGGACGCCTTCCTGGACCGCGTGGTGGACCTCATGGCGGGCATCGACTAGGCCCGGGGGTGCCCGGGTGGCGCCGCCCAGCGGGGCTCGGGGGGGGGCAGCCGGGCCAGCACCCGCCAGGCGGAGGCGGGTGCACGGCCCGGCGCGCCCGTGAGACGAGCGCCATGGTGCCGAACGCCACGGGGACGGTCCACAGCGCGGGGTAGGCGAGCACCACCCGGCCGGGCCCCCCGCCCGCGCCGAGGAGACCGGCCGTGGCGATCGCCCCGCCGCACAGCACCGCCCCGGTGAGCATGCCCGCGACGGCGCCCGCGTCCGTCAGCCCGCGCCACCAGATGCCGAGCAGCAGCAGCGGGCAGAGGGTGGAGGCCGTGAACGCGAACACGGAGCCCACGCTGCCGGCCAGCGCCAGGCTGTCCGTCAGCAGCGCCAGCAGGAGGGGCACGCACGCGGAGACCAGGGCGGCACGCCGGAACCCCCGCACGGTCCCGGCGAAGAACTCCTGACTGATCACCCCGGCGAGGGAGACCACCAGGCCGCTGGTGGTGGAGAGGAACGCGGCGAACGCCCCCGCGGTCACCAGGGCGGAGAGCAGGTCGCCGGCGGTGCCGCCGAGGATCCGCCCGGGCAGCAGGAGCACCGTGGCGTCCGCGGTCCCGGCGGCCGCGAGCTCGGGCGTGTGGATCCGCCCGAGGATCCCGTAGACCGTGGGGAAGAGGTAGAACACGGAGAGCAGGCCGAGGACGATCAGCGTGGTGCGCCGGGCGGAGGGGCCGTCCGGGTTCGTGTAGAAGCGGACCAGGACGTGCGGCAGCCCGAGCGTGCCGAACAGCAGCGCGACGACCAGCGAGAGCGTCGCGTACAGGGGGGCGTCCGGGACGGTGTCGAGCTCCGGGGCGAAGGCGCTCCCGCCGGCGGTGACCGGTGCGCGGTCCGCGGCGAGGCGGAGGACCACGAAGGCCACGGGCAGGGCCAGGGCGGTGAGCTTCAGCCAGTACTGGAACGCCTGGACGAACGTGATGGAGCGCATGCCCCCGGTCATCACGCTGAGGCACACGACGACGACGACGGCGAGCGGGCCTGCCCAGGCGGGCAGGTCCGTGGTGATGCGCACGGTGAGCGCGGCACCGTGGAGCTGCGGGACGATGTAGAGCCAGCCGATGAGCACCACCAGCAGACCGGTCACCCGGCGGACCAGGAGCGAGTCCAGGCGGGAGTGCGCGAAGTCCGGCACGGTGTACGCGCCGGAGCGGCGCAGCGGTGCGGCGACGAAGAGCAGGAGCATCAGGTAGCCGGCGGTGTACCCGATGGGGAACCACAGGGCATCGGCGCCCGAGACCAGGATCAGGCCCGCGATGCCGAGGAAGCTCGCGGCCGAGAGGTACTCCCCGCCGATGGCGGAGGCGTTCCACCACGGCCGCACGGTGCGGGACGCCACGTAGAAGTCCCCCGTGGTCCGGGAGATGCGCAGCCCGTAGATCCCGATCAGCACGGTGGTGAGCGCCACGAGGCCGAGGGCGGCGTAGCCGATCACCGGGTCCAGGCGCAGTCCGCCCTCCAGCAGGGTCTCACTCATCGTCCACGAGGTCCTGGAACCGGTGCTCGTTGCGGGTGGCGCTGCGGACGTAGAGCAGGGCGCAGCCGAACACCAGGGGATACACCCCGAGCCCGAGCAGCAGCCAGGAGACCGGCACCGGGAGCACGGTGACGCCGTGGATGTCCGGGAACAGGCTGAGCAGCACCGGGATGGAGACGAGGATCACCAGGAACCCGCCCGCCACCACGAGGGCGAGGCGCAGCTGCGAGCGGATGAGCGAGGCGACGAAGACCCGGCCCACCTCAGACTGCTCGGCCAGCTCCCGTGCCACCGGGAACGTGGCTCCGCTGCCCCGACCGGTGGTGCGCGGCGCCGTGACGCGGACGCGGCGGGGGAGCTCGTCCTCCGGGCTCATGCGCGGGCCCCGGGCCGGGGGCCCGGATGCGGAGAGGACCGCGGGTGCATCCGGCTCGCGCGGCGGGGGTCCACCTGGGGTGAGCGGGACGGCGCTGCGGGGTGCGTCACCGGTCAGGACCCCGGGCGCAGCCGGGAGGCCTCGAGCCTGTCCCGGACGTCGGGCAGGTGACGTCGGCTCACCGGAAGCTCGGCGTCGCCCACGAAGAGACTGGTGCGGCCGGCGAGCATGCGCACCTTCCGTACCCGGTCCATCGCCACGAGGTAGGAGCGGTGCGTCCGCAGGAACCCGGCGTCCGCCCACTGCCGCTCCAGATCGCTCAGCGGGATGCGGATGAGGTAGCTGGCCTCCGCGGTGTGCAGGCGCGCGTAGTCGCCCTGGGCCTGCACGTAGCGGACGTCGTCGCGCCGGATCATCCGGCTCACCCCGCCCTGGTCCACCGTGATCATCTCCGGCGTTCCCCCCGAGCCCTCCACGAGCTCGTCCACCCGGCGCACCGATTCGGTGAGGCGTTCGGGGCGCACCGGTTTCAGGAGGTAGTCCACCGCCCTGAGCTCGAAGGCCTCGACGGCGCGGTCCTCGTCCGCGGTCACGAAGACGACGGCGGGGGGCCTGCCCAGGCGCCCGAGGCTGCGCGCGATGTCGACGCCGGAGAGCGAGGGCATGTGGATGTCGAGGAACAGGGCGTCCACGCTGTGCTGCTCCACCACCTTCAGCGCCGCGGCACCGCTCGACGCGCGGTGGATGGTCCCGATCCGGGCGTCCTTCCCGAGCAGGAAGGCGAGCTCCTCGACGGCGGGGGGTTCATCGTCGACGATGACAACAGTGAGCATGGCTCATAGAGTACGCGCCTCACGCCCGGTGCCCCGGCTGCGACTTCGGCACCCGCAGGGTGATGAGCGTCCCGGCGCCCGGCGCCGTGTCGATGACCAGGCCGTGCTCGTCCCCGTACACCTGGCGCAGGCGTGCATCGACGTTGCGCAGGCCCACGTGGATGTCCTCCGTGTGCCCGGCGAGCACGGAGCGCAGGTGCTCCGGATCGATCCCCACGCCGTCGTCCTCCACCGTCACCTCCGCGAACGCGCCGGCGTCGTGGGCGGTGATGGTGATGTTCCCCGTGCCGTCCTTGGACTCGAGTCCGTGGCGCACGGCGTTCTCCACGAGGGGCTGGAGACTGAGGAACGGGATCACGGTGCTGAGCACCTCCGGGCCGATCTCCAGCCGCACCCGCAGCCGGTCACCGAACCGGGCGCGCTCCAGGAGCAGGTAGCGGTCGATGCTGCGCAGCTCCTCGGCCACCGTGGTGAACTCGCCGTGACGGCGGAAGGAGTACCGCGTGAAGTCCGCGAACTCCACCACGAGCTCCCGGGCACGCTGCGGGTCCGTGGTGATGAAGGAGGCGATGGCGTTCAGGGAGTTGTAGATGAAGTGGGGGCTGATCTGGGCCCGTAGGGCGCGCACCTCGGCCTCCGCGAGCAGTCGTCGGGAGGAGTCGAGCTCCGCGAGTCCCACCTGTGTGGACACCCATCCGGCCAGCTCGGTGGTGGCCCGCACCAGTCCGGCGTCCACGTGCCGGGTGAAGGCCCCGACCGTGCCCACCACGTGCTTGCCCACGCGGATGGGGGAGAGGACGAGCTCGCCGGGCTCCGCCACGCCCAGCGCGTCCAGGCGCTGCCGCCGGACGATCTGCGTACGTCCGGTCGCGAGGACCTGCGTGACCAGGGGCATCAGGTCGGGGTGGTCGCCGCGCGCGCCCTCCCGGGCGAGGACGGCGGTGTCGTCGCTGATGATCAGCACGTCGCAGCGCAGCAGTCCGCGCAGGTGCCGGGCGGCGCGGGTGGCACCGGCGGGGGTGAGACCCTCACGGAGGTGCTCCGAGGCCAGGGTCGCCGTGTGCAGGGTGGCGTAGGTGGCGCGATCGGCGTCGGACCCGAGGTCGCGGTAGGAGCGTGAGAGGCGGAAACCGAGGAACCCCACCACGGCGAGGGTGATCACCGCCACCGCGCACACCAGGGCGGTGTCGACGGCGGCGCTGAACATGGCACCACCCTAGCGTCGCGGGGATCCAGGCGTGACCGTTCACCGCACCGGGCGGTGCGCTCGCCGATACGCGGTGACGGCGCGCTGGTGGTGGCGGAGGGCGTCACGCACAGTGATGGGAGTCACATCGACGTGCCTGTCCCGTGTCCCGGCGATGATGCCGCGCACGAGGTCAGGGACGTCCCGATCGAAGGAGGAACGATGGGTTCGCACCCAGTGGAGCCGGATCCCGGCCCCGGTGCTGCCGTGGACTTCACCGAAGTCCAGCAGACCGAACAGTTCAAGGAACTGCGCAAGCGCCACCGCAGCTTCGTCTTCCCCATGGCGGTGTTCTTCCTGCTCTGGTACTTCGCGTACGTCCTGCTGGCGGACTACGCCCACGACTTCATGGCCACCCCGGTGCTCGGCAACATCAACATCGGCATCCTCCTCGGGCTGCTGCAGTTCGTGAGCACCTTCGGGATCACCATGTGGTACGTCAGCTACGCCAACCGGCGTCTCGACCCGATCGCGAGCAGCATCCGGCACGAGCTCGAGGAAGCAGCCCCCGACGTGTTCATCGACCCCGCAGGTGGTAAGAAATGATCCCCGTCCACAGTGCGGCGCTCCGTGTGCCGCTGCAGACCGCCGAGACCACCAACGTCGGCTCGCCCCTGCTGAACATGGCCATCTTCGGCGTGTTCGTGGCCATCACCCTCGTGGTGGTGCTGCGGGCCAGCCGCAACAACAAGACGGCAGCCGACTACTACGCCGCGGGTCGCTCGTTCACGGGCGGTCAGAACGGCACGGCGATCGCCGGTGACTACCTCTCGGCGGCGTCGTTCCTCGGCATCGTGGGAGCCATCGCGATCAACGGGTACGACGGCTTCCTGTACTCCATCGGGTTCCTGGTGGCCTGGCTGGTGGCGCTGCTGCTGGTCGCCGAACTGCTGCGCAACACGGGCAAGTTCACCATGGCGGACGTGCTCTCCTTCCGCCTGAAGCAGCGGCCCGTGCGGATCGCGGCGGCCATCACCACCCTCGCCGTCTGCTTCTTCTACCTCCTCGCCCAGATGGCCGGCGCCGGCGGGCTCGTGTCGCTGCTGCTCGGCATCAACGACCGCCTGGGGCAGTCGATCGTCATCACGGTGGTCGGCGTGCTCATGATCATGTACGTGCTGATCGGCGGCATGAAGGGCACCACGTGGGTGCAGATCATCAAGGCGTGCCTGCTCATCGCGGGGGCGTTCATCATGACCGTGTGGGTCCTGGCCCTCCACGGCTTCAACCTCTCCACGCTGCTCGGCGCCGCGATCGAGACCTCCGGCAACGCCGCCATCACCAGCCCGGGCCTGCAGTACGGGCTCACCTCGGTCACGCGCCTGGACTTCCTCTCCCTGGCCCTGGCGCTCGTGCTCGGCACCGCGGCCCTGCCGCACGTGCTCATGCGCTTCTACACCGTGCCCACGGCGAAGGAGGCCCGCCGCTCCGTGGTCTGGGCCATCTGGCTGATCGGCGCGTTCTACCTCTTCACGCTGGTGCTGGGCTACGGTGCCAGCGCGCTGATCGGCTCCGAGCGCATCCTCGCCGCCCCGGGCGGCGTGAACTCGGCGGCCCCGCTGCTCGCGTTCGAGCTCGGTGGCTCGATCCTCCTCGGCCTGATCTCCGCGGTGGCCTTCGCGACGATCCTCGCGGTGGTCGCGGGCCTCACCATCACGGCGGCGGCCTCCTTCGCGCACGACATCTACGCGAGCGTGATCCGCAAGGGCAAGGTCAACCCCGACGGGGAGGTTAAGGTGGCACGCCGCACCGTGATCGTGATCGGGCTGCTCTCGATCGCCGGCGGCATCGGCGCCCAGGGCCAGAACGTGGCGTTCCTCGTGGCGCTCGCCTTCGCGGTGGCCGCCAGCGCGAACCTGCCCACCATCCTCTACTCGCTGTTCTGGAAGCGCTTCAACACGCAGGGTGCCGTCTGGAGCATGTACGGGGGGCTCGGTTCCGCGATCCTGCTGATCGCGCTCTCGCCGGTGGTCTCCGGCAGTGAGCGGTCCATGATCCAGGGCGCCGACTTCTCGGTGTTCCCGCTCAGCAACCCGGGGATCGTCTCGATCCCGCTGGCGTTCTTCCTCGGCTGGCTGGGCACCGTGCTCTCGAGGACCACGGAGGACCCGATGAAGCAGGCCGAGATGGAGGTGCGCTCGCTCACCGGCGTCGGGGCCGAGAAGGCCACCGACCACTGATCCGGCGCACCCCCGCACGATCCACCCCATCGATCACGACGACGGCCGTCCTCCGCACGGGAGGGCGGCCGCCGTCGTGTCAGGCCTCAGGTGTCCGGGGGCCGCGGGCCAGGAGCGGATCCACCCGGAAGGGGACCAGCTCACTCATCACCAGGGAGGTGTCGCACCGCTCCACACCCTCGCACGCGAGGATCGTCCCGTTGACCCTGAAGAGGTCCTCGGCGTCGACGGCCACCACCCGGACCAGGATGTCGGCCTGACCGCTCAGACCCACGGCCTCCACCACCTCGGGCACGGCGGCGATGCTGCGGGTGATGTCCGCGAGCTTCTGCTGCTGCACGTGCACGTGGATGAAGGCGGTCAGCGGGTAGCCCAGGGCGGCCGTGCTGATGCGCCGCTCGAAGGACAGGAACACGCCCTTGCGCTCGAGCCGGGACATCCTCGCCTGGACGGTGTTGCGGGACAGTCCGAGCTTCTGCGCGAGGGCGACGACGGTGCGGCGCGGATCCTGCGCGATGGCCCGCAGGAGTCTGGTGTCGGTGGTGTCCACCATATGCATACTGCGAAACGCTAACAGCCCTCCCCACCCCGCAACAGTGCATCCTGCACCGTCCCAGGCCGTTCTGTTGTGCTCCATGCGCCCTGTGAGTAGGGTCACAGACATTCCGGGCAACGGCGCCCGGGGCCTCCTGGCCGCCGGGAACGGCGGGCAGGAGGTTCTCCTGCGAAGGTGAAGGTCGTGTGGAATGTCCTCTGACGGTGCCGTGTCCGGCTCCAGGACGACAGCTGGTGCCACCGTGTTCCCCGGACCGGCGCACCCCGACGCGGATGTGCCCGTGCACCTGGTGGACCCGGACGGCGTGCGTCATCCGCACGCGTCCTACGACCCCCTCGTGGCGGACGTGGACGGCGCCGCCCTGCAGCGGCTCTACGAGGACCTGGTGGTGGTACGGCGGATCGACGCCGAGGCCACCGCACTGCAGCGGCAGGGCGAGCTGGCCCTGTGGCCCCCGCTCCTGGGTCAGGAGGCCGCGCAGATCGGCTCGGGGCGGGCCCTGCGGCCGGACGACTTCGTGTTCTCGAGCTACCGGGAGAACGCGGTGGCCTACTGCCGTGGCGTGGGGCTCGCCGACCTCCTGCGGGTGTGGCGGGGGAGCGCCTCCTCGGGGTGGGACCCCTACACGGTGAACATGGCCACACCCCAGATCATCATCGGCGCCCAGGCCCTGCACGCCACGGGGTACGCGATGGGGATCACCGCGGACGGCGCGGACTCCGTGGCGGTGGCCTACTTCGGGGACGGCGCCACCACCCAGGGGGATGTGAACGAGGCCATGGTCTTCGCCGCCAGCTACCAGGCGCCGGTGGTCTTCTTCTGCCAGAACAACCACTGGGCCATTTCCGAACCCGTGGGTCTCCAGGCCCGGGTGCCGATCGCTCGCCGCGCCCCCGGCTTCGGGATCCCCTCGGTGCGGGTGGACGGCAACGACGTCCTGGCCTGCCTCGCCGTCACCCGTGAAGCACTGGCCAGGGCGCGCTCGGGCGGCGGCCCCACCTACATCGAGGCCGTCACGTACCGGATGGGCCCCCACACCACCGCGGACGACCCCACGCGCTACCGGGAGGCCCACGAGCTGGAGCACTGGGCCGCCCGGGACCCGCTGGCGCGGCTGGCGGCGCACCTGGACTCCCTCGGCCTCCTCCCGGCCGAGTACGCGGACGCCGTGAGGTCCCGGGCCGACGCCGTCGCCGCCGAGCTGCGGGAAGCCTGCATCTCCATGCCCGAACCCGCGCCGTCGGCCCTGTTCGAGCACGTCTACAGCGAACCGAACTCGTGGCTGGAGCGCCAGCAGGACCACTACGAGCGCTACCTCGCCCTGTTCGGCGCCACCTCCGCGGAAGGACCCCGCTGATGTCCGTCACCACCTTCGGCCGTGCGATCACCGCGGGCCTCCGCCGCGCCCTGGACGAGGACCCGAAGGTGGTGCTCATGGGGGAGGACATCGGGCAGCTCGGCGGGGTCTTCCGCATCACGGACGGGCTGCAGAAGGACTTCGGGTCGCACCGCGTGCTGGACAGCCCCCTCGCCGAGGCCGGCATCATGGGCACGGCCGTGGGCCTGGCCTACCGGGGGTACCGGCCGGTGGTGGAGATCCAGTTCGACGGCTTCATCTACCCGGCGTTCGACCAGATCGTCTGCCAGGTGGCCAAGCTGCACTACCGCACGCAGGGAGCGGTGAGGATGCCGATCACCGTCCGGGTCCCGTTCGGAGGCGGCATCGGCTCCCCCGAGCACCACTCCGAGTCCCCGGAGGCGTACTTCACGCACACCTCGGGTCTGCGCGTGGTCAGCCCGTCCACCCCGCAGGATGCGTACACCATGATCCGGCAGGCCATCGCCTGCGATGATCCCGTGCTCTACTTCGAACCCAAGCGCCGCTACCACGTCAAGGGCGAGGTGGACGAGAGTGTGGGCACGGGGACGCCGGACCTCGGTGCGGCCCGGGTGGTGACGGAGGGTACCGACGTCACGCTCGTCACCTACGGACCGCTCGTGACGACGGCGCGCGATGCTGCGCTCGCGGCCTCCGACGACGGCATCTCGATCGAGGTGATCGACCTGCGCTCCCTCGCGCCGATCGACTACGGCACGGTGGAGGCCTCGGTGCGGAAGACCGGCAGGCTGGTGATCACGCACGAGGCCGCGCAGTCCGGGGGGCTCGGCGCGGAGCTCGCCGCCGGCATCACCGAGCGGTGCTTCGAGCACCTCGAGCACGCCCCGGTACGGGTGACCGGCTTCGACATCCCGTACCCCTGCTCCAAGCTCGAGTCCCACCACCTGCCGGATCTGGACCGCATCCTGGACGGCGTGGACCGGGCGCTGCGCCGACCGAACTCACTGACCGGTGCGACCCCCGGAGGAGCACGATGACCATGCCCGCCGACCCGCACACCACCGACGAGGCGCCCGGCGACCCCGCAGCGTCGGGGCGCGTACGCGAGTTCCGTCTCCCGGACCTCGGTGAGGGCCTCACCGAGTCGGAGATCCTGCGGTGGCACGTGGCCGAGGGGGAGGTGGTGGAACTGAACCAGGTCATCGCCGACGTCGAGACGGCCAAAGCGGTGGTGGAACTCCCGTCGCCCTGCGCCGGGGTGGTGCTGCGGTTGCTCGAGGGCGCGGGGACCGTGGTGGAGGTCGGCACGCCCATCATCTCCTTCACCCTCCCGGTGCCCGGAGCGTCACCCGGTGCGCCGCAGGGACCGACGGCGGTGGCCGGGGGAGAACCCGGGACCCCCGACGCCGGAGGAGCACCCCGGCGGCGCGAACCGACCCTGGTGGGCTACGGGGCCACCCCGGAGCAGGAGGGCCGCCCCCGACGCCGGAGCCGGAGCGTCGGCCGAGCGTGTCCCGGGTCCGCGCCGCAGCTCCCGGAACCCGAGGGACCTCCCCTCGCGGAACGGCGGGCGCCGCTCTCCGGGCCCCGAGCGCGGCCCACGCCGGACGTGCCGCCCGCGGCGGGACCTCCCGCGCCGCCCGTCACCGGCTCCGCGGTGCCGCACCCCGCGGAGCGGCCGCGCTCCACCCCACCGGTGCGGAAACTCGCCCGCGACCTCGGGATCGCCCTCGACACCCTGACCGGCAGCGGGCCGGGCGCACTGATCACGCGCGAGGACGTCCTCGCCGCACTCACGCAGCCACCGACGCCGCGGGAGGCGGACGGCCCGCGGCACGTGGACCCGGCGGGGCCGGGAACCCCGCGGGAGGCGCCGGCCGGCCGCGCGACCCCGCCCGGCGAGGCCCGGCTGCCCATCCGCGGGATCCGCAAGCTCACCGCCGCCGCGATGGTGTCCAGTGCCTTCACCGCGCCGCACGCCACGGAGTTCCTCACCATCGACGTCACCCCCACCCTGGAGCTGCTGGAGGAGGTGCGCAGGAACCCCGCCTCCACGGGGACCCGCATCACGATGCTGAGCGTGGTCGCCAAGGCGGTGTGCATCGCCGCCGCCCGGAACCCCTCGCTGAACTCCTCCTGGGACGAACGAGCCCAGGAGATCGTGCAGTACGCGGGCGTCAACCTGGGCATCGCGGCCGCCACCCCGCGGGGGCTGGTGGTGCCGAACATCAAGGGGGCCGAACGGCTGACGCTCCTGGAGCTCGCCCGGGCGCTCGCCGCCCTGACCGAGACGGCGCGCTCCGGACGGACCACGCCCGCCGCGCTCGCCGGCGGGACCCTCTCGATCACCAACATCGGGGTGTTCGGGATCGACGCCGGGACACCGATCCTGACCCCGGGTGAGGCCGCGATCCTGGCCGTGGGGGCGGTTCGGCGCATGCCCTGGGAGTACCGGGACGCCGTCGCCCTGCGCTCCGTGCTCACCCTCAGCCTGTCCTTCGACCACCGGCTCGTGGACGGTGAGCAGGGCTCGCACTTCCTCGCCGACGTCGGGACGATCCTCAGCAGGCCGGCCATGGTCCTCGCGATGGTCTGAGCAGTCCGGACACCGCCCGGAACGGTTCCGTGGTGGAAGGAGCCCTGCCCCGGGCCGGTCGGGCTAGGACAGCTCGAGCACGAGTTCCTTCACCACCGCGCCACGGGCGGGTGAGAAGCCCTGCTCCTCGCCGATGTGCCGGAAGCCCCAGCGTTCGAGGATCCGGATGGAACTCGTGTTGTCGGCGACGGCGCGTGCCCGCAGCGGACGTGCCGTCACCTCGCCGAGGAACTGTCCCACGGCGGCCGGGGGGATGCCCTGGCCCCACCGGGGGCGGTCGATCCAGTAGCTGATCTCGGGGACCTCGCCGTGGTGGTAGGCGAGGATGCTGCCCACCACGTCGCCGTCGGAGAGGATGGTGCGCACGGTGATCCGGGTGTCGTTCAGGATCTCCTGCCAGTGGTGGTCGAATACGGCGCGGTCGGCGGGATTCTTGGCGCCGAAGGCCGCCATGTGGTTCGCCCCGGGATCCAGCTGGTGCGAGAAGAACTCGTCGACATCGGTGGCTTCAACGGGACGTAGCGTGATCACGGCGGTACTTTCAGTCGGCGGACGGCCGGGCGGCGAGCTCGGCCGGTACTTCTCGAGAGTTCAGCGTACTCGGTGGGCCGGACGCACCGCCGGACGACCCCGTCGGGCGGACCGGGTCGGCGACCACGAGGGCCGCCCAGGCCATCCCCTGCAGCAGCTCACCCACGCCGCGGGCCTCCGGGGTCCGGTGTCCGCGGGGCGTGGTGTGCGGGGTGGAGTTGATGAGCCCGAGGACGGCGTGGACGCGTCCGAGGAGCAGCGCCCGGTCGGCCTGCGGCAGGTGGCGTGCGAGCTGGTCCACCCAGAGCTGCACGTAGGTGCGCTGCAGGGAGCGCACGATGCGGCCGTCGGCGGCGGGCAGGGCGCCGAGGTCCCGGTCGTGGACCCGGATCACGTTCGCGTTGTGCAGGGCGAACTCCACGTGGAAAGCGATCAGTGCCCGCAGTGCCGCCTCCGCGGTGGCGGCGTGCTCCACCACCGCCCTGCCGCCGTCGAGCAGTTCCTCGCTCACACCCGTGAGCAGTGCCGCGAGGACGGAGGGCTTGCCCGGGAAGTGCCGGTAGACGGCCGGCCCGCTCACCCCTGCCGCGGCGCCGAGGTCCTCGATCGACACCCCGTTGTAGCCGCGCTCCGCGAACAGCTGGGCCGCGGCGTCGAGCAGGATGGCGCGCCGGGTGGCCTTGGCGAGGCTCCGGCCGGTGAGGGGGGCCCCGACGGGACGCGTGGTCATGCCTGTCCTCCTCGCGGGCCGGGGCGGTGTGCCTCCCATTGTGCTGGACTTGCCGGTTAATGACCACTAACCTGAGGATCGGTTAGTGAGTACTAACCGAGCCGTGTGCGAGGAAGAAGTCGATGGAGACTCTGACGTCGAAGGTGGATCCGGGGTCGCCCGTGTTCACCGCCAACCAGGATGCCCAGCGGGAGCTGGTCGCCGAGCTGCGCCGTCGACTCGCCGTCGCGGCCCTGGGCGGGCCCGAGGTGTCCCGGCAGCGTCACCTCTCCCGCGGCAAGCTGCTCCCGCGGGAGCGCATCGACCACCTGCTCGACGACGGAAGCCCCTTCCTGGAGATCGCGCCGTTGGCGGCGGAGGGCATGTACGACGGCGAGTGCCCGGGTGCGGGCGTGATCGCGGGGATCGGCCTGGTCCACGGGCGCCACGTGCTCGTGATCTGCAACGACGCCACCGTCAAGGGGGGCACCTACTACCCCATGACGGTGAAGAAGCACCTCCGCGCGCAGGAGATCGCCCTCGAGAACGCCCTGCCGTGCGTGTACCTGGTGGACTCCGGCGGCGCCTTCCTCCCGCGGCAGGACGAGGTCTTCCCGGACCGCGAGCACTTCGGGCGCATCTTCTACAACCAGGCCACCATGTCCGCACGGGGGATCCCGCAGCTCGCCGCCGTGCTCGGCAGCTGCACCGCGGGCGGTGCCTACGTCCCGGCCATGAGCGACGAGACCGTGATCGTCCGGAACCAGGGCACCATCTTCCTCGGCGGCCCGCCCCTGGTGAAGGCCGCGATCGGCGAGGTGGTGAGCGCCGAGGAGCTCGGCGGCGGCGAGGTCCACTCCCGTGTCTCCGGGGTCACCGACCACCTGGCCGAGAACGACCGGCACGCCCTCGAGATCGTGCGGGACATCATCGCGACCCTGCCACCTGCCCGCGCCTCCGCGGCGACCACGGGACCCGTGGAACCCGCGGTCGCCCCCGAGGAGCTGTACGGCGCCGTCCCCACGGACGTGAACGCCGCCTACGACGCCCGCGAGGTGATCGCCCGGATCGTCGACGGCTCGCTCTTCCACGAGTTCAAGCGCGAGTACGGCACCACGCTCGTCACCGGCTTCGCCACGATCCACGGTCACCGGGTGGGCATCGTGGCCAACAACGGCGTGCTGTTCGGCGAGTCGGCGCTCAAGGGGGCGCACTTCATCGAGCTCTGCGACCAGCGGGGCGTCCCGCTCGTGTTCCTGCAGAACCTCTCGGGCTTCATGGTGGGCAGGGACTACGAGGCCGCGGGGATCGCCAAGCACGGCGCGAAGATGGTCACCGCCGTCGCCACGTGCCGTGTCCCCAAGCTCACCGTCGTCATCGGCGGGTCCTTCGGGGCCGGGAACTACTCGATGTGCGGGCGGGCGTTCTCACCGCGCTTCCTGTGGATGTGGCCGGCCGCCCGGATCTCGGTGATGGGCGGTGCCCAGGCCTCTTCTGTCCTCGCGACCGTCAGGCGCGACCGGGCGGAGGCCCGGGGCGAGGACTGGTCCGCGGAGGCCGAGGAGTCCTTCCGAGCCCCGATCCGCGAGCAGTACGAGGCGCAGGGCAACCCCTACTACTCCACCGCGCGTCTCTGGGACGACGGCGTGATCGACCCCGCCGACACCCGGAGGGTCCTCGGCCTGGCCCTCGACGTGTGCGCTCTCACGCCCCTGCCCGAGACCTCCTTCGGCCTCTTCCGGATGTGAACCCGATGACCCTCCCCGTCCACCCCGCTCGCCGGCCCTTCGACACCGTGCTCGTGGCCAACCGCGGCGAGATCGCCTGCCGCGTCATCCGCTCCGTCCGCGCCCTGGGCCTGCGCTCCGTCGCCGTGCACAGCGACGCCGATGCCGGGGCACGTCACGTGCTCGAGGCCGATCTCGCGGTGCGGATCGGGGGAGCGGCGCCCGCGGAGAGCTACCTCTCGATCCCCGCGGTGCTCGAGGCCTGCCGCCGCACGGGCGCCGGCGCCGTGCACCCGGGGTACGGCTTCCTCAGCGAGAACGCCGCCCTCGCCGGGGCGCTCGCCGCCGAGGGCATCGTCTTCGTCGGGCCGGGCGTCCACGCGCTGGAGGTCATGGGGGACAAGATCCGCGCCAAGAACCACGTCGCGGGCTCCGGCGTGCCGGTGGTGCCGGGGATCGCCGAGCCGGGACTGACGGACGAGGCGCTCCTGGCCGCGGCGGACCGGGTGGGTTTCCCCCTGCTCATCAAGCCCTCGGCGGGCGGCGGCGGCAAGGGCATGCACGCCGTCCACCCGCCCGAGGACCTCCCCGACGCGCTCACCACCGCGCGGCGGGGCGCCCCCCGCGCCTTCGGCGACGACACCCTGTTCCTGGAACGGCTGATCGAGCGGCCCCGCCACATCGAGGTCCAGGTGCTAGCCGACGCGCACGGGACCGTGATCCACCTCGGGGAACGCGAGTGCTCGCTGCAGCGCAGGCACCAGAAGGTCATCGAGGAGTCGCCCTCACCGCTGCTCGACGACTCGACCCGCCGGCGCATCGGTGCGGCCGCGTGCGAGGCCGCCCGCAGCGTCGACTACACCGGCGCCGGCACGGTCGAGTTCCTGGTTTCCGACACCGCCCCGGAGGAGTTCTTCTTCATGGAGATGAACACGCGCCTGCAGGTGGAGCACCCCGTCACGGAGCTCGTCACCGGCGTGGACCTCGTGGCCTGGCAGCTCCGCATCGCGGCCGGCGAGGAGCTCGCGCTCACGCAGGACGACGTCGTCCTCACCGGCCACGCCGTGGAGGCACGCGTCTACGCGGAGAACCCCGAGGCAGGGTTCCTGCCCTCCACCGGCACCGTCCTGGCGCTCGCCGAGCCTGCGGGGGAGGGTGTCCGCGTGGACGGCTCCCTGCTCGCGGGAGGCACCGTATCGGCGTCGTACGACCCGATGCTCGCCAAGGTGATCGCCTGGGGCACGGACCGCGGACAGGCGCTCGACCGCCTCGACGCCGCGCTCGCCGGCACCGTGGTGCTCGGCGTGCACACGAACCTCGAGTACCTGCGCCTGCTGGTCACCGACGACGACGTCCGGGCCGGGCGCCTCGACACCACCCTGATCGAGCGGAAGCTCCCCGGCCTCGCCTTCCGCCGCGTGAGTACCGAGGACCTGGCGCTCGCCGCCGTCCTGCTGGTCGGGGCCGAGCCGGCCCGCGGTGGCTCCCCCTGGCACCGCGCGGACGGCTTCCGCCTCGGCGTACCGAGACCCCGCGGACTGGTCCTCGAGCACGACGGCGGGACGGCGACGGTGGAGCTGCTGCCGACCGCCACCGGCTGGCAGGCGACGGTCGGGGACACGGGCGTCGTCGTGGAGGTCGGTGCCCGGGGTGCGACGATCGACGGCCTCCGCCGCCCCCGCACCCACGCCGTCGACGGCGACACCGTGTGGCTGGGAGACGCCGGGTGGTCCACCCGGCTACGGCGCCTCTCGCGCCGCGACCTCCTCGAGGCCGACCTCGCCCGCATCAGCCGTGAGGAGGGCGCGGCGGACCCCCTGGTCCGCAGCCCCATGCCCGGCACGGTCGTGTCCGTGGCCGTCGAGGACGGCGCGGCCGTCCGCGACGGCGACGTGCTGCTCACCGTCGAGGCCATGAAGATGGAGCACCGCCTCACGGCCGCCGTGTCCGGCATCGTGCACCTGTCCCTGCGGCCCGGGGACCTCGTCCGCGCCCAGCAGGTCGTCGCGAGCATCGACCCACCCGGCACTGCCACACCCGATTCTCCGGCCGATCCCGGGGACCAGCCCTCGGAAGGGGACCCAGCATGAACACCGAACTGAGCGAGGAGTACCAGGACCTCGCGGACACCGTCCGCGAGTTCGCCGACGAGGTGGTGGCCCCCGTGGCCGCCGAGCACGACGCCGCGCACAGCTTCCCCTACGCGGTGGTGAAGCAGATGGGGGACATGGGCCTGTTCGGTCTGCCGTTCCCGGAGGAGTACGGCGGCATGGGGGGTGACTACTTCGCACTGTGCCTGGCCATCGAGCAGCTGGCGCGCGTGGACCAGTCCGTCGCCATCACGCTCGAGGCCGGGGTGTCCCTCGGGGCCATGCCGGTGTACCGGTTCGGCACCGAGGAGCAGAAGCAGCAGTGGCTGCCCTCGCTGGCCTCCGGTGCCGCACTCGGCGCCTTCGGCCTCACCGAGTCCGAGGCCGGTTCCGACGCCGGGGGCACGAGGACCACGGCGACCCTCGAGGCCGGGGCCGGCGGGCCGGAGTGGGTGATCGACGGCACGAAGGAGTTCATCACGAACTCCGGCACGGACATCACCTCGCTGGTCACCGTCACGGCCGTGACCGGGACCTCCGAGCGCCCGGACGGCACGGTGAAGAAGGAGATCTCCACCCTCCTGGTGCCCGCGGGCACCCCCGGCCTGACGGTGGAGAAGGCGTACGACAAGGTGGGCTGGAACGCCTCGGACACCCACCCGCTGACCCTCAGGGACGTCCGCGTCCCCGAAGCGAACCTGCTCGGGGAACGGGGCCGCGGGTACGCGAACTTCCTCCAGATCCTCGACGAGGGCCGGATCGCCATCGCGGCGCTCGCCACCGGGGCCGCGCAGGGCTGCGTGGAGCAGTCCATCCGCTACGCGGGGGAGCGCCGCACGTTCGGCAGCGCGATCGGCAGCAACCAGTCGATCCAGTTCAAGATCGCCCGCATGCATCTCCGCGTGTACACCGCACGCCTGGCCTACTACGACGCCGCTGCACGCATGCTCGCGGGCAGGCCCTTTAAGACGCAGGCCTCCATCGCGAAGCTCGTGGCCGGCGAGGCCGCCATGGACAACGCGCGGGACGCCACGCAGATCTTCGGCGGCTACGGCTTCGTCAACGAGTTCGTGGTGTCCAGGCACTACCGTGACTCGAAGATCCTCGAGATCGGCGAGGGCACCACCGAGGTGCAGCTCATGCTCATCGCGAGGGAGCTGGGACTGTAGCCCGTGATGATCGGGACGACGACGGCGACGGCACGAGGAGGGGCGTGATGACGGACGAGGCGATCGGCCCGGCGGGCTCCCGCAGCGGGTCCGCGGGACCGGGTGGGCGCCGGGTGATCGAGCAGCGCGGGCTCTACGCGAAGGAGCTCGAGCCCGGGGTGGTGTACGCGCACCGTCCGGGCCGCACCCTCACCGAGGCGGACAACGTGCTGTTCACCACGCTCACCATGAACACCCAGGCCCTCCACCTGGACGCCGCGTTCTCGGCCGGGCAGCCCTTCGGTCAACGGCTCGTCAACTCGATGCTCACCCTGGCCACCCTCGTGGGGCAGTCCGTAACCCAGCTGACCCAGGGCACCCTCGTGGCGCAGCTCGGGCTCACCGACGTCTCCTTCCCGCACCCGCTCTTCCACGGGGACACCCTCACCACGGAGACGGAGGTCACCGCCGTCAGGGCCTCCGGCTCGCGGCCCGGCCGGTCCGTGGTGACCCTGACCCACACGGGCCGCAACCAGCACGGGGACGTGGTGGCGCAAGCCACCCGTACGGTGCTGATGTGGTCCTCCGCGTCCTCCCGGGAGGCCGCGGCCCGGGACACCACGTCCACCCAGGAGGATCCGCCGTGACCCCCTTCCCGTTCGGCCCCTCACTGCTGTTCTGCCCCGCCGATCGCCCCGAACGGTACGCGAAGGCAGCCGACCGGTCGGACGCCGTGATCCTCGACCTCGAGGACGCCGTCGCCCCGGGCGCGAGGACCGCCGCCCGCGAGGCGCTCCTCGCCACGCGGCTGGATCCCGCCCGCACCGTCGTGCGGGTGAACGCGGTGGGCACACCGGACTTCGCCCTGGACTGCGCGGCCCTGGCACGCACCGACTACCGCACGGTGATGCTCGCCAAGACGGAGTCACCCGAGCAGCTCGACGCCGTCCGCCGGGAACTGGGCCAGGTGGCCGTCGTCGCGCTCCTCGAGACGGCGCTCGGCGTGGTCAGCGCGCTCGAGATCGCTCGGACCCCGGGGGTCAGTGCCCTCATGTGGGGCGCCGAGGACCTCCTCGCCTCCCTGGGCGGGACCTCGAGCCGCGGGCCGGACGGCGCCTACCGCGCCGTGGCCCTCCAAGCGCGCTCGCAGGGGCTGCTCGCCGCCGGGGCGGCCGGGATCGCCGCCGTCGACGCCGTGTACGTGGACATCGCCGACGTCCGGGGTCTCACCGAGGAGGCGGCCGACGCGGCGGCGTCCGGTTTCGCCGCCAAGGCCTGCATCCACCCCGGCCAGGTGGCCGCCGTCCGCTCCGCCTTCGCGCCCGACGAGCAGGAGGTGGAGCGGGCACGCGCCCTGCTCGCGGCCGCGGAGCACCAGGGCGGCGTCTTCGTCCACGAGGGGCGGATGGTGGACGAGCCGATCCTCCGGCACGCCCGCAGCGTGGTGGCCCGGGCACGCGACTGAGCGGGCCGGCGGACGTCCCGTGCACCGCGTCGTCGACCCCGGCACGTTCGTGGCTATGCTCGGGAGATGAGCGAGCCGGCGGGACCTCCGCGGAAACCGGGAACGCGCACCATGACCGCGGGACTCTGCCTGGCCGGGCTGGCGTTCGGGTTCAGCCTGGTGGCGTTCTCCTGGGGGGCGGGTCCCAGTGCCCTCACCATCGGCGCCCTGGGACTCGGCCTGGCGATCGCGGTGGTCGGCTTCGCCCGGCGGGTGCTCGCCGACCCGGGGCGCCGATCCTGACCACGTGCGGGCGCGACCCGGTGCGGACCGGGCATCCCGTGCGGAACGACTGCGCGATACTGGGGCCATGGACTTCAGCAACCCCTCCCGCGGGTACCGGCGCGTCTCGATCCTCGGGTCCACGGGCTCCATCGGCACGCAGGCCCTCGACGGGACCGCCGCCGCCCCGGACCGCTTCGGCGTCGCCGGTCTCAGCGCCGGCGGCCGCAACCTCGAACTCCTCGCCCGGCGGGCCGTGGCCGTCCGCGCCCCCGCCGTCGGGGTGGCCTCCGGGACGGAGGAGGAGCTCGACGGCGCGATCGCCGCGGCAGCCGACGAGGCACACGTCACCGGGTACGCGCCCGAGCTCTTCGTGGGTCCCGGTGCTGCGGCTGACATCGCCGCCTGGCCGGACGCCGACGTCGTCCTCAACGGGATCACCGGGTCCATCGGCCTGGAACCCACCCTCGCCGCGCTCGCCGCCGGCCGCCTGCTGGCCCTCGCCAACAAGGAGTCGCTCATCGCCGGGGGAGCGCTGGTCCGCGCCGCGGCCGCCCCGGGGCAGCTGGTCCCCGTGGACTCCGAGCACTCCGCGATCGCCCAGGCGCTCCGCGGCGGTACCCCCGACGAGGTGGACCGGCTGGTGCTCACGGCCTCCGGCGGACCCTTCCGCGGGATGGGCCGCGAGGAGCTGCGGCACGTCACCCCGGCCCAGGCCCTGGCCCACCCCACCTGGGACATGGGCCGGGTGATCAGCACCAACTCCGCCTCCATGGTCAACAAGGCGCTGGAGGTGATCGAGGCGCACCTGCTCTTCGACGTCCCCCTCGAGCGGATCGACGTGGTGGTGCACCCGCAGTCCATGATCCACTCCATGGTGCAGTTCGTGGACGGCTCCACCCTCGCGCAGGCCTCACCCCCGGACATGCGCCTGCCCATCGCGCTCGGCATCGGCTGGCCGTTCCGGGTGCCCGGGTCCGCGCGCCCCTGCGACTGGAGCACTCCGGAGACCTGGACGTTCGAGCCGCTGGACGAGGACGCCTTCCCCGCCATCGCGCTCGCGAAGCGGGCCGCGGGCGACGGCGGCACCCGCATGGCGGTGTTCAACGCGGCCAACGAGGAGGCGGTGGACGCCTTCCACGACGGCGTCATCGGCTTCACCGACATCGTGGACACCGTGGCCGCGGTGGTGGAGGACCACCGCGCACTGGGTGCCGGCCGGCAGGGCCTCGATCTCGCCGGAGTGCTCGAGGCCGAACGCTGGGCACGGAACCGTGCCCGTGCGCGTTGTGGCTCCGGGGAATCATCGCGGCCGGGCACGGCCGGCGGCCCGGAAGGCTCGAAGGAAACATCGTGACAGTCCTGTTGTTCATCGCCGGCGTGCTCTTCGTCGTCGTCGGCATCCTCCTCTCCATCGCCCTGCACGAGGTGGGCCACCTGGTCCCCGCGAAGCTGTTCAAGGTGCGCGTCACGCAGTACATGGTGGGGTTCGGCCGCACCGTGTGGTCCCGGCAGCGCGGCGAGACCGAGTACGGGATCAAGGCGATCCCGGCCGGGGGCTACGTGTCCATGGTGGGGATGTTCCCGCCCGCCACGTCCGACACGGATGCCGTGCGGCAGTCCAGCACCGGGGTGTTCCAGCAGCTGAGCAACGACGCCCGGCAGGTGGCGGCGGAGCAGCTGCTGCCCGGGGACGAGAATCGCGTGTTCTACAGGCTGCCCGTCTGGAAGCGCATCGTCATCATGCTGGGCGGGCCGCTGATGAACCTGCTGATCGGCGTGATCCTGTTCGCCGTGCTGATCATGGGGTTCGGTACCGCGCAGGCCACCACCACGCTGGCCGCCGTGGACCGGTGCGTGGTGACGGCGACCCAGGGCGCTGCCACCGGGCAGAAGGAGTGCATGCCCGGCGATCCCGCCGCCCCCGCCTTCGACGCCGGGCTCCTGCCCGGGGACCGGATCGTCACCTTCGACGGCTCGGACGTCACCGACTGGGACCAGCTGTCCGGCCGGATCCGGGAGGCCGCCGGCCGTGAGGTCCCCCTCTCCTACGTGCGCGACGGCGAGACGATCGACTCGACGATCACCCCGCTGCTGACCGCCCGCCCCGTCATCACCGACGCCGGCGTACCCGCACTGGACGACGACGGCGTGGTGGTCACCCAGGACGTCGGCTTCATCGGCGTGGCGTCGCTCCAGGAGCTCCAGCGGCAGCCGGCCACCGAGGTGCTCCCCGCGGTGGGCGACTCGCTGGTCCGCGTGGCGGGTGTGGTGATCCGGCTCCCGCAGCGCCTGTACGAGGTGGGGCAGGCGGCCTTCTCGGACGCCCCACGTGATCCTGACGGACCCATCAGCGTGGTGGGCGTCGGCAGGATCGCGGGGGAGATCTCCGCGATGGAGGAGATCCCCCTCGCCTCCCGTGCCGCGACCCTGGTCGGGCTGGTGGGCAGCGTGAACCTGGCACTGTTCGTGTTCAACCTGATCCCGCTCCTGCCACTGGACGGCGGGCACGTGGCCGGCGCCCTCTGGGAAGGGCTGCGCCGCGGGGTGGCCCGACTGTTCAAGTGGCCCGATCCGGGACCGTTCGACATGGCCAAGCTCCTCCCGCTCACCTACGTGGCGGCGATCCTGTTCATGGGCATGGGAGTGCTGCTGATCTACGCGGACATCGTGAAGCCCGTGAGCCTGTTCTGAATCGGTTGTAATCGCATTGTCAACCTCATACGGTTGATGAATGTTCGTCCTCACCATCGACCAGGCCGGCAGCAGGTCCTCCGGGGACCGCGTCCCCGAGCTGCTCCGCCTCCTCGGGCCCATCGACGCCGTCCTGCCCTGGGAACGCTCGGTGGGGGACGAGGCACAGGGTGCACTCCAGGACGCGGAGGGCGTGGTCGACGTCGTCCTCGCCTGCCTGCGGGCAGGTGGCTGGTACGTGGGCGTGGGGATCGGCGAGGTGGAGCAGCCGCTCCCGGCCTCCCCGCGGGAGGCCCGCGGCCCGGCCTTCGTGGCTGCCCGCGCGGCGGTGGAACGCGCCAAGCGGACCGGGGAACGGGCCCCGCTGGCCGTCGAAGGACCGGACGGGGCGGCCGAGGCGGAGGGTGTGCTCGCGCTGCTGGGGCGGCATGTGCTGGGCCGGTCGGCGGCCGAGTGGCGGATCCTCGACCTCCTCGAGCCGGGGGTCCGGGGTACGCAGACCGCCGTGGCACGCACCCTCGGCATCAGCCCGCAGGCGGTCAGCAAGGCGGCGGCACGTGCGGCCTGGCACGAGGAGCTCGCCGTCCGCCCGGCGGTCGTCCGCCTGCTGACCTGGGCGGACGCGGGCACGCGCTACCGTGGGGGCGAGGTGCGGTAGACATGGAGCGGACCGATTGTGCCGGATCCGCACGGTCGGTGCACGACGACGAGGAGGGGTGCCGTGGACGCGCTCTGGACGGTGCTCGCCCTGCTCGTGGCGGGAGGGCTCGGCTCGCCCGTGACCCTCCTCGTGCTGCGCCTGGCACGCTCGGTGGACACCGCCCAGCGCCGTCGGGAGGATGCCCCGGAACCTCCCGGGAACCCGCGCATCGATCTGCCCGACCCTCCCCGCACCCCACCCTCCGTCACGGCGGGCACCCTCCCTCCCGGGGTGCTACGCGGTGGTCTGGTGATCGGGGTGCTCGAGCGGATCGCGGTGACGCTGGCCATCCTCACCGGGGAGCCCGTGGGCATCGCCTACGTGGTGGCCGTGAAGGCCCTGGGCCGGTACGCGGAGCTCAAGGAGACCCCGGCGGCCTCGGAGCGGTTCATCATCGGCACCCTCACCTCCCTCCTGTGGGCGGCGATCGTGGGCGCCGTGGTCCGGACCTACCTGATCTGATTCACGTAGGGTGAGCGCATGAGCATCTTCGCCGTCGAGTACGTGTACAACCCCGATTCCGAGGAGCTCCGCACGGAGCACCGCCCCGAGCACCGTGAATGGCTCCAGGGACTCGTGGAGCAGGGGAGGGTACTGGCGTCCGGGCCGTTCGCCGACGGCAGCGGCGCCCTCCTGATCTTCACGGCGGACACGGAGGCGGACCTCACGCAGCTCGTCGGTCAGGACCCCTTCGCCCGCGAGGGCGCCATCTCGGGGGTGCGGACCACGGAGTGGAACGCCCTGGTGGGGGCCTTCCGCGACCTGGTGTGATCGTCCCCCGCTCCTCGCATCCACCGATCGTGGGGCAGGTGGATAATGGGACGGGAAGTTTCGTCAGACGTGCGGCCCAGGGCCGCCACCAAGGGAGAATGTCTTGACCTCGGTCAATCTAGGAATGCCAGCAGCACCACCGCCCGTCCTCGCACCACGGCGCAAGACCCGCCAGATCAAGGTGGGATCGGTGGGTGTCGGATCCGATTCGCCCATCAGCATCCAGTCGATGACCACCACCCCCACCACGGACATCAACGCCACCCTGCAGCAGATCGCCGAGCTGACCGCCACGGGGTGCGACATCGTGCGCGTCGCGTGCCCCACCTCGGACGACGCCGAGGCGTTGCCCATCATCGCGAAGAAGTCCCAGATCCCGGTGATCGCGGACATCCACTTCCAGCCCAAGTACGTGTTCGCCGCGATCGACGCCGGCTGCGCCGCGGTCCGCGTGAACCCGGGCAACATCCGGAAGTTCGACGACCAGGTCAAGCAGATCGCCGACGCCGCCAAGGCCGCGGGAACCTCGATCCGGATCGGCGTCAATGCCGGATCGCTGGACCCCCGCCTCCTGGAGAAGTACGGCAAGGCCACCCCCGAGGCCCTCGTGGAGTCCGCGGTGTGGGAGGCCTCCCTCTTCGAGGAGCACGACTTCCACGACTTCAAGATCTCCGTGAAGCACAACGATCCGGTGATCATGGTGCGCGCCTACGAGCTCCTCGCCGAGCGGGGCGACTGGCCCCTGCACCTCGGCGTCACCGAGGCCGGCCCCGCCTTCCAGGGGACCATCAAGTCCGCCACCGCCTTCGGTGCGCTGCTCGCCAAGGGCATCGGCGACACCATCCGCGTCTCGCTCTCCGCGCCCCCGGTCGAGGAGATCAAGGTGGGCAACCAGATCCTGCAGTCCCTCAACCTGCGCCCGCGCAAGCTCGAGATCGTCTCCTGCCCGTCCTGCGGACGGGCCCAGGTGGACGTCTACACCCTGGCCGAGGAAGTGACCGCCGGGCTCGAGGGCATGGAGGTGCCGCTGCGCGTGGCCGTCATGGGCTGCGTGGTCAACGGACCGGGTGAGGCCCGCGAGGCGGATCTGGGTGTGGCGTCCGGCAACGGCAAGGGCCAGATCTTCGTCCGCGGCGAGGTCATCAAGACCGTCCCCGAGGACCAGATCGTGGAGACGCTGATCGAGGAAGCGATGCGGCTCGCAGAGGAGATGGGTGAGTCCGATGGCGAAACTGCTGGCCAAGGTGGCCCCATGGTTACCGTCAGCTAGAGCACAGGCCGATCCGGAGGGGCCGTGGTCCTTCCGGGTCCTCGGCGAGCAGGACACCCGGGACCTGTGGTCCATCGTGGACGAGGACCCCGTGGCCAACGTCTTCGTGGCCTCCCACCTCGAGGCCTCGGGCAGCGCGGCGCCGTCGTTCGCCGGCGGGGAGATCGTCGGGATGTTCCGTCACCACGAGCTCCGGGCCGCCTGCTGGGCCGGGGGGAACCTGGTGCCCATCGGCGTGACGGACGAGACGGGTGCCATCTTCGGTGACCACCTCGGACGCTCCGGGAGGACGTTCTCCTCGATCTTCGGACTCTCCGAGGGGGTCATGGACCTGTGGTCCACCCTGGAGGACTTCAGCGCCGATCCCTTCGACGTCCGCCCGAACCAGCCGCTGCTGGTGATCGACGCCGATCCGGCCGTCCCCCCTGCACCCGATCTGCGGTTCAGCCGCCCGGAGGACCTCGAGCGCGTGCTGCCCGCCTGCGCGGCGATGTTCGAGGAGGAGGTGGGCTACTCGCCGTTCACCGGCGGCTCGGAGCACTACCGCCGCCGCGTCGCCTCGCTGATCGGCCGCCGGCACTCGCTCGCCGCGTTCGACGACGACGGCGCGGTGATCTTCAAGGCCGAGCTCGGGACGGTGAGCTCCCAGGCGGTGCAGATCCAGGGCGTGTGGATGAACCCGGACCACCGCGGCAAGGGCCTGAGCGCCGGGTACATGGCCGGTGTGGCCGAGGCGGCCCGGAACCTCGCCCCCACGGTGAGCCTGTACGTGAACTCCTACAACGCCCGGGCCATCGCCTCCTACGAGCGGGTCGGTTTCCGCCAGGTGGACACCTTCGCCACCATCCTGTTCTGATCCGCACCCGCATGCTCCGAGGTGCGGAAGCAGCGCCGGGAGCAGTGTAGGGACCCGCTAGATTGGTACAGGTTCCCCGCCGCCCGCAGGGACGAACAGCAGAGCACGACGAATACGAACGGAAGCCCGCGTGGTCCTACGACTCTCCACCCTTTTCCTGCGCACCCTGCGCGAAGACCCGGCCGACGCCGAGGTCGCGAGCCACCGGCTCCTGGTCCGCGCCGGCTACATCCGGCGGGCCGCCCCGGGCATCTACAGCTGGCTGCCGCTGGGACTGAAGGTCCTCGGGCGGGTGGAGCGGATCGTCCGCGAGGAGATGGAGGCCATCGGCGCTCAGGAGGTCCACTTCCCGGCGCTGCTGCCCAAGGAGCCCTACGAGGCCACCAACCGCTGGACCGAGTACGGCGACGGCATCTTCCGGCTCAAGGACCGCAAGGATGCGGACTACCTCCTGGCACCCACCCACGAGGAGATGTTCACACTGCTCGTGAAGGACCTGTACGCCTCGTACAAGGACCTCCCCGTCAGCCTGTTCCAGATCCAGACCAAGTACCGCGACGAGGCACGCCCCCGCGCCGGTCTGCTCCGCGGCCGCGAGTTCATCATGAAGGACTCCTACTCCTTCGACATCGACGACGCCGGCCTGGAGGCCAGCTATCAGGCGCACCGCGGGGCGTACCTGCGGATCTTCGAACGGCTCGGCCTCGGGGTGGTCCCCGCGCCCGCCACCGCCGGTGCCATGGGCGGGTCCAGGAGCGAGGAGTTCCTCCACCCCACGCCCCTCGGCGAGGACCCCCTCGTGCGCCCCGCCCGCGGGGCCACGGCGAACGGGGGGGCCGTCACCCCGGTGGGGCCCGACGCCGTCGGCTTCCCCGATGCCCCCGCCGCGGAGGTCCGGGACACCCCGGACACCCCCACCATCGTCACGCTCGTGGACCACGCCAACGCCTCGGCGCCGCGCGAGGACCGTGCCTGGGCCGCTGCGGACACCCTGAAGAACGTGGTGCTCGCCGCCGTCCTGCCCGCCGGCGAGCGCGAGATCGTCGTCATCGGCGTTCCCGGGGACCGCTCGGTGGACCTCAAGCGCATCGAGGCGACCATCGCCGGGCACGTGGGGACCGGCGGTGAGGTGGCCGTCGAGGCCGCCACCGAGGAGGACCTCGAGAAGCACCCCGGTCTGGTGAAGGGCTACATCGGCCCCGGGCTCTCGCTCGACGCCGCCGTGCTGGGCGCCGAGGCCACCACCGGCCTGACGTACCTCGTGGACCCCCGCGTGGTTCCCGGCACGTCGTGGATCACGGGCGCCAACGAGCACGGCACGCACGTGTTCGGGCTCGTGGCGGGGCGCGACTTCGGCTGGGACGGCGGGATCGAGGCCGTGGAGGGGCGCGAGGGGGACGAGGCCCCCGACGGCTCCGGGCCCCTCGTGGCCGCCCGCGGGATCGAGATGGGTCACATCTTCCAGCTCGGCCGCAAGTACGCGGACGCGCTCGGGCTGAAGGTCCTGGACGCCAACGGCAAGCTCGCCACGGTGACCATGGGCTCCTACGGCGTGGGGGTCCCCCGCGCCATCGCGGCCCTCGCGGAGTCCAACCACGACGACCGCGGGATCATCTGGCCCCGCAACGTCGCCCCCGCCGACGTGCACGTCGTGGCCACCGGCAAGGGCGCGGAGATCTTCGAGGCCGCTGAGGCCCTGACCGCGGAGCTGGAGGCGGCAGGCCTGGAGGTGCTGTACGACGACCGCCCGAAGGTGTCCCCGGGGGTGAAGTTCGGTGACGCCGAGCTCATCGGGGTCCCCACCATCGTGGTCGTGGGACGCGGCCTCGCCGAGGGCGTGCTCGAGGTGAAGGACCGCCGCACGGGGCAGGCGCAGAACGTCGCGGTGGACGACGTCGTGGGCCTGCTGCGCGGGCTCGTCGAGCACTAGGACGGTGGGTTCCGGGCTCGAGGAGCTGCATCTCGCCACCCTCCTGCTGGTCCTGGTGGCGGGGTTCGCGGCCGGCTGGGTGGACGCCGTCGTGGGCGGGGGCGGGTTGCTGCAGCTGCCCGTGCTGCTGCTGGTCCCGGGCATCACGCCGGTCCAGGCCCTGGCCACCAATAAGCTGGGATCCATCTTCGGGCCCACCACCAGCGCGGCCACCTTCTACCGGCGCACCCGCCCGGATCTCCGGACGGCACTGCCGATGGCGGGGATCGCCCTGGCGGGGAGCTTCGGCGGGGCCGTCCTCGCGGCGTCCCTGCCGTCCTCGGTGTTCAAGCCGGTCATCGTGGTGGCGCTGGTCGCCGTCGCGCTCTTCACGGCACTGAAGCCCTCCGTGGGCACCCTGACGCAGCTCCGCCACCGGGGTGCGCGGCACTACGGCACGGCGGCCACCATCGGGCTGGTGATCGGCTTCTACGACGGCCTGATCGGCCCCGGTACCGGCTCGGTCCTCCTCATCGCGATGGTCACCCTGCTCGGTTACGCCCTCCTGGCGGCCAGCGCGAAGGCGAAGATCGTGAACGTGGCCACCAACGTCGGCGCCCTGATGTTCTTCCTGCCGAGCGGCTCCGCGCTGTGGGGACTCGGGCTCCTGCTCGGTGTGGCAAACATGGCCGGCGGGTACACCGGCTCACGCATGGCCATCAGCGCAGGGAGCAGGGTCATCCGGATCGTGTTCCTGGTGGTGGTGGGCGCGCTGGTCCTCCGGCTCGGGTACGACGTCTGGGGGGAGAACCTCCGCCCGCTCCTCTCCCGCTCCTAGGCGGAGCGCGGTCGGAGCCGGTGGTGGAGGGAGGCGTCTGAGAGCCCGGTCAGCTCTCCTGCCGGCGGCAGCCCGTCCAGCGTGCGCCCGAGCACGGAGCTCGCCACCCACAGGGAACGCTCGGCGTCGCCGCGCGCCCCGTCGCGGAGGTAGGACAGCGCGTTGCGCACCTCGCGCACCACGGTCCACCCGATGGCCAGCTCCTGGTCGAGCCCCGCCGCCGCAGCGAGCGCGGCGGCATGCGCCACGAGGTGCCCGGCGGGGTCCGCGGCGTCGAGCTCGTCCAGCCGGTTCCAGAGCAGCGGTGCGAGCCCGTACTCGGCGTCACCCACCACCGGTTTCGGGTCGATCGCGACGAACCCGCCGAGCGCACCGGGGGATACGGGGAGCAGGTTCGCGTAGTGGAGATCGGAGTGGACCAGGACGTCGCGGTCCCAGCGGCGCCCCACCATTCCGCGTCCGGAGCAGACATCCAGGGCCGCCTCGAGCAGCCAGCGGGGGAAGGGCTCGCCGAGGTGCTGCCACCGCTCCGGGAGGGTGTCCGTCCACTGCTCCGCCTCGGCCGCCAGCTGCGGCATGCCGGCCCATGCCGCGGTGGTCCCGGCGGGGATGCAGAGTTCCCGGAACACCTCCGCCCAGGGTGCGGGGGTCCGGTCGAGTGGGACGTCGAGCAGGGAACGATCGCCGTCGAGCCGTTCCAGGAGCAGGGCGAAGTCACCGCGGGAGGCCGCCAGCAGCCGCACGGCCCCGTGGCCGTCCCAGAGTTCGAGGGCGTCCGGTTCGGTGAGCGCCTCGTCGTGGGGGACGGTGAGCTTGAGCACGGCCGGCTGCCCGCCGTGGTGCCGCCGGCGGACCGGGAGCACGACGGCGCAGTGCCCGGCCCACGGTGCCCGACCCGGGAGCAGGTCGAGGTCGAGTTCCCACGCCGTGAGGCGTTCACGGAGGCGCCCCGGCCAGTCCCGCACCCAGCGCGCGCCGCCCGGGATGCCCCTGGCGTCGGCGACGAACCGCTCCGGGAGCACCGGGACCCCCGCCCCGCTCCCCGTACGCTCACCCATCGGTGCCCCCCACCGCGGCCTCCGGGGTGTCCGTCGCGGGGGCACCGAGACCCGGGAAGGTCTCCAGCGGGGAGCCCGCCGCAGCGGTCCACTGCACCGCCGCCGTCAGCTCGGCGATCACCCAGGCCCGGGTCTCCCGGCCCGCGGACGGGACCGAACCCGCGTAGAGCTCCACGTGCTGCTGCTCGAGCCGTCCGAGCGCTGCCGGCGCATCCGTGTCGAAGCCCGCGTCCAGGGCGAATCCCGGCGGCACCGGGTCCGAGGAGGCGCACAGGGCTGCGAGCCGGCGGCCGGCCTCCTCGGCGGCCGCGGCGTGGGTGGCCGAACGCCCGAGAAGTGCGTCCCGCTCACCGGGCAGGCGTGCGGCAGCCACCTCGTACGCGTACCGGGCCCCCTCCTCGGCCAGCCGGACCGTCCGCAGGGCGTGCCGATCGGCGTCGGCGCACTTCCCGGAGACCGTACCGGCGTCGGACCGCGAGCCATCGGGTAGGGATTCATCGGCAGGAGCGGTGCCGGCCGCCCCGTCCGCCGTACCGTCGTCCTCCTGGTCCGCGCTGTCCGTCCGGTCCGCCGCGAGGCGAGCGGCCGCATCCGCGAACATCCCGGTGCCGGTGAGGAGGTGATCCGCGGGGAACACCCCGGCCGGCGTCAGGGGCGGTGCTGTCCCGAGGGCCTCGGCGAGGGGCGCGGGGTGCCGCCGCGGGTGCGCCCCGGCGGCGGCGAGGACGCCGGGGGGGCCCGGATCGGCGTCGGCGGCGGGGAGCAGGCTGATCGGCGCACTGTCGCCGAGGCGCTGCAGCACGTCGGCCACGGAGGGCGCAGGAGCTGCCTGAGCGGCGTCGTCCGGAACCTCCGTCGCGGAGGGCTCCACCGGTCGGGGCGGCGCCACGGCGTCCGCCTGAGCCTCGAGGTCCGCGGCGAGGTCACCGAGCCGTACGGCGAGTGCCGGATCGGCCGCGGTCGGGCTTCCCGCCACGATCCGGGCATCGCCCGCGAGCGCGCGGTAGCGTTCCTCGGCGTCGCGCTGGGCCTGCCCCGCGCGGGAGGGTGCCGGCACCACGGGGGCCCCGGGCAGCGCATCGGCCGCGATCCACGTGATCAGCAGCGGGGTCACCACGGCTCCGAGCGCCCCGAGCGACCCCCGGAGCACCTGTGCCGCGGTGGCGCCCCGGGGCTCCTGCGTGCCGCCCGCCGGCCACCGTGATCCCACAGGAACCGATGATGCCACGAAGGTGTCCGGCTTCCGGCCCCCATGCATCCGCACCCGCGAATGTCGGTACTCTTGATGGACAACATCATCGAGGAGGAGGCATCCATGGCGGTCCGGTCCGGGAACCACGATCAGGCCTCGACCCGCGGGTCGGCGCAGGAGGCCGAGCTACAGGCCGAGGCGCAGCGTCTGAGGATCCGGTTGCAGCCCGTGGTCCAGCGGCACGAACTCTTCCTCGAGGAGGTGGAGGTCCGCACCGCCGGTCCGCACCGCACCATCAGCGTGATCGTGGACCTGCCCGAGGACGCTACCGGCAGCGTGGGCCTCGAGATGATCTCGGCCCTCTCCCGCGACCTCTCCACCGCGATGGACGAGGACCCCGACGACGACGACCGCCCGTACGACCTCGAGATCTCCTCACCCGGCGTCTCCCGGCCTCTCACCGAGCCCCGGCACTGGCGCCGCAACCTCGGGCGCATGGTGGAGGTGAAGCCCGAGAGCGGCGATGCGGTCCTGGGGCGACTGGACACCGTGACGGGGACCGGGATCCGGCTGATCCCCCAGCTGCCCGTGAAGAAGGGCATGAAGCCGAAGCAGGGCGAGCCGCTCACCCTGGAGTTCGCCAGGATCCGCAAGGGGACCGTGCAGGTCGAGTTCGCTCATCCCGAGGACTCCGACGACGCCGGCCACGACGACGCCCCGGACGCCCTGCGCGCCGGGCACCACGCCTAAGAGAGGCCCACATGGACATCGACATGAGTGCGCTGAGACTCCTCGAGCAGGAACGCGAGATCCCGCTCGACAAGCTGATCCCCACGATCGAGCAGGCACTGCTGATCGCCTACCACCGCAGCCCGGGCGCGCAGGAGACCGCGCGCGCCGAGCTGGACCGCCGGAACGGTCACGTGACCATCTGGGCCACGGAGAAGGACGACGACGGCGAACCCGCCGGTGAGTTCGACGACACCCCGAGCGGGTTCGGACGGATCGCGGCCAGCACCGCCCGTCAGATCATCCTCCAGCGCCTGCGCGACGCCGAGGACGAGAACATCCTCGGGGAGTTCCGCGGGCGGGAGGGCGAGCTCATCGCCGGGATGATCCAGCAGGGCACCAACCCGCACATGATCCAGGTCAACCTCGGCTCCGTGGAGGCGGTCCTCCCGCCCCCCGAGCAGGTCCCGGGCGAGAAGTACCTGCACGGCACCAGGCTGCGGGCCTTCGTGGTAAGCGTGCAGCGCGGCATGAAGGGCCCCTCCATCACGCTGTCCCGCTCGCACCCGGGACTCGTGCGGAAGCTGTTCGAGCTCGAGGTGCCCGAGATCGCCGACGGCACGGTGGAGATCGTGGCCATGGCGCGGGAAGCCGGTCATCGCACCAAGATCGCCGTCCGCGCGAACATCCCCGGGGTCAACGCCAAGGGCGCCTGCATCGGTGAGATGGGCACGCGGGTGCGTGCGGTGATGAACGAACTGAACGACGAGAAGATCGACATCGTCGACTACAACGACGACCCCGCCGCGTTCATCGCCTCCTCGCTCTCGCCCTCACGTGTCACGTCGGTGACCATCACGGACGAGACCACCCGCTCGGCCCGTGTGGTGGTGCCGGACTACCAGCTCTCGCTCGCGATCGGCAAGGAGGGGCAGAACGCCCGTCTCGCCGCGAAGCTGACGGGCTGGCGCATCGACATCGCCTCCGACGCCGCTGCCCAGCCCGCGAAGGACTGAGCCACGGGTCGGTGGCCGGTAGCGGAAGGGGTAGAATGGAACGGACTGCTGCGACGCCGCGCCCGGAACATCCCGGGGACGCTCGCGCGGCATCCCCGCCGGAACGAACCTGCGTGGGGTGCCGGCGGAAGGATCGCCAGTCACATGTGATGCGGGTTGTCGCACGGACGATCGACGGGCAGGACCACGCCGTCATCGACGAGCGGCGCCGGCTGTCCGGACGGGGCGCCTGGTTGCACCCCGACCCGGCATGCCTGGGAGCGGCCGTCAAACGGAAAGCCTTCAACCGGGCCTTCCGCCGGCCGGTGGACACTGAGCAGCTGGCAGTGGACTTCCCGGCATACCTGGGACGTCGACAGTGACGTCCCGAACCACCATCGTCCTCCCTGAAAGCGGGTCAGTACCCTCATGGAAACCCGATGAGAACCCAGCGATGAGTGCATCACGATGATTGATCCGTGGTGCTCTGCATTCGATCTTCCGGACGCTCCGGCAACCGGGATCAGCAGTAGGAAATAGATGGTTCGTGCCTGACTCGGTGCGGACCGAGACAGGAGACAAGTGGCCAAGGTCCGCGTACATGAGCTCGCCAAGGAGCTCGGTATCACCTCGAAAGACGCAGTTGCGAAACTGCAGGAACTGGGCGAGTTCGTCCGGTCCGCCTCATCCACCATCGAAGCGCCCGTCGTGAAGAAACTCCGCGGCGCCTTCCCCGATGCAGCCACCCCCAAGGCTGCCCCCGCACGGCCTGCCGCTCCGGCGCCGTCCGCCCCGACCCCCGCGGGTCCCAAGCCCGGAGCCCAGGCACCATCAGCGGCTCCTGCGGCACCGGAGCCCTCCGCGGCGCCGGCAGCGCCGGCCGCCCCGGCTGCACCCCAGGCATCGCCCTTCTCGGACGCCTCGGCGCCCGCGGAGAACCCGACGCCCGCGCCGCGGGAGGCCGACACCCCGGCCCAGGAGACCACCGGCGGAGCCACGCCCGGTGCTCGTCCCGCGCCGAGGCCCGCGACCCCGCCGGCCGCCCCTTCGGCCGGGACCACGCGTCCCTCGGGCGCACGTCCCGGTGGCGCACCGCGTCCGGGCAACAACCCGTTCGCCCCCTCCCAGGGCATGGGCTCACGGCGCGGCGAGACCGATCGCGGTGCCGAGCGCCCGGCGCGTCCCGGCAACAACCCGTTCGCCCCCTCCCAGGGCATGCCGCGTCCGGGGCGTCGTGACGAGACCCCCCAGCGTCCCGCAGCAGGTGCGGGCGGCCCCCGCCCCGCAGCAGGTGCAGGCGGCCCCCGCCCCGCAGCCGGCGCCGGTGGTCCCCGTCCGGGTGCACCTCGTCCGGGCGCCCCGCGTCCCGCCGGGGCACCGGGCTCCCGTCCCACCCCCGGCATGATGCCCAACCGAACCGAGCGTCCCGCAGCCCCCGGCCGCGGCGCACCGGGTGCGGGTGCAGGGCCGCGCCGCGGTCCCGGCGGAGCGCCGAACAGCCCGAGCGGAGCACCCGCGGGCGGAGGCTTCGGCAAGGGCGGCCGCGGACGCGGCGGCACCGCCGGTGCCTTCGGCAAGGGCGGCGCCGGTCGCGGCAAGCAGCGCAAGTCGAAGCGCGCGAAGCGGCAGGAACTGGAGCAGATGTCGGCTCCGTCGCTGGGCGGCGTGAGCGTACCCCGCGGCGACGGCAACACGGTCGTGACCATGCGCCGCGGCTCGTCCATCACGGACTTCGCCGACAAGATCGAGGCGAACCCCGCAGCACTGGTCACCGTGCTCTTCCACCTCGGCGAGATGGCCACGGCCACCCAGTCGCTGGACGAGGACACCTTCGAGGTGCTCGGCACCGAGCTCGGCTACAAGATCCAGGTGGTCTCGCCCGAGGACGAGGAGCGCGAGCTCCTCAGCAGCTTCGACATCGACTTCGATGCCGAGCTCCAGGCCGAGGGTGACGACGACCTCGAGGCGCGTCCTCCCGTGGTCACCGTCATGGGCCACGTGGACCACGGTAAGACGCGGCTGCTCGACGCCGTCCGCAACACCAAGGTGGTCGAGGGCGAGCACGGAGGCATCACGCAGCACATCGGTGCCTACCAGATCCAGCACGTCCACGAGGACAGCACGCGTGCCATCACCTTCATCGACACCCCCGGTCACGAGGCGTTCACCGCCATGCGTGCCCGTGGTGCGAAGGTCACCGACATCGCGGTGCTCGTGGTCGCGGCGGACGACGGCGTGATGCCGCAGACCGTCGAGGCGCTGAACCACGCGCAGGCGGCGAACGTGCCGATCGTCGTGGCCGTGAACAAGATGGACAAGGAGGGCGCCAACCCGGACAAGGTCAAGGGGCAGCTCACCGAGTACGGACTGGTGCCCGAGGAGTACGGCGGCGATACCATGTTCGTGCACGTCTCCGCACTCCAGGGCATGGGCATCGACGAACTCCTCGAGGCCGTCCTGCTCACGGCGGACGCTGCCCTGGACATGCGGGCCAACCCGAACAAGGACGCCCGCGGTATCGCCATCGAGGCCAACCTGGACCGCGGTCGCGGTGCGGTGGCCACGGTGCTGGTGCAGTCGGGAACACTGAACGTCGGTGACACGATCGTGGCCGGTACGGCCCACGGACGCGTCCGCGCCATGTTCGACGAGAACGGCGACGTGGTCACCACGGCCGAGCCGTCCCGCCCGGTCCAGGTCCTCGGTCTGTCCAACGTGCCCCGTGCCGGTGACACGTTCTTCGTCACCGACGACGAGCGCACCGCCCGCCAGATCGCCGAGAAGCGTGAGGCGGCCGACCGCAACGCGGCCCTCGCCAAGCGCCGCAAGCGCATCAGCCTGGAGGACTTCGACCAGGCCGTCGCCGACGGCAAGGTGGACACCCTGAACCTCATCCTGAAGGGTGACGTCTCCGGTGCCGTGGAGGCCCTCGAGGACTCGCTCCTCAAGATCGACGTGGGCGAGGGCGTGCAGCTGCGCGTCATCCACCGCGGCGTGGGTGCGATCACGCAGAACGACGTCAACCTGGCGACCGTGGACAACGCGATCATCATCGGGTTCAACGTCAAGCCGGCCGAGCGCGTCGCCGACCTCGCGGAGCGCGAGGGCGTGGACATGCGCTTCTACTCGGTCATCTACGCGGCGATCGACGACATCGAGCTCGCCCTCAAGGGCATGCTCAAGCCGGAGTACGAGGAGGTGCAGCTGGGTACCGCGGAGATCCGCGAGGTGTTCCGTTCCTCGAAGTTCGGCAACATCGCCGGGTCGATCGTGCGATCGGGCATCATCCGACGTAACTCCAGGGCACGTGTCCTGCGCGACGGCAAGGTCATCGGGGACAACCTCTCCGTGGACTCGCTCAAGCGGTTCAAGGACGACGCCACCGAGGTCCGTACGGACTTCGAGTGCGGTATCGGCCTCGGGTCCTTCAACGACGTCAAGGAAGGCGACATCGTCGAGACCTTCGAGATGCGGGAGAAGCCCCGCGTCTAGGCGGTAGTCCAGCTCAGGCGCCCCGGTCCTCCGGGGCGCCTGAGCTGTCCGACCAGGGACCCGGCACCGGGCCCCACCGAATCAGGACCAGTAGGAGTATCAGTCATGGCAGATCCGGCCCGCGCAGCGCGGCTCGCGCAGCGCATCAAAGACATCGTGGCCGAGGCACTCCGGCGGCGGGTCAAGGACCCGCGGCTGGAAGCCGTGACCATCACGGACGCGCGCGTCACCAACGACCTCCAGCACGCCACGCTCTACTACACGGTGCTCGGCGACCCCGAGGAGCAGCAGGCCACCCGCGTGGCCCTGGAGTCCGCCCGTGGAGTACTGCGCTCGGAGGTGGGCAAGAACATCACCGCCCGCCTGACCCCCACCCTCGAGTTCGTCCCCGACGAGGTGCCCGTGAACGCGAGCCACCTCGAGGAGCTGCTGCAGAAGGCACGGGAGCGTGACGCCGAGGTGGCGGCGATCGCCCAGGGTGCCGACTTCGCCGGCGACGCGGACCCGTACCGTTCCTCGGAGGACGCGGAGCGCTGAGCCCGCGCTCCCTACGGAGCAGCGATCGTCGACGGCAGCCGTCCCTGCGGGGCGGCTGCCGTCGTCGTCGAACCGGGTGCCTCGACCCGATCCCACCCCCGGGGCCCTGCTCGGCGACGACGTGACGCCGGGGGAGCGGGAAGATCGGCGGGTGGGAGTCAGGGCCGTGGGAGACGGGTGAGGCCCTCCACCAGCTCGGACGTGTCCCCGCACAGGGCTATCCGCACCCACCCCTCGCCCTCGGACCCGAACGCCGTGCCGGGAGCGAGCGCCACGCCGCTCTCCGCGAGGAACGCCCGGGTCCACGCCCGGACGTCCCCGCCCGTGGCATGGGAGAGATCGGCCCACAGGTAGAAGGCGCCGCGGGCATCGAGGTAGGGGATGCCGAGGTCGCGGAGCACGGCCGTGGCCGCGTCCCGGTTGGCACGGTAGTGCTGCACCGCCGTGTCCACGTAGTCCTGCGGACCCGTGAGGGCTGCCAGCCCGGCGTACTGCGATGCCGCGGAGACGCAGGAGACGGAGGCCTCCATCACGTTGCTCAGCAGCAGTTCCATGCCCGGCGGGGTGATCAGTGCCCCGATCCGCAGTCCGGTCAGGCCGTAGGTCTTCGAGAGGGTCAGGGACGTGATGACCCGGGCGTCCCGGGCCCCGGGGACGGCCTCCGGCCCGCCGGCGTCGAACCGGGCCGGGCTGACGTGCGGGACGTCGTAGGTGAAGGCCTCGTAGCACTCGTCGGAGAGAACCCACAGCTCGTGCTCGTGGGCGAAGGCCACCAGGTCCCGGGTGAGCGGCGCGTCGAACACGGACCCCAGCGGGTTCGACGGCGAGTTCAGCATCAGCACCCTGGTCCGCGGTGTGACGAGCCGCTCCAGGTCCTCGATGCGGGGCTGGAAGCCGTGCCCCGGTACCAGCGGATAGGTCACCGGGACACCGCCGAGCAGACCCACCGTCATGGGGAACGTGGGATACCCGGGATCCGGGACCAGCACCTCGTCGCCCGCGCCGATCAGGGTGCTGAGGGCGAGGTGCAGGCCCTGCTGGGCGCCCGCCACCACGAACACGCGCGAGGGATCCTCCGCCACGCCCGCGCGCCGGGCGAACCGTTCGGCGAACGCGGCCCGCAGGGGAGCGATGCCGGCGTTCGGGGTGTAGTTCGTGTCGTCGCGGTCGTACGCGGCCATCGCCGCCTCGAGGACGTGGCGCGCCACCGGGAACGCCGGTTCGCCGATGCTGAGGACGATCGAGTCCGGCGTCGCCCAGGCCGCCTGGGTGATCTCGCGGATCTGGTTGACCGGCAGGTTCACCACGTGGGCGGGGACGGAGGGCATGGGTGAGATGCTATCGCGCCCGCCCGTCCCGTTCCTCCCGGCGTCCCCGTGCGCCGGGACGCCGGGGCCCGAGCCCATATACTGGGAGGCGTGAATTCAGGGCAGGTCCACTCCGGGCTGATCATCGTGGACAAGCCGCAGGGCTGGACGAGCCACGACGTCGTCGGGCGCATGCGCCGCCTCGCAGGAACGCGGAAAGTGGGTCACGCGGGCACCCTGGACCCTATGGCCACGGGCGTGCTGGTGGTCGGCGTGAACCGCGCGACGCGGCTGCTGACCTTCATTGTGGGCACCTCGAAGACCTACACCGCCACCATCCGCCTCGGCGAGTCGACGCTCACGGACGACGCCGAGGGCGAGGTCACGGGCGGGAGCATCGCCGCCGCCGTCACCGAGCAGGAGATCCGGACGGCGATCACCGCGCTCACCGGCGAGATCCAGCAGGTCCCCAGCAGCGTGAGCGCCATCAAGGTCAAGGGCGAGCGGTCCTACGCACGCGTGCGGTCCGGGGAGGAGGTGGACCTCCCGGCACGCCCCGTGACCGTCCACCGCTTCGAGGTCCACGGCATCCGGCGGGTCAACGGGGGCAGGCTGCAGGACGTGGACGTCACGGTCGAGTGCAGCTCCGGCACGTACGTCCGGGCGCTGGCACGGGATCTCGGGGACGCCCTGGGCGTGGGGGGTCACCTCACCGCGCTCCGCCGCACCCGGGTGGGTCCGTACTCGATCGAGCAGGCGAGCACCCTCGAGCAGCTCGCCGGGGACCTCCGGATCCTCTCCCTCGACGACGCCGGCCGGGCGCTGTTCCCCGTCCGCGAGCTGACGGACGCCGAGGCCACCGACGTCTCGCACGGCCGCAGGATCGCCCCCACCGAGGGCGCGGGGACGCCCGTCGCGGCGTTCTCGCCGGACGGTACGCTCGTGGCACTGCTGGAGAACCGCGGTGGCGCAGCGCGGACCGCGCTCGTGTTCGCCCCGGGCGGGGAGTAACCGTGGACCCGTTCCTGCTGACCGGTACCGTGGTGTGCGTGCTCTCGGCGGTCCTGTGCGTCGGTGCGGGCGTCCTCCGCCGGCCGCCGAACGACATCACGATCCTCTCGGTGGCCGCCGTCGAGCTCTTCCTCCTCGTGTACACGGTGGCCGCCGCCGTGCGCCAGCTCACGGGGGAGCCGGTGCTCGGGGAGGCCTGGGAGTTCTGGGGCTACCTCGTCACCGCGCTCCTGGTGCCCGTGGGCGCCTGCTGGTGGGCGCTGCTGGAGCGGACGCGCTGGAGCAACTTCGTGCTGGCGGCAGCCGGGCTCACGGTGTTCGTGATGCTCTTCCGCATGGAACAGATCTGGGACGGGGTGGCGGGCCTGTGAGCCGGAATGACAGCAGGAGCAACAGCGGGGAGCACCGCGGGGAGGGCGCCGCGCGACGCCGGGAGCCCGGGACCTCCCACGCGACGTCGGAGCAGGGCGTCTCCAGCCGGGCCACGGGGCCCGGGCGGCTCCTCATCGCGGTGTACGGGGTCTTCGCCCTGGCCGCCACCGCGCGGGCGGCGTTCCAGATCACCACGAAGTTCTCCGAGGCGCCCGTCGCCTACCTCCTCTCCGCCGTCGCCGCGGTGGTCTACGTGGTGGCCACCTTCTCCCTCGCGAGGCCCGGGGTGCGCGCCTTCCGGGTGTCGCTCGTGGCTGTCTCGGTGGAGTTCGTGGGCGTGCTGACGGTGGGCCTGCTCAGCGTCCTCGACGCGGAGGCCTTCCCGCACGACACCGTCTGGTCCGGGTTCGGCAGGGGATACGGGTTCGTGCCCCTGGTCCTCCCGATCCTCGGATTCCTGTGGCTCCGCCGGAACCGGCCCTCGCGGACCTGACGGCGCCCACCCGTCTCCCGGGGGCGTGGTCCTGCGGGCCGAGCCCCTGCGAGGTGGGGTCCCGGGGGCCGGGCGGGAGATCGGCGGTCACCGTGCCACGAGGCGTGAGAGTATGACGCTGGAAGCTAGAGATCACGGCCTGCACCAGGGAGCGACATGACCAGCAACAGCCCCGAGAACACCGATCCGGCCGAGCGCGGCACCGGCCGTCCGTCGAAGGCCGCACCGCCCGCCGGTGCTCCGGGCACCCCGGTGCGGGGCCCCGAGCCGGCCGGACGGCCGAGCGTGCAGGGCGGGCGGTCCTCCTCCGCGCCGGGCAGGGCTCCCGCTACCACGCCCGCGGCGGGCAGGAGCACGAAGGCCGCGCAGAAGCAGTCCGGCCCCGCGGGAGTCGCCTCCGGTACCTCCGGCAAGGGCGCGGCACGCGGCACCGGCGGGGACTGGAACGTGTTCCGCACCGTCGTCGTCCTCGTCGGGCTCGTGATCGCCGGTTTCGGCGCCTACTACCTGATCCTCGGCACCGCCGGCCTTCCCGACACGGACGCCACCCCGGTCAACCCGACGCTCGAGAACCAGTTCCGTTTCTTCTCGGCCATGATGGTGGGGGTGGGGGCGGCGTTCATCACCATCGCCATCAAGTTCCAGTGGGCCAACATGCTGTGGCTCGTCTGCCTCATGGTGTTCATCGGGGGCATCGGGCGCGTGCTGTCCTGGGCGTTCTCCGGCACCCCGAACTACCTGCTGATCATTCTCATGGTCGTGGAGCTCGCCTTCCCGCCGGCGCTGCTGGTGTGGCACAAGTACATCGCGAAGACCAGTGAGCTGCGGCAGGAGTACGCCGACCGCGGCTAGATGTTCTGTGTCATGACGTTGGCGACGCTGTCGTGCAGGCGTGTGGCTGGGGGTTGGTTCCCGATCGCAGTATGTGCTCGATGGTAGTTGTAGTGGATGTTCCAGGTGGTAATCGCGTTGGTGCGCTG